>CAVGCW010000035.1:0-23516 GCA_963628025.1 Alloprevotella sp. | reverse complement strand
ACTGCGGGAATGGCCTATTTGCTCAATGTGTTCGGCTGAGATCGGAAATCAACCTCGGACATGATGCCCAGCGCGTGCTCAGTCGGAAACAGAGCGGCGACGGTACCGGAAACAGGAGCGCACACCGTTCCCTCTTGGGGAACCACGGCAACGCCATCGCCCACCGCACGGCTGCTAAAAGCGGGGTCATTGGTATTTTCTAGATTAACAAGCTCGCCGGAAACAGGGGCGAGAATCTCGAACTCGGAAGTCGCAGTCGCCTGCTTGTCCGAGCCACCCATAAGGCGAGAAAAGAAACCCATGGTGGCATGTCCCTTCATAAATATAGCCCAACCAAAATCAACCGAATGCATCCATAGAGACACATCCGATCAAAGACTTTGGTTAGGCCCACGTCCGAGGGACTCGGTAACCTTCCGCATTTCTTTTTACGGGAGATATTGTAGACAAGCCCAAAGCCGGAACAATCATTATGACCGGCGAACGGTATTTTTTCTTCGATAAACGGTATTTAGGCGGCACTTAGGGACGTTCCTTTCCCGCCGGCACCCAGGGGCACTCCTCACTCTGGTGCATTGGGGACAGGTTTGTTTGCACCAGGTTGGTGCAGATTAACCCGGCCCCATTGCACCAATTTCGTATGCGCTAGATGAAGAGCTCGCATCCCTTCCGCACGACGCAAACCTTGCTCAGCATCTGGGAAACAGCGGATAGTTTGCTGGAATCAAGCTTGCGAGCACCTCGCGGACATACGGCGATGCAGCGCATGCAGGAGATGCACGCCTCGCCAGCTGCTCGTTTGGGGTCACCCTTGTCGATAGCACAAACGGGGCACGCCGCGGCGCATGCACCGCAGGAGACGCAATCCTCTGTTGCCTCGGGCGCCATGCGGTGACCTCCAGCTTGTTTATAAGGACGATTGCCGGGGATAGAGGGCTCGGACGCATCCTCAGCCAACAGCTTTTGCTGAATTTGCTGAGCAAACTCAGCAAGCTGCGCCGCATCCTGCGCATCCGGACGACCGGCAGCAAACTGTCGCGCAATGGAATGTTCTGCAATGGCCGCAACTGCCGCGATCACCCGGAATCCCGCATGCTTCGCAACGTCCTCCAGCTCTACGAGCGTGTCCTCAAACGCGCGGTTTCCGTAGACGCACACCAGAACGGCCCGCGCTCCGTTGCCGTGAACCATGCCCAACCGGTCAGCCACCACAGCCGGGATTCTACCGGCATACGCCGGCACAGAGATTACGGCCACGTCGTCCTCAGTCATCGAGACAGCGCTGAAATCTAGCCCGCTATCGGTCAGATCGACGGTAACGGTATTCTTGTCCAGTGCCCCGGCCACAAGGCCAGACACCTTCTGCGTTCCACCCGTCGGACTAAACACAATTTCGAATACGCTCATCGAGACACCCTCCCCCTACGTCTGGCAACGCGTCAAGCCGTTTTCACATCCAGCCAGAGTATACGGCACGTGGGATCCCCATTTTGGTGCATCAAGCACCCCAATGCACCAACCCTACGCTGTCTACCTCTTCGTTTTGTATAAATTACGGTACAGATTGTATATATTTACGGGATACCGCCGTGTTCTCCCGAGGTACCCCATCCTGGCCCGTGCAAAAAACGGAGTATTCTGCAACGTGACCGCGCCAGCAATACCCCGAGCGGGCAAACCTTTAGGGCGCTGCGTCATTTTGGGTTCCGACATGGCGAGAATGACGCGCCCCTGCTCCGGAAAACGACGAAATCTGACTCAGAACGCTCGCTAGGGATATCCGAAAGCCACCGTTGGCGACGTCAAATCATATGCAGACAACTCGAACTGCAGAATACTCCAAAAAATGCACGGCGCACCCCATGGGACCCATTGCCGCATGGTGGGAAACAGGCCCACGGCATCCTCTAGATGCATTCCCGAGGAAATCACATTTGAACTAGCGATCGGATACGGCAAACAAAAAGGGCCCCGAGCGTAGTTGCTCGGGGCCCTTGGTTCACCTCGCTCTAGCGGGCGATGCGTATGTTACTTGCGCTTGCCGCCGCCGTCACCGGGGCGACGGGAGCTGCCGCCGCGCTTGCCGCCACGACTATTGCCATAGCTACCACGATTATCGCGACCGCCGGCACGGCCGCCGCGGGAGCCGGCCTGGTTGCCGCCACGCCCGCCACGATAGCCGCCACGACGCTCCTCGCGGGTATCGTCGTAGTTGCGCCAGTCATCGCGACGATCGCGGCTGGCACGCGGATCGCGGCGATCGCGCGACTCGTTAGAGCGGCCAGCACCGCCGCGGCTGCCATTGCCACGAGTGCCCTCGCGATGCTCGCCGCCACGGCCACCGCGCTCATCAAAGCGCTTGCCGCCACGGGACTCGCCGCCGCGAGTACCACGCTCGCCACGCGAATCGCGGCCCTCGCCGCCACGGCGCTCATCACGGCCGCCGCGCTCGCCATCGCGACCGGAACGACGACGATCGCCCGAACCACGCTTGCCGCCACGCGAGCCACGGCCCTCGTCCTCGCGCTCAACACGGCGACGACCGCCGCGGTCCTCGTCCTCACGACGACGGCGGTGTGCCTCGCCCTGGAACTGCTTGGCACGGCGCTCGGCACGGTTGCCGCGCGGGGCCTGCTCAACGACACCAGCACCGCCGCGCTCCTCGGCAGCCACCTCGCGGGCCACGCTCTCCACAGCCTCGTCCACGCGAGCCTGAACGCCCTCGCGCACGCGGGTCTTGCCGCCGCGCTTGGGACGGCTCGGACGCTCACCGTCGCCGCGACGCTCGTCTCGACCGCGGTTGGAACGACCGGCCACATCACCGTAATCGTCGCCGTTGCGCTTGCCGTCGCGACGCGCCTGCTCAAGCTTCTTCTTGCTCTTGGACTTGCCGCGCTTGGTCTTCTTCTTCACCTTAAAGGCCGCAGGATCGCGCTCGGGGTCAACCGCGGGCGGATTGGGGCCCACATGCAGGTCGCCGGCCTCGTAGATGTCGGCGGTCTTGTCCATGAGCTTCTCGATCTCGTAGAACTCATCGACATCCTGCTCGGTCACAAACGTGATGGCCCAGCCCAGCTCGCCGGCGCGGCCCGTACGGCCAATACGGTGGATGTAGTCGGTCGGCTCGGCCGGCACGTCAAAGTTCACGACGTAACGCACGTCGCTGATGTCGATGCCGCGGGCGAGCACGTCGGTTGCCACCAACACGTCGACGGTACCGTCGCGGAAGGCCGAAAGGGCACGCTCGCGCTGGGCCTGGCTGCGGTTGCCGTGAATCGCGGCGGCCTTGATGCCCTTGCGCTCCAGACGACGGCAGCAGCTGTCGGCGCGGTGCTTGGTGCGCATAAAGACGATAGTGCGCTCCGGGCCCTCCTTTTTGAGGAACTCGGGCAGCAGGTTGTTCTTGGCCTCGATGGACACCGGGAACACAAACTGGTCGACGGTGTCGGCGGTCGACGTGGCGGGCGCGATCTCCACGCGTGCCGGGTCGCTCACCAGGTCGGTGATCTCGCCCACGGCCTCCTCGTCGAGCGTCGCCGAGAACAGCAGCGTCTGGCGCTCGGCCGGCGTCTCGCGCACAATGCGGCGGACGGCAGGCAAAAAGCCCATGTCGAGCATACGGTCGGCCTCGTCGAGCACCAGCACCTTGACCTCGTCCAGATGGCAGGCACCCTGCTCGATCAGATCGACCAGACGGCCCGGCGTTGCGACCAGGATGTCGCAGCCGTACTTGAGGGCAGCGGTTTGCGGCTTGTAGCTCACGCCGCCCACGACGGTCACGGCAACGTGGCCCGTGACGTCGGCGATCTTGCTCGCGACCTCGTCGATCTGCTGGGCAAGCTCGCGCGTGGGGGTGATGACGAGCATCACGGGGCCGCGGCCGTTGCCCTCGGGCTTTTTAACACCGCGACGGCGGTTGCGGCCGCCGCGCTCGCGCACGGGTTTGGGAGGAGCGATGTGCTCCAGATTGTTCATGGTCGGCAGCAAAAAGGCAGCCGTCTTGCCGGTGCCGGTCTGAGCGGCGGCAAGCAGGTCACGGCCCTCGAGCACTACGGGGATCGAGCCGGCCTGCACGGGCGTGGGCGCCGTGTAGCCCAGGTTCTCGATAGCACGAAGCATCTCGTCGGAGAGGCCCAGCTCGTCAAAGGCGGGCAGGCTCTCGGTAGCGGACTCGACGGCCTGGGCGGCATTGGCCTCATCGGCGGCATCGAAGGCAGCCTGGGTCATGGCCTCGCGGGTCTCGTCCAGAATCTCGGCGTCCGTGACGTCGGATACAGAATTACGCATATGTTGTTGTTCCTTATCTGCACGCGCAATGGGCACGGCATGCGGCCGCGCGGGCGTGCTTGGTAGTGCGCTAATACATACAAAAACAGGTGCGCACAGAGAGGACGTTGCTCAGCACGCTGGCGATCGCTTTGGCAGCCCTATCACGCGCCGTCCAGACGCAGCAGCTCTAAGCGATGGAGCAGATTCGCCGCCGGTTAGTATACCCGTGCTTCGCATGCCCCCACGTAAACCACAGATGACGAGGCGGACGAGGTGGGCCCGGCTGATTGTCTCAATCTGTAACATCTACAGGGCGAATCTTCCTCTACGTGTTACAGATCGAGACAAACGGTCGACACGGTTCACAAGCGTCTCAATCTGTAACAATTACCGAGTAAAATCGGTCCTAATTGTTATAGATCAAGACAGAGGGGGATTTCCGTCCAGTCCAAACCAAATCTCTCGGTCTTCCTGCAATTTCGAACATGTGGCCTATAATGTTGCTTTGGTTACGCTATATATTGCGCAGCCATTTAATACGTCGCCCACCGGGGGCCATTAATTCCTATCGCCATATTGGCTAGGAAGCAATCAAAGGAGGTATCCGTGGCAGCAGAGACGCCTTGCTCGGTCCTCTATAACGATATTCGCTCGTTCGGCTGTCTTAAACATCTCGAGATCGCCCGAATGCTCATCAATGGAAACTCTTATCTCGGCAGTACCCTGCTCGAGAAATGCTCTTCCAACCGCTCGTATCTCACCCGTTACATCGTCCATCGCAAGCCTGACCAGTGCGCGCCCTCCATCTACAGCGACTTTACCGTCACCACGCTCAACCTTTCCTCGGCAATCTGCAGCAAGCTCGGCGGCGGCGAGTCCGCCTATCGGGCAATCGCCGAGCACTATCGCGGTCCGGCCGCCAACGAAATGATGTCGGCTCTCACCAGCTACAAGCTGGACAGCCGCCTATATGCAAATGCCCTCAATTGCATCGACAACTTTGACGGCAATGCCGTGCGCGAGAAAAGCACGCTTTACCTTATGCTCTTTGTGGCAACGGGGGCGCTCGCCGATCCCGTTCAGGGCGTGGCCACCGTCGAGCGCTTTTGCGACAGCAAGACGGGCGAGCACTTTGGCACCACCGAAACTACCGTCGGACGTGGCTTTATGAGCAGCCTGGAGCAGCCGCGCACCGTCGCCCCCAACCTCGGTCTGCTCAGAACCCATGCCGACAACTGCGCCGACATGCAAATCCATCCCCTCACACGCGATCCGCACGGCACCGTGATTGGTTCTCTGCCCAAAACCTCGCCCAGCATCACCGATGTGGGCGCCGACGCATCGCGCGAGCATCTTCGTATTTGGCTCGAGGGTGAGCACTGGTACGCCCAGGGCCTTGGATCGACCAACGGCACGGTGCTCGAATCGGGCGCGCGCGACGGCGATATTGTGATTGAGCCGCCGCGCGACCAACGCGAGCCCGGCAAGATCTATCCCCCCGTGGAAATCGCCAACAGCGACAGACT
Organism: Alloprevotella sp.; assembly: GCA_963628025.1. Lineage (GTDB taxonomy): Bacteria > Actinomycetota > Coriobacteriia > Coriobacteriales > Coriobacteriaceae > Collinsella. The sequence goes on along the minus strand of CAVGCW010000035.1, from coordinate 17,721 downwards.
TCATTTGGGTCTCTATACGACATTCCTTGTCATTGTGGACTAGCGCGGACGGCGATCGGAAGACGGTCGCCGTCCGTCTTTCGTCTTCTACCTTCTGCGTCGTAAACGACAATACTCAGCGGTATGCGTGGGCAGTGCGGCTATCATGGTACTTTACCGATATCCGCACTGCTCACGTATACGCGCGGCAACCCATGCCAGACAAAGGAACGCCATGGATACTACCGATAGCGCCTATGGCGACAAACTCATCCGTCTTGACACGTTCGACACCGCCGTGGCGGTCGACCCCAGCGCCGAGGACGACGCCAAGCGTCGGTTTATGACGCTTATTCTCCAGACGGCCCACCGCAACAACGGCAACATCGGACACGTGCTGCGCGCGACCAACACGAGCGGCGAGGTCTTTGCCGTCAAGCTACTCAAGGACAACGCCATCCTTTCCGGCCAAGCCCCCGACCGCTCCGCCGAGCAATCGGCAGCGCACCTGGCCAGCACCGCCGCGCTGTTCGAGGAGTACCGTCATCTGTGTACCGTCTCGCACCTGCGCGGATTTCCGCGCGTCTATGGCTACGGATCGTGCGAGGATGACCCTCTCATCCTCATGGAGTGGGTCGAGGGCACCTCGCTCAAGCAGGCGCTGCCCCTGCTTCCGCACGACGCCTCGGGCGGGCTGACCACCCAGATGGTCGCCGCCGTCGGAAACGCCGTGCTTCGTGCGCTCTTGATGACCCAAGGCCTCGTGAATCCGGTCATCCATCGCGACCTGTCGCCTGCCAATATCATGTTCCGCACCACTAGCCGAACGCTCGAGCAGCAGATTGCTGATTGTTCCTTTGACCCCTGCCTCATCGACATGGGCTCCGCGACCATGGCTCTCGGCGACGACACGATCACCCGGCGCGCCGACATCTGGCGTTTTGCCACGCCCGCATACGCCGCGCCCGAGATGCTCACGCAGGATATCGAAGGCATCGCGGCCCTTCGCCGTTCGCCGGCAATCGACGTCTATGCGCTTTCGAGCATTCTGTACCAGCTCTACAGCGGTCGCAAACCGTTTGACTTTGAGTCGACGGACGCCGCTGCAACCGGCTCGTTCTATCTCGTAAAGACCAAGACCAAGCCGGCACCGCTCGAGCCGCGCTGCGAGGGCGATGAGGCGCTCGTCCAGATCATCATGAAGGGTCTCTCAGTCGAGCAGTGCGATCGTCCCACCGAGCAGCAGATGCTCGAGGTGCTCTCGGCATACCTCACCGACGCCGAATCCGAAGGCCGCGAAGGTGCAGGAGACGAGGCCGCAATTGATATCGATTCTGGCACGCACCTTAAGGTCGACGTCGCCGGCGAGCGCGCACGAGAGATCCTGAATCAGGCCCGCCACGATGCCATGACCCGCCGCCGCTTTATTATCGGCGGCGCTATCGCAGCCGTTGCGGGGCTCAGCGTTATCGGGGCGGCAACCCATGGCTTTGGCATCCCCGACTACCTCGACGGCATCCGCGGTTCACTTGACGACTACACCTGGGATCAGCTGCAGGAGATTTCGCTCAAGATTAAGGCCGCCGAGACCCGTAGCGAGGCACGCGAGATTGCCAAGCGCTATCACCTGCTCGATGCCGATGGGCATATCCCCTATCCGTGTACCAAGCGCGTGAAACTCACCAACGGGCTGGAGGTCGGCGCGCAGCTTGTGGGCATCCGTCACGATGAGCTTCTGGACGGTACGGGCAAGGCAGGGCTAACGTTTATGTTCGACGCCGGTATTGCCGAGCGCAACGCTGCGGCTGAACCGCCGAGCTCCGGCTGGGCAGATTGCGAGCTGCGAGAATGGCTCGACGGCGACGGCCTTAAGCTGCTGCCCAATGAGCTACGCGCACTCATCAAATCTGTCAAAAAGGTCTCGAATAACGCTGGCGCCGCCAACAGTGCATCGTGTCTGAGCGAGTTGCCCGCAACCCTTTGGCTGCCCGCTATGGTCGAGCTGTGCGGTACGCAACCGCCCGATTCGTTTGCCAAGGACTATCACTACCTGGCAGACATCTACAACGGCGAGGGCAAAGAGTATCAGCTCTTCCGCGAGCTCAAGGTGAGCCCGTATTCCACGAACGAGACGATGGTCCGCCAGTGGAAGGGCAAGGACACCTGCTGGTGGGAGCGCACGGTGAGTCCTGACACATCGGAGAGTGGAGGCACACTCTATTTGAATCGCGTGGGCCACGACGGCGACGCCTTTACGTACGCAACGCCTGCGGACAAGCCAAACAAGCTAACCTGTGTGATCCCCGGGTTCTGCATCTAGGCGGCGGGCGTCTTGCCGTGACGGGACCCCTCCCCGGCAATTGTCTCGATCTGTAACACTAGCTCGGCAGATACAGGTCTAGATGTTACAGAACGAGACAAACCCCAACCCTGCGAGACAACATCTCAATCTGTAACAGTAAGGGGTCAAAAACCTCTCTAGATGTTACAAATCAAGACATTTGAGTTGACCGCAGACGCTCTGTCTCGATTTGTAACATCTAGCAGGCAAAACGGTCCCCAGATGTTACAGATTGAGATGTTTGGCAGGGACGGTCCATCGGCCAAACAACTACCCTCATCTGTAACGAAATGTCATACATTTCTTTCTGCACTAGACACCCCCAGGGGGTATGGGTGTATAGTATCGGCAGGTTAACAATTCCAACACCGAACCACAGAAAGGAGAAGCCATGGCTCAAGATAAGTTCGACGTAGGCGGCATGACATGCGCCGCCTGTCAGGCGCACGTGGACCGCGCCGTAAGCAAACTCGACGGAGTCCAAAGCGTCGCGGTCAACCTACTCGCAGGTTCCATGATGGTCGACTATGACCCCGCGCAGGTCTCCCCCGACGATATCTGTACCGCCGTCGACCGTGCCGGCTACTCGGCCTCGCCCGTCGATGCGGGCACCAGTGCCGCCGGCTCAAACGGCAGCACACAAGTCAGGTCCGGCGCCGCCCATATGGAGTCGCCGACCAAAAAGTTGGAGGCCGCTGCCTCTGCCATGCGCACCCGCCTCATCGTCTCGATCGTATTCCTTGTCCCACTGTTCTACATAGGCATGGGGCACATGCTCGGCTGGCCGCTGCCCGGCATCTTCACCGACCACACCCACAGCATGACGCTCGCGCTCACCGAGCTCGTCCTGCTCATTCCCATCGCCTACGTCAACGACGCGTACTTTATCAACGGGTTTAAATCACTCGCACACGGCGCGCCTACCATGGACGCTCTTATTGCCGTGGGCGCCACCGCCTCCATCGCCTGGTCGCTCTACGCCATGTTCATCATGGCCGACCAATTAGCCGCGGGTCAGGTCCACGAGGCCATGATGACGAGCATGGACAATCTGTATTTTGAGAGTGCGGGCACGATCCTGTCGCTCGTTACCGTGGGCAAATACCTAGAGACGCGCAACAAGTCAAAAACCGGCGGCGCCATCGAGGCGCTGATCGACCTGGCGCCCAAGACCGCGACCGTCGTGGCAGAGGACGGCAGCGAGGCCACCGTCGACGTCGACAGTATCCTTCCCGGCCAGGTCCTGCGTGTGCGCCCCGGAGAGTCCATCCCTGTCGATGGCGTGGTGCTCGAGGGCAGCTCGGCCGTGGACGAGAGCGCGCTCACCGGCGAGTCCATCCCCGTGGAAAAGACCGCCGGCGACACCGTCAACGCCGCCACTGTCAACCGCACCGGCTCGTTTACCTTCCGTGCCACACGCGTGGGCGCCGACACGTCGCTCGCCAAGATTATCCAGCTCGTCGAGGACGCCAACGCCACCAAGGCGCCTATCGCCCGCATGGCCGACAAAGTCGCCGGCGTGTTCGTGCCCGTGGTGTTCGTGATCTCGGCTGTGACCTTTGCGGTGTGGATGGCACTGACCGGCAGCATAAACGAGGCGCTCACCTCCGCCGTGGCCGTGCTGGTGATCAGCTGTCCGTGCGCGCTGGGCCTGGCCACGCCCGTCGCCATTATGGTCGGCACCGGCAAGGGCGCCGAAATGGGCATTCTGTTTAAGAGCGCCGAGGCGCTGGAGAACCTACGCAGCGTGGGCACCGTGGTGCTCGACAAGACGGGCACCGTCACCCGCGGCAAGCCGGCTGTGACCGATATCACGGTAGCCACGCGCGCTGACGGCTCGCCCGCCATGAGCGAAAAGGCATTGCTCAAGCTGGCCGCTGCGCTGGAGCGCTCAAGCGAGCACCCGCTGGCCGAGGCGATTATGGCCGAGTGCGAGGCGCGCGGAATCGTCGCACGCATGGTCGAGGACTTTACCGCCGTGCCCGGGCGAGGCGTTACGGCACGCGAGGGGCAGAATGTCATCGCCGCCGGCAACGTGCGTCTGATGGACGAGCTGGGCGTGAAGGTTCCTGCCGGCCTTGCCGAACAGTTCGCGGCCGAGGGCAAGACACCGCTGTTCTTTGCCAAGAACAGCGAGCTTGTCGGTACCATCGCCGTGGCGGATGAGGTCAAAGAGACGAGCGCCGAGGCCATCGCCGCACTGCGCTCGCTTGGCGTCGACGTGCGCATGCTCACCGGCGACAACCGCGTGACGGCCGTGGCCATCGCCCGCCGCGTGGGGCTGAGCAGCGAACAGGTCATCGCCGACGTCCTCCCTGCCGACAAGGAGCGCCACGTCCGCGAGCTGCAGGATGTGGGCGGCAAGGTCGCCATGGTAGGCGACGGCATCAACGACTCCCCCGCCCTGGCGCGCGCCGACGTGGGCCTTGCTATCGGCACCGGCGCCGACATCGCCAAGGAGGGCGCCGACGTGGTACTCATGCGCAGCGACCTCATGGACGTCACCCGTGCCATCGAGCTGTCGCGCGCCACAATTCGCAACATCAAGCAGGACCTGTTCTGGGCGCTGTTCTACAACGGCATCGGCATTCCGCTGGCGGCGGGCGTGTTCTTCCCCCTCACCGGTTGGCAACTCTCGCCGATGTTTGGCGCCGCCGCCATGAGCCTGTCGAGCGTGTGCGTCGTAAGCAACGCTCTGCGCTTAAAATCCTTTAAGCCAAAAGTGGCAAAATAAGCTCACCATTAAGTCCATTTAGAACGGGTTTTCCAGGTGCCCGAGATTGACCTGAAAGAGGAGCGACGCGTACTTTGGTACGCGAGCGACGGCTTGAAGGTCAAGGTCGGGTGCCTGGGAAAGCCGACACAACAGAGAGGAATACCCATGCGTTACACAATCAAGACTTCCGGCCTTATGTGCGGCCATTGCGATGCCACCGTCGAGACCGCGCTGCTCAACGTGGTCGGCGTGACCGATGCCGACGCCGATCACGAGACCCAGACTGTCCAGGTGGAGTGCGCCGACACCGTGACCGCCGAGCAGCTCGCCGCCGCCGTCGAGGGCGCCGGCGAGAAGTTCCACGCCCTTTCGGTGACCGCCGCGTAGCAGACGCCGCCTACTCAATCCTCAGAAGTTGCGGTGAAATACGGACTGTTGAGCCGCCCTAGGCCTTTAAACAGTCCGTATTTCACCGCAACTGACGGGGGCATCCGGAAAATCGACCAGAAACGAGGACCCGCCATGATGGCAGACCATAAATCGGTGACCCGCATGCTCAAGACGGCACGCGGCCAGATCGACGGCATCTTGCGGATGGTCGAGGAGGACCGCTACTGCGTCGATATTTCCACGCAGCTCATGGCCACACAGGCGCTCCTCGCGCGCATTAACGCCGATGTGCTCAAGGCTCACATTGAGGGTTGCGTGACCTCGGCAATTGAATCAGGCGACGAAGACCTCAAAGCCGCCAAGCTCGCCGAGATCGAACGTGTCGTCGACAAGCTCTCCAAGTAATTGGGGCATTGGGGACAGACTTCTTTGCACCGTCTTGGTGTTCCGGGGACAGGTATGTTTGCACCACCTTGGTGTTCCGGGGACAGGTATGTTTGCACCACCTTGGTGCAGATTAACCTGTCCCCCTTGCTCTAAATCGGGTATAAAAGCGTGCAGTATATCGAACGAAAGGCAATTTGCATGAATGACTTTATGAAGGGTCGCAATGGCGCCGACGAGCTCACCATCGTGATGGGTTTTGTCGGCATCGTCATCGCAATGATCGGATCGATGGCCCGCATCCAGTGGCTCAGCTGGATTGCCATCGCCGTCATCGTGATTGGCGTGCTGCGCGGCCTGTCCAAAAATACCGATGCACGTCGCAAGGAGAACGAGGCCTTTGTCGCTGCGACCGCCAATGTCCCCGGCTTGGGCAAGTTCGTCGCCAGTTTGGGTGGCGGCGCTGCAGCGGCCAGCACCTCACGCGCGGCCGGCACCAGCAAGGAGGACTTTGAGCGTGCCAAACGCACGGCTAAGAAGATGTGGAAGGGCCGCAAGACCACGGCATACCTCAAGTGCCCCAACTGTGGCCAGATGCTCTCCGTCCCCAAGGGCAAAGGCAAGATCCGCGTCACCTGCCCCAAGTGCCACGCCAAGATGGAAACGCGCTCCTAGCGCCCGCACGCGGGACAAATAAATCAGGTTTGTTTGTCCCAAATCTTAAGTATTTGTTCGATAAAAAAGCCGAGGCCTCGTGTTGAGACCTCGGCTTTTTGTATGCGGCAACGGAGCTGTCCCTTTGTCTCGTCTACGCCACGCCGTCGCGGGCCAGCTCCTCGGCAAGCGCTTCGGCTGGCATGGCCATAATCGCGTCGAGCTCGGCGTCCACCTCGGGAATACGCTTCACCTTGAGCTTGCGCACCAAATCGCCACGGCACATCACGTGCGTCGGCTCACGCAGGGCACACAGATCATCCAGAGGATTCTTACGCGTCACCAGGATATCGGCTGCCTTGCCACACTCGATTGTGCCGGTCTCGCCACCCAGGCCCAGTAGCTCGGCATTGACCTGCGTAGCCGTATGCAGTGCGAAGGCGTTGCTCACGCCCACGTACTTGGCAAAGTAAGCCACCTCGCGCCACATGTCGTACTGCGTCACGAACGGGCAGCTCGAGTCCGTGCCCAGGCCCACCTTAACGCCGGCTTCCAGCGCCGCGCGAGCGCTCTCGATAATGCCCGAGCACACGATGTCACCGTTCTTCTTTTGCGTGTCGGTCGAATGGGTCTTTTCCGGATCGAGCAGTACAAACGGCAGTGCGGGGCTGATTGTGCAGGTCACGCTCGGCGCGCGTCCCTCGAGCTGTGTTCCCGCGGCGCCGCGGTACAGCTCCAGGATCTCGGGGGTCATCGGAGCGCCGTGCTCGATTGTGTCGACGCCGGCCTGAAGCGCGGCCTTCACACCTTCGGTGCTCTCGACATGGGCCATGACCGGAAGGCCCATATCGTGCGCCGCCTTGCACGCCGCCGCGGCAACCTCCACCGGCATACGCAGCACGCCCGGCTCGCCCACCTCGGTCGCATCGAACACACCGCCCGTTACGAACAGCTTAATGACGTCGGCACCGCGCGCATACAGGTCGCGCACCTGTTCGGCTGCCTCGGCGGGACTGTTTGCCACCTGGGCGAACAAGCCCGCACCATGGCCGCCCGGCACCGTGACGCCCGTTCCCGGCGCCACCAGGCGAGGACCTTGATACTTGCCGGCGTCGATGGCATTACGAACGGCGATGTCGGCAAACAGTGGGTCGCCCGCGCCGCGCACCGTGGTCACGCCGCTTGCCAGTTGTTGTTGGGCGCTGCCCTTAAGAATATGGCGCACGATGGCGCGCCCCACGGGATTATCGAGCTTCTTCATCAGCGCGCCTGCATCGCCCGCCGAAACCGGCTTGCCCGAACCGCACAGATGCACATGCATATTGATGAGGCCTGGCATGAGATACGCACCTGCCAGGTCGATGACCTCGGCACCTGCAGGCGCCTGCGCCACAGCACTCGGCCCCATCCACGTGATGACACCGCGCTCAACGGCCACGGCCATGTCGGGCTGCGGCTCCATATGTTCCGAACCATCTAGGATGGTCGCATTGATAAACAACGTGGAACGATCGGCAGACGCCATATCGAGCTCCTCCCTCACGATTAACTTGAACATTTGTCCATTATCACCTAGTCCCGTTGGATTACTGCAGACGCATCGGTTAACGGAGGGAAGAGGGGATGTGGGGGACGGAATACGTTGCAGTCCCACCCCAGCGACACCAGGGAAATGTCTCGATCTGTAACAGTTACGGGCCCAAACAGCCGCCAAACGTTACAGATTGAGACAAAGTCAGGGCAGCAGAGCGACACCAGTAACATCCCCTACTCCCACTCCTGCTCGTAGATGTTGAGCGACTTCACGTACCGCCCCTGGGCGCCCATGATGTCGCGGACCAGGCGCAAAAAGAAGCTGATGCACGAGGTGTCAAAGCCATCCTGCAGGTCCTCCGGATGCACCGCACCCGGCCCATCGACTGCCGTGTCACTCAGGCGCGCGATGTCGTACAGATAGAGCTGTCCCGCCGTCAGCCAGACATCGTCGACGCAAGCGAGGCGCACCGCAATCGCGCCGTCGCTCCAATGCTCCTTTTGCACGATATGCGGGTCGTAGACATCAAAGCGACGGTCGGTGCGCGTATCCTTCAGCGCAACTATGCCGTTCGCAGGATCCTTGTCCAAAATGCCAAAGCGCGAGAAATACTGCGTGTCGCGTACCTGCTCGAGCCGCTTGAGCGAGGCAGGCGAAAGCGATGCCGGCGGCTCGTCAACATACAGCTCGAGCAGCGTCTTGCCATGGCGATAGGAGCGCTCGAAGAGCAGCCAATCGGTAAACGCCATGTTGTAGGCCATGATTTCGTTTTGCGAAGGCTCGGTGCAATAGCTGAGCCACGGGTCGACAATGATCTCGAACTGTTCGCGCGCCGGCTCCAAAAACTGGAACTTCCGCAGCATCCAAAAATGGGCTATGTCGGCAATATCGTTGCCGACGGCTTCGGCTAGCTGCGCTCGGTCTAAAGCGTGGTCAGTCATGGCATCCTCCTCAAACTGATAGACTTCAATTTGAGCTTACGAGGAGGGTGGTCGGCCACGACCAGCGCGGGCAAAATAGGCCTCCGGCTGCAAACCAGATGCTGACCAAACACTTGACGAAAAGCTTGACCGAAAATGCGCACCGCAACAAAACCGCAGGTAAACATAGACGGCCAACCCGCCCTTTTGAGCCAGATACCCACAGCCACCACAGAAACAACAGGTGACCACAGCCCAAGAAGTCGACAAATAAACACCCGTACGTCGACAAACGAGCAAATCGCTCGCAAAGAGTGTCCCCAACGACTAGACAAAAAATGACTAGTCATTGGGTAGTCATTGGGGACGTTCTTAAATGACTACTTTACAGCTCCAGCGCGTCGGCGACTTCGGCGGCGCAGGCCAGGGAGTCCGCCATGGCGCTCACCACGAGCGAGCTGCCGTTGCGAGCGTCACCGGCAACATACACCGGCGCGGCATCCGCGGCGACGCCCTCGCCACGCGCCGCAAGATGCGAGCCCTCGGCGGCCATCACAGGCAGCGGACGACCAGCGGTGGCAACGGGCACGCCAACGGCGTCGAACACACTGTGCTCCGGGCCCGTGAAGCCGCAGGCGATGAGCACCAGCTGCGCCGGTACCTCGTGCTCGGAGCCCGCGATGCGCTCGGGCTTTCCCGCCGACCAGTCCAGATCGACCACGCGCAGACCCGCAGCCGCACCCTTCTTGTCCAGCAGCACCTCGAGCGTATCCACGCCCCAGGCACGCATCTCGCCACCCATCGCAGCGATAGCCTCCTGCTGGCCGTAGTCGGTCTTCTTAACGTTGGGCCACTGCGGCCAGGGGTTGCTCGCCGCGCGCACATCAGGCGCCGCCGGCAAGAACTCAAACTGGCGCACGCTGCGCGCACCCTGACGTACCGCGGTGCCCACGCAGTCGTTACCGGTATCGCCGCCGCCAATGACCACGACGTCCAGGCCGCGTGCATCGATGACAGGCTCGCCGCCATCGAGCACCGAGACGGTCGAGGCCGTCAGGTAGTCCACGGCATACACCACGCCGGGCGCGTCAATATTCTCAGCAGCCAGTCCACGCGGGGCGCGAGCACCGGCAGCCACCACGACAGCGTCAAAGCCATTGAGCTTGGCCGCCACCGCAGGGTTCGTAACGTCAGCACCCAGCTCAAACACAATGCCCAGCTCGCGCATGAGTGCCACGCGACGCTCGACCACAGACTTCTCGAGCTTCATGTTGGGAATGCCGTACATGAGCAAACCACCCGGACGGTCATCACGCTCAAACACCGTCACGCGCGCGCCGCGACGCGCAAGTTCCCATGCAGTCACCAGGCCAGCCGGGCCAGAGCCAATCACAGCGACCGTGGGCGCATCCTCCCCTGCCGGCTCAAAGCGGCGCGGACCGCCATTTGCCCACTCATGGTCGCTGATCGCACGCTCGTTGTCATGGATCGTCGTGGGTTGGCCATCGACCGAACCCAGGTTGCACGCGGCCTCGCACAACGCCGGGCACACGCGACTCGTAAACTCGGGCATGGGCGAGGTGAGCGACAGGCGCTCGGCAGCCTCATCCCAGTGGCCGCGGTACACCAGCTCATTCCACTCGGGAATCAGGTTGTGCAGCGGGCAGCCGCTCGGGTGTGCCTTGCCAAAGCTCGCGCCCATCTGACAAAACGCCACACCGCACATCATGCAGCGGCTCGCCTGGGCACGGCGCGCATCGTCGTCGAGCTCCACGTACAGCGGATCGAAATCGCGGCTGCGCTCCTCCACGGGGCGCAGCTCGTGGGTCACGCGATCGATATCAAGAAAAGCACCGGGCTTACCCATGGCACTTACGCCTCCTTCTTGGTCGAAGCAACAGAGCTGGCGGCGGCGGGTACAGCGCCAGCGACACCACCCGCCACATCAAAGCGAGCGACATCGGCGGCGTCGGCGCGACCGGTCACAATGTCAAACGCCAGCTCCTCGGCCTGCGCATGCGTCTTGCCGACGGCCTCGGCGGCGGCGACAATCGCCAGCACGCGCTCGTACTCGGTCGGAATGACCTTCACAAAGTGCTTGCTCATCGAGTCGAAGCTGTAGAGCAGCTTGATGCCGCGCGGGCTCTGCGTCGCGTCCACGTGCTCTTGGATGAGTGCACGAATCTGCGCCAACTCGTCGACCGTCGGGGCCTTGAGCTCCACGCTCTCGTGGTTCACGCGGGCATCGAGCGTGCCGTACTGGTCAAAGACATAGGCCACGCCACCCGTCATACCGGCGGCGAAGTTCTGCCCGACCTCGCCCAGGATGAGCGCCAGACCGCCCGTCATGTACTCGCAGCCATGGTTGCCGCAGCCCTCGACCACCACGGTGGCGCCGGAGTTGCGCACGGCAAAACGCTGGCCGGCAAGACCGTTAATGAAGCCGCGGCCGCTCGTGGCACCAAAGAACGCAACGTTGCCCACGATGATGTTCTCGTCGAACTTGTAGGTCGCATGCGGGTTGGGGCGCACCGACACCTCGCCGCCCGAAAGGCCCTTGCCAAAGTAGTCGTTGGCGTCGCCGCACACGTTGAGCGTAATGCCGCGTGGCAGGAAGGCGCCAAAGCTCTGACCGGCCGAACCATCGCAATCGATGGTGATGGAGCCGGCGGGCAGGCCCTCGGGATGCGCCTTGGTCACCGCGTTGCCCAAGATGGTGCCCACGCAGCGGTTGACGTTGGCGATATCGGCGCGGAAGCGAATCGGACGCAGGTGCGCACGGGCATCGGCCGTATAGGGCACAAACAACGTGGAGTCGAGCGTCTTGTCGAGCTCGCTGTCCGCGGCCATCTGTGGCAGGAAGTGGCGACCGTCGGCGCCCGGAATATGGGCACCGAACTCGCAGGTCGCGCTCGCCAGCACGGGCGACAGATCGAGCAGGTTTGCTTTGCGGTTGCCCGGGACCTCGATCTGGCGCAAGCACTCAGGATGACCGACCATCTCGTCGATGGTGCGGAAGCCCAGGCTCGCCATGACCTCACGCAGCTGCTCGGCAACAAAGAGCATAAAGTGCTCAACGTGCTCGGGCTTGCCGCGGAAGCCGCGACGCAGGCGGCAGTTTTGCGTAGCGATGCCGGCCGGGCAGGTATCCTGCTGGCAGTCGCGCTGCATGAGGCAGCCCATGGAGATGAGCGGCATGGTCGCAAAGCCAAACTCCTCGGCACCCAGCAGGCAGGCGACGGCGACGTCGGTGCCGTCCATGAGCTTGCCGTCGGCCTCGAGCACCACGCGCGAGCGCAGGCCGTTTTGCAGCAGCGTCTGCTGGGCCTCGGCAAGACCGAGCTCCAGCGGCAGACCGGCGTGCCAGATCGAATCGCGCGCCGCGGCACCCGAGCCGCCATTGTGGCCGCTGATCAAGATCTTGTCGGCGGCACCCTTGGCCACACCGGTGGCGATGGTGCCGACGCCGGCCTCGCTGACCAGCTTGACCGACACGCGCGCGCCGGGGTTAGCGTTCTTAAGGTCAAAGATAAGCTCCGCCAGGTCCTCGATGGAGTAGATGTCGTGGTGCGGCGGAGGCGAGATCAGGCCAATGCCGGGCGTGGACTGACGGACCTCGGCAATCCAGGGGTAGACCTTCTTGCCGGGCAGGTGTCCGCCCTCGCCGGGCTTGGCGCCCTGGGCCATCTTGATCTGAATCTCGAAGGCGCTGCACAGGTAGCGGCTCGTCACGCCAAAGCGCGCGCTTGCCACCTGCTTGATGGCGGAATTCTTGGAGTCACCGTTGGCCAGCGGGGTCTCGCGACGCGGGTCCTCGCCGCCCTCGCCCGAGTTGGAACGACCGTGCAGGCGGTTCATGGCGATGGCCATGCACTCGTGTGCCTCTTTGCTGATAGAACCGTACGACATGGCGCCGGTGTTAAAGCGGCGGACGATGTTGAGCGCGGGCTCCACCTCGTCGAGCGAAATCGGCGTGCGACCGTTGGCATTAAAGTCCAGCAGGTCACGCAGGCGCACGGCACGGCCGGTGCGGTGCAGGCGGGCGCTGTACTCCTTAAAGGTGTCGTAGCTGTCCTCGCGGCAGGCGGTCTGCAGCAGGTAGACGGTCTGCGGGTCGATAAGGTGATCCTCGCCGCCGAGCGGGCGCCACTTGGTCAGACCCAGCGTGGGCAGTTGATCGGGAGCCGGGCTCTTAAGGATAGCGAGCGCGGCGTCGTAGCGCTCATTCTGCTCGCGCTCGACGTCCTCGACACCCATACCGCCCACACGGCTCACCGTGCCGGCGAAGTACGCGTTGACGAACTCCGGAGTGAAGCCCACGGCCTCGAAGATCTGTGCCGAATGGTAGCTCTGCACCGTGGAGATGCCCATCTTGGACATGATGGAGACGATGCCGGCGGTCGCAGCCTTGTTGTAGTTGGCGATGCCCTGCTCGGCTGTCACGTCCAGATCGCCGTGCGCCGCCAAGTCGCGAATGCACGCATGCGCGTTGTACGGATAGATGCCGCTCGCGGAGTAGCCCACCAGCGCCGCAAAGTCGTGCGGGGACACGGCGTCGCCACACTCCACCACGATGTCGGCAAAGGTACGCACGCCGGCGCGGATCAGGTGGTTGTGCACGCAGCCCACGGCGAGCAGTGACGGTACGGGCACCTCGCCCGCAGCGGCACGATCGCTCAACACCACGATGTTCACGCCGTCGCGGACCGCGGCCTCAACGTCCTCTGCAAGCTGCTTGAGCGCAGCCTGCAGCGCACCCTCGCCGGCATCGCGGCGGTAGACGGCACGGAAACGGCGGGTCTTAAATCCCACGCGGTCGATGGCGCAGATACGCTCGAACTCCTCCTCGCTCAGCAGCGGACGCTCCAGGCGTACCAGCTGACAGGCCGTACGGGAGTCCTCGAGCAGGTTGCCGTGGTTGCCCAGGTAGAGCGTGGTCGAGGTGACCATATGCTCGCGAAGAGCGTCGATGGGCGGATTCGTGACCTGAGCGAACAGCTGATAGAAGTAGTCAAAGAACGAACGCGTCTTCTTGGACAGGCAGGCCAGCGGCGCATCGATACCCATCGAGGCGAGCGGCGCCTTGCCCTGCTGGGCCATGGGACGCACGACTTCGTCAACATCATCCCAGTGATACCCGAGCTTGGCCATGCGCACGGCGGCGGGCACCTCGGTATCCTCGGCGGGCGTGGGCGCGACGGGCTTGTCGAGCGCGTCGACGGTCAGCGTCTCTTCGGCGATCCAGTCGCGATAGGGCTTTTCCTTGGCGTAACGGGCGCGCAGCTCGTCGTTGTAGATGACGCGGCCGCGGGCAAAATCGACCTCGAGCATCTGGCCCGGTCCCAGACAGCCGCTCGTCAGGATGTTCTCGGGGCTCACCTCGATGGTGCCCACCTCGCTCGCCAGCATAAAGCGGCCGTCGCGCGTCACGTAGTAGCGGGCGGGGCGCAGGCCGTTGCGGTCGAGGGCGGCACCCAGCGTGCGACCGTCGGTAAAGGCGATGGCGGCCGGGCCGTCCCAGGGCTCCATGAGCATGGACTGGTAGGCGTCGTAGGCGCGGCGTTCCTCGCTCAGGCTGTCGTTGTGGTCCCACGGCTCGGGCAACAACATGGACGCGGCACGCGTGAGCGGGCGACCGTTCATGACCAGGAACTCAAGCACGTTGTCCAGAATCGCGGAATCGGAGCCCTCGCGGTTGATGATGGGCATCACGCGCTCAAGATCATGCTGCAGCACGGGGCTGTACAGGTTGGGCTCGCGGGCGCGGATCCAGTTGACGTTGCCCTTGAGGGTGTTGATCTCGCCGTTGTGGATGATAAAGCGGTTGGGGTGCGCACGCTCCCAGCTGGGCGTAGTGTTAGTGGAGTAGCGCGAGTGGACGAGCGCTACGGCCGTCTTGACGGCGGCGTCGTTGAGATCGATGAAGAAGCGGCGCATCTGCGTGGCGACCAGCATACCCTTGTACACGATGGTGCGCGAGCTCATGGAGCACACATAGAAGATCTTGTCGCGCAGGGCAAACTCGGCGTCGGCCTTCTTTTCGATGGTGCGGCGGCACACGTACAGGCGGCGCTCGAAGGCGTCGCCCGCCGGCGTGTCGTCCGGACGGCCCAGGAAAGCCTGCAAGATGGTGGGCATGCAGGCGCGGGCTGTCTCGCCCAGGTCGTGCGGGTCGACCGGCACCTCGCGCCAAAAGAGCAGCGGCACGCCAGCCTCGGCGCAGCCCTCCTCAAACACGCGACGGGCATCCTCTACGCCCTTGTCGTCCTGCGGGAAGAACAGCATGGCCACGCCATAGTCGCCCTCTGCCGGCAGAATCTGGCCGCACTTTTGAGCCTCTTTGCGGAAAAAATGATGCGGAACCTGGAACAGGATGCCGGCGCCGTCGCCGGTGTTCTTCTCGAGTCCCGTACCGCCGCGGTGCTCCAAGTTGACCAGAATGGACAGCGCGTCGTCCAGAATCTGGTGATGGCGCTCGCCGTTGATATCGGCAAGCGCGCCGATGCCACATGCATCGTGGTCGAATTCGGGGCGATAAAGGCCCTGCTGCTGAGCGGAATCTGCCTGCATCGCGATCCTCCCCTAGGTGTTAGACAGTCAGTTGACTAGGCATACTAGGTGCATCGCCGGCCCGTTGTGTTTCCCGCCCGTTTCGAAACAATCGCGTAACGCACGCCCTACGAGTGGACACCGCCGACCTCAAGGACGGCAACAAGGGCCCAAGTTCGACCTGTAAACTCACCGCTTCAAACATCTCAATCTGTAACAGGAGGAGCCGATTTTGGCGCTTAGATGTTACAGATTGAGATTTTCTGCAGGACAGTTTTGGTTTATCTCAATCTGTAACACGAAGGGCCGGTTTTTGCAGCTAACTGTTACAGATCGAGATATTCCATAGGACCATTTCTTCCTGTCTTGATCTGTAACACCTAGACCCAATTTCCATCCTTAGTTGTTACAGATCAAGACATTTCGGTAATCCCCTTTCACCATCCTATTCAAATACAACAATTTTGTTAGTCTTGGTTAACTTTTTAGCATAAAACGGGTATCCTTTGCGGCGTCAAACAAACGGCACGCAGGAGCTCACCATGCTCAACCATCTCAAACAACACTTTGGCTCGCACCGCACCGGAGGCCACGGAGGTCTGGATATCGCCCGGCATATCGGCCCCGGGCTGCTCGTGACCGTCGGCTTTATCGATCCGGGCAACTGGGCCTCCAACATGGCCGCCGGCTCGCAGTTTGGCTACGCGCTGCTGTGGATCGTCACGCTGTCCACGATCATGCTCATTGTGCTGCAGCACAACGCGGCGCACCTGGGCATCGCCACGGGCACCTGTCTTGCCGAGGCCACGACACACTACCTCCCCCGCATCGTGGGACGCGCGGTACTCGCCAGCGCCTATCTCGCGACCATCGCCACCGCCATGGCCGAAGTCCTGGGCGGCGCGATTGCCCTTCAAATGCTCTTTGGGCTGCCCGTGCGCGCGGGCTGCGTCATCGTGGCGGCAGTATCGATGGCGATGCTCATGACGAGCTCCTACAAGCGCGCCGAGCGATGGATCATCGCCTTCGTAGGTGTGGTAGGACTCTCGTTTTTGGCCGAGCTTGCACTGGTCAAGGTCGACTGGCCGCAGGCCGCCGCAAGCTGGATCACACCCAGTATGCCCACCGGCTCGGCCGCGATTATCGTAAGTGTCCTAGGCGCGGTCGTTATGCCTCACAACCTCTTCCTGCACTCCGAGGTCATCCAATCCATGCACTTCGAAGGCCAAGGCGAGCAGGTTATCGAAGAGCGTCTGCGCTATGAGCTCTTCGACACGCTCTTTTCGATGGGCGTGGGCTGGGCAATCAACTCGGCCATGGTCATCCTGGCCGCAACGACCTTCTTTGCGCACGGCATTGTCGTAGACGACCTCGCCGTCGCAGCGGCCACGCTCTCCCCCATTCTGGGCCCGGCAAGCTCGGCCATCTTTGCGGTGGCACTGCTGTTTGCGGGTATATCGAGTAGTGTGACAGCGGGCATGGCGGCGGGAACCATCACCGCGGGCATGTTCGACGAGGAATACGACATCCACGACCGACATTCCTCGATCGGGGTGGCGGTCTGTTTCGTCGGCGCAGTGGCGGCGTGCCTGATCGTCCCGAATCCTTTTGAGGGTCTCATCTGGAGTCAGGCGCTGCTGTCGCTTCAGTTGCCGATTACGGTCTTTGTGCTCATACGACTCACCAGTTCGCCCCGCGTTATGGGCAAATACGCCAACTCGCGCCCGCTCAACGCGCTGCTCGTAGGGATCGGCGTCATCGTGACGATTCTCGACATCGTGCTGCTAACGGGGATGTAATTGGGATGGCGTGACTGTCCAGATATAACGTCTCAATCTGTAACACGTGAGACCGTTTTAAACCGTCAGATAAATCAAAAGGGTCCCGGCCGAGAATTCGACCGGGACCCTTGGACAGAGCTCTATATGGCTAATCGCCGTGTGTCTACGAGCTACTCCTCGACAAGCTCAAACTCATCGGGACCGACGCCGCACACCGGGCACACGTAATCCTCGGGCAGCTCGGGCGTGTCGACCTCAACCTCGTAACCGCAAACGGTGCACACAAACTTATACGTCTTCTTCTCCTCAGCCATGATGTTCTCCTCTCGAACGTGACTGCTGGTGTACTTACTTATTAGTATATATTCTCAATAACATAATGCAAGTATTTTTAGAACATTTCTAGCCTTGATACGACGAGCCTTGATTATCAACTTTATCCGAACACTTCCCACATTCATCCGTACATGTGC
>CAVGCW010000034.1:0-76900 GCA_963628025.1 Alloprevotella sp. | reverse complement strand
TAATGTGCTTTCCGTCTTGCGCAGGACTGTAGAGCAGCAAACTTAAACAGCGGGCCGCCCGGACCGGGAATCCGCCCACGCGCGTAGAAGGGGATTCCTTTTGTGTAGGCTTTGCGGAAATATGGCTATTTTGGGATACGCCCGGCGGCGTGGTCTGTTGACGGCACAGCTAACGGCACGTATCCTATCGAACTGCGTGTTTCGTAGGGGGATGCTGACCCCTCGATTCAAGCCGTTGCACTTTACAGAAAGCTGGAATCATTCGAGAAGGAGTACGCTTTGCCTACTATTAACCAGCTGGTTCGCCAGGGCCGTCGTTCCGTGCCCAAGAAGTCCAAGAACGCTGCTCTGCAGCACAACTCCCAGAAGCGCGGCGTGTGCACCCGCGTCTTCACCACGAGCCCCAAGAAGCCGAACTCGGCTCTTCGTAAGGTTGCCCGTGTTCGCCTTGTCAACGGCATCGAAGTTACTGCTTACATCCCGGGTGAGGGCCACAACCTGCAGGAGCACTCCATCGTGCTCGTCCGCGGCGGTCGTGTCCGTGACCTCCCTGGTGTCCGTTATCACGTCATCCGTGGCGCCTACGACGCTGCTCCGGTCCAGAACCGTATGCAGGCCCGTTCCAAGTACGGTGCTAAGCGCCCCAAGGCTAAATAAGCCAGATAACGTTTTGATACTTTCGCCGTGTGCCGCCTAAGCGCCGCACGGTAGACACTTAAGGAGATTTCACATGCCGCGTCGTGCAGCAGCTAATCGTCGTGAGGTTCAGCCTGACGCCGTTTACAACAACCGCCTGGTGACTCAGCTCATCAACAAGGTCCTTCTTGACGGCAAGAAGGCCACCGCTGAGCGCATCGTTTACACCGCTTTCGAGATCGTTGCCGAGAAGTCCGAGGGTGGCGACGCTCTCGCTACCTTCAAGAAGGCTATGGACAACGTCAAGCCCACGCTCGAGGTTAAGCCCAAGCGTGTCGGTGGCGCTACCTATCAGGTCCCGATGGAGGTCAACTCCCGTCGTTCCACCGCTCTGGGTATCCGCTGGATCGTCAACTTCTCCCGCGCTCGCAAGGAGAAGACCATGGCCGAGCGTCTCGCCAACGAGATTCTCGACGCTTCCAACGGCCTGGGCGCTTCCGTCAAGAAGCGTGAGGACGTCTTCAAGATGGCCGAGGCCAACCGCGCGTTCTCTCACTATCGTTGGTAAGTTAAGGTAAGGAACTAACATGGCTAAGCCTAAGTACAAGCTTTCCGATACCCGTAACATCGGCATCATGGCTCACATCGATGCCGGTAAGACCACCACGACCGAGCGTATTCTTTACTACACCGGTAAGACCCACAAGATCGGTGAGGTCCATGAGGGCGCTGCCACCATGGACTGGATGGTTCAGGAGCAGGAGCGCGGCGTAACCATTACCTCCGCTGCTACCACGTGCTTCTGGAAGAAGGACGGTACCGACTACCGCATCCAGATCATCGACACCCCGGGCCACGTTGACTTCACCGCCGAGGTCGAGCGCTGCCTGCGCGTCCTCGATGGCGCTGTCGCCGTCTTCGACGCCGTTGCCGGCGTTCAGCCCCAGTCTGAGACCGTTTGGCGTCAGGCTTCTACCTTCAACGTCCCCCGCATCGCCTTCATCAACAAGTATGACCGCGTGGGCGCTGACTTCTTCAACGCTATCGAGACCATGAAGGATCGTCTCGACGCCAACGCCGTGGCCGCTCAGGTCCCGATGGGCGCCGAGGACAACTTCTGGGGCGTCATCGACCTCGTCACCATGACCGCATGGGACTTCAAGGCCGACGACAAGGGCATGACCTACCCCGAGCCGATGGACGAGATCCCGGCTGAGTTCGCTGACATCGCTGCCACCAAGCGCGAGGAGCTCCTCGACGCTGCTGCCAGCTTTGACGACGAGCTCATGGAGAAGATCCTCATGGAGGAGGACTTCACCGTCGAGGAGCTCAAGGCTGCTCTGCGCAAGGGCGTTCTGGCCAACGAGCTCAACCTCGTCTTCGTGGGCTCCGCCTACAAGAACAAGGGCGTCCAGGAGCTGCTCGACGCTGTCGTCGACTACCTGCCCAGCCCGCTCGACGTTGAGGCCGTCACCGGTACCGATCCGGACACCGGCGAGGAGATCGAGCGTCATCCTTCCTTCGACGAGCCCTTCTCTGGCCTGGTCTTCAAGATCATGACCGACCCGTTCGTCGGTAAGCTCACCTACGTCCGCGTTTACTCCGGCCGTGCCGAGTCCGGCTCCTACGTGATCAACGCTTCCAACGGTCAGCGCGAGCGCCTCGGCCGCATCCTCGAGATGAACGCCGCCGAGCGTATCGACCGTGACGACGCTGCCGCCGGCGACATCGTCGCTTGCGTCGGCTTCAAGAACTCCACCACCGGTGACACCCTGTGCGAAGAGGGCAAGGAGATCGTCCTCGAGAAGATCGAGTTCGCTAAGCCCGTTATCGACGTTGCCATCGAGCCCAAGACCAAGGCCGAGCAGGACAAGATGTCCCTGGCTCTGACCAAGCTCGCCGAGGAGGACCCGACCTTCCAGGTGTCCACCAACCACGAGACCGGCCAGACCATCATCGCCGGCATGGGCGAGCTGCACCTCGAGATCATCGTCGACCGTCTGCTCCGCGAGTTCAAGGTTGACGCTAACGTTGGTAAGCCCCAGGTTGCCTACCGCGAGACCGCTGGTCACGACGTCGAGAAGGCTGAGGGCAAGTTCGTCCGTCAGTCCGGTGGTCGCGGTCAGTACGGCCACGCCGTCATCAAGCTCGAGAAGATGGAGGAGGGCTTCGGCTACGAGTTCGTCAACGCTATCGTCGGCGGCGTCGTGCCCAAGGAGTACATTCCGTCCATTGACAAGGGCATCCAGGAGGCCCTGAACACCGGTGTTATCGCCGGCTTCCCGGTCCTCGACGTCAAGGTCACCCTGTTCGACGGTTCTTACCACGAGGTCGACTCCTCCGAGGCCGCCTTCAAGATCGCCGGTTCCATGGCAATCAAGGACGCTCTCAAGAAGTCCGATCCGCAGCTGCTCGAGCCGATTATGGCTGTCGAGGTCGAGACCCCCGAGCAGTACATGGGCGACGTTATGGGCAACCTCTCCGGTCGCCGCGGCAAGATCGAGGGCATGGAGGATCGCAAGAACAGCAAGCTCATCCGTGCCAAGGTGCCGCTGGGCGAGATGTTCGGTTACGCTACCGACCTTCGCTCCCAGACCCAGGGCCGTGCATCCTACACGATGCAGTTCGACTCTTATGAGCCCGCGCCCAAGTCCATCGTGGACGAGGTCATGAGCAAGAACGCCTAAGTTCGAGCTCCCTGTTACGTAATCCGCGAGAACATCTCTCGCACTCTTTGGAGGTTTAAGTTGGCTACCCAGAAGATCCGCATTCGCCTCAAGGGCTATGATCACGAGGTCGTCGATCAGTCCGCGAAGCTCATCGTCGAGACCGCTCAGAAGACCGGCGCTCGCGTTTCCGGTCCTGTCCCCCTGCCCACCGAGCGCAACCTGTACACGGTTATCCGCTCGCCGCACGTGAACAAGGACTCCCGTGAGCAGTTCGAGATGCGCACCCACAAGCGCCTCATCGACATCCTTGACCCCACCTCGGGCACCGTTGATTCGCTCATGCGTCTCGACCTCCCCGCTGGCGTCGACATCGACATCAAGCTCTAAGCGATATCGCTCATAGCTTACAGAGCCCCGCTGCCATGTTGGTAGCGGGGCTCTTTTGTTTGAATAATGGTTTGGACTGCCGGGCATTGCTGCCGAGTAGGTGGCTGCAGCGCCCTATTCGCTCAAGGGACGCAGCGATGCCTCCTCAAAATGGAAGGATCGCAAGCCGCCTTCCGTTTCGATACATGCGCGACCAAAGGCATCGACGGTTTTAAAGATGCCGCGTGCCAGCTCGTCACCGGCAGGGGAACGGGCGATAACGTGCTCTCCGATCCAATTGAGGTGAGTGACATATTCGCCGTGGACGGGCGCGAGCGGTCCAGTGTTTTCTTTCATGGCGTTGAGCAGATCAGCCCACGCGTCCACAGCGTTTACGACGGTGTAATAGACCTCCTTGAGCAGCACATCGACGGCGGGAACATTCTCGTTGAGGTCTGAGAGGCCAATTGCCGCCAGGCCGCCATCGGGAACCTCCGAAGGCACATAGTTCACATTGACGCCAATGCCGCAGACTGCAAAGGGGCTGCCTTCGTTATCGCGTGCGGCTTCGACCAGAATGCCGCCGAGTTTGCGCCCTCGCGCGACCAGGTCGTTGGGCCATTTGAGGCCAATCTCGTTTGCAAGACCCTGCTTTTCGAGCGCCTCGAGCACCGCTAAGCCGCTGACGGCGGCAAGACCAGAGTACTTGGCGGGATCAACACGTGGACGTAGGACAATCGAGAGCAACAAGTTACCAGCGGTTGAATCCCACTTGTGGCCGCGTCGGCCGCGTCCTGCTGTCTGAGCCCGTGCGGCAAGTCCTGTGCCGTGCGGCGCACCCTGTTTTCCTGCTTCGAGCAGGTCATCGTTGGTCGATCCGGTTACGTCGACTATCGTTAATTGGGCATCCATAACGGCTGCTACCTCCTTAATGAATAAGTGAATAACGCAATGGTGTTGTGAGGCAGACATAATGTGAAGCCTTTGTCGCAATTGGACAATTTAATGTTAACACGTCAACAACGACTGAAATGCGCTATCCTCTCTTGGTCGATGTAAACACGTCAACAATCCAAAGGAGGTTAGTGATGGGTTTCACGATTCTTGGAACAGGCTCGGCGCTTCCCGAGCGCAGCGTTTCCAATGACGAGCTGTCCGAGTTCCTCGATACCTCGGATGAGTGGATTTTTACCCGCACGGGGATCAAGAGCCGCCATGTGTGCACCACCGAGTCGCTCGACGACCTTGCCGTGGCAGCGAGCGAGCAAGCGCTCCAGACGTCCGGAATCGATGCGAGCCAGCTGGATCTTATCGTCTGCTCGACGACGACGGGCGATCATCTCGTTCCTGCCGAAGCGTGCGCCGTTGCTGAGCGCCTGGGTGCCACATGTCAGGCCTTCGACGTTTCGGCGGCTTGTGCCGGCTTCGTATTTGCGCTCGATGTCGCCGAGGGCTATATCGCCCGCGGTCGCGCCAAGCACGTGCTGGTCGTTGCCGCCGAGCAGATGACGCGCGCGCTCGATTGGACCGACCGTGCCACGTGCGTGCTCTTTGGCGATGGCGCGGGTGCTGCGGTCATAGAGGCTGGGGGAGAGAATCCCCTTGCTGTTGAGCTTTCGACGGCGCCCGACGTCGAGACGTTGCGCGTTCCCGGACTGGTCGGCACCTCGCCGTTTAAGGCCTCCGCAGATGGCGAGAGTGTGCTGTCCATGAACGGCCGTCGCGTCTTCAAGTTTGGCGTCAATGCCATCTGCGACACGGTCCATAAGCTTGCGATCGATGCGGGCATTTTGGTCGAAGACATCGATCATTTTGTATTCCATCAGGCTAACGAACGAATCCTGAGCCAGGCGGTCAAGCGCCTGGGCGTGCCGGACGAGCGCGTGGTTCGCACGTTGCGCGAGACCGGCAACATTTCGAGCGCATGCATTCCGCTTGCCCTCGACCGGCTGGCAAACGCCGGTGCACTTCACACAGGCGGCACCATCGCCTTGGTTGGATTTGGCGCCGGTCTGGATATAGGTGGCTATCTGCTTCGTTGGAAGTAGTCGCACATAGGAAATAAAAACGCCCTAGGGCACAACCAAAGGAGAACTACCATGGCAGATCAGAAGACCTTCGAGCGCGTTTGCGACGTTATCCGCGAGACCGCCGGTCTTGACGATGTCGAGATGAAGCCCGAGTCCACGCTCGAGGAGATTGGTCTCGACAGCCTGGGCACCGTCGAGATCCTCGTTGCCGTCGAGGACGAGTTTGGCATCCAGCTCGATACCGAGGAGAACCCCAAGACGGTCGGCGAGTTCGCCGATACGGTCGAGGCGGCATTGGAGAAGTAGAGATGCTCAAGACTCCTCTCTGCGATCTGCTCGGCATCGAAAAGCCCGTGTTCCAGGGCGGTATGGCCTGGATTGCCGATGCCTCGCTGGCGTCCGCAGTGTCCGAGGCGGGTGGCTTAGGCATCATCGCGGCCATGAACGCCGACGCCAACTGGCTTCGCGACCAGATTCATGAGCTGCGCGCCAAGACGGATAAGCCCTTTGGCGTCAACGTCATGCTCATGAGCCCGTTTGCCGACGAGGTTGCACAGGTCGTGATTGACGAGCGAGTGCCGGTCGTCGTGACGGGCGCCGGCAATCCCGCCAAGTACATGAAGGCGTGGAACGAGGCGAGCATCAAGGTCATCCCGGTCGTTGCCTCGGTGGCGCTGGCGCGCCTCGTGGCACGTCGTGGAGCCACGGCGGTTGTTGCCGAGGGTACCGAATCGGGCGGCCATATTGGCGAGACCTCGACGATGGCACTGGTGCCGCAGGTCGTCGATGCGGTCGACATTCCCGTTGTGGCCGCCGGCGGTATTGCCGACGGCCGCGGCGTGGCGGCCGCCTTTATGCTGGGCGCCGCAGGCGTGCAGGTGGGTACGCGCTTTCTGGTCGCAGACGAGTGCACCGTATCGGAGCAGTACAAGGAGATGGTCCTGAAGGCCAACGACACTTCGACGCGTGCGACTGGTCGCTCGACGGGACATCCGGTGCGCGCCCTCAAGAGCCCCTTCACCAACGCCTACGCCAAGAGCGAGGGTTCCGGCGCGAGTGCCGAGGAGCTCGGTGCTATGGGAACCGGTGCGCTGCGTAAGGCCGCCAAGGACGGCAACTACGAAGAGGGTTCGTTTTTGTGTGGACAGATTGCCGGCATGGTCAACGAGCGCCAGAGCGCACGCGAAATCGTTGACGACCTGGTCGATGGCGCCGAGCGCGTCCTGAAGGGTGCGTGCGCATGGGTAGCGTAGCGTTTCTGTTTGCCGGCCAGGGTGCCCAACACCCCGCGATGGGCGTCGACCTGATCGAGACATCGCCGGCGGCCGCCGAGGTGTTCACCATTGCCGACGAGGTGCGCCCGGGGACCAGCGAGCAGTGCCGGAGTGCCTCCAAGGAGGAGCTCTCGCAGACCGAGAACACGCAGCCTTGCGTGTTCGTGCACGACTTGGCTGTCGCCGTCGCCCTGCGCGAGCGCGGCGTGGTGCCTGCCGCCTGTGCGGGATTCTCGCTGGGCGAGGTCGCTGCACTCACCTTTGCGGGGGCATTCGATACGCGAGCGGGTTTTGAGCTCGTGTGTGAGCGCGCGGCATTGATGGCCACGGCGGCCGAGCGTCACCCCGGCGGCATGCGCGCCGTCATCAAACTTGATGCTGCGCAAGTCGAGAACCTGGCTGCGCAGGCCGGCGAGGACTGCTGGCCGGTCAACTACAACAGTCCCCAGCAGACGGTTGTGGCCGGAGCGCCCGATGCGCTGCAGACCCTCGACGTCCTAGTAAAAGAGGCTGGCGGCCGCGCCATGAAGGTCGCGGTGTCGGGTGCATTTCATAGCCCCTATATGGCCGAGGCGACAGAGGGGCTGGCGACGTATATCCAATTCGGCCACGCGCCGTCTCCGCTGCTGATTCCGGTCATGGCAAACATGACGGCGGCGCCCTATCCGGCGGACCCGCGAGCGGCATCGGATGTCTTGGCCAACCAGGTGAGCCATGCCGTGCGCTGGGTCGACACGCTGCACACTCTGCAGGAGCAGCGCATCGACACGTTTATTGAGGTCGGCCCTGGCAAAACGCTGTCGGGCCTGGTCAAGCGTACGCTGAGCGACGTTCGTGTGTATTCGTGCGAGACGGCCGAGCAGGTCGCAGCTATTGCCGACGAGCTCGCATAGTCCACAGGGCTGTAACCCGAAAGGAATGACATGGGCAACTTGAACAATGGCGCGCTCGAGCGCAACGACTCACGTCGCGTGGCACTGGTCACGGGCGGCTCGCGGGGTATCGGCCGCGCCTGCGCTATCGGTCTGGCGGAGGATGGCTACGATATCGCCGTCGTCTATGTCGGCAGCGTCGATGCGGCGCGTGAGACGTGCGACGCCTGCGAGGCGGCTGGCGCCACGGCGCGCTCATATCAATGTGACGTGGCCGACCCCGCTGCCGTCAACGCGTGCGTGGAAGCGGTCCTCAACGACTTTGGCTCCATTTGGGCGCTCGTCAACAACGCTGGCATCACCCGCGATGGCCTGCTCATGCGCATGGGCGATGACGCCTTCGATCGCGTGCTCGATGTCAATCTTAAAGGAACGTTTAACACGACGCGCGCGCTCACCAAGACCTTTATGCGCCAGCGCGGCGGCTGCGTCGTCAACATGAGCTCGGTTGTGGGCCTGATGGGCAATGCCGGGCAGGCCAACTACGCTGCCTCCAAGGCGGGCGTGATCGGCCTGACCAAGGCGGTGGCGCGCGAGCTTGCGCCCCGCGGCGTACGAGTGAACGCGGTCGCACCCGGGTTTGTCGAGACCGATATGACGGCAAAGCTATCGGATAAGGTGCGTGCGGCGTGCGAGGAGCAGATTCCCCTGAGGCGCATGGCGCGTCCCGAGGAAGTGGCCGGCGTGGTGCGCTTTTTGGCGAGTGATGCGGCTGCCTACATTACGGGCGAGGTCGTGCGCGTCGACGGCGGAATGGCGATGTAGAAACCAGGGCCGAACAACGGCTTGAATGAGGAGACCATGATGGAACAGAGAGTTGCAATCACCGGCATCGGTGCCGTGTCGCCGCTCGGCAACACCGCGCTTGCCACCTGGGCGGCCATGTGCGCCGGCACGTGCGGCATCGGCCCGATCACGCACTTCGATACCGATGCGTTTGCCGTCAAGGTGGCAGCCGAGGTCAAGGGCTTTGACGGCAACGAGTACTTTGGCAAGCGTGACGCCAAGCATCTCGACCCCTGCGTTCAGTTTGCGATGGCGGCTTCGGACGAAGCCATGCACGATGCGGGCTTTGATGTCGAAGGCGCCATCGATCGCGAGCGCCTGGGCGTCTACGTGGGCTCGGGCGTGGGCGGCATGACGACGCTCGTCGACAACGTCCATACGATTGCCGAACGTGGGCCCCGCCGCGCATCGCCCTATATGATCGCGATGATGATCCCCAACATGGCATCGGGCAATATCGCAATCCGCCACAAGGCAAAGGGCCCGACCCTGCCCGTGGTGACCGCGTGCGCAACCTCGGCCCATGCGGTGGGCGAGGCGTTCCGCGCCATCAAGCACGGCTATGCCGACGCGATCCTCGCCGGCGGCGCCGAGGCCGCAATTATCCCCGATGCCGTTGCGGGCTTTACGTCCTGCCGCGCATTGACCACCAACCCCGATCCCGCGACGGCCTGCCGTCCGTTCGATGCAGACCGCGACGGCTTTGTGATGGGCGAGGGCGCCTGCGTGCTCGTGCTCGAGAGCATGGAACATGCGCAGGCGCGCGGTGCGCACATTTATGCCGAGGTCGTGGGCTACGGCAACACCGATGATGCCTATCACATCACGAGCCCCGATCCCGAGGCTGCCGGCATTGCCCGCGCGATATCGCTGGCGGTTGCCGAGGGTGACGTCAAGCCTTCCGAGGGTCTCTACATCAATGCCCACGGTACCTCGACCAAGCTCAACGATTCGTCCGAGACGGCGGGCATCAAGCGAGCGCTCGGCGAGGACGCGGCGCGCGCCGCGCACGTCTCGTCGACCAAGTCGATGACCGGCCACATGATCGGTGCCACGGGTGCCATCGAGGTCATGGCCTGTGCCATGGCGCTCGAGCAGGGCGTGGTGCCTCCGACCATTAACTACCACACGCCCGATCCCGCCTGCGATCTTGACTACACGCCCAATTGCGCGGTTCGCGCCGACCTTACCTGGGCGCTTTCGACCAACCTAGGCTTTGGCGGGCACAACGCCGCCATCGCGCTGCGTAGATATACGAGGAGCTAGAGCATGGATTCCAAAAGACTTGCCGAGATAGCCGATGTGATGGAGGACCGCGGCCTCACGCGCGTGCGCGTTGAGGAGCCCGATGGCACCGCGGTCGAACTCGAGCGCGCGAGCGCCGCACAGCCGGTTGCCGTGCCCATGCCCATGCCGAGCGCTATGGCCGCTCCAGTTGCAGCTCCTACAGTCGCGCCTGCCGCACCGGAGCCCGCCGCGCAGGCGCCTGCCGCCGCACCGGAGCCCAAGGGCACCGAGGTGACCGCTCCCATGGTTGGCGTTTTCTATGCTGCCCCGGCGCCGGGCGACGAACCGTTTGTGCACGTGGGCTCCAAGGTCAAGGCCGGCGAGACCCTCTGCATCATCGAGGCCATGAAGGTTCTCAACGAGGTGACGGCAGAGGCGGATGGCGAGGTGCTCGAGATCTGCGTGGCCGACGGCGACCTCGTGGAGTTCGGCAGCTGCCTCATGAGGATCGGATAGGTGATATCCATGAACAAAGAAGAGCTCAAGAAGCTGTTACCGCATCGCGAGCCGATGCTTTTGCTCGACGAAGCCGAGCTAGTGGGCGACGAGGCCCACGGCAAGATCACGATTACGGGCGACGAGTACTTTTTGCAGGGGCATTTTCCGGGAAACCCGGTCGTCCCCGGCGTTATTCAGTGCGAGATGCTCGCCCAGAACTGCTGCGTGCTGCTGATGGGCGATGAGGAAGCGCACGGCGCGACGCCGTTCTACACGAGTCTGGACAAGGTGCGCTTTAAGCGCCCGGTGCGCCCGGGCGACACGGTGGATCTGGTGTGCTCCATCACGCGTGCGCGCGGGCCGTTCCGCTTTGCGACGGGTACTGCGAGCGTCAACGGTGAGGTTTGCTGCCGCGCCGATATGTCTTTTGCACTCATGCACGAAAGTTAAGGAAGGCTTCATGTTCGACAAAGTGCTCATCGCCAACCGCGGCGAGGTCGCGGTCCGTGTTATCCGCGCGTGCCGCGATATGGGCATCAAAACCGTCGCCGTCTATTCCACGTCCGATGCGGACGCGCTACACGTGCAACTTGCTGACGAGGCGTATTGCATCGGCGGCCCGCGTCTTTCCGAGAGCTACCTCAACGACGATGCCGTGCTTACCTGTGCCGTAAAGTCGGGAGCTAAGGCAATTCATCCCGGCTATGGCTTCTTTTCCGAGAAGGCGAGCTTCGTGCGCGACTGCGACAAGTGTGGCCTGGCGTTTGTCGGTCCTTCGGCCGAGGTGATCGACAGCATGGGCGACAAGGACGCCGCACGCCGAACGGCTGCCGCGGCGGGCGTGCCCATCGTGCCGGGCTGCGATTTGCTCAAAAGTCCCGAGGAGGCGACGGCCGAGGCCGAGCGCATTGGCTGTCCCGTGCTCATTAAGGCGCGCGCGGGCGGTGGCGGTCGCGGCATTCGCAAGGTCGAGCGCGTGGAAGATGCGGCAAAGGCGTTCATCGAGGCGCGTGCCGAGGGCGAGGCCGTTTTTGGCGACGGCGAGTGCTACATGGAGAAGTTCGTCGCGCCGGCGCATCACGTTGAGGTGCAGATTATGGCCGATAAGCAGGGCCATGTGTTTTCGCTCGGCGAGCGCGAGTGCTCGGTGCAGCGGCGCAACCAAAAGCTAATCGAGGAGAGCCCCGCGCCGTGCCTCGACGGACACGACGACATTCGTGCTCGCATGCACAAGGCAGCGCGTGTCCTGGCTCGTGCCGTCGGCTACGAAGGAGCCGGTACCATCGAGTTCCTGTATTCGGACGACGGCAATTTCTACTTTATGGAAATGAACACGCGCTTGCAGGTGGAGCATCCGGTTACGGAGTTTGTGACCGATACCGACTTGGTCAAGTGGCAGCTGCGCGTGGCAGCCGGCCAGCCTCTGCCCTTTGAGCAGGAGGACATGCCGGTCCGCAACCACGCCATGGAGTGCCGCATCAATGCCGAAACGCCGGACTTTCTGCCGTCCTGCGGAACGGTCACCGCGTTGCGTGTGCCGGGCGGTCCGCGCGTACGCTGGGATTCCGCCATGTTTACCGGTGCGAACGTTCCGCCGTACTACGACTCTATGCTCGGCAAGCTCATCGTGTGTGCGCCCACGCGTGACGGCGCTATTCGTAAGATGCGCTCGGCCCTGGGCGAGCTCGTGATTGAGGGCGTGAGCGAAAACAGCGAGCTTCAGCTCGACGTGCTGGCAAACGACGAGTTCTTGTCGGGCATGTACCACACCGATCTGATGGGGCATCTCTATGCTGATGAATAGAAAAGCGAAGACGGTCAATGTCCTTGAGGGGCCGATAACCGAGTCGTGCGCCGAGTTTCCCGCACGCCACGTGTTTATCAAGTGCCCGGAGTGCCGCCGTGTGATCGATGAGGCACGCCTGCACGACAACCTCGAGGTCTGCCCTCGTTGCGGCAAACACTTTCGCGTGAGCGGTCGCGCGCGCATGCGCATGACGGTCGACGAGGGCACGTTTGAGGAATGGGATGCCAACCTGGCGCCGGAGGACTTCCTCTCGTTTCCCGGTTATGCCGACAAACTCAAGAGCGTGAGCGAGCGTTCGGGCGAGCGCGATGCCGTCGTGTGCGGTAGGGGTAAAATCTGCGGTTGCGATACCGCGTGCTTCTTTATGGATGCCAACTTTATGATGGGCTCGATGGGTTCCGTGGTGGGCGAGAAGATCTGTCGCACATTTGAGCATGCGACCGAGCTGGGATTGCCGGTTGTCGGCTTTACCGTTTCGGGCGGAGCGCGCATGCAAGAGGGCGTGACATCGCTTATGCAGATGGCCAAGATTTCTGCGGCGGTTAGGCGCCACAGCGAGGCGGGCGGTCTGTATATCACGGTGCTCACCGACCCCACGACCGGAGGCGTAACCGCGAGCTTTGCCATGGAGGGCGATATTATCCTGGCCGAGCCCGATGCCCTGACGGCATTTGCCGGCCCGCGCGTGATCGAGCAGAACATGCACAAGCGCCTGCCCAAGGGATTCCAGCGCTCCGAGTTTTTGCTGGAGCACGGTTTTTGCGATGCCGTTGTTCCGCGTGGCGAGATTGCGCTCACGGTAGGCGAGCTGCTGGCGCTGCACGAAGGGCACGCGCCCGGCCTGGGGGCACCGCATGAGATCGTGCATACGGGTCGCCGCGGCAAAAAGCTGGGACACTTGTTCAAGCACTCGGCCGCACCAAAAACCGCGCTCGAGATTGTCAAGCAGACCCGCTCGGCAGATCGCGCCACGGCAGGCGAGATGATCTCGCTGGGCCTGGATGGATTTGTGGAGCTGCACGGCGACCGCTACTTTGGCGACGACGCCGCTGTGGTGGCTGGCATTGGCTGGAAAGACGGGCGCTCCGTAACGGTCATCGCCATCGAGCGCGGCACCACGACCAAAGAGCGCATGCGTCGCAACTTTGGGATGGCACATCCCGAGGGCTACCGCAAAGCGCGTCGCCTTATGCGCCAGGCCGAAAAGTTTGGTCGACCGGTTCTGTGCCTGGTCGATACTTCGGGCGCGTTTTGCGGCATCGGTGCCGAGGAGCGCGGCCAGGGTGAGGCGATTGCCCAGAATCTCATGGAGATGAGCGGCCTTAAGACGCCGATTGTCTCGGTGGTGACAGGCGAGGGCGGCTCTGGTGGCGCGCTGGCGCTGTCCGTGGCCGACCGCATCCTGATGCTCTCGAGCTCGGCCTATTCGGTCGTGAGCCCCGAGGCCTGTGCGTCGATCCTGTGGAAGGATACCGAGCGCGCGAATGAAGCCGCCGAGGCGCTTAAGCTCACGGCCCCCGATCTGTTGGCGCTCGGCATCATCGACGGCATTGTTGACGATAGGGGCCTGTCGCATGAGGAGATCGCCGGTGCCGTCATGTCCTCGGCATTTGATGCCTTCGATACGCTTGGGCGGCTCGACGACGCGACCCTCACAAACCTCCGCTACCAAAAGTACCGCGCAATCGGTCAGTACCGCGCGATGTGACAAAGGGACAGCCCGCATGTCACATTGGGAAAGGCGTTCCATGTCACAAGTTTCTAACACCTCGTTTACAACGACGGTTTCATCAAACGCCACGGCCGTGGTGGACTATCTGTCCAAAAGCATGATGTCGGCGCTGCCCTTTATTGTCTGCGCGGCGTTGTTCCGCACCGTCGCCGTCATTATGGGTGAAGGCATGCTGGGCCTGTGGTCTGCCGATTCCGAAATCTATCGCCTGTTCTACAGTTGGCTCTATAACGCCGGCTACTACTTTTTGCCCATCTATCTTGGTTGGGCGGCCGCTCGCCAGCTCGGTTGCTCGGAGCAGCTGGGCATGATGCTGGGCGGCGTATTGATTGCGCCTGATCTGCTTAAGCTTTTCGATGCCGCCTCGACGACGGGGGCATCGATGACTTCCGTGTATGGTCTTCTTCCCGCGCCGGTCAACGATTACACGACGACTGTTATTCCGGTTCTCCTCTCGGTGCCCGTGCTATGGCGAGTGGAGTGTTTCTTTCAGCGCGTTATCCCTAAGGCCGTGGCGTTTTCGTTCGTTCCGTTTGCAACCATGCTTGTCATGGTTCCGGTTTCGCTGTGCATTACGGCGCCGGCGGGTAGCTATCTGGGCATGCTGTTGGGCCAGCTTATGTTTATGCTTGGCAATTCCGGTGGCATCGTGTCGCTGCTCACGCTCATGGGGCTTGCCGCGGGCTGGGAGTTCCTAAAGATCGCCGGCGTCAGCAACGTTGTCCTATCGCTCGCCTATGCGCAGTTTATGAGTGTGGGAACGGATTCGTGCATCCTGATCGCCGCGACGATGGCAACGTTCGCTGTTTGGGGCATGCCCTTTGGCGCGTCGCTCCGCGTTGCGGACAAGGACGAGAAGGCGCTCATGCTGGGCTATTCAATCTCGGGTGTTCTTGGCGGCGTAAGCGAGCCGGCGCTGTACGGTTGCGGCTTTAAATATGGCAGGTGCCTGACGTGCATGGCCATTGGCGGCGCCGTCGGAGGCCTTGTTGCAGCCGTGGGCCACGTTACGGCCTATACCATCGGCATGACGAATGTCCTCATGGTCATTGGCTTTGCCACGGGCGGCATCTCAAACCTGCTGTGGTGCTGCGCTGCCGGCGGCACGGCATTTGCGGTGTCTGCGGCGCTGAGCTACTGCTTTGGCGTGGTGCCGGCGAAGGGGCAGACGACGGGGGACGGAGTCGATTCGCCCGAAACCTCGAAGAGCGCGGTCGAAGCAAGCGCATAAATCGATCGACAAAGGGGCAGTCCCGCATGTCACATTCCAAGGTCGTGGCCCATGTGGGTTGCGGCCTTTTTGTATCTGGGGGACAAAGTGGCTACACTACAATCCGTTTGAGCAATAGATATATAGGTAGCACCGTGGGGGCGGATGTAGATGGTCGAGTGGATTGTTAAGCGTGCGCAGGGCGACCGTGCGCGCGTGGGCACGTTGACGGGCGTGGTGTGTATTCTCGCTAATGTGGCACTATGCGCTGCGAAGGGCGCAATTGGTGTGGTTTCGGGATCGGTTTCGATCGTGGCGGATGCCATGAACAACCTGTCCGATGCCAGCTCGAACATCGTGAGCGTGCTGGGCTTTAAGCTGGCGAGCAAGCCGGCCGACCCCGAGCATCCTTACGGCCACGGTCGCTACGAGTATCTCTCGGGTCTGGTCGTGGCGGCACTCGTGCTGCTGATTGGCGTTGAGCTGGTGAAGTCCTCGGTCGAGCGCGTCATCCACCCCGAACCTGTCGAGTTCTCGCTTGCCCTGGTGGCAGTTCTAGTGCTTTCGATGGTCGTAAAGCTCTGGATGGCGGCCCTCAACCAAAAGCTCGGTGACCGCATTGAGTCTGATACGCTGCATGCGACGGCTCAGGACTCAAAGAACGATGTCCTGGCCACGGGTGCTGTGCTGGCGTGCGCGATTGTTTCCCAGGTGACGCATGTCAATCTTGATGCCTGGGTCGGCCTTGCCGTTGGCGCCTATATTGGCTGGAGCGGCCTTGAACTTATTCAAGATACGGTGAGCCCGCTTTTGGGCCAGTCACCCGATCCTAAGCTGGTCAAGCACATTCGAGACAAGATCATGAGCTATCCCGGCGTTTTGGGCGTTCACGATTTGATGGTTCACGACTACGGCCCGGGCAGGAAGTTTGCAAGTGCGCACGCCGAGATGGCGGCCGAGGCCAGCCCGCTGGAAAGTCACGACACGCTCGATAACATCGAGCAGTCGTTTAGGAACGAAGACGGCATGATTGTCACACTTCACTACGACCCCATCGTGACCGACGATCCAAAGGTGGCGAGCATGCGCCTGCGTATCAACGCAATGGCTCAGGAGATCGATGACCGCCTCTCGATTCATGATCTACGCTGTGTGCCGGGTCCTACGCACACCAACGTGATCTTTGACTGCGTGCGTCCCTCGGATCTGCAGATGAGTGCCGAAGACGTAAAGCACGCGCTGGCACAACGGGTCGAATCGGAATATCCCAAGTCGATTGCCAAGATTACGATCGACGAAGACTACGTAGGGCATACCCACGAGTAAGGCTGTGCCGGCAAAGCAGGTTATGCAGAAGGGGAGAGCATGAAGAAGCTGTATCTACTCCGCCACGGTCAGACGGAGTTCAACGTCAAAAAGCTGGTCCAGGGCCGCTGCGATTCACCGCTGACCGACCTGGGCCGCAAACAAGCGGGAATGGCAGCCGCATGGCTCAAGAGCCACGACGTTGTCCCCGACAAAGTGGTCTCTTCGCCCTTAGGCCGAGCCATGGACACGGCTCAGCTCGTCGCATGCGAGCTCCTCGGCCCGGACGCAGCAGCCGAGCCCTGCGAAGGCATTATCGAGCGCTGCTACGGCACCTTCGAAGAAGGCCCGCACGACGCGCTGCCCACCGACGTCTGGGATCCGGGCGAGGACCTGGTCCCCTTCGGAGGAGAAGGAAGCCAGGCGCTGCAAGAACGTATGGTGGATGCGCTTACCAATATCATGGGCTCCGAGGGCATCGAAACCCTTCTAGCAGTAAGCCACGGCAGCGCCAGCCGCCAATTTATCAAGGCCGCAGCCCCAGAGGGCTTCGAGCTCCCAACAAAACTCCCCAACTGCGCCATCATGATCTTCGATTTCGATGAGGCAAAGCCACAAGCAGAAGGCGAACCGTCCCAATGCAAGTTCACTCTCCAGCAAATAGTGGACCCCCAACAAAGTCATTAGCCTGAGCGAGCAAGGTTTAGCAGACATCAACGTGGCGTTCCCAGTGTGCGGCGGAGGGGGCGGGCCTGAGACATATTAAGGTTGTCGCGAGTTCCGCACGAACAGGAGAGCACTTAATGTGCTCTCCGTCGTGAGCAGGACTGTAGAGCAGCAACCTTAATATGTCTCAGGCCCGCCCCCTCCGCCGCACATTGGGAACGTGCCACGCACTTTACCTGCGTAAACAATGTGAGTGAAATATGAATCTCGATGGATACGCCCGCAGCCGTGTATACTAATCAGCTGTGTGTAACCAGGGGAGTATTCTGGCTGGACAAAATGCCTGCTTAATAGGGTTGTCAGGTAGTCCGGGCGAAATACAAGGCTGGGGAGCACGTCGTGTAAGTAGTGGTCCTCTAGGGGCGTACGCTCGGTGGCGTACGCATTGTCCCAAGACCACGCGAGAGTTGGGATCATATCTTGATCAGCATGATTCTCGGCCGCAAGATTGGCATGACCCAGGTTTGGGACGAGGACGACAACGTCGTTCCCGTCACGGTCATCCAGGCTGGCCCCTGCGCTGTCTCGCAGGTTAAAACTCAGGCAACCGACGGCTATGATGCCGTCCAGATCGGCTTCGGCGACATCAAGGCCAAGAACGTGAACAAGCCCATGGCTGGTCACTTCGCCAAGGCTGGCGTCGAGCCTGTCCGCTTCCTTCGTGAGGTCCGCGTCGAGAACGGCGAGGAGCACAAGGTCGGCGAGGTCGTCACCGTCGCTGATTTCGCTGATGTCGAGAAGGTCGACGTCATCGGTACCTCCAAGGGTAAGGGCTTCCAGGGTCGCATCAAGCGCTGGGGTCAGCGCCGCGGTCCTATGACGCATGGTTCTCACTTCCAGCGTCACCCCGGTTCTATCGGTCAGTGCGCCTATCCTGCGCGCGTCCTCAAGGGCGTCAAGATGGCCGGTCACATGGGTAACGAGCGCGTTACCGTCAAGAACCTTTCCGTTGTCCGCATCGATGCCGAGCAGAACCTCATCTTGGTCAAGGGCGCTGTCCCGGGTGCCAAGAATGGTCTCGTCGCCATCCGTATGGCCTAAGGGCCCAGCCCATTTAGCCCAGCGTCATACCAAGGAGAACACTTAAATGGCAAAGTTTGAAGTTAAGAACAGCGAGGGCAAGAAGGTCACCGAGGCCGAGCTCGCCGCTGAGGTGTACGGCATCGAGCCGAACATCCACGTTATGCACCACATCGTCAAGTGCCAGATGGCCTCTTGGCGTCAGGGCACCCAGTCCGCTAAGGGCCGCTCTGAGGTTTCCGGTGGCGGCAAGAAGCCTTGGCGTCAGAAGGGCACCGGCCGTGCCCGCCAGGGTTCCATCCGTGCTGCCCAGTGGCGTCACGGTGGCGTTGTCTTCGCCCCCAAGCCCCGTTCCTACGCCAAGCGTATGAACAACAAGGAGGTCAAGCTGGCTATGCGCTCCGCGCTGTCCGCCAAGCTGGCCGATGGCGAGCTCGTGCTCGTCGACGACTACGGCTTCGAGAAGCCTTCCACCAAGGCTGCCGTCGCCATGCTCAAGGCTCTCGGCCTTGAGGGCAAGCGTCTGACCATCATCGTTCGCGATGAGGACGTCAACGCCTACCTGTCGTTCCGCAACATTCCCAAGACGTTCATCATCACTGCCGACGAGGCCAACACCTACGATCTCGTCAACAACAACGCTGTGCTGATGCCCGCCGACATCGCCGCTCACTTCGGGGAGGTGCTTGCATAAATGACCGCCCACGAGATCATCATCCGTCCGATCGTGTCCGAGCGTTCCTTCTCCGGCATGGAGCTGAACAAGTACACGTTCGAGGTCGCCAAGGATGCTAACAAGTATCAGATCAAGGACGCTGTCGAGGAGATCTTCGGCGTCAAGGTCGTTCGCGTGAACACCCTGACGGTCAAGCCCAAGACCAAGCGCGTGCGCTATGTCGCCGGCAAGACCCGTTCTTGGAAGAAGGCCATCGTCACGCTGGCCGAGGGCGACACCATCGAGGTCTTTGGCAACCAGGCCTAAGACTCGCTGCTGTTGAGTGAGCTCATGCCTCCCAAATAGGGGAGGCGGGAGCTCAAGGTTTTGGGCGTATAAAATGGACACGCCCGGAACCGTGTATACGTCCGGTGTCATCGCACCCGAGGCAGAACCTCGAATCCCTGTCTGCGATGGCTAACGGATTCCTATTGAAAGGGATTGTAATGGCTGTAAAGCACCTTAAGCCGACCTCCGCTGGTAGGCGTTGGCAGACGATCTCCGACTTCTCCGAGATCACCTGCACCAAGCCCGAGAAGTCTCTTCTCGAGCCCCTGCCCAAGAAGGCCGGTCGTAACAACAACGGCCGCATCACCACCCGCCACCAGGGCGGCGGCGTGAAGCGTCGTTACCGCGTGATCGACTTCAAGCGCAACAAGGACGGCGTGCCCGCCAAGGTTGCCACGATCGAGTACGATCCGAACCGTTCCGCTCGCATCGCTCTGCTGCACTACGCTGACGGTGAGAAGCGCTACATCCTGGCCCCCAAGGGCCTCGAGGTCGGTCAGACCATCATGTCCGGTTCTGACGCCGACATCAAGCCGGGCAACGCTCTGCCCCTCGCCGACATCCCCGTCGGTACGCTCATCCACGCCGTCGAGTTCCAGCCGGGCAAGGGCGCCGCTATCGCCCGTTCCGCCGGTAACTCCTGCCAGCTGATGGGTAAGGAGGGCAAGTACGCCATCGTCCGTATGCCTTCCTCCGAGATGCGCCGCATCCTCGTTACCTGCCGCGCCACCGTCGGTGAGGTCGGCAACGCCGATCACTCCAACATCGTCATCGGCAAGGCCGGCCGTAAGCGTCACATGAACGTGCGCCCGACCGTCCGCGGTACCGTCATGAACCCTGTCGACCACCCGCACGGCGGTGGCGAGGGCAAGAACCACACCTCTGGTCGTCCCTCTGTTACCCCCTGGGGTAAGCCGACGAAGGGCCTTCGTACGCGCAAGAAGAAGAAGGTCTCGAACCAGCACATCATTCGTCGCCGTAAGAAGTAATTTCGGATACCGAGTTTTAGGAGAAAGCACTTATGAGCAGAAGTCTCAAAAAGGGCCCGTTCGTGGAGACTCGCCTTCTCTCGCGTATCACCGCGATGAACGAGGCTGGCAAGAAGGACGTCGTGAAGACCTGGTCCCGCGCGTCCACCATCTTCCCCGAGATGGTTGGTCACACCATCGCCGTCCACGACGGCCGCAAGCATGTGCCCGTGTATGTTACCGAGTCCATGGTTGGTCACAAGCTCGGCGAGTTCGCGCCGACTCGTACGTTCCGTGGCCACAAGGCCAAATAGGGGGTTAACCGTAAATGGCAACTAAGTCTATTGAAACTGAGGCCACCGAGGTTCGCGCCGTCGCTAAGTACGTGCGTGTTTCCCCCAGCAAGGCCCGCCTGGTGGTCGATCTGATCCGCCGCAAGCCTGTCGCTCAGGCCTTCGACATCCTCCACTTCTGCGACCGCGCCGTCGCCGTGGATGTCGAGAAGGTTCTCCGTTCCGCCGTTGCGAACGCCGAGAACAACAACGGTCTGCGTGCCGACAACCTGGTTGTCGCCGCTGCCTATGTTGACGAGGGTCCGACGCTTAAGCGCATCCGTCCCCGCGCCAAGGGTTCCGCTTCTCGCATTCTGAAGCGTACTTCCCACATCACCGTCGTCGTTGCTCCTCGAAAGGAGGCGTAAAGCTGTATGGGTCAGAAAGTCTACCCCACCGGCTTCCGTCTTGGCATCACCGAGAACTGGCGCTCCCGCTGGTTCGCAGAGAAGGATTACGCTAAGACCCTCGGTAACGATCTCGAGATCCGCAAGTACCTCGAGAAGCGTCTTTCCCGCGCAGCTGTCTCCCGCGTCGAGATCGAGCGCGCTGGCGACAAGGTGAAGGTCATTATCCTCACCGCTCGCCCCGGCGTTGTCATCGGTAAGAAGGGTGCCGAGATCGATACCCTCCGCACCGAGCTCGAGAAGGTCGCTGGCGTCTCCAAGGGCCAGCTCTCCGTCGACGTTGTCGAGATCAAGCGCCCCGAGCTCGACGCCAACCTCGTTGCTCAGTCTATCGCCGAGCAGCTCGAGGGCCGCGTTGCCTTCCGTCGCGCTATGCGCAAGGCTGTCCAGTCCGCCCGCAAGGCCGGCGCTAAGGGCATCCGTATCCAGTGCTCCGGTCGTCTCGGCGGTGCCGAGATGGGCCGTCGTGAGTGGTACCGCGAGGGTCGCGTGCCTCTGCACACCCTCCGTGCCAAGATCGACTACGGCACGGCTGTCGCCAGCACCACCATGGGCGCTTGCGGCGTGAAGGTCTGGATTTACCTGGGCGAGAAGCTCCCGGGCCAGCCTGTTCCCAACCCTGCACTCGAGGGCTCTTCCCGTCCTCGTCGTCGTAACTCCGAGAGGAGGGGTCAGTAGTGCTTGCCCCTAAGCGTATTCTTCACCGCAAGGTGCAGCGTGGCTCCATGAAGGGCCAGGCCAAGGGTAATACCGAGCTGCATTTCGGCGAGTTTGGTATCCAGGCTCTCGAGGCCCATTGGATCACCAACCGTCAGATCGAGGCCGCTCGTATTGCCATGACCCGCTACATGAAGCGTGGCGGTCGTGTCTACATCACGATCTTCCCCGATAAGCCCATCACCAAGAAGCCTGCTGAGACTCGCATGGGTTCTGGTAAGGGTAACCCCGAGGAGTGGGTGGCCGTCGTCAAGCCCGGCCGCATCATGTTCGAGGTCAAGGGTGTTCCCGAGGAGGTCGCTCGCGAGGCTCTGCGTCTTGCGCAGCACAAGCTCCCCATCAAGACCAAGATTGTTGCTGCCAAGAACGCTGAGCAGCGCATCGAGAAGGAGATGGCTGAGGAGGCCGCTCTCGAGGCCAAGTGGGCTGCTGAGGACGCCGCCGCCGCCAAGGAGGAGAACTAATGAAGCCCGCAGAGATTCGTGAGCTCTCGGACGCTCAGCTCGTTGAGAAGCTGAAGGAAATGCGCGCCGAGCTCTTTAACCTTCGTTTCCAGATGGCTACCAGCCAGCTGGACAACACCGCTCGCGTCAACACCGTGAAGAAGGACATCGCTCGCGTCCTCACGGAGCAGCGCGCCCGCGAGATCGCAGCGGAGAAGTCCGCTGTCGCCGAGTAGGACCTAAGGAGAGAACATGACTGATTCGCGTAACTCGCGTAAGGTCCGTACGGGTGTCGTTACCTCCGTCTCCGGTGCCAAGACCATTGTTGTCACCATCACCGAGCGCAAGCGTCACCCCAAGTACGGCAAGATGATGACCAGCTCCAAGAAGCTGCACGCTCACGACGAGGAGTGCACGGCTGGCGTGGGCGACACCGTCCGCGTTATGGAGACCCGTCCTATGTCCAAGATGAAGCGTTGGCGCCTCATCGAGGTCGTCGAGCGCGCTAAATAAGCAGTCGCTCTTACGACTTGTACGTTTCCGAAGATGTGCGTATGCCTGGCTTGCATACCACAGGCCGTATAAAGGCAGCGCACCTCTCTTCGGTTCTTAGTTCGGAGGAACATCTACCATGATTCAGATGCAAACCATGCTGAACGTCGCCGACAACTCCGGCGCTCGCAAGATTCGCTGCATCAAGGTGCTTGGCGGTTCCAAGCGTCGTTATGCAGGCATCGGCGATGTGTTCATCGGTGCTGTCCAGGAGGCTACCCCTGGCGCCAACGTCAAGAAGAAGGACGTTGTCCGTTGCGTCGTCGTTCGCACCGTTAAGGAGATCCGCCGCAAGGATGGCTCCTACATTCGCTTTGATGAGAACGCCTGCGTTGTCATCAACAACGATGGTTCGCCCGTCGGCACCCGTATCTTCGGGCCCGTCGCTCGCGAGCTTCGTGACAAGAAGTACATGAAGATCGTCTCGCTCGCTCCCGAGACCCTGTAGTTAGGGGAGATATATGTATATCAAGAAGGGCGATAAGGTCCAGGTTCTCTCTGGTAAGGATCGCGGCAAGCAGGGCGTTATCCTGCGTGCTCTCCCTGCCGAGAACAAGGTCGTTGTCGAGGGCGTTTCGGTCGTCAAGAAGGCCGTCAAGCCCAACGCTGCCAACCAGCAGGGCGGCATCGTTTCGCAGGAGGCTCCCATCGACGCCTCCAACGTCAATCTCGTTTGCCCCGAGTGCGGTAAGGTTACCCGCGTCGGTCACGAGAAGGACGGCAAGAACAAGCTGCGCGTCTGCAAGAAGTGCGGCCACAAGTTCTAAGCTGCCCGCAACATCAAGTTGCTAGCAAAGGCCCGGATGCCCCTACGGCATCCGGGCCTTTTTCTATTCCTACTCATTGGGGATACTCATTGGGGACAGACTTACATGAGTTACTCATTGGGGACAGACTTAAATGACTAGTCGTTTGGGACGTTCTTAAACGACTAGTTAATAGGGACGGTCTTTAAATCTGTATATCTGGCCATCTAGGATAGGCTTCAACGAAAGCGGCACCTAGGGACAGTCCTTCGATGTCTGGTGCCCCCAGAGGGGTGAAGTAATACAGCTGGCTCTGTCTTTAGGGCTTTGGTGCTCCGCCCTTATATGTTTCACAAGGATTGTCGCATGCGCATTTACGCGCAGAGTCTTGCGCGATGATGCGCATGGCCGCGCAAATATCTGCTAACTATGGCTAAATAAAGACCGATAAACAAATAAACACGCAAATACAAGCAAATGCGCGCGCATTTGTGCGAATATATGGCTGTTGGAAATGAAGAACTTCCGATGACTCAGGAGGCACATATGGCAGATTCCAAGCAGGCTCCACTCGACTCTGCGGCAGCCGCAAAAGCAGCGTTCGCTTCGGTCCAGGATAAGCCGTTCCCTAACGACATCTTTACGGCTCCCGAGCTTCGTTGGGCTGTGATCGGTTGCGGCATTATCGCCAACCAGATGGCCCAATCTCTCGCTCTTGCCGGCCGCAAGCTTGCGGGCGTCGCCAACCGCACGCTGTCCAAGGCCCAGGCTTTTGCTGAGCAGTATGGCATCGAGAAGGTCTATGAAACGGTCGAGGACCTCTACGCTGATCCGGACATCGACGCCGTCTATATCACCACGCCGCACAACACGCATATCACCTATCTGCGTGCCGCACTGGCCGCCGGCAAGCACGTGCTCTGCGAGAAGGCCATTACCCTCAACTCTGCCGAGCTCGACGAGGCCCGTACCATCGCCGACGAGCACAACGTGGTCCTTATGGATGCTACCACGGTGCTCCACATGCCGCTGTATCAGGAGCTGCGCCGTCGCATGGATGCGGGCGACTTTGGCCGCATGAACCTCGCCCAGCTCAACTTTGGCAGCTATAAGGAGTACGGCGACCTGACCAACCGCTTCTACAACCGCAGCCTTGCCGGCGGCGCCATGCTCGATATTGGCGTGTATGCCCTGTCCGTCATGCGCCTCTTTATGGCAAGCCAGCCCGCTGAGGTCGTTTCGCTGGGCAATACCTGCGAGACTGGCGTTGACGTCGCAGGTGGCATTGTCTGCCGTAACGCCGAGCAGCAGCTGGGCGTCGTGAGCCTTACGCTCCACTCCAAGCAGCCCAAGCGCTCGGTTATCAGCTTCGACAAGTGTTATATCGAGGTCAACGAGTATCCGCGTGCCGACCATGCGACCATCGTGTGGACTGCAGACGGTCACCGCGAGGAGGTCCACACTGGCACCGAGGCCTACGCACTGTGCTACGAGATGGCCGACCTGGAGAAGGCCGTTGCCGGCGATGATTCTAAGCGCGAGCTTCTGGGCTATGCTTCCGATGTTATGGAGCTGATGACCAAGCTCCGCGCCGATTGGGGAGTCGTGTACCCCGAGGAGGAGTAAACGATGCTTGCGGAAGATAGGCTGAACGAGATCGTGTCGATGGTGCAGCAGACCGGCTCGGTTACCGTGCCGGAGCTTGCTGAGGCCCTGGGCGTGACGGCGTCTACTATTCGGCGCGACCTGCAGACGCTCGACCGAGCACACCGTATCGCCAAGGTGCACGGAGGTGCGACAAGTCTGGAGCGCGCGCACGTGACGCGCGACCTGACGATCAGC
Organism: Alloprevotella sp.; assembly: GCA_963628025.1. Classification (GTDB taxonomy): domain Bacteria; phylum Actinomycetota; class Coriobacteriia; order Coriobacteriales; family Coriobacteriaceae; genus Collinsella. The sequence goes on along the minus strand of CAVGCW010000034.1, from coordinate 51,672 downwards.
GAGCGCAGTGATCTCCATAACGATGACAAGGAGCGCATCTGCGCCCGTGCCGCGGCCCTGGTGGAGCCCGATAGCTTTGTGTATATCGATTCGGGCTCCACGACCCTCAAGCTCATCGAGCATCTTCCGCGCCTTGAGGGTGTCACCTATGTGACTGATTCCGTGCTCCATGCTCAGCATCTCGCCCTGCGCGGTATGCGCACCGTGGTGCTAGGCGGCGAGCTCAAGCCCGAGACCGAGGCGCTCGTCGGTCCCGACGCCTTGGCAACCCTGGACCGCTATAACTTCAACTGCGGCTTTTGGGGTTCTAACGGCATTGCCGCCGAGCAGGGCTTTACGACGCCCGATATCGAGGAAGCGCAGGTCAAGCGTATCTCGATGCGCCATACAGCCAAACGCTTCGTAATCTCGGACGCCAGTAAGTTTGGCATGGTGGCGCCCGTCAAGTTCGCGGACTTCCGCGACGCAACGATTATTACCGCAGGCGAGGTCCCCGCCAAGTACCGGGCAATGGGCAACGTCATCACGGTCTAACAGCAGGGGACGGGCTAAGGCCAAAACCACCGTGAAGGGACAGGAGCCTTTGTGGTGGTTTTGACGTTTGTCCAGATAAGGCCTGCCAAAATAAACCCGTCCCTTTTCGGGAGACTTTAGGGCTCCCAGGGGCAGGGGGATTCGATATAGATATGCTCGCCGGTTACGGGATGCGTGAAGGACACGCTGTGGGCATGGAGCATGAGGCCGCAAGGACGCGGTGTGCCGTACAGGTCGTCGCCAACCAGGGGATGGCGCTCGCTTGCCAGGTGCACGCGGATCTGATGCTTACGGCCGGTGAGCAGCTCGACATCGATATACGAGCGCGTGGGCAGGCCACGACGGCTCTTAAGGCGTTTGAGCACCTTCACGCGCGTTTGAGACGGCTTGCCGCTGGCGCCGACGCGCATCTTTCGGCTGTCGTGACGGTCGCGGGCGATGGGCTTGTCGATGAGCTTCTCGTTCCAGTCGATCTTGCCCTCGGCGAGCGCTAGGTAGTGCTTTTCGAAAGCGTGGTCGATCACCATCTGGTCAAAGGCGGGCTGCGTCTGCTTGTCGAGCGAGAACAGCACCACGCCGGTGGTGTCGCGGTCCAGGCGGTTGAGCGGCTGCATGTCGGTCGCGGCAAAGCCGTCGCCCATCGCCAGCAGCAGGTCGCTGGCGTAGTCGGTGAGCGTGCGCTCGCCGGTGCCGTCGCCGTGGACGATCATGCCGGCGGGCTTGTCGATGGCCATGAGCCAGGCGTCGCAGTAGAGGACTTGAGGTTCTTCGTTCACGTGTAAGCCTTTCGGTTAGCTGATTCCCACAAACATGCAGCCCGAGGTCGCCCCGCGTAGGCGGGCGGCGGGCTTGCGGCCGGTCTGCGCTGCTTCGACGGCACGACGGACGCGGGCGACGGCACGGCCCACCTCATCCGTCTCGAGCAGCGTTCCGTCCACCATGAGGCGACGCACGCCGGCGTCGAGCAGCTGAGGAACCTGCGGCGTGAGGTCGATGGGGTAGGCATCGTACAGGCGAGAGCGGCCGTGGATGTCGGTGCGGACGGGCATGACCTTTCCGTCGATATTCTTGAGCGAGAGCTTGCGGGCACGCAGGCGGCAGTTGGCACAATCGTGGATGCAGCCATTGGCAACCTGCAGAATGCAATGCTCGCTTGTCATGACGCGCGGGCGGCCAAAGACGGTGATGCCCAGAGCAGCGGGCGCGGCGGCGCCGAGCGAGACAATCTCGTCGAGCGTGATCTCGGGCGAGAGCCAAAACGCACCGGCGCCGCGCTCGGCAAGCGCCTCCATGCAGGGCGTGTTGTGCACCGGCAGGCAAGAGCGAATCTCGGCCGTGGCGCCGGCATGCGCGGCTACGGCGAGCTCGGAGATATTGCCGACGGCGACGGTGGCTCCGGCATTGATCCAAGGATCGACGCGCTCGTGGTCAACGGCGCGGCAGACCTCGTCGAGCACGGGTACGATGCCCTGCTCAAATGCATCGGCGGGGGAGAGCTCGGCCGCATCGAGCGCGTCGGTGGTCATGTAGATGCGCGTTACACCCTCGGCGCGAGCGGCCTCGGCGGCTTCGAGCGTGGTGACGGTGGCGCAGATCTGCGGCTCGTCGCGGTAATGCTCGGGCATGGCGCGGGAATCACTGGTTACAATCGCCGGCAACTCGAGCGTTTTCGCACGCTCCTCGTACGGTGCCAGAATGGCCTCCTCGAGCGCTTTACAGGCGGCGGCGCGCACCTTGTGCACGGCGGAGAAGCCCATACCGCAGCCGGCGTCGAGCGAAATGTCAAAGCTCGCCGCCTCAAAGGGCGAGGAGCCCATGCGGCCCACATGCTCAACCAGGTCTGCCGCCTCGACGGCGCGGGTCTTGGCGGCCTCGACGGTAAAGCCGGTGGCGGTGGCGGTAAGCGCGGGGTCGTCGCAGCAGGTGAGCGTAACGGTAAACGGCTCGCCCAGACGCGCCACGACGGACACATCAACAGCTCGGCGGCGCAGCACATCGCGCTTGAGTGCGGCGCCGGCGGCGTCGATGGCACGCTGGCTGCGAATCACGCGGACGCGGCAGCCCTCGGGCATACTGCGGGGCACGCGGCACTCGATGATATCGCCGGCTGCGGCATCATTGGCGGCAATGGTGGTCAGGAATTGGTCGAACTCATCGTCGTGGCGAAGCTCCAGCAGGTCGCCCTTGCCCACGGGCTCAAACAGCTCAATGCGGGCGATGGCGGCACGGCGACGGCGGTCGTCGGGCTTGAGGCCGCGCACATCGCGGTTGGCCGGGCGGCTGCCCAGCACCGTGCCCACAATCTGGCCGCGGTTGTTGGAACGCTCGTAGCTCATCATCTCGTCGCCCGAGGTGCCGTCCTGATAGGCGTGCGTAAAGTCGCGGTTGAAGCAGCGCTTGAGCTGGCGCTGGCGGGCGGCTTCCTCGTCCTTGGCAACGGCGACCCCTGCCAGCATGTCATCAATTTCGTGACGATACACATCAACGATGGAGTACACGTAATCGGGCGCTTTCATGCGGCCCTCGAGCTTGAGCGACGCGGCGCCGGCGTCATACAGACGGCGAACAAGCTGTGAGGTGTTGGTGTCACGCGGACATAGCGCACGCTCGCGGCCGGCTGGGGAGAGCGTGCGGCCGTTCTCGTCGATTAGCTCGTAAGGCAGGCGACAGGGCTGAGCGCACATGCCGCGGTTGGCCGATCGTCCCGCCATGGCAAAACTCGAAAGCAGGCACAGGCCCGAGTAGCAAAAGCAGATGGCGCCATGGCTAAAGACCTCCAGGTCAACGTCGGGCGCGGCATCGTGAATGGCGGCAATCTCGTCGATGGAGAGCTCGCGCGAGAGGGTCACGCGGTCGGCGCCCTGCTCGCGGCACCAGATAGTCCCACGGTCATCGTGGATGTTCGCTTGGGTCGAGATATGTGTCTCGATGCCGGGCATGGTGCGTTTGACCTCAAAGAACAGGCCCCAGTCCTGGATAATGAAGGCATCGGCGCCCAGCGTGGAGCAGCGATGGATAAGTTGCAGCGCATCGCCCATCTCGGACTGCTTGATGACGATGTTGACCGTGACGTAGACGCGCGACCCGGCTAGATGCGCGGCGCGGCAGGCTTGCTCAAAGGCCTCGTCGGTAAAGTTGGTGGCCTTGCGGCGGGCGTTGAAGCTGCCCATGCCGCAGTAGATGGCGTCTGCCCCGGCGGCGAGTGCGGCGGCAAAGGGCTCGGGCCCTCCGGCGGGCGCCAAGAGCTCGGGTCTGCGGTTGGTGGTTCGACTGGCGGTTGCGGTCATATCCTGCCTTTCAAAATGCTCAGATACTCAAAAGTATAGTGATGCTGTTGCGGCGGACGAGCCCTGTGGCCCAAGCAGGATAAAGTCTTCAGCAGCCCTTGCAGCAAAAATGATCTGTTTCCCTCCGTTCCCTATGAATCACCTGATCCGATGGGAACGGAGGGAAACAGATCATTTTGAGCTTCACCGTCCGTTCGTGCCGTTCAGCGGCCGACAGGCACCGTTGGGCGATAAAATATTCTCGCAACGTGATAATAATCTTGCATCGCGCGGAAACCTTGAGTACTATCCCAAATCAAGCGCGGTGTTCAGACCGAATTGTGCCTCCCGGTGCGAACGCCGCGCTCACGCTCTCTATCTGATCGTAAGGAGAAAAACATGAGCAAGACCGTCGTGTCTTCCGATAACGCACCTGCAGCCATCGGCCCGTATTCCCCCGGTATCCAGACCGGCAACATGGTGTTCCTGTCCGGCCAGCTGGGCATCGACCCCGCAACTGGCAAGATGCCCGAGGGCGTCGAGGCCCAGGCTAAGCAGTCCCTTGCTAACGTTGAGGCCCTGCTGACCGCTGCCGGCGCCACCTTTGCCGATGTCGTCAAGACCACGGTCTACCTGGCCGACATTGCCGACTTCGCTGCCGTGAACGAGATTTATGCCTCCAAGTTCGAGGCCCCGTTCCCCGCGCGCAGCGCTTTCCAGGTTGCCGCTCTTCCGGCTGGCGGTCTGGTCGAGATCGAGGTCGTCGCCGCTCTCTAAGGCGTTGGCAACAACTAAACATGACATGCAAAAAGACCCTGCAGTGCGAGCTGCAGGGTCTTTTGTCAAGCGATGCGGCAAAATGATCCGTTTTCCTCCGTCCCCAAGGGATCGGTGGGTTAGCCTTCCTTCCGAACTTTTTGCAGGTAGCGGTAGACGCTGGGCTCCGAGATGCCCAGCGCAGTGGCGGCGCAGGCCACGGCGCCCTTGAGCATGAACACCCCGTTGCCGTTGAGGTGGCGAATGACGTCCACGCGGTCGCTCTGACCAAGCGACGCTACATCCAGCCCGCGCGCGCTCAGCAGCTCGGCAATACTGCGGTCGATGAGCTCCTGCGTGGACTCCGAAAGGCTTTCGACCTCGATAGACGCGGGCTCCGTGCGCGTCGGCGCCGCGTCGAAGCATGCCATGAGCTGCTGCGCCATGGCGTTGATGGAGCGCACGGTCGAGAGGTCGGTGTTGACGCAGAGCATGCCGACGATCTCGTCACCCTCGCGGATAAAGTACGTCGCCGACTCCAGCGTCTTGCCACCGGCGCCGCGCCCTTCATAGCCCGTAATAAACGGCAGATCGCGATACTTGGCGTCGTGCATGATCTTGAGCGCCAGATCGGTGGCGGGACCGCCGACCTTGCGGCCGCTCACGATGCCGTTGCGAATATCGACGATGGCGTGGTCGGGATCCGAGAAGTCGTGCAGCACGATTTCGCTGTTCTTACCGAGTATCTGCTCCAGGAAATCGACCATCGGCAAAAAGCGGCGTACGGTCTCGTTCACGGGCAACTCCTTTGGGTGAAATCGGAAATGTTCATAACAATTTTTTCTCATGGTAACACGGTGTCTATTGACTCGCATATTCGCAGGTACATTGCGTAATACAGACGAACGGTAGGAATTTGGCGGTAAACGGTTGACCAAAAGAAAAGTTAGATGTTATTTTGACCAGACACTTTCCTGACCTGCGGAAATGCGTTATCTCAGCTGAAGAATAGTCTGATAACAAAAAATTATTATTGAGAATGAGAATCATCTTTAATACGATATGCAACGAAGGCACAACCTCAACCCCGCACTGCGTCACAATAGAGCGTTAGATGCGAAAACAACTATTTCGAGGATTGGTGGTCAAATGACCCAGGAGACGGTTACGAACGGCACTGAAGCCCTGTTCACTCGCGAAGGCATGCCGCCCGTTAAGGAAATGATCCCGTGTGCCCTTCAGCATGTACTGGCATCGTTTGCCGGCATCATTACACCGGCGGTCATCATGGCCGGTGTCTACGGCTTTAATAGCCAGCAGAGCACCGACATCATCCAGGTTGCACTCATTCTTTCGGCAATCGACACGGCCCTTCAGGCCTTCGCTCCCTTCCGTCGTATCGGCGGCGGCCTGCCCATCGTCATGGGCGTTTCGTTCGCGTTCCTGCCGGCCCTTCAGGCCATGGGCGCCTCGGGCTTTAGCTTTGGCGCGCTGCTGGGCGGCGAGATCGTCGGCGGTGCCGTTGCGGTTCTCTTTGGTCTGGCCTACAGCAAGATTAAGTGGCTGTTCCCGCCCGTCGTGACCGGTACGGTCATCTTCTCCATTGGCGTCTCTCTCTATCCCACGGCCGTCAAGTACATGGCCGGTGGCATGGGCACGCCGCTGTGGGGCACTCCGCAGGCCTGGTGCGTCGCTCTTATCACCTTCGCCGTGGTCTTTGCGCTCGCCAACTTTGGCAAGGGCACGCTCAAGCTGGGATCCGTGTTCTTTGGCATGATCGTCGGCATGATCGTTTCGATCCCCTTTGGCATGATTGACTTCTCCAGCGTCGCCACCGCTCAGGTCTTCGCCCTTCCCAAGCTCATGCCCTATGCGCTCGAGTTTGATCCCGAGGTCTGCATTACCCTCGCCGTCGTGTTCCCCATGGTTGCCATTCAGGTTATCGGTGACGTCTCCGCTGCTTGCCTTGGTTCCATCGACCGCATGCCCACCGAGCGCGAGCTCTCCGGCGCTATCGTGTCCCAGGGCCTCACTTCTATGGTCGGCGGCCTGCTAGGCGGTCTTCCCACCAGCGCCCTTGGCCAGAACGTGGGCATCATCTGCTCCAACAAGGTCGTCAACAAGTGGGTCTTTGTGATCATTGCGGCCGTCTTTGCCATCGCCGGTCTGTTCCCGCAGCTCTCTGCCGTGCTCTCCGCCATCCCGCAGCCCGTCATCGGCGGCGCGACCGTCGGCGTCTTTGGCACCATCACCATGAACGGCGTGCGCATGTTCACCCGCGAGGGCCTCACGCAGCGTACTACCACCATCGTCGGTACCTCCGTCGTCTTTGGCCTGGGTATCTGGATGGCCAGCGGTTGCCTTGCCGGCGAGGGTATGCCCACCTGGGTGTCCACCGTCATCGGCTCCAATGCCGTGACCCCCACTGCCATCATGGCCATCGTGCTCAACCTGATTCTTCCGCAGACGCCGGTCGTGGCTCAGCACATCGATGCTGCCAAGGACGCTGCCGTGGATCTGGTTTTGCCCGAGAGCAAGAAGTAACCAATTCGGTGCTATTCGCCGGCGGACGCATCGCCTCGTCCGCCGGCGCCATGCGGCGCCAAGCCGCACTTCAAAGGGCTTGTCCCTTTGGTGAAGCGTTGACGGGAGAGGGCCCGTTTCCGGTGTAGGCCGGCGCTTCGCACTTCCGCCATGTCAGAGGTGTCAAACCCCGCCTCTGATGTTGAAGGGAGCATTTATGCTTCTGGTCGCTAACGGTTCCGTCTTTACCCGCAACGCTCAGACTCCGTTCATTCCCAACGGTGCAGTCGCTATTGACGGAGATACGATCGTCGAAGTGGGCCCCGAGCGCGAGCTCAAGGCCAAGTACCCGGATGCCGAGTACGTCGACGCCCAGGGCAACCTCATCATGCCCGGACTCATCAACTGCCACACCCACATCTACTCGGGTCTGGCCCGCGGCCTTGCCATTAAGGGCTGCAACCCCACCAACTTCCTGGAAAATCTTGAGCAGCAGTGGTGGAAGATTGACGACAACCTGACGCTCGACGGCACCAAGGCCAGTGCCTATGCCACAATCCTGGATTCTATCCGCGACGGCGTCACCACGATCTTCGATCACCATGCGAGCTTCTGCGAGATTCCGGGCAGCCTCTTTACCATTAAGGACGCCGCTCAGGAGCTGGGCATGCGTTCGTGCCTGTGCTACGAGGTTTCCGACCGCCGTGGCCAGGAAAAGTGCGACCAGGCCATTGCCGAGAACGCCGAGTTTGCCCAGTGGGCCGCCAAGGAGCGTCGCGATAACGACAACCACATGATCGCCGCAATGTTTGGCGGTCACGCCACCTTTACGCTGTCGGACGAGACCATGGATAAGATGGCCGAGGCCAACAACGGCCTGACCGGCTTCCACATCCACGTGTGCGAGGGCATGAACGACGTGTGGGATTCCCGCCTCAACCGCGGCGGCATCAGCCCCGTCGAGCGTCTGCTGCAGCACAACCTGCTCGGTCCCGACACCATGCTCGGCCACTGCATCCATGTGACGCCCGCCGAGATGGATATCGTCAAGGAGTCCGGCACCTGGCTGGTTAACAACCCCGAATCCAATATGGGCAATGCCGTGGGCTGCGCCCCCGTGCTCGAGTTCTTCCGCCGCGGCATCCCCGTGTGCATGGGCACCGACGCCTACACCCACGATATGCTCGAGAGCCTCAAGGTCTTCCTGATTATTCAGCGCCACAACGCCGCTATGCCCAACGTGGGCTGGTGCGAGGCCATGACCATGCTGTTTGAGAATAACGCCAAGATGGCCAGCAAGTACTTCGATCGCAAGCTCGGTGTGCTTGAGCCCGGCGCTGCCGCCGACGTCATCGTCATGGACTATAAGCCCTTTACGCCGCTGAGCGAGGAGAACATCGACGGCCACATGCTCTTTGGCATGATGGGCAAAAACTGCCGCACCACCATCATCAACGGCCGCGTCCTGTACAAGGATCGTGAGTTTGTCGGTATCGATGAGGACAAGATCAACGCGTGGACCATGGCTGAGTCCAAGAAGCTCTGGAGCACGCTCAACGATTGCACCTACTAATTCACAAGTAGATTCACGCGCGCCGGATGTTTCGCCGCATCTGACGCGCGTATAGGCGGCCTCCGCGGGGTCGCCGGCGCTGTGCTAGCGCTACACCGTATTTGCGCCCGCCGCGCGGTCTCGCCGGGCGTTACAGAGAGGAGCTCATTATGAGCGACATCATGAGGCCGATCCCGTTTTCGCAGCTGATGAACTGGATCATCGAGGAGCACAAGACCCAGGGCGCCGTCTTTGGCGTGCGCAAGATGGTCACGACCAACCAGGAGGGCGCGCTTCCCATTTTTGACGAGCGCATCGAGACTCCGTTTGGCCCGGCCGCCGGCCCCAACACGCAGCTTGCCCAGAACATCGTGGCATCCTACGTGGCCGGTTCCCGCTTCTTTGAGCTCAAGACCGTCCAGGTTATGGACGGCGAGGAGCTCTCCAAGTGTGTGAACAAGCCCTGCATCGTGGCGCAGGACGAGTGCTACAACTGCGAGTGGTCGACCGAGCTCGAGGTTCCGCAGGCCTTTGCCGAGTACGTGAAGGCATGGTTCGCATGCCACCTGATCGCTCGCGAGTACGGCCTGGGTAGCCCGGACGGCTTTGTCTTTAACATGTCCGTGGGCTATGACCTGGAGGGTATCAAGAGCCCCAAGGTCGATGCGTACATCGAGGGCATGAAGGACGCCAGCGGCTCTGACGTCTGGAACGAGTGCCGCGCATGGGCGCTCGCCAACCTGGACAAGTTTGAGCATGTCGACGCAGCGTTTGTCGAGTCCATCCCGGCACGCATCTCCAACTCCATCACCGAGTCTACCCTGCACGGCTGCCCGCCGGCGGAGATCGAGCGCATCGCGACCTATCTGATCACCGAGAAGGGCCTCAACACCTACATCAAGTGCAACCCCACGCTGCTGGGCTATGAGTTTGCCCGCCAGCGCCTCAACGAGCTGGGCTTTGACTACATCGTCTTCGATGACACGCACTTCCGCGAGGACCTGCAGTGGGCCGATGCCGTGCCTATGTTCGAGCGCCTGATTGCCCTGTGCGCCGAGCGCGGCCTGGAGTTTGGCGTCAAGCTCACCAACACCTTCCCCGTCGACGTGACGAGGAACGAGCTGCCCTCCACCGAGATGTACATGTCCGGCCGTTCGCTGTTCTCGCTGACCATCGAGGCCGCCCGTCGCATTACCGAGCAGTTCGATGGCAAGCTGCGCATCAGCTATTCCGGCGGTGCTACGGTCTACAACATCCGCGCCCTGTATGACGCCGGCATTTGGCCCGTTACCCTGGCGACCGACGTGCTCAAGCCCGGTGGCTACGAGCGCTTTAGCCAGATGGCTGGCGAGTTTACCGACCTGGATGGCAAGCCGTTCGCGGGCGTCTCTCTCGAGGCCGTGACTGCGATTCAGGCCGACTCGCTCACCAACCCGCTCTACAAGAAGCCGCTGCGTCCGCTGCCCGACCGCAAGGTCGCCGGCAAGAGTCCGCTTTCCGACTGCTTTACCACGCCGTGCCGTACGAGCTGCCCCATCCAGCAGGATATTCCCGCCTACCTGGCGGCTGTTGACGAGGGCCGCTACGAGGACGCGCTCAACATCATCATCGAGCGCAACGCCCTGCCGTTCATTACCGGCACCATCTGCCCGCATCCCTGCGGCCGTGCCTGCGAGCGTGCATTCTACGAGCCCGAGGGCGCCCAGATCCGCGCCAGCAAGCTCAAGGCCGCCCGCGAGGCCATGACCGCCGTGCTGCCCAAGCTGCGCGCCCAGGCCATCGCCAACGACGGCGAGCGCAGCGTTGCCGTTATCGGCGGCGGCCCGGCCGGTCTGGCGACGGCGTTCTTCCTGACGCGTGCCGGCGTGCCCGTAACCATCTTCGAGGCCCGCGATTCGCTCGGCGGCGTGGTCCGTCACGTGATCCCCGAGTTCCGTATCGCGAGCGACGATATCTCCCACGATGCCGAGCTCTGCCTGGCGTTTGGCGCCAAGGTTCAGCTTAACGCTCACGTGGAGTCCATTGACGAACTCAAGGCCCAGGGCTTTACCGACGTGGTCGTGGCCACCGGCGCCTGGATGCCCGGCTCTGCGGGCTTGGGCGAGGGCGCCGAGCTCGACGTGCTGGAGTTCCTCGAGGCCGCCAAGAAGGGCGAGAAGCTCGAGCTGGGCGAGGACGTCGTGGTCATCGGCGCCGGCAACACCGCCATGGATGCTGCCCGCGTGGCCAGGCGCCTGGCTGGTGTGAAGAACGTGCGCCTGGTGTATCGCCGCACCAAGAAGCAGATGCCCGCCGACGAGGAAGAGCTTGATCTTGCTCTTGCCGACGGCGTTGAGTTCTGCGAGCTGCTGGCGCCCAAGGCACTCAACGACGCCGTGCTGACTTGCGACGTTATGGAGCTTGGCGAGCCGGATGCAAGCGGCCGTCGCAGCCCTGTCGCCACGGGTGAGACCGTCGAGCTTCCCGCCACCACGGTGATCTGCGCCGTGGGCGAGGGCATCGATGCCAGCCTGTACGATGCCGCGGGCGTCGAGCACGACCGTCGCGGCCGCCTTGCCGCCACCTCCACCGGCGTCGAGGGCGTCTGGGCTGCAGGTGACTGCCGTCGCGGTCCTGCCACCGTGGTCGAGGCTATCGCCGACGCCGCCGAGGTCGCCCGTGCCATCGCCGGCGTTGACTTTAACAAGTACGCCGATTGCAACGAGCAGGCTGGCCGCGAGGACACCTGCTACGAGCGCAAGGGGTCGCTGTGCCGCGACAAGCGCAACTGCACCAAGACCCGCTGCCTGGGCTGCGGCTCGGTGTGCGAGGTCTGCTGCGACGTGTGCCCCAACCGCGCCAACGTGGCCATTAAGGTGCCGGGCCTGGCCAAGCATCAGGTCGTCCACGTCGACGGTATGTGCAACGAGTGCGGCAACTGCGCCGTGTTCTGCCCCTACCAGGAGGGCCGTCCCTACAAGGACAAGCTCACCCTGTTCTGGAGCGAGCAGGACATGGAGAACTCCGAGAACGAGGGCTTCCTGGCCGTGGACGAGGACCACTTTAAGGTCCGCGTCGCCGGCACGGTCCGCACCGTCTCGGTCGATGCCGTCAACACCGGTCTGCCCGAGGCCGTCCGCCTGACCATCAGGGCCGTGCGCGACAACTATTCGTACCTTCTTAAGAAATAGGCGAGTCTCTTATGGCCAAATCCATTCAACATCACGTGGCCTACGTTGCCTGCGGAAGCGGCTGTGCTTCCGCAGGCGGCGACGCCCGCTGCAGCGAAGGCTGCATTGGCTGTGGCGCCTGCGTTACGGCCTGCCCCCACGGTGCCATCGCGCTGGTCGACGGCGTCGCCCGTGTGGACCGCTCCAAGTGCACGGGCTGTGGCCTGTGCGGCATGGCGTGCCCGCAGCGCGTGATTGCCTTCGTTCCCGGCTACCAGAACATCCTGGTGCGCTGCAACAACACCGATAAGGGCGCCATTGCGCGCAAGATCTGCGACACCAGCTGCATCGGTTGCGGCATGTGCGCTAAAAAGTGCCCCGCCGGCGCTATCCGCATCGAGGACAACTGCGCCCATATCGACGGCGCGGACTGCCTGTCGTGCGGCATGTGCGCCGTCGTCTGCCCGCATGGCGCCATCCACGATCGCACCGGCATCGCCGCCGGCGTGTAGAGGGGAATCACCATGGCACAGGAATTCACTTTTACCGTTAACGGCGTCGAGCGCACGACGACCCAAAATAAACCGCTGCTGCGCTACCTGCGCGACGACCTGCACATTCACTCCGCCAAGGACGGCTGCTCCGAGGGCGCCTGCGGTACCTGCACCGTCCATGTGGACGGTGCGGCCGTCAAGGCGTGCGTACTGACCACCGCGCTTGCCGCCGGCCGCGACATCGTGACCGTCGAGGGCCTGCCCGAGGACGTGCGCGAGGCCTTCGTGTACGCCTTTGGCGCCGTGGGCGCCGTGCAGTGCGGCTTTTGCATCCCCGGCATGGTCATGGCGGGTGCAGCGCTCATCGCCGAGGACCCCGAGCCCACCGAGGAGCAGATTAAGTACGCCATTCGCGGCAACGTCTGCCGCTGCACCGGCTACAAGAAGATTATCGAGGGCATCTCGCTGGCCGCTGCGGTGCTTCGCGGCGAAAAGCAGATCGACGAGGATCTGGAGCGCGGCGATGACTACGGCGTGGGCAAGCGCGCCTTCCGTATCGACGTGCGCAAGAAGGTGCTCGGCGAGGGCAAGTATCCCGACGACATCGACGAGCTCGATCAGCCGGGTCTGACCTATGCCAGTGCCGTGCGCTCCAAGTATCCGCGCGCCCGCGTGCTCTCCATCGATACCTCCAAGGCCGAGGCCCTGCCCGGTGTGGTGGGCATCCTGCGCGCCGAGGACGTACCGGTCAACCAGGTCGGCCACCTTATCCAGGACTGGGACGTCATGATCGCTCAGGGCGATATCACCCGTTGCGTGGGTGATGCCATCGTGCTGGTGGTTGCCGAGGACGAGGCGACGCTCGAGAAGGCCAAGAAGCTCGTAAAGATCGATTACGAGCCGCTGGAGCCCGTGCGCAACATCGCCGAGGCCAGGGCTGCCGACGCCCCGTGCCTGCACGACAGCTTCTTTGCCTTTGGCAACACGGTGGAGCTCAAGGACAACGTATGCCAGAGCCGTCACGTGACGCGTGGCGACGCCGCCAAGGCGCTGGCGGAGAGCGCATTCACCGTGACGCAGCGCTTTACCACGCCCTTTACCGAGCATGCTTTCTTGGAGCCCGAGTGCGCCGTCGCCTTCCCGTACAAGAACGGCGTCAAGGTGCAGTCGACCGACCAGGGCGCCTACGACACGCGCAAAGAGTGTGCCCACATGTTTGGCTGGGATAACGAGCCCGAGCGCGTGGTCGTCGAGACCATGCTCGTGGGTGGCGGCTTTGGCGGCAAGGAGGACGTGTCCATCCAGCACTTGGCCGCGCTCGCCGCATATAAGTTCCAGCGTCCTGTGAAGTGTAAGCTCACGCGTGCCGAGTCGCTCGCGTTCCATCCCAAGCGTCACGCCATGGACGGCACCTTTACACTGGGCTGCGACGCCGAGGGCAACTTTACCGGCCTGGATTGCGAAATCAACTTCGATACCGGCGCCTACGCGTCGCTGTGCGGCCCGGTGCTCGAGCGCGCCTGTACGCATGCCGTCGGTCCCTACAAGTACCAGAACACCGACATTCGCGGTTTTGGCTACTACACCAACAACCCGCCCGCCGGTGCGTACCGCGGCTTTGGCGTGTGTCAGTCCGAGTTTGCGCTCGAGAGCCTGATCGACCTGCTGGCCGAGAAGGTCGGCTTGGATCCGTGGGAGATCCGCTACCGTAACGCCATCGAGCCGGGCGAGGTTCTGCCCAACGGCCAGATTGCCGACTGCTCCACGGCGCTGAAGGAGACGCTGCTCGAGGTCAAGGATGCCTACTACGCGCATCCCGGACACGCCGGCATCGCCTGCGCCATGAAGAACGCCGGCGTGGGCGTGGGCCTGCCCGATGCCGGCCGCTGCAAGATCCGCGTCGAGAACGGCGTGGCCGTGGTCTATGCCGCCACGTCCGACATCGGCCAGGGCTGCAACACCGTCTTTTTGCAGGACGTTGCCGAGGCCTGCGGCCTGCCGCTTCGCTGCATTGCCAACGGCGAGTGCTCCACCGAGAACGCTCCCGACTCCGGCACCACGTCCGGCTCGCGTCAGACGGTCGTGACCGGCGAGGCCGTACGCGGTGCTGCCTTCCTGCTGCGCGACGCCATGCTTGACGTCGAGGCCGGCAAGCATGCACCCGATGCCCCTGTGAGCGCGCATGGCGACGGCGTCAAGATCGAGTACGACGACGGTCGCGCCTATCAGCTGCGCACGCAGGAACTCGTCGCCGGCCAGGGCATGCATCCCCAGGATCCCGCGACCGCCATCAAGGCGCTCGAGGGATGCGAGTTTGGCTACGTGTACCTGGAGCCGACCGACAAGCTGGGCGCCGACGTTCCCAACCCCAAGAGCCACATCTGCTACGGCTTTGCCACGCATGTGGTCATTCTGGATGATGACGGTCGCGTGAGCGAGGTCTATGCCGCGCACGATTCCGGCAAGGTGGTCAACCCCATCTCCATCCAGGGTCAGATCGAAGGCGGCGTGCTCATGGGTATGGGCTATGCGCTTACCGAGGATTGGCCGCTCAAGGACTGCGTGCCCCAGGCAAGGTACGGTACGCTCGGGCTGTTCCGTGCGCCCGAGATTCCGGATATCCACGCCATCTACGTGGAGAAGGACGAGCTGCTGCCTGTGGCATATGGCGGCAAGGGCATCGGCGAGATCGCAACGATCCCCACGGCGCCCGCCGTGCAGAACGCCTACCGCGCGTTTGACGGCAAGCTGCGTCCGGATCTTCCCATGGTGGATACGCCCTACAGCCGCGCCCGTCACCGCGGCTAGGGTAGAGCGCGTACGGCCATTGCTAACGGGCCGTTCGCGCTCAGCATCAACTACATACGCTGCACCTTTGGCCCCGGCTCCATCGCGAGCCGGGGCCTTTTGTTTGGAACGGAAACTGCGTCCCGGGATTCGGGCAAGATCCGGCGGTCAGGGGTTGAGCGAGCGTCGCGCTAAGGATGCCAAGCGTAAAACCTTCAATGAAAATGGCGTAAAAACTACATCTGTCATGGCGTAAAAACTACATTGAAAGTAGCGTAAAATCAGCATTGAGAATGGCGTAATTTCGCATATCGCGTGATAGAGAGGGACGGCAGTCTATGGATGCGCCAAAGAGATTGACCCAAAAGGGATATAGGCCCCGGCTCATAGAGGAGCGCCTCGACACCCTTATGCGGGCGTTTGGCTGTGTGGAGATCAACGGCCCCAAATGGTGCGGCAAGACCTGGACGGCGCTCTCTCGCTCGGCGAGCGTCTCCAGGCTCGATGAGCCTGCGCAGCGCGCGGCGGCAGAGGTCGACCCAAGCCTGGCACTCATCGGCGATGCGCCACACCTGGTCGATGAATGGCAGGAGGTGCCCGAGGTTTGGGATGCCGCCCGGCGCTTCGTGGACGCGAGCGGCAACGAACGCGGGACACTTTTGCTCACGGGCTCGACCGCGCTCAAAAGCGAGGAGCGCAGCCATGTTCGTCATTCCGGCACGGGTAGGATCGCCCGTCTGTCAATGCGCCCCATGGCCCTGTGTGAGTCGAGCGACGGCGAGCCGCTCGTGTCACTGGCAAGCCTCTTTAAGGGCGAGGGTTTTGCCCCTCAGCGTCGCGAGAGCACGGTGGATGACGTCGCCCGCTGGTGCTGCAGGGGCGGTTGGCCTGCAAACCTTGGGCTTTCGGATGATCTTGCGCGAGAGACGGCAAGCCAGTACGTGCACTCGGTGCTCGACGTCAACGTGCTGGACGAGGGCATGTCGCCCGAGCTTGCACACGGCCTTTTGCGAGCTCTTGCCATGAACGAGAGCCAGGCTGTCACGTACAAGACGCTCGTAAAGGACGCCTCGTACGGTGAGGCGGGCCCCGACGAGAGGACCATCGCTGCGTACTTGGACCTCTTCAACAGGCTCAAGCTGACCGAGGACCTGTGCGGATGGGAGCCGCCCATGCGCTCGAAGGCCCGCGTTCGCGTGCGCCCCAAGCGCTACTTCTGTGACCCGTCACTTGCGGCGGCGTTGCTGGGGGCTACCCCTGAGCGGCTGCTTGGCGATATGCAAACGTTGGGGATGCTCTTTGAGAACCTCGTTCTGCGCGACGTGCGTGTGTTCCTTTCCACCTACGGCGGTGTCGACAACAATGTCCATTATTTCCGAGATGAGAAGGGCCTTGAGGTCGATCTGATCGTTGAGCACGACGGGCGCTGGGGAGCCATCGAGGTCAAGCTGAGTGATGCGAAAGCAGACGATGGAGCGAGAAATCTCAAGGCGCTGGAGAGGAAAGTGCTCTCCAATCCTGCCGCCCAGAATGCCGCGCCGGCGTTTTTGGCGGTCGTGGTTGGAAAGGGGAGCATTGCCTACACACGCGACGACGGCGTGGCGGTGATCCCCATGGCGGCACTTGGGGCGTAGTGGTTTTGCGGGCGTGCCGTGCTTCCTTTACCGAAAATCCATTTGGTAAACCAGATGCTCGCGGATAGAATAAAGTTGACGGCAGCCCAAGTGGTGAAGAGCTGGGCAGCGCCGTTGCTTGGTCAAGAGGTCAGTGCCTTAATGGCAGCGACTTGTTATGCTTCGAATGCTGCTTGAGTGCCTCGGAAAGTTCGATAAGCGCCGTGAAGAGCGAGACCAAAGCAACCAAGAGCTCTACGAGCTCTGATGGGCCCGGGATGACCTCTGATTCAAGTCACCGGGCCTCAATCTTTTTTATCCATTTGAATAGAGTGGGCGGCGCCCTTGGGGTCGACCGTATGGCGTGTGCCTGGCGCGCGTGGTATTGCGCTCCGCTTTCATGTCCGCACGAGCGCCTATCCTTACGGCAATGTAGCCGCCTATGTAGCAAGCGGCAGGCAACGGAGAAAGGCCCTAACCGTGTCAGCTGAAAAGACGCCGTGTATCTCGGCTATCGATACGACGAACTTTGCGCGCCAGATCGTGCTGGACTTTGAGTTTGCGCCGGTGCCAAAGCAGCGCCAGCGCTGTGGACTGCGCAACGAGATTATCGAGGTCGGCGCCGTCAAGCTCGATTACCACGGCAACGTTATGGGCGAGTTCTCGCAGTTTGTGCAGACGGAATTTGCCGAAGGTGTTGCGTTTCCCGTCCGCGAGCTCACAGGGATATCGGCCGTGGACACCGCGATGGCCGATCAGCTCTATGTGGTGATCAAAAGGCTCGGCGATTGGATCGGTCGCTACTCCGCCCAGATAGTTTGCTGGAGCGGGACGGACCGTCGACAGCTTTTGACCGAGTGCCAGGCAAAGCACATCGACCTTTCCGCATTTCCTACGGACTGGGCCGACCTGCAGGCGTTTTACACCTCGATCATGGACGTGGGCAGCCACGGGCGTGTCTCGCTGGGCGACGCGGCAACGTGGTTTGGCATCGAGTTCGACGAGTCGACGGGGCACGCCCACAGCGCTCTGGCCGATGCGCGCGTGACCGCCAAGCTGCTCAAGCAGATGATGGAGGGGGACTATCACGTGAGTCCGCACGCCCAGGAAGTCCGCCAACGGTGGGGGATGGGCGAGCGAGCTCAGACGCGCCTTTCCAGCAAATGCCCCGAGCTGGGCGACCTGCTGCTGAAGCTGAAGGCGGAGGGGAGGTAGGCCTTTTGAGAACGCCATTCGGTTTGGCATGGCGGGACTGTAAGCGCGACTTCGCCCTGCTGTTTGAATCGAAGCGTCAACCAGTATGGCGAGCTGTCTGGTCTGTCTGCCTACACCATCGCAATCCCGCGGGCCGCACTCAACAGCTCGTACTCCCTTTCGCTCCACTGCCGCAGCTCGGCCGCGCGTACGGCGTCGCGGCACAGATCCAGGAATACCTCGGCGCCCTCGCAGAAGCACTCGCGGGCAAAGATGCCCGACCCGCCCGCAACGCACGCGCCATCGGCAAACCGCTCCCAGCTAGACGGCTCACGCGAATCGTCTCCGGACAGTTTGATCTGCAACACATGCGGGTCGCCGGCAACGCAGAACTCTTTCTCGAGCTTTTGCACCGTGAAGCGCATCTGGTGGGAGAGGCTGCTCTTGACCATGGCCGAGGCGTAGCCGTTCTGCTTGTCCAGAAGATGCATTCGTTTTGGCTTGGCTGCCAGGTTGTGGAAGTTGCGCTCGCTGCGCACAGAGAAATTGTCCATACGGACTCCTTTCATCGATGTTGGCAGGGCCACCGTGCCTTTTGGCCGGTTGGCGTCGGGATCGTGGAGCCAACTCTCTACCCCGACTCTGGATAAAACGTGCCCGCTCCTTGCGGGCAAGAGGAAGTCTATCAACGTGTACGGACTCAACGTGTACGGACAGAAATCAAGCGCCATCCGCGAAATGACGCGCGGATGGCGCTGGTTTCCCAAGTGATTATTCGGCTTTCATCCGGAAAAGTGTCGAAATCAGCCGTGTAAAAGTACGGAAAAGTGTCGAAATAGGCACCTTAAAACTTCGGAAAAGTGTGGCTGGATGACAAAACAGCACTTAGAAGCCGGCGCTGGATGCGGGATCCTGCGGCCGCCTTCAGCTCCCGCTACTCATCGTCTCCGTCGTTGGGGTCGCCCTTGAGGGTGTTGATGTCCAGGTACTGGTTATCGTCCTCTTTTTGCTGGGTCTCCGACTCCGCTTGGGTGGGGCCGCGGAACAGCTGGAATCCCTCAAACGCAATGACGCCGAACAGGGCAATGACAATGGCGAGAAAGGCAATCTTGACTGCCTGCGGAAATTCCGAGAAACGCAGTGCCTTTTCCTCGGCGTAATAATCGGCGAAGCGTTCTTCGCCCGTGCTTTTGGTGTACGCCGGTGCGGACGCGGCCTCCGGGTCATATTCCGGTGCACGCGTGGCAGCGTACGGATCGTTGAGATAATCGCTCGGTGCGGTGCCATAATCCTCGGTCTCGATGCGACTGGTGCCAGCATAGCCATCGGAATAATCGGAATATGCCGCACCGCCCTCATAGTCCGCGGCGCTCGTGTTGGCGGCAAAAAGCGGATTAACTGGAACGTCGAGCGCCGGCATGCCGGTAGAGGTCTCATCCAGATCGGCTGCAGCCCAGGAATCGTAGGCAACCTGATGGGCAACGGGCTCATCGAGCCTTGCGACCGGAGGCTTGCGTGCCGCAGGAACAGGCAACTGCTGGGCGCTGTACATAACGGTGCTGTCGGCCGATTTGCCCTGCGTCGCTGCAGCGAGAAATGCCGCCGTCTCGGACGGGTCGCTTGCGGGGCGGGGAGCGGGCGTGGGCGCCGAAGTGGGTGCGGGCGTAGGCGCGGGCGTCGAAACAGGCGACTGCGCAGGAGTCGGCGCAGATGCGGGCTTAGGCGCAAGTGTGGGATCGGGGCTTGACGGGCGAGCCCCGCCGCCCATGAGTTCGTCGGCGGTCCACGGGCGATCATCCATCACGTCGTCAAGGCTTAGCGAAAACAGGTCGTCTTCACCCTCATCGAACATGCGGTGCACATGTCCACCAATTGCCGGAATCAATCCGCGACCGGTGCATGATGCCTTGCTCAACGCCATTCTGTTCCATCCTTTCGAAATACTAATGACATCGATTATATGGAACTTCCCAAGCGGCCCGGTCTTGGATTCGTGCTTTCCAGAACTCGCACCCAAAAGGGGAGGGGCAATCCAGGCGAGTGCCTACTTGTCGCCGGCCGCCGCCTTGGCCTCATTGAGGTAGCTATAGAAGCTGTACTTGGAGATGCCAAAGAACTCGCAGGCGCGCTCGCTCGACTTGGAAATGAGGAAGGCGCCGCGACGGTCGAGGTAGCCAATGGCACGAATGCGCTCGTCTTTGGTCATGAGTGCCGCGGGCTTGCCCACAAACTGCTCGCACTCGTGCAGCAGGTCCTCGAGCAGGTCGCCGATGTTCTTGGTAATGGGCTCGGGCTCGGTATAGCCCGTGCCGCCGGTGCCGGTAAAGGCGTCGAGCGAACGCTCAAAAGCCTTCATAAGCGTAATGTCAAAGTTGATGCCCAAAATGCCGACGGGCTTGCCTTCGTCGTTGCGGATAAAGATGGTCGAGGACTTGAGCAGCTTGCCATCGGTGGTTTTAGTGAGGTACGGCTCGCGGTCGTGTACGTCGGTGCTGCCCTCGTGCATGGACTCAAACACAATATGGCTGGGGCCGTCACCCAGTTTGCGCCCGCTGACGTGGCCGTTTTCGATCACTACGATGGAGTGGTCCACGTCCTCGGTCTCCAGATCGTGGACGACGACTTCGCAGTTGGGGCCAAATTGGAGCGCCAGGCCGTGTGCGAGGCGCTTGTAAAACTCAATCTGTGCGGGGGTCATGGGTGCCTTCCTAAAAATTAGTTTGGGCACACTTTGCCATAAACCACATCTGTTCGCAAACAAATCCATCAACAAGGCAATTCATGACCGTTCGGCGGCGAAAAAGTACCGATTACGGCAACAAACAATTTGTTAGGTTTGCCAATCAAAAAGTGTGATAGAACAGTGCTAACAAACTTTTTGTTTGGCATCCACATAAAAGTTCAGTCGCATGAATGGGAATGGGCTGAAACGCGTATGCGGGGGCCGGCAAGAGAGGACTTAAGGAGTTCACCGTATGGCCGATAAGATCCAGTGGGCGGGCAACACGATGCCCAAGAGCGATGACAAGCACTTGGGAATCATGAGCCTCGACCACGTGAAGAAGGCCCGCGCCTTCCACCAGTCGTTCCCTCAATATACCGTCACCCCGCTTGCCCGCCTGGACGGTCAGGCTGCGCGCTTGGGTCTGTCCAACCTGTGCGTTAAGGACGAGAGCTATCGCTTTGGCCTCAACGCCTTTAAGGTTCTGGGCGGATCGTTTGCCATGGCCAACTACATTGCCGACGAGACCGGCAAGGACGTTGCCGAGTGCACCTTCGATTACCTGACCTCCGATCAGCTTGCCAAGGACTTTGGCCAGGCCACCTTCTTTACCGCTACCGACGGCAATCATGGCCGCGGCGTGGCATGGGCTGCCAACAAGCTGGGCCAGAAGGCCGTCGTTCACATGCCCAAGGGTTCCACCAAGCCCCGCTTCGATAACATCGCCGCCGAGGGCGCAACGGTGACCATCGAAGAGGTCAACTACGACGAGTGCGTGCGCATGGCCGCCGCCGAGGCCGACGCCTGCGAGCGCGGCGTCATCGTTCAGGACACCGCCTGGGAGGGCTACGAGAAGATCCCGTCTTGGATCATGGAGGGCTACGGCACCATGGCTTCCGAGGCTGCCGAGCAGCTGCGCGAGATGGCCATCAACCGCCCGACGCACGTGTTTGTCCAGGCTGGCGTGGGTTCGCTCGCCGGCGCCGTGGTGGGCTACTTCACCAACCTGTATCCCGATAACCCGCCCACCTTCGTCGTGGTCGAGTGCGCTCCGGCCGCCTGCCTGTACAAGGGCGCTGCCGCCGGCGACGGCGATCCGCGTATCGTGGACGGTGACATGCCCTCCATCATGGCCGGTCTGTGCTGCGGCGAGCCCAACATCCTGGGCTGGGATATCCTGCGCAACCATGCCACCGCCTTCGTGTCCTGCCCCGACTGGGTCACCGCTCGCGGCATGCGCACCCTGGGCGCCCCCGAGAAGGGCGACCCGCGCGTCATCTCCGGCGAGTCCGGCGCGGTGACCACTGGCCTGGTCGAGACCCTCATGCTCGATCCTGAGTACGCCGAGCTCAAAGAGCTCATCGGCCTGGATAAGACGAGCTCCGTGCTCTGCTTCTCCACGGAAGGTGACACCGATCCGGATCAGTACCGTCGCATCGTCTGGGAAGGCGAATACCCCACTTGCTAATCGTTGGGGCGGAGTAAATAGGTATCGCTCCGCCACCTCACAGGTAGATTCCTTAGTTTGAAAGGTTATGAACAATGGCTAAAGAACTCGATTTCGACGCTATCAAGGCTGCTGCTGAGTCCCATCGTGCTGATATGACTCGCTTCCTGCGCGCTATGATCAGCCATCCCTCTGAGTCCTGCGAGGAGGGTGAGGTTGTCGCTTGCATCAAGGCCGAGATGGAGAGCCTTGGCTATGACGAGGTCAAGGTCGACGGCCTGGGCAACGTTATGGGCTTTATGGGCGAGGGCGACAAGATTATCGCCATCGACTCTCACATCGACACCGTCGGCATCGGCAACATCGAGAACTGGGACGCCGATCCCTATGAGGGCTACGAGACCGACGAGATCATCTACGGCCGCGGCGGCTCCGACCAGGAGGGCGGCATGGCTTCTGCTACCTACGCTGCCAAGATGATGAAGGACATGGGCCTCATCCCCGAGGGCTACAAGATCATGGTCGTCGGCACCGTCCAGGAAGAGGACTGCGACGGCATGTGCTGGCAGTACATCTACAACAAGGACGGCATTAAGCCCGAGTTCGTCATTTCCACCGAGCCCACCGACGGCGGCATCTATCGCGGTCACCGCGGCCGTATGGAGATCCGCGTCGACGTTCACGGTACCTCCTGCCACGGCTCCGCTCCCGACCGCGGCGACAACGCCATCTACAAGATGGCCGACATCATCGCCGACGTCCGCGCCCTCAACAACAACGGCTGCGACGAGTCGACCGACATCAAGGGTCTCGTCAAGATGCTCGACCCCAAGTACAATCCCGAGCACTTCGAGGATGCCCGCTTCCTGGGCCGCGGCACCTGCACCGTCAGCCAGATCTTCTACACCAGCCCCAGCCGCTGCGCTGTCGCTGACTCCTGCGCCATCTCCATCGACCGTCGCATGACCGCCGGCGAGACCTGGGAGTCCTGCCTGGACGAGATCCGCAACCTGCCGGCCGCCAAGAAGTACGGCGACGACGTGAAGGTCTCCATGTACATGTACGACCGTCCGTCCTGGACCGGCGAGGTCTACGAGACCGAGGCTTACTTCCCCACGTGGATCAACAAGGAGACCGCTCCGCACGTCAAGGCCCTCGTCGACGCCCACAAGGCCATGTTTGGTGACGAGCGCATCGGCTGCGAGCCCAGCATGGACAAGCGCACCGGTCGTCCGCTGTGCGACAAGTGGACCTTCTCCACGAACTGCGTTTCCATCCAGGGCCGCTACGGCATCCCCTGCGTGGGCTTTGGCCCGGGTGCCGAGTCTCAGGCTCACGCTCCCAACGAGGTCACCTACAAGGACGACCTGGTCACCGCTGCCGCCATGTACGTGGCTGCCCTGAACCTCTACGATCCGAGCCAGGCCGATGGCGACGCCACCGTGTTCCGCGCCGGTCTGACCAACAACAAGATCGATTAGTCCCATTCCTCGATTTTGTTGAGCCGGGGGCCGCTCGTGTCCCCGGCACCCCCTGTTGACTTGGGGCCCGCGGTCGTTATCTCCCATGCTTCCTCAACGGTGGCGGGTCCTCGTCATGGTGCTCTGCATGTTCTGCCACACGCGCATGCCGGAGCACATCTACTCATTGCGATCGTTTCATCTTTAGAAAGGACATTTCCATGGACGCTAAGTTTACCGAGCTCGTCGAGCAGCTGAACGGTCTCGACTTTAAGGGTATGTACGGTAGCGACTTCCTGCACACTTGGGACAAGACCACCGACGAGCTCAAGGCGCTCTACATCGTCGCCGACGCCCTGCGCGAGCTGCGTGAGAACAACGTTTCGTCCAAGATCTTCGACTCGGGCCTGGCCGTCTCCCTGTTCCGCGACAACTCCACCCGTACGCGCTTCTCTTTCTCTAAGGCCGCCAACCTGCTCGGCCTTGAGCTACAGGACCTGGACGAGAAGAAGTCCCAGATCGCCCACGGCGAGACCGTCCGCGAGACCGCTACCATGATCTCCTTCATGGCCGACGTCATCGGCATCCGCGATGACATGTACATCGGCAAGGGCGATGCCTACATGGCCGAGGTCTCCGAGTCCGTGCAGCAGGCCTACGAGGACGGCGTTCTGGATCACCGTCCTACGCTCATCTCCCTGCAGTCCGATTCCGACCACCCCACGCAGTCCTCTGCCGACATGCTCTACCTCATCAACGAGTTTGGCGGCCTCGAGAACCTCAAGGGCAAGAAGGTTGCCGTCACCTGGGCCTATTCGCCCTCTTACGGCAAGCCGTTGTCCTGCCCGCAGTCGCTGATCAGCCTGCTGCCCCGCTTTGGCATGGACGTCACCCTGGCTCACCCCGAGGGCTACGACCTCATGCCCGAGGTCGTCGAGCGCGCCAAGAGCTATGCCGCCGAGTCCGGCACCACCTTTAAGCAGGTCAACACCATGGCCGAGGCCTTCGAGGGCGCCGACATCGTGATCCCCAAGAGCTGGGCTCCGTTTGCCGCCATGGAGAAGCGCACCAACCTGTACGCCGAGGGCGACGACGCCGGCATCGCAGCGCTCGAGAAGGAGCTGCTCGCCCAGAACGCCACCCATCAGGACTGGTGCTCCACGACCGAGCTCATGGAGAAGACCGCCAACGGCCAGGACACCATCTTTATGCACCCGCTGCCCGCCGACATCTCCGGTGTCTCCTGCGAGCACGGCGAGGTTAACGCCGACGTCTTCGACATGCACCGTGTGGGCATGTACAAGGAGGCCAGCTACAAGCCGTACGCCATCGCAGCCATGATGTTCCTGCAGAAGGTTGCCGATCCCGCCGCTACCCTCAAGGCCCTCGACGAGCGCAATACCGCCCGTTGGTTCCAGGCCTAAAGCCGGGTTGAGGTAAGCCATGTAAAGGGGGCGCTCTGCCAACCGGCGGGGTGCCCCTTTTTTGCATCGCGGGCGTGCGGGATAAGCGCTTTCGATGTGGATGCCCGCGGCGCGAGTTATGGGTACGATGGTTTCAGGGGAGGTATCACCATGAAACTTGGATGCGTCATTATGGCCTCGGGCGAGGGCAAGCGGTTTGGCTCCAACAAGATGCTTGCCGATATCTATGGCAAGCCGCTGATTGCCTGGACTATCGATTCGGTTCCCCGGGGCTTTGACGTTGTGGTTTCGACGCGTTGGCCCGGGGTCGCTCAGATTTGCGAGGACAAGCATTGCCCGTGCGTGCTGCACGATGGCGAGCTGCGCAGCGAAAGCGTCCGTGCGGGCCTTTCGTGGGGAATCGAACGCAACTGGAAAGGTTGCCTCTTTTTGCCGGGCGACCAGCCGCTCGTGAGTTCGGATTCTTTTGAGGCTATGGTTCGTGCATTTGACGAGCGTGGCCGCAAACATCCGGTGCGTCTTGCGTGCAACGGTGAGCCTTCGAGCCCGGTGCTCTTTCCGGCGGAACTGTTCGATGCACTTATGTGTCTTGAGGGCAAGGACGGCGGGGGCTCGATTCTCAAAGGTCGCGCCGACGTTGCGCTGGTCGAGGCGCGTGCCTACGAGCTGTGGGACGTCGATACCGTCAAGGGACAGCGACGCATAACGGAGCATATTGCCGCCTGCTCGTATTTTGATCGCGTGGCCGACTGCATCAATCAATAAGGAGCAATTATGATCATCATCAAAAACGGCGCGCTCGTGACGCCACAGGGGCTTCGCCGCGCCGATCTTGCCATGGAGGGCGATAAGATCGTGCGGATTGCCGCGGCGATTGAGCCGGGCGAGGGCGATACCGTCGAGGACGCCGCGGGCTGCTGGGTATTCCCCGGCTTTATCGACGGCCACACGCACATGCAGTGCTGGACTGGCATGGATTGGACAGCGGATAGCTTTGAGACCGGTACGCGTGCGGCTGCCTGCGGCGGTACGACGACCATCGTGGACTACGCGACGGCCGATCGCGGCGTGACCATGCCCGATGCCTTGGCCGAGTGGCATCGCCGCGCCGACGGAACCTGCACGGCAAACTACGCGTTTCATATGGCACTCGCCGAGTGGAATGAGCGCAACCGCGCCGATCTTTCGGCCATGCGTGAGGCGGGCGTGTCGTCGTTTAAGACCTACTTTGCCTACGACCATCTGCGCCTGGACGATGCCGAGACGCTCGAGGTGCTGGAGGAGCTCAAGCGCGTGGGCGGTATCCTGTGCGTGCATTGCGAGAACGGTACGCTGGTGAATGAGCTTCAGAAGCGCGTGTTTGAGCAGGGCATCCACGGGCCCGAGGGCCATGCGCTTAGCCGTCCGGATGTGTGCGAGGCCGAGGCTGTGAGCCGTCTGCTGTATCTGGCGCACTTGGCCGGGGACGCTCCGGTCAACGTGGTGCACCTTTCGACCAAGCTGGGGCTCGAGGCCATCCGTGCTGCCAAAGCGCGCGGGCAGAAAAATATCTATGTCGAGACCTGCCCCCAGTATCTGATGCTCGACGACACCTGTTATCTGGAGCAGGGAGAGGACGGCTTTGCGGGTGCCAAGTATGTGATGAGCCCGCCGTTGCGCCATGCCGGTGACCGTGCCGCGTTGCGCGAGGCGCTTGTGGCCGGCGAGATCGATACTATTGCAACCGATCATTGCAGCTTTAACCTGCACGGGCAAAAGGACCGCGGGCGTGACGATTTCCGCGCGATTCCCAACGGCGGGCCCGGCGTGGAGCATCGTCCCGTCGCGATTGCCACGAGCTTTGAGGGCCAGCTGGGCCCCGAGGACCTCTGCCGCTTGATGAGCGAGAACCCGGCGCGCGTCCTTGGCATGTATCCGCGCAAGGGCTGTCTTGCCGAGGGCTCCGATGCCGACGTGTGCGTGTGGGATCCCCGGGCGCGCTGGACCATTCGCGCGGCGACGCAGCATCAGGCCGTGGACTACACGCCGCTCGAGGGTTTTGAGGCACATGGCCGCGCCAAGGCCGTGTTTGTGAACGGCGTGCTGGTGGCACGCGACGGCGAGCCCACCGGAGCCCAACCCGGCCGCTACGTGCCCCGCTAACAGGGGGAGTGCCGGACCCCCCTCCGCAGTTGCGGTGAAATACGGACTGTTTGCGGCCGTTTGGCGGCCAAACAGTCCGTATTTCACCGCAACTGACGAGATGGGGCCGGCTATTTGAGGCTGCTGGCGACGACGGGGCGGCCGAGGGCTGCCTCGAAGCAGTCGGCCATCGTGGGGTCGCTGAGCGTGTCGACTTGGTTGAGCATGACGCGTGCGGTGCTGAGTTTCAGCGCCTGCATCTCGGAATTGAGCACCTGGGCGACGCGCTCGGGCGTGGCGATGTCGGTGAGCTCGCAGCCGCAACGCTCGCAAAAGAGCTCGGGGCGGTGGACGGTTTCGTTGATGGGCTTGCCGAGCCCCGAGGCGCCGACGAGCCAGATGACATTGGCCGTGCCGGCGGGAATTACCGGCTCCCAGGCGGCATGCGCCTTGAGCGGGAGTCGCTTGCTACCGTCTGCCTCGGCCAACACATAGTCAAAGCGCTGTGCCAGCCCGCCGAGTGGCTCGGCGGGGGCGGAGAGCTTGCCTGTCTCCGGGTCCAAGACGCCTGCCTGGCAGATGCCTCCGCGTGCAAGGCCCGCGCATGCCTCGCAGGTGCAGCCGGGAACATGCAGGGTCCCCGGTTTCCAGGGCGCGGCGTCCAGGCGACGGCTCGACCCGTCCCACGGCACGCCGGCGACGGGGAACATGCGCGTGGTGGTGCAGAGGAGCACGCGGCCGCCGGCGCGCATAAGCTCAAGGCCGAGCGTCTTTAGCAAGGTCGACTTGCCACCGCTGCCGATAATCGCGGTAATGCCCGGCTCGATCCTGAGCGCCGAGGCAAGATTGCCGCTAACCGTTTCCATCTGTTCACCGCCGTATAATACTGTGATAATAAATAATCATCAGAGTAGCGGTCGAACCGCTTTTGCTCTGCTCAAACCGTAGCACAGGGAGGTGCCCCGGGAATGCTCGTTTATGTTCGCGGCGCTGGCGATATCGCCACGGGCGTCGCCGCTCGCTTGGTGCGCGCCGGCGTGTCGGTTGTCATGGCCGATATCGCGGTTCCCACGTGCATCCGTCGCACAATCAGTTTTTGCGAGGCCATTCGCTTGGGCGAGGTCCAGGTCGAGGGCATTCGCGCCCGCTTGGCGCAGACGCCGGCTGAGGCGCTCGAGATTACCCAAGCGGGGGATGTCGCCGTGGTGGTGGACCCTCAGGCCAAGATGCTCAATGAGCTTAAGCCCGCGGCTGTGGTCGACGCGATTCTGGCCAAGCGTAACTTGGGCACCACGCGCGACATGGCGCCTGCCGTTATTGCCGTGGGACCGGGCTTCACCGCGCCGGTTGACTGCGACGCCGTGGTCGAAACCATGCGCGGGCATTTTCTCGGCCGTGTCATTACCCAAGGTTCGCCCCAGCCCAATACGGGCGTGCCGGGCATTATCGCCGGCTATGGCAAGGAGCGCGTTATCCACAGCCCCGCCGCCGGCGTGTTTCGGTCCGACCGCGCAATCGGCGACATCGTGAGCGCCGGAGACGTGATTGGCTACGCGGGCGATACTCCCATGGTCACGCAGATTGACGGCTGCTTGCGCGGTCTTTTGGCCGACGGCGTTCAGGTGACCGAGGGCTTTAAATGTGCCGACGTCGATCCGCGCGGCGATGCCAGCTATATCAACTACATTTCGGACAAGGCGACGTCGGTCGGCGGCGGCGTGCTCGAGGCGCTCGCTATGCTCACCGATATCTTTAGAGGATAGAAGGCGGCAATGGAAAAGCTCGATGTTGTGAATGCGGCGCTTGTCGCCCTGCGTGCTGGCGAGACGTGCGAGCTCGTGGTCGTGGCCGGCACGGCGGGGTCGTCGCCGCGCGGCGTGGGTGCCTGGATGGCCGTCTTTGCCGACGGTAGCCAGGCGGGCACCATCGGCGGCGGCAAGATCGAGCTCTTTGCGCTGGACGAGGCGCGAGAGCTGCTGGCCGCGGGGCAATCGCGTCTGGTCCGCTACACCATGGGCGGCGAGAACTCAGATACCGGTATGATCTGCGGCGGAGCCATCTGCCTGTGCTATCTGCATCTGGATGCGATCCAGGCACCGTTGTTCCAGGAAATTACCGACGTCTTGGTCTATCGGCGCATCGGCGACTTCGTCATCGACTTTAAGCCGTTTATCGCGAGCGCGCTCGAGGGCGATGTGGCCGAGTACCATGGCGAGGAATCGCGCCGCACCATTGCGGGCTGCCCCGGGCTTTCGCTGGTGGAGGAGGGGAGTAAGGTCACCTACACCAACGCGGCCTCTGAGATTCCCGCGGCGCACATCGAGACGCTCTGCCCCGAGGGCCTGACCTACATCTTTGGCTGCGGACACGTGGGCGCCGCGACGGCGCGCGTGCTCACGGCGGCGGGCTTTGCCGTCGTGGCGTGCGACGACCGCCCCGGCACGTTGACGCCCGAATGGGTGCCCGGTGTCTACGATCGTCGCCTGGTCGATTACAAGAACCTGAGCGAGCAGTGCCCCATCGGCCCGCGCGACCTGGTGGTCGTGGCCACAGCAGGCCACAAGTCCGATATCGACGTGGTGATTCAGGCCATGCACGCCAAGCCTGCCTACCTGGGCTGTCTGGGTTCGCGCCGCAAGACGGCCTTTGTGCGTGCCCGCCTGGAGCAGGAAGGCTTTACGCAGGACCAGATCGACGAGCTGCACCTGCCGATCGGCGTTGCCATCGAGGCCGAGGACCCCGAGGAGATTGCCATCTCCATCGCCGCCGAGATGATTCACCTGCGCCGCACCAAACTCGTCCCCCGCAAGCGCTAATCGCATCCCCACCAATAAGTTGCGGTGAAATACGGATTGTTTAAGCCTGTTAGGCCGCCCAACAGTCCCTATTTCACCGCAACTGCTTGTTGGGACCCATTTGTGCGGGGGAGTTGTGGAGTTGTGCAGGCAGACGAGGTTTTTCTGGAAATACACTCCCGATGCGCGTATAGTATCGATTGTTTTGTCGGCTCCTGCTGTGTCGAGTCCAAACCGCAAAATGCCATGAGCGGCGCGGATGCAGCCAGGAGGCACGAGGACAACCCATCGTGGCCACGCCCCGTGCTTAAAACCCCAAGAAGGAGTGAACAATGGCAGAAGAGAAGTATGTGCCGCGTCTGAAGACCAAGTACAACAACGAGGTCAAGCAGCAGCTTCAGGACAAGTTCCAGTACGAGAACGTCATGATGATCCCCAAGTTTGAGAAGATCGTCGTGAACATGGGTGTCGGCGAGGCCGCTACCGATTCCAAGGCCATCGACGGTGCCGTGCGCGACCTGCGCGCCATCACCGGCCAGCAGCCGATGATCACCCGTGCCCGCAAGTCTATCGCTACCTTCCGCCTGCGCGCTGGTATGCCGATCGGCTGCAAGGTTACCCTGCGTGGCGACCGTATGTGGGAGTTCTTCGATCGTCTGACCTCCGTCGCGATCCCCCGTATCCGCGACTTCCGCGGCATCTCCGCCAAGAGCTTCGACGGCCGTGGTAACTTCTCCATGGGCGTCACCGAGCAGCTCATCTTCCCCGAGATCGACTTCGATTCCGTCGATCACCAGCGTGGTATGGACATCACTTTCGTGACCACCGCCAACACCGATGAGGAGGCCAAGGCCCTTCTGGACGCCTTCGGTTTCCCGTTCAAGAAATAGGTTCACCTGCCCTATAAGCGCCGTTCCCACAAGGGGGCGGCGCTTGGGGCGAACAATACTCTATGTGAGGAGGATATAAGTGGCTAAGACATCGATGATCGTCAAGTGCAATCGCAAGCAGAAGTTCTCTACTCGTGAGTACACGCGCTGCCAGCGCTGCGGCCGTCCGCACTCTGTGTACCGCAAGTTCGGCCTGTGCCGTGTCTGCTTCCGCGAGCTTGCACTCAAGGGCGAGCTTCCCGGCGTTAAGAAGGCCAGCTGGTAAGTCACTACCAGCGTTTCAAGCATCAGTTTGGAACAGGGAAAACGCGCTAAAAAGGCTTTGCCGTTAAGGGCGGCGAAGAACCAAGAGCACGTGTTCATCAAGAACGAAGGAGAATCTGTATGAACCTTACAGACCCGATCGCAGATATGCTTACGCGCATCCGTAACGCTAACTCTGTGAACAAGGCCACGGTCTCCATGCCGAGCAGCAAGAAGCTCGTCGAGATCGCTCGTGTTCTGCACGAGGAGGGCTACATCGAGGGCTACGATGTCGAGGACACCGTTCCCCAGAAGACTCTGCACATCACGCTTAAGTATGGTCCCAAGAAGGCTAAGGTCATCAACGGCATCCGCCGCATTTCCAAGCCGGGCCTGCGTAAGTACACCGGCGTTGCCGACATGCCCCGCGTCCGCGGTGGCCTTGGTACCGCCATTATTTCCACCAGCCATGGCGTCATGACCGACCGCGATGCTCGCAAGCACAACGTCGGCGGCGAGATCATCGCTTACGTCTGGTAATTCGCTCGGTAGGTAGAAGGAAAGGAGATCACCGTGTCTCGTATCGGTAATAAGCCTGTCCAGATTCCCGCCGGAGTCGAAGTGGCAGTCAACGGCAACAACGTTGTCGTCAAGGGCCCCAAGGGCCAGCTCGAGCTCGATGTCTTTGAGAAGCTCGCTATCAACGTCGAGGACAACGTCCTCACCGTTTCCCGTCCCGACGACGAGCGTGAGACCCGTGCCCGCCACGGCCTCACCCGCGCCCTCATCCACAACATGGTTGTTGGCGTTTCCGAGGGCTTCGAGAAGAAGCTCGAGCTCGCCGGCGTCGGTTACCGCGTGCAGCAGAAGGGCAAGAACCTCGAGTTCTCCCTGGGCTTCTCGCACCCCGTGATCGTCGAGGCTCCCGAGGGCATCACCTTCGAGGTTCCCGACAACACCCACGTGAACGTCAAGGGTATCAACAAGCAGCAGGTCGGTCAGATCGCCGCTGAGATCCGCGGCCATCGTCCTCCCGAGCCTTACAAGGGCAAGGGTATCCACTACGTTGGCGAGCACATCCGCCGCAAGCTGGGTAAGGCCGCCAAGTAGTCGTAACCGACTCACTCGCATAAGACCAGCACCCCGTCAGGTGCTGGCAAGATCAACCTTTTTAGGAGTTTACGTATGAACAAGCATAAGGCGAAGCTGGAAGGCCTCAAGCGTCGTCAGCGTCGTGTTCGCGGCAAGGTCTCGGGTACCTCCGAGCGTCCGCGTCTTCGCGTGACCCGTACTAACGCCAACATCTATGCCCAGATCATCGACGACAGCAAGGGCTCCAGCCTGACGCTCGTCTCTGCCTCGACCCTCGAGGCCGAGTTCAAGGGCACCCACACCTCGAACAAGGAGGCTGCGGAGAAGGTCGGTCAGCTCGTTGGCAAGCGCGCCATCGAGGCCGGCATCACCAAGGTCGCCTTCGATCGCGGTGGCCGTATCTACCATGGCCGCGTCAAGGCCCTCGCCGACGGTGCTCGTGCCGCCGGTCTCGAGTTCTAGGAGGTATGTAGCACATGGCTCGTAATCAGAAGCAGCAGCGCGAGGCCTCCGAGTTCGAGGAGCGCGTCGTTTACATCAACCGCGTGTCGAAGACCGTCAAGGGTGGTCGTCGTATGAGCCTCGTCGCTCTCGTCGTCGTTGGCGACGGCAAGGGCAACGTCGGCGTTGGCATGGGCAAGTCCGCTGAGGTGCCCCTGGCCATCTCCAAGGCGTCTCTCGATGCCAAGAAGAACATGTTCCACGTGCCGGTGACCGAGCAGGGCACCATCCCGCACGAGGTTCTCGGCCACTTTGGTGCCGGCCGCATCATCATCAAGCCCGCTGTCGAGGGTACCGGCGTTATCGCCGGCGGCGCTGTGCGTCCCCTCTTTGAGCTTGCTGGCATCAAGAACGTCCTGTCCAAGTCCCTCGGTACCGACAACGGCCTCAACATCATCAAGGCTGCCGTCGAGGGCCTCAAGGAGCTCTCCAGCCCTGAGGACGTCGCGGCTCGCCGTGGCCTGACGGTCTCCGAGATGTTCGTCGGTAAGGAGAACTAAGCATGGCTGACACCATCAAGATCAAGCAGGTCCGCAGCACCAACGGTTGCAAGCAGGACCAGGTCCGTACTGTCCGTGCCCTCGGTCTCCACAGGATCCGCGAGGTTCGCGAGATTGCTGACAACGAGTCCGTCCGCGGCATGATCTTCAAGGTCAAGCACCTTGTCGAGATTGTAGAGGAGTAGCAAATGCAGCTTCACGATCTTACTCCCGCGCCCGGTTCCACCAAGAACCGCAAGCGCGTCGGCCGTGGCAATTCTTCGGGTCACGGCACCACTTCTGGCCGCGGTCAGAAGGGCCAGGGTTCCCGCTCTGGCGGCACCAAGGGTGCCGGCTTCGAGGGTGGCCAGACTCCGCTGGCTATGCGCCTGCCCAAGCTTCCGGGCTTCCGCAACCCCCGTCGTATCGAGTACACCGCTGTTAACGTTGAGCGTCTCGAGCGTAAGTTCGAGGACGGCGCCGTGATCGACGGTGCCGCTCTTAAGGCCGCTCGCATCACCAAGAGCGAGTTCGAGCCCGTCAAGGTGCTCGGCAATGGTGAGCTCACCAAGAAGTTCACGGTCAAGGTCGACAAGGTCAGCGCTTCTGCGCAGGCCAAGATCGAGGCCGCCGGCGGAAAGGTCGAGCTGCCGTGCTAAATGGTCTTAAGAATGCTTTCCGCATCAAAGAATTGCGCGAAAAGATTCTTTTTACCATAGCTATGCTCGTCGTGTACCGCATTGGTGCGCACGTTCCTGTGCCCGGCATTCCCTTCCAGGGGATGCTGGGCCTTTTCTCGACCGAAAACAATTCGGTCGCCGCAGGTGCTATGGCCCTCCTGAATCTTTTCTCTGGCGGCGCGTTGAGCTATGTGTCGGTGTTTTCGCTGGGCATCATGCCTTACATCACCAGCTCGATCATCCTCCAGATGCTCCAGGCCGTCGTGCCTTCCCTGCATGAGCTTGCCCGCGAGGGCGAGGTCGGTCAGACCAAGATTACGCAGTATTCGCGTTACCTCACCCTGGCTCTGGCAATCCTCAACTCCGTGGGTTACCTCTTCCTCTTTAAGAGCTTCGGCATCAGCTTCAATGGCGCCGGCGCTCCCGAGATCATCTTCGACCTCATGATCGTCGGTACGCTCACCGCGGGCGCCATGCTGATCATGTGGATTGGTGAGCTCATCACCCAGCGCGGTATCGGCAATGGCATGTCGCTGATCATCTTCGCGAACATCATGGCCGGTCTGCCGCAGGCTATCTTCTCCAGCACCGAGGGCAATGCCGGTGGCATCATCACCATGGTGATCATCTGCGCCATCATCCTGCTGGTTATCCCGCTGATTGTTTTCCTTGAGCGCGGCCAGCGCCGCATCCCGGTCTCCTACGCTAAGCGCGTCGTGGGCCGTCGCATGATGGGTGGCCAGACCACCTACCTGCCCATCAAGGTCAACACCGCGGGTGTCGTGCCGATCATCTTCGCTTCGGCGCTGCTGTACTTCCCGGCTCAGATTGCCGTGTTCTTCCCCGGCATCGGCTGGATTCAGGCAGTTGCCTCCGCGCTTTCGACCGGTTGGCTCAACTGGGTGCTTAACGTTGTCCTCATCGTGTTCTTCGCGTACTTCTACACCTCCATGGTGTTCAACCCCGATGACACGGCCGATAACCTTAAGAAGCAGGGCGGCTTTATTCCGGGCGTGCGTCCGGGTAGGGCTACCGCGGCCTACATCAAGAACGCGCTCAACAAGATCACGCTTCCCAGCGCTGTCTTTTTGGCGCTCATCGCCATCGTGCCTTCGATCATCTTCTCCTTCACGGGTAACCATCTGATCCAGGCATTTGGCGGCACGTCCATCCTCATCATGGTCGGCGTCGTGCTCGACACGGTCGATAAGCTCGAAGGCCAGATCAAGATGTATGATTACGATGGATTCTTTAAATAGGCTAGAGGAGGATTGCTCATGAACCTCGTATTGCTCGGAGCTCCGGGTGCCGGTAAGGGCACCGTCGCACAGGAGCTCGTCGCCGAGTTTGGCGTCGCCCATATTTCCACGGGCGACCTGCTGCGTGCTGCCGTCAAGGGTGGCACCGAGCTTGGTATTCAGGCTAAGAAGTACATGGACGCTGGCGAGCTCGTTCCCGACCAGCTCGTGATCGACCTTGTCAAGGAGCGCCTTGCCGCCGATGACGCCCAGCAGGGCTTCATCCTCGACGGCTTCCCTCGCAACACCGCCCAGGCTGTGACGCTCGATTCCGAGCTTTCCGCCATGGGTCGCGAGATCGACTGTGCCCTTCTGGTCGATGTGGCCCCCGAGGTCATTATCGATCGTCTGTCTTCGCGTCGCACCTGCCGCGCCTGCGGTTACACCGGCACCGCTGCCGATGCTACCTGCCCCAAGTGCGGTGGCGAGATGTATCAGCGCGACGACGACAAGCCCGAGACCATCAAGAACCGTCTCGACGTCTACGAGAAGTCCACGAGTCCGCTCGTCGACTACTATCGTGGCCAGGGTCTGCTCAAGTCGGTCAACGGTGACCAGGCTCGCGAGACCGTGTACGGGGATGTCAAAGAGGCTCTCGGTCTATGATCAAGATTAAGTCTGCAACGCAAATCGAGCAGATGAAGAAGGCAGGAGCGCTATCTAAGATGGCGCTCCGCCACGTTGGAGCCATGGTGCGCCCCGGCGTTTCGACTTTTGAGCTCGATCAGCTCGCGGAGCAGATTATCCGCATGCATGGCGGCACCCCTGCCTTTAAGGGTTACGGCGGGTTCCCGGGGACCATTTGCGCATCGATCAACGATGCCGTGGTCCACGGTATTCCCAACCCTGACATGATCCTGCGCGATGGCGATATCATCTCCATCGATACGGGAGCCGTTGTCGACGGTTGGGTCGGCGATAACGCATGGACGTTTTTCGTCGGCACCCCCACGCCCGAAGCCAAGGCTTTGTGCGAGGTCACGCGCGATTGCCTTAAGGCTGCCATTGAGCAGGCTGTTCCCGGTAACCATATCGGGGACGTCGGTTATGCCGTTCAGTCCCTCGCCGAGTCTCACGGTTACGGCGTGCTTCGTGATTATGTTGGCCATGGCATTGGCCGCGTGATGCACGAGGACCCCAACGTTCCTAACTATGGAAAGAAGGGGAGGGGCGTTCGCCTCCAGGCCGGCATGGTCATTGCCATCGAGCCGATGGTTACGATGGGTTCCAACCATGTGAGCACGGGCTCCGACGGTTGGATTGTTACGACCAACGACCACCTGCCCGCCGCGCACTACGAGAACACCGTCGCCATTACCAATGACGGTCCGGTGATTCTGACCACGGATGCCCAAGGTGCTTGGTGTTCGCTCCAAGGCGGAGAAATGTAACAAGTTCCACTTAGTTGTGGAGCCATTACGAAGTTATTACGATGCGTGCATACGTGTTGTAAAATACTCAATCGCTGTCGTTTTCTAGAGAAAGATGATTGCTTGTGAAGAAGGAAGACGCAATTGAGCTCGAGGGTACGGTAAAGGAACCGCTGCCTAACGCCATGTTTAAGGTCGAGCTCGAGAACGGTCATTCGGTTCTGTGCAACATTTCTGGCAAGATCCGAATGAATTACATCCGTATTCTCCCCGGTGACAGGGTTGTCGTGGAGCTTTCCCCGTACGACCTGACCCGCGGCCGCATCACCTATCGCTACAAATAGCGGCACGCATACACGCACTCCATTTCCGACTGCAGGCTTAGCTCAACCTACGGTCGGATTGTGTGTGAAGACCAGCCATAGTTTTAAACGCCTGCGGCTGGGCGAGTAGATAGTAGGGAAGTAGTTTGAGCGCTACCGAAAGGAAGAACGATGAAGGTACGTCCTTCGGTCAAGAAGATGTGCGATAAGTGCAAAATCATTAGGCGCCATGGCAAGGTCCTCGTCATTTGCGAGAACCCCCGTCATAAGCAGCGTCAGGGTTAAGAGAGGAGACTACGTTGGCCCGTATTAATGGTGTCGACCTCCCGCGTGAGAAGCGCGTTGAGATCGGTCTGACCTACATTTACGGCATCGGCCGCACCACTGCGACGAAGATTTGCGTCGAGTGCAACGTTAACGTGGATACGCGTGTTAAGGACCTCACCGAGGATGAGGTTAACGCCATCCGCGATTATATCGATAAGAACCAGATCATGGTTGAGGGCGACCTCCGCCGTGAGCGCAACCAGAACGTCAAGCGCCTTATGGACATCGGCTGCAACCGCGGCCTTCGTCACCGCAAGGGCCTCCCGGTCCGCGGCCAGCGCACCCACACTAACGCTCGTACCCGCAAGGGCCCGAAGCGTCAGATCGGTGCTAAGAAGAAGAAATAAGGAGCGCTAGATAGATGGCTACTGCTAAGAAGAACGTTCGCGCTGCCCGTCTGAAGCGCGCGGACCGTAAGAACATTTCCGTGGGCCAGGCTCACATTCGTTCTACGTTCAACAACACGATCGTTTCGATCACCGATCCCCAGGGCAACGTCATTTCCTGGAAGTCGGCTGGCCAGGTGGGCTTCAAGGGCTCCCGTAAGTCCACGCCGTTCGCTGCCCAGATGGCTGCCGAGGCTGCTGCCAAGCAGGCCATGGAGCACGGTATGAAGAAGGTTTCCGTCTTCGTCAAGGGCCCCGGCTCCGGTCGTGAGACCGCCATCCGCTCCCTCCAGGCTGCTGGCCTCGAGGTCTCGAGCATCCAGGACAAGACCCCCATTCCGCACAACGGCTGCCGCCCCAAGAAGCGTCGCCGCGTGTAACTGAAAGGATCGTATCAATATGGCAATCGACAGGACTCCTGTTCTTAAGCGCTGCCGTCAGCTCGGGATCGATCCCGCTGAGCTCGGTTACAGCAGCAAGAAGGAATCTATCCGTCAGCCCAAGCGCCGTCGCAAGGAATCTGAGTACGGCATGCAGCTGCGCGAGAAGCAGAAGGTCAAGTTCATCTATGGCGTTCTGGAGAAGCAGTTCCACGGCTACTTCAACAAGGCCCGTAAGATGAACGGCGTCACCGGTGAGAACCTCATGATCATTCTTGAGTCTCGCCTCGACAACGTTGTCTTCCGTCTTGGCTTCGCCCGCACCCGCAAAGAGGCTCGTCAGTCCGTCCGTCACGGTCACTTCACCGTGAACGGCAAGCGCGTGGACATCCCGTCCTACCGCGTCAAGGCCGGCGACGTCGTCGCTGTCGGCGAGAAGTTCCGTGACCTCCTCCCCATCAAGGAGGCTCTGATTTCCTCCGAGCGCTTTGAGGTCCCTGGCTGGCTCGAGGTCGATATCGAGAAGCTGTCTGGTAACGTGCTCGCTCTGCCGACGCGTGAGCAGATCAGCGGTGATATCAACGAGCAGCTCATCGTCGAGCTCTACTCTAAGTAGTCCATCCGGGCTGCTGAGGCTGGAGGTAATACATGTCAGAATTCATTAGGCCTCAGGTTCAGGTCGAAGAGATCAACGAGACGTCTGCTCGTGTCTCCGTCGAGCCGCTCGAGCGTGGCTACGGCGATACGCTGGGTAACTCCCTTCGTCGCGTTCTTCTGTCCTCGCTCGAGGGTGCCGCCGTCGAGGCTATTCAGATCGATGGTGCGCAGCACGAGTTCATGACCATCCCTAACATGGTCGAGGATGTCACCGACATCGTCCTGAATGTCAAGGGTCTTGTCTTCAGGGCTCTCGGCACGACCGACGAGGCGACCGCCACCATCTCGGTTGACGGCCCCTGCGAGGTCACCGGTGCGGACTTCTTTATTCCGTCCGAGTTTGAGCTGGTCAACCCCGAGCAGCACATTGCTACGCTCACCGAGGGTGGCCATCTCACCATGAGCATGCGCATCGGCTATGGCCGCGGCTATGTTTCTGGCGAGGCCAACAAGCGCGACAACGATCCCATCGGTGTGATCCACGTCGACTCGCTGTACTCGCCGGTTTCCCGTTGCGCCAAGCTCGTTGAGGCTTGCCGTGTCGGTCAGCACACCGACTACGACCGCCTTGTCCTCGAGATCGAGACCAACGGCTCCATCGCCCCGCGCGACGCCGTGGTCCAGGCTGCCAATATCATCAACCAGCATATGGCCGCCTTTATGAACCTTGCCGAGACCCCCGAGGTCGAGGAGGAGGCTTCGATCTTCGCTCCCGAGGTCACCAACGACAACGCCGAGCTGGACAAGCAGATCGAGGATCTGGACCTTTCCGTCCGTTCCTACAACTGCCTTAAGCGCGCCAGCATTCACTCGGTCCGTCAGCTCGTTGAGTTCTCGGAGAACGATCTGCTCAACATCCGTAACTTCGGTGTTAAGTCGATCGAGGAAGTGAAGGACAAGCTTGAGTCCATGGGCCTGAGCCTGAAGGCTTAATGCTTCGCATATTTGAGGAGAAACTAGACCATGCGTCACAACGTTAAGAAGGGCCTGAAGCTCGGCACCGATGCGAGCCACACCAAGGCCATGAAGAAGAGCCTTGCTAAGGCCCTCTTCGAGAACGACCGCATCAAGACCACCGAGACCCGCGCTAAGGCGCTGCGTGCGGTCGTCGATCCGATCATCACTTGGGCCAAGAAGGGCGACCTGCACTCTCGTCGTCTGGCTATCGCCAAGCTCGGCGATAAGCAGCTCGTTGCCGAGATCTTCGACAAGGCTGCTCAGGGTATGTGGCAGGACCGCAACGGCGGTTACACCCGTATCATGAAGCTCGGCAACCGCAAGGGCGACAACGCTCCCATCGTTATCATGGAGCTCGTCACCGAGCCTTGCACGCCTAAAGCCAAGAAGGCTGCTCCGGCCCCCAAGAAGGCCGCTGCTCCCAAGAAGGTCGAGGCTGTCGAGGAGACTGCTGCCGAGGAGACCGCTGCCGAGGAGACCGCTGAGTAGACATTCCGTCTGCATAGGCTATATTCGAGGGGTACGTTCGCGTACCCCTCTTTTTTTGTCGCGATACCGTTGCTTGTTTGTTGGGAGCGCCCATGACTGCGCCGTCTGATTTCAATTCGATTTCTGAGCTTGACGCCACGCTCGTATTTCGCGTGGCCTATGATGGCTCGTCGTATAGCGGATTTGCCGAGCAGCCGGGACAGACGACGGTTGCGGGTGAGCTACGTCGAGCCATCGAGACGCTGCTTCGCCGCTCGATCGATCTGACGTGCGCGGGGCGTACCGATGCCGGCGTACATGCCGTGGCTCAGTACATCAGCGTGCCCGTAACGGACGCTGAGCTCGCCTTGACGCGCCGTAGGTGGCTGCGGGCTATGGATGCCCTGCTGCCCAAAGATATCGCCATAAACGAGGTCTACAGGGCCCGTAAAGGCTTTTCTGCACGCTTTGATGCGCGTTCACGTACATATACGTACCGTATTGCCGATCGCGACGCGCGTCCCGTGCTCTCACGGGGTGCCGTGTGGTGGCATCGCTATCCCTTGGACGTCGAGGCCATGTCTGCGGCCTGTCCCGCGCTTTTGGGTGAGCAGGACTTTAAGAGCTTTTGCAAGGTTGCCTCGGCCGTTGGCAAGCCCACGCATCGCTGCGTGATGCGTGCCGAGTTTGGCCATGAGGTTGCGTTTGGCGAGGACATCCTGACGTTTACCATCGAGGGCAATGCGTTTCTGCATTCGATGGTCCGCACGATCGTGGGCACGCTTGTCGAGATTGGCATGCATCGCCGTGAACCCGGGTGGATGCGCGAGGTCATCGATGCTTGCGACCGTACCGCTGCGGGCCCCACGGCTCCTGCCTGCGGCCTTACGTTTATGGGCGTGGATTACGATCCCGCCGAGCTCGTCGTGCTCGACTAGGGGAGGGCTCGACGCGTCGTGCGTCGACACCCGTCATCTGTGGGCTGCGCGTGTTCAACATCTGTTCTTGGCGTGCAATACAACCGGTGTCTCATTGCTTTTATTGCTGGGGTGTACCATGAACCACGGTTTGATTCATTGCTGTCGAGAGGATGGATAACTTGGTTCGACGTGGCTCGCATCCGCGACTTTCGGTGATCCTTGTGGTAGAAGGTTCGCCCAGCTATGCGATGCGTGCGCTCGAGAGTATCCAGAACCAAGACGTCTACGATTTGCAGATTGTCGTTGTCTGCCGCGATGCTGCGCCCGGTGTGCGCCATTCGCTTCAAGTTGCTGCCGACAGGGACATTCATA
The DNA here is from genome assembly GCA_963628025.1 of Alloprevotella sp. GTDB lineage: Bacteria > Actinomycetota > Coriobacteriia > Coriobacteriales > Coriobacteriaceae > Collinsella. The sequence goes on along the minus strand of CAVGCW010000034.1, from coordinate 10,492 downwards.
TTGATTTGATTGACGTCGAGGACGCGAAGCGCGGTGCTTGTCTTCGTGCCGGTTTTGCTGCCTCGCGTGGCTCTCAAATCATCGCTATGAACGCCGATGAGTGGTTAGCTCCGCAGTCCCTTTCCAAGATGGTCGATATCGCGTGCGATACTGCGGCAGACATAGTGTTCCCCACGGTGTCGCTCGACCGCTATGATGCACATCGAGAGCGCCATTCGCGCGTCTTGAATGTTGCTCCTATTGTCATTGAAGACAAGTCTTCGATGGTGACCGGGCTGTCCCAGTTGATTTTAGGCGGTCTAGTCGCTCAGACCTCTGGCGTGATGTTCAGCCGGTCGCTGTTTGAGGCATGCCTTTTGTGCGATAAGACGTTTCGCACAGTTGGGTTTATGGCGTGCGCACTCTCGCAGGCGCAGCGCGTCTCCGGATGCGGCGACGCTTGTTTCCACGCGGTGGCACCTAAGCTTACAGATGCCTTTGATCCCACCATGTATGCCAGGATATCCGATGACACTCGAGCGCTCGACGAGCTTGCGGACTCGCTCTCGGAAGCAGATAGCGGTGGTCGGCTCAAGCTGGCAAGCCAAAAGTTCTACTTTGCCGGACTGGTCGCCTGCATCGAGAATTTGTGCCTGAGCCCGCACGGGTTGTCGTCAATCGAGCGTTCCGCCCGCATGCGTGATATGCTCGAGGCGCCTCGAACCCGTCAGATGGTCGCCGCGCTCAAGGATAACCATCGGGGACTTGGTCTGTTGTTTGGGCCGATCGCCAGCGCCAAGCCCGCGCGCTGCGTGATGTGTACGCATCTGGCAGCTTTTCTTAACCGGACGGGCGCAAAAACCGCCTAAACGGCTCATTTCGAAACAAACTTGCATAGAATTGTTTCGAAATGCGTTCTTATACACAAAAGCCTTCAAATAGCGTTAAACTATTCAAACACTGATTGATTGTCTCCGCCATCTTTTGGAGTGAGGGTTTGTATGGCTAAAAAACGCAATGGGCGCCAGGATGCCATTAGAGATATTGTGCGCAATAAGGACGTCCGTACGCAGCGCGTGCTGGTCGATGAGCTCCGCGCTATGGGCTTTGATTGCACGCAGGCGACTGTCTCTCGCGATATTGCCGATATGGGGCTGCGTAAGCTCCCTGAGGGCATCTATGTTCTGGCAGAGGACCTGCACCTGCAGCGTATGGTTTCCGAGCTCGTAACGGGCGTTCTGCGCACCGATAATCTGGTTATGATCAAGGCTCAGCCTGGCACGGCTTCCGGCATCGCCGCCGCCGTTGATGCGGCAGAGTTGCCCGATGTGCTTGGCTCGCTTGCCGGCAACGATACGATTTTGGTTATTGCCCAGACGGCCGAGGACGGCGAGCGTCTTGAGGCGCTGATCAATAAGCTGAGCAATTCTCGCAAGTAGGCGTGCGGGTCGTGCGCTCGGCACCGTGCGCGCTGACATAGTGGCTTGTAAGGGGTATCGACGTTGGTCGGTGCCCCCTTTTTTGTCTGCCGGTATAAAGACCGCCCATCAGGTCGCTTTAAACTAAAAAGGCCCCCGAGCAGTTTAATAAGCTGCTCGGGGGCCTTGTTGCTTATGGCCGGATGATTTCTAGCCGACCGTATCGTCAGGCGTGGGCGAGGGGTCGGGAGTGGGTGTAGGCGTAGGCGTAGGCGTAGGCGTGCCGCCATCGCCGCCGGTCGAACCACCAGTGGAGCCGCCCGTCGAGCCACCGGTCGTACCGGTGCCGCCGGTGGAGTCGCCGCCCGTGGTCTCGGTGGTCGTGGTCGCCGTGGTAGTCGTTGTGGTGGTTTCCTCTTCGTCCTCGTTCTCGTCCTTGTCGTCGTTCTCCGTCTTCTTGGAGTTGTTGGTGCCGTAGAACTTCCAGGCGCTGTTGTTCTTGTAGGTGGGCGCCGTTCCGGTCGCAAACTCCTCGCGCTCGGTACCGGTCAGAACGGTGTTCATAAACCGCTTAAAGACAGGCAGGTTGGTGCTGTCGCCCAGCAGGTCCGTGCCGTATTTTTGGATGGGGATCTCGCCCGCGGAATAGCCGGTCCACAGGGCGCACGCCAGCTGCGGGGTATAGCCGCAGAACCACAGGTTGGTGGTGTTGTCGGTGGTGCCCGTCTTGCCGGCATAGGGCTGGTTGACGCTCAGGGCACCAGCAGCACCCGTACCGCCGCCCTGCATGACGCCGGACAGAACATCGGTGACCGCGGCGGCCTCGCCCTCGGTAAGCACCTGTGAGGGATTGTCCGTGTGCTGGTACAGTACCGAACCGGTACGAGAGTCAATCTCGGTGATGGCGATCGGCTGGCGATAGTAGCCGCCGTTGGCAAACGTCGCGTAGGCGGCGGCCATCTCGAGCGGCGAGATCGAGCCGGTGCCGAGCGTCATGACGGGAACGTCCTCGATGTTGTCCTTAGCGGGATCGATGCCGAGCTTTTTGACGAGCGAGATGATCTTGCTGTTGCCGACGGCTTCCGCCACCTGGATGTAACCGGTGTTGGAGGAGTATGCCGTCGCCTGCTTAAGCGTGATGTTGCCATAGCTATGGTTGGCGTAGTTTTGGACCTCGGTCGTGGTGCCCTTGGCCTTGAGCGGCGAGTTGCAGTTGAGGGTGACGTTGGGGTTCATGCCGTTTTGGATGGCAGTTGCCAGCGTAAAGGCCTTAAAGGTGGAGCCGACGGGACGCTTGGCCGTGGCATGGTTTACGTGGTTCTCGTCGGCGTTGTAGTCGTAGCCGCCCACCATGCACTTGATGTAGCCGGTCTTGGGATCGACGGCGACCATGCCCATGTCCAGGCCGTCGAGCGAGAGCGTGTCGAGCTGCTCGCGAACGGCATTCTCTGCCACCTGCTGCATCGTGGGGTCGATGGTGGTCTTGACGGTCAGGCCGCCCTTAAAGAGCACGTCGGTCGAGAACTCCTGCTCCAGCAGCTGCTTAACATAGGCGACAAAGTAGGGCTGCGAGTATACGTCGACGCCGCTGCCCGAGATTTCGGTCACATTGAGGGCGATGGGCTCGGCCTGTGCGGCATCGTGCTCCTCCTGGGTGATGTGGCCCAGACGCAACATGTTGTCGAGGACCTTGTTGCGACGGGACAGCGCCAGGTCGGGGTTGACCGTGGGGTCGTACTGCGAGGGCGAGTTGGGAAGGCCGATGAGCAGCGCGGCCTCGCTCAGGGTGAGGTCGGCGGCGCTCTTGGACAGATAGGTCTCGGCTGCGGCCTCGATGCCGTAGGCGCCGTGGCCGTAATAGATGGTGTTGAGGTACATCATGAGGATCTCGTCTTTGGAGTACATGTCCTCCATCTTGACGGCGATGTAGGCCTCGCGCACCTTACGCTCGATGGTCGAGTCGAACTGCTCCTCCTGCAGGATGGTGTTGCGCACCAGCTGCTGGGTGATAGTCGAGGCGCCTTCGTGCCCGCCGCCGAGGGTTGCCACCGCAGCACGCGCGATACCCCACAGGTCGATACCGCCGTGCTCGTAGAAGCGCTCGTCCTCGACGTCAACGGTGCCCTGCAGCACGTAGGGGGAGACCTCGTCCTTGGTGATGGACTTGCGGTTTTGCGTGTAGAAGCTCGCGATCTTGTTGCCGTTGCAGTCGACGATCTCGGTGGGCTCGCTCACCAGATACGCGTTGGCGTCGGTGTAGTCGGGCAGATCGGACAGCCAGCGGTTGACGTTGCCGACCATGCCGATGCCAAATGCCACGCCCGCGATAAGCAGAAAGCCCAAAAACGAGAGCAGGATTATGGGCAGGGCATGCGTCTTTGAACGGCTGCGTCCCTGTCGTTGGCGAGGACCCATATATTGACCTCCAGGTATGTCGTGCCGGACGGTGGATGTGCCGTCGAGGCAGGATGGACATAAGTTATTACACGATAAACCAAACGGGGCGCGCGAGGCCTCGTGTATGCTGGAAGACGGCATTTTTCAGAGTGAATGCATACCTTGGTAAGGAGTTTGTCGATGGCGATTCGGGCGATGGGGCCGAGCGGACAATACGAGACTGGATTGAATGCTGCCGGTGCGGTGCTGCCCGAGCTGCTGGCGCCGGCGGGCGGACTCGACCAGATGCTTGCGGCCATCGCCGCGGGTGCCGATGCCATCTATGCGGGGTTGGGCGGCTTTAACGCCCGCGTGAGCGCGCATGGCTTTACGGATGACGAGTTTGCGCGCGGCTGCGCCGTGGCGCATGCCCATGGCGTGCGCGTGTACGTGACGCTCAACGTGTTCGTGTTTGACGATGAGCTGTCCGATGCGGTGGCGCTGGGAGCTCATGCACTGGAGCTGGGCGCCGATGCTCTGATTGTGGCCGATGCCGGGTTGGCCTGCGCGCTGAGCGCGGCGATTCCCGGGATCGAGATTCACCTGTCTACGCAGGCGGGCGTTCATAGCGAAGGCGCCGTGCGGCTTGCCGCCGATGAGCTGGGGGTCGAGCGTGTGACGACGGCGCGCGAGCTGACGGTCGACGAGATTGCGGCGCTATGTGCCACGGGCGTGCCCATCGAGGTATTCTGCCACGGTGCGATTTGCATCGGCTATTCGGGGGCGTGCGAGTTCTCGGCCCTGCGGCGTGGGCGCTCGGCGATGCGCGGCGACTGCACGCAGCCGTGCCGTCTGGCGTACGACCTGGTGGACGAGGCGGGGCAGAGCGTTGTCGCCGTCGAAGGGGATCGCCTGTTGTGCCCGCGCGACTATCTGGGTATTGCGCATCTGCCCGAGCTTGTAGATGCCGGCGTGGCGTCGCTCAAGATCGAGGGGCGCATGAAGAACCCCGATTACGTATTCAATGTGGTGCGGGTGTGGCGCCGGGCGCTCGATATGCTGCGCGACGACGCGTGGGACCCCGGTGCCGTGGAAGAGCTTGAACGCGAGCTGGGAAGGTCGTTTAACCGTGGGTTTACCGATGCGTACCTGCGAGGGCGTTCGGGTGCCGAGCTGATGAGCTTTGAGCGCGCAATTAACCAGGGCGTGCGCGTGGGACGCTTGGTCGCTGTGGGCCACGAAGAGGTGACCGTTGAGCTCGACGCCGCCGTGGCGGCGGGTGACACGCTCGAGATTCGGTTCTATCCGGGTGTCGACGCGCGTCCCGATGTGCCCAAGCGCTGGCCGCAGGTGCCCTGCCCGGTGGATGCCGCAGCGGGGAAGCGCGTCGTCGTGCATTGTAAGCGTAAAGTGGACGTGGGCTGCGAGGTGTACCTGATTCGCAGCGCCGGCGTGTTGGATCAGACGGCGGCAGTGTTGGAGCGCATGCGGGCCGAGGCGGATGCGATTGCGCCCGTTGCGCGTGCCGTTGAGGTGCTGCCCTTTGAGGGCGTTGCGGTGGATGGCGGTGCGTCCACGGAGTTGGTGGAGTGCGCGGTTCCCACTCGCATGGTTTTTGCTTGGCAGCTGATGGATGCCGACCCGCGCGGAGAACTTGATTTGTCCGACGCCGTTGTGGTGCTTGACGAGGTGTGCCGCACGGGTGACGCTGACTGGACCCGCTCACTGATACAGCGTGCCGGGCGCGTCGTCTGCCGCAACCTGGGACAGGTGGTGATCGCTCGCGAGCTGGGCGTGACGTTTGACGTGGCGGCGCCGGTGTTCTGCGCGAATCGGGCCACGCTTACCTGGCTGCGCGGACTCGGTGCGGGGCGGGTGTGCTTGCCGGCGGAGTTGCTCGGCAATGATGCGGAGCGTATTGCCGAACTGGCCGCTGAACCCGGCGTCTTGGGTCCGGTCGACGCCGACTGTCCCGAGCTTATGGTGTGCGAGCACTGCCTGCTGACCGCCGAGGGCGTCTGCGCCACCGATGCGACGGGACAGGTTCGTTGCCGCGACTGCTTGCGTCGTCGGCAGGTACGCTATCTGGTCGAGCGTGACGGTACACGTCTGCCAGTTGCCATTGACGCATGCGGCAGGACGAGGATTTTCCTGTCGTAGGTGCTGCGTCGCGTCAGTTTGTTATCATAAGAGAGTTTATGGACTTCCAGCACCGCCGTTTTCGGCGAGGGTGCTATAGCAAAAGGAGGATACCCAATGCTGTCTGTCGACGAGCAAATGCGTATCATCACCTCGGGCGCAGCGCAGATCGTCCCCGAGGCCGACCTTCGCAAGAAGCTTGAGAAGGGCGAGCCCCTCAACATCAAGCTCGGCGTCGATCCCACCAGCCCCGACCTGCACCTGGGCCATGCCGTGCCCCTGCGCAAGATGCGTCAGTTCCAGGACCTGGGCCACAACGTCACCCTCATCATCGGTAACGGCACCGCACTGATCGGCGATCCTTCGGGCAAGAACTCCACCCGTCCGCAGCTTTCGCAGGAGCAGATCGAGGCCAACGCCGAGACCTACGTGAGTCAGGCCATGAAGATCTTGGATCCCGAGAAGACCACCATCGTGCACAACGGCGATTGGATCTTGTCGATGGATCTCGCCGGTCTGCTGCAGGTGTGCTCCAAGTTCACCGTCGCCCGTATTCTTGAGCGCGACGACTTTACCAAGCGCTACCAGTCCCAGACGCCGATCGCCCTGCACGAGTTCCTGTACCCCGTGATGCAGGCTTTCGACTCCGTGCAGATCAAGGCCGACGTGGAGATGGGCGGCACCGACCAGCTCTTCAACCTGCTCGCCGGTCGCGAGCTCATGGAGAAGATGGGCATGGAGCCGCAGATCGCGCTTACCATGCCGCTGCTCGAGGGCACCGATGGCGTGCGTAAGATGTCCAAGTCCTACGGCAACTACATCGGCCTGACCGATGCTCCCAAGGACATGTTCGGCAAGACCATGTCCATCCCCGATGAGATGATCGGCAAGTACTATCGTCTGGCCAGCTCGCTCACCCCGGCCGAGGTCGACAAGATCGACGCTGCTCTGGCTGACGGCTCTGCCGATCCCTATGAGCTCAAGCGCGCTCTGGGCCGCGACCTGTGCGACACCTATCACGGCGCCGGTGCCGGTGACGAGGCCCAGGCCGAGTTCGACCGCGTGTTCAAGGAGGGCCAGCTTGCCGACTTCCCCGAGAAGCACGTTGAGCTGACCGTCAACGACGAGGGCCAGATCTACCTCGCAGGTCTGCTTAAGGACCTGGGCCTTTCGGCGAGCGCCGGCCAGGCCCGTCGCGACATTGACGGCGGCGGCGTCAAGATCAACGGCAAGGCCGTGGCTCCTAAGAGCTACAACATCGACCCCAGCGCCCTCAAGCTGGGCGACACCCTCTCCGTAGGCAAGCGCAAGGGCTTCAAGCTCATTTAGTTACGCGGTTTTACCAAACCGCGTAACCGCTCGACGCTGCGCGGGCCGCATTTGGACAATCTGACGTTCAACTTCAAGGGCGCGACCAGAAGGTCAGCGCCCTTTCGTTTCACGTCACCTTGTCTCAAATGCGACCCGCTCGCTGGCGATGCCAAAACATCGGCGTTTTTGTTGTCGGGACGGCAGTTAGTAGTCGTCGAGTAGTCATTGGTGCTCAGCGGCAGTCCCCATTGCGCTGAGCAGCGTGTGCCGTTAAGCGGAGAGGCGTATTGTTGACCCATCGTTTGGGCATACAATGGCTATTGGTTTGCTGCGGTGAAGGTCTGTCCGTTCCGCAGCTGTTTTCTACGGTTAAAGGAGTATGTATGTCCGTTGAGGTCATGAGGTCTGTGATCGAGGCCGCCGAGGGCCGCGTGCCCGTCGACACGCTGTTTACCAATGCGCAGATCGTCGACGTGTATGGCCAGCGTGTGGCGCCCGGTAGCGTTGCCGTCAAGGACGGTGTAATCGTCGGCGTGCTCTACGATGGTCGCGACGATGCCGCTGGCACCTACGAGGCAACTGAGGTCATCGACTGCCAGGGTCGCTATCTCGCTCCCGGTTTTATTGACGGGCATCTGCATATCGAGTCTTCGAACATCCGTCCCGCCGAGTATGCTCGCATGGCCGCGACGCGCGGTACTACCACTGCCATTGCCGACAGCCACGAGATTGCCAATGTTGCCGGTCTCGACGGCTTGCGCTTTATGATCGAGGATGGCCGCCGCGCACCCATCTCCATCAAGTACATGATGCCTTCGTGCGTGCCCGCGCTGCCCGACGAGCAGGCCGGTGCCGTTATTTCGGCTGCCGATATGCAGGCGTTTTTTGCCGAGCATCCAGGCGATGTCTTTGGTCTGGGCGAAATGATGAACCTGCCGGGCGTCTTTATGGCCGACCCCGAGACCTGCGCTCGCATCGATGCTGCCAACCAGACGCCGTCCAAGCAGGTTGACGGCCACGCGCCGCTCGTTGCCGGTAAGGACCTCAATGCCTATGCCGCAGCGGGCATTATCGCCGACCACGAGTCGACGATTCCCGAGGAGGCACTCGACAAGCTATCTCGCGGCATGTATGTGATGCTGCGTGAAGGTACGTGCAGCCATGACCTGGCCAATCTATCGCCGATGCTGCTGGAGAATCCCGCGCGCGCCCGCCGCTGCTGCTTTGCGACCGACGACCGCGCTCCCTCCGATGCGCTTTCGACCGGCATGATCGACAATGCCTGCCGCGTGGCCATCGAGGTCGGCGTCGACCCGGTGGTCGCCATCTCCATGGCGTCCCTTTCCACGGCTGAGGCATTTGGCCTGGACCACGGCTGCCGCGACCCGCACGAGCTCCGCGGCGCAATCGCCCCGGGCAAGCGCGCCGACCTGCTGTTGCTTGATGACCTGACGTTTGCCAAGGCTCCGCATCGCGTATATGCCGCCGGTGCTCTGGTGGCGCAGGATGGCACCTTTGTGGGCGAGGTCGCACCCGAGACGGCCGATGTCGCCTCTCTTGCCGATGAGCTGCGTGCTTCCGTTAAGCTGCCGAAGCTTTCGCTCGACGTATTCGATTATGCCTTTAAGCCGGGCGAGGCCGTTATCGATGTGATCCCGGGTATGGCTATCACGGGTATGGCCCGCCCCGAGAGCGCCGAGGACTTGCGCCGCATTATGCTGATCGAGCGCCATGGCCGCGGCGTGTCGCTGCAGGCCGAGGGCGCCGATGGCGACGGCCCCGCTGGCCTGGGCCTGGTCGGCAAGCATATCGGTCGCGGCTGGGTGCGCGGTTTCACCATCACCGGTGGTGCCATTGCCTCCACGATCGGCCACGACTCGCACAACGTGTGCGTGGTGGGCGACAATGCGGCGGATATGATGACTGCCGTTGAGGCCGTGGGCCAGGGCGGCCACGTGCTGGTGCGCAACGGCGAGGTCGTGGCGCGCATTCCGCTGGCGCTCGGTGGCCTGATGAGCGAGGGCACGGCCGAGGACGTTGCCGCGCAGCACGACGACTTTATGGTCAAGGCGCGCGCCATGGGTATTGAGCCGCCGCTCGACCCCATCATGGGCATTATCTTCCTGCCCTTGCCGGTCATCCCGACGCTCCGCATCCGCCCCGAGGGCATGTTTGACGTTACAACCTTCACCTACGCCGACTGGTCATCGGGGACGTTCTTAAACGATTAGTCATTGGGGACGCTCTTTGGCGGGCTGCCTGACGCCGCGACCGTAGGGCCTCTGGCATGTGTGAGCTATTTGCCAGGTCCTTGTAACGTTTACGCCCGCGGAGTCTTATTTGAGCTCCCTTTGGGTACGTTGGAATCGGATACGCGTTCGATTCCAACAAGCCCGAAGGGAGCTTTTCTATGTTTAAACTGATTGCATCCGATATGGACGGCACACTGCTTGACGAAAACGGCCAGGTGCCTCCCGAGACCTACGAACTGATTCTGGCGCTACACGAGCATGGTGTGCATTTCGCTGCATCGTCAGGTCGTCGCTACGATCGCCTGTGCGAGTTCTTTGCGCCCGTTCGCGACAAGATGGACTTTGTCGCCGCTAACGGCGCCCAGGTCTACGCCGACGGTAAGATGGTAGACCGTGAGGTGTATTCCCACCTGGCGATTCGAAGGCTCGCCCAAGCCGTCAGGACGTTTCCCAATCTGCATCTTGCGCTCTTTGACCGAACCAAGTCCTTCCTGCTCGATGACGAGTGCAAGTTCGTGCGTGAGGTCGATAAGGACCTTCCCAATGCCGAGCGCATTTGGGAGCTGCCCGATCCCAGCGTAAATATCATCAAAGCGAGTATCTTTTGCGACGACAGTGCGGTTATGGACAGCGCGTACGTGCTACAGCGCGAACTTGGTCAGCTCTTTACTTTTGCGCCTTCGGGCAACGCGTGGATCGATGCCATGCAGCCTGGTGTGTCGAAGGCCTCGGGTATCGCGCAGCTCGCGGAGCATTACGGCATTGGTCGCGACGAGGTCATGGCGTTTGGCGACTCGATGAACGACTACGAGATCATTCGCTTTGTCGGCACGGGCTGCGCGATGGAAAACGCGCGCCCCGCGCTCAAGGCGGTGGCCGATCGTGTGGTGGGTTGTAACCGCGACCACGCCGTCCAGCAGGAGCTCCGTCGCGTGCTGGAGAGTCTCTCCTAATCCGGCAGATGGGGACGTTCCTTTTAATATGAGCAGGACATTGTCAAGAGGCAAAATCGGGCCT
>CAVGCW010000033.1:0-21950 GCA_963628025.1 Alloprevotella sp. | reverse complement strand
CTGTCCCCTTCGTGGTGGTCGCGTTGGCAACGGCGTTTCCCCAGATAAAACCTGCCAAAATAAACCTGTCCCTTTTTGGTAGGTTTGGGATGCTACAATCTGGCTTGTACTTGAAACGCATCAAAGGGGCCGCTATGGCAAAGGTAAAAATCAGCGACGTCGCGCGCGAGGCCGGGGTTTCGTTGGGCACGGTTTCCAACGCGCTCAACCACCCCGAAAAGCTACGCCCCGAGACCCTCAAGCTCATCAACGAGACCATCAATCGCCTTGGCTACCTGCCCAACCAAAGCGCCCGTCAGCTCGCGGGCGGCGCCACCAAGTCCTTTGGCCTGGTGCTCCCCCGTCTCGATCACGGCTTTTCGCTCCAAATCGCCAGCGGCGCCCACAACGAGGCCCGCAAGCACGGCTACGACTTGCTCATCGCCAACGCCGATAACGACGATATTCTCGAGGACCATTACCTGCGCTACTTTATGGGCACCCAGATGTCCGGCGTCATGGTTCAGCCCATGGCATCCCCCGACTGGCACCCCGCCATGACCAAGATGCCCGTGCCGATCGTCCACCTGGACATCCATTGCTCCGAGCCCGGCTACTATGTAGCGGCCGACAACGAGGCCCAGGGTCGCATCATTGCCGAACTCGCCATCGCCCGCGGCGCACACCATATTGTCGTCGTCGGCCGAGCAGCATTTATGCAACTCACCCTGCGCGTCCTTGGCATTCATAAGGCGCTCGCCCTGCACCCCGATATCAAGATCGAAGTCATCGACGCCGGCGAATGGAATACCGCCGCCGACGGCTACGGCATCGGCGCCCAAATCGCCGCGCGCCCCGCCGACAAACGCCCCGATTTTGTCGTCGGTCTGACCGACGTGCTGGCCTCGGGCGTCATCTCGGCGCTGGTCGACAAAGGCATCGCCGTCCCCGGGCAAGTACGCGTAGCAGGTTGCGATGGCAACCCACTCGCTTGGAGCGGATCGGTCCCGCTCACTACGGTAGCGCCCCCGGGCTACGAGATTGGCCGCAAGGGCGTTCAATTGCTCATGGAGCAAATTGAGAACAAGGCCCCGGCAAAGACCAAGCACGTCCACATCGGCTCTGCAGCGCGCACCGTCACCACGGTCACGGCCATCGAGGACATCAACCGCCAAGAACTCGTGCGGCCGTTCCTGCTGGAACGCGCCAGCACCCAGGCAAGCAGCCAGACCGACGCCACGGCCATCAACCTCGGTGCGTATCTATAGCACGCCCGCAAGTATGCTAAGTCGCCGCTCAAGCAAAAGGGGCCCGACCATTGCCGGACCCCTTTTGCTTGAGCGTAAACGTGGGCAATTGCTCGTTTCAACACCGCAATTGTCTAGCGCACGGCCTTGACCGCCGCCGCCAGATCGAACAGCGTATCGAGCACGGCCTCGCAGCCATCCACCACGTCCTGCGGCAGCGGCACGATATCGGGGACGGCGAAGACATGGCATCCGGCCGTGATGCCCGAGACGCAGCCGTTGCGTGAATCCTCGACCACGGCACATTCCTCGGGAGCAAAGCCCGCGCGCTCGCAGGCGAGCAGATACATCTCAGGGTCGGGCTTGCCGTGCACGACGTCCTCGCCACACGTTACCGTTTCAAACTTGTCAAAGAGGCCAACCATCTTAAGGTTGCGCTCGGCCGTAACGAGGCGCGACGACGTCGCTAGACCCACGTGATAGCCCGCAGCCAGCAGCTCGTCTAGGCACTCGGCGGCACCGGCCTTAAGTTCCAGTTCGGTCTTGACCATCTCGTCGCGAATCTCCTTGTGGCGACGATAGATCGCCTCGGTGGTTTCATGGCTGCCGTAATGCTTATCAAGGATGTCCATAACATCGGGCAGCGTGCGGCCGATAAACTGATGGATCAGCGCTTCATCAATCGCGAGCCCCAGCTCAGCGGCGCCTGCCTTCCAGGCCTTAATCCCCAAACGCTCGGTATCGACCAGCGTTCCATCCATGTCAAAAATAACAGCCTTGATCATATCGGTCCCCTCACCGGATTGTGTTACTGCCACTCTACCGCACTTTACAAACTTGTATATAACGTATATAGCATATTGCACTTTCGTTACATAGATAGAAGTCTTATGGCAAGTAACGCATTAGGATTATAGTTTTCGACCGAGTACTCAACGATAAGGATCGTTTCATGATTTTAGACACCACGGCACCCGCAGAGGAGCTTCAAGACAAGCTATCGGCGCTCGAACAGCTGCTTTTGGCATACGGGCGCGTGGCTATCGGGTTTTCCGGTGGCGTCGACAGCAGCTTTTTGGCCGCCGTATGCGCCCGCATCATGCCTACCAATACCCTCCTCGTCCATCTCACCACGCCGCTCATCGGCACGCCCGAGCAGGCTTCGTTTGAGCAGTCCGTTGATGGGCAGGCCAATGAGGGGCCGCATTTTAAGCTCCCCGTGCTCAATCTTTCGGTGGATCAGCTGCAGCTCCCCCAAGTAGCCTGCAACGATGCTAATCGCTGCTACCACTGCAAGCACGCCGGCTTTACCGCCATCGTCAACCACGCCAAGTCGCTCGGCTTTCCCACCGTCATCGATGGCAGCAATGCAAGCGATCGCGGTGACTACCGCCCCGGCATGCGTGCGGCAGAAGAGCTCGGCGTACGCTCACCCCTTATGGAGGTCGGCTTTACCAAGGACGAAGAGCGCGAGCTGCTGCGCGCATGGGGCTATCCCGTTTGGAACCTGCCGGCGGGAGCATGTCTTGCCACCCGCGTCCCCACGGGCGAGGAGCTTACGCGCGAGAAGGTCGATTTAATCCGCGCCTGCGAGGATTACCTGCACGATCTTGATCTGGCACAGGTACGCGCGCGCTTGATCGGCGGCTGCATGCATATCGAGGCCGCACCCGCAGATGTCGCCAAGATTGCTGCCCTCGGTGGCAACGCCGTCGATGCCGAGGGCAAAACCCCGCTGCCCGCCGTTATCGAGTCCGCGCTGCGCGAGCTGGGCTGCGACCATATCTTCCCCGAGGTCACCCCCTACATCCACGGCAACATGAATCAGTAACCTGCCAAAAAGGGACAGGTTTATTTTGGCAGGTTTTATCTGGGGAAATATCGCGAGGCAGTCGCCCCTCTAGCGCCCATCTAACTTCGAGAGACACTAGAGGGGCGGTCCGGCTGCATCTACTTCTTCCGATATCGGCGATTGTGGCTCGTCGATGAACCCATTACCTCAATGAGTCCTTTATCTGCCATTTTTGGCAGATGGTAACGGACAGACGAAATTCTGACCCCCGATGCAACCGCTATTTCTCGCGCCGTCATATCCACTTCGGCGCTGAGAGCCTCCAGGATCCTATCCGCCGTCGAAGCTGACGATTCTCTGTTCATATCGATAATTTCATACGTGTCTTTGCCGCATTTTGACAGGACATGTTTATCCACAAGGTCCCCGCAGATCAGGCGAATGTCATCCGAATCCCACTTCAGGGCCTCTCGTATTTTTTGAACATCGCATACGCACCCATGCTCCCGCATAAACATGAGCAGTGTTTCCTCGCGATCCGTCAGCTCGGTGCCCACATGGCTCTGAATCCACGTGCGGTTTTCAGCAAGCTCCGCCCCGTGCCGGGAAAGCAGCACCGTAAACGAATCGGCCTTAACGATAAATTTCGGCCTGCCAAGCGAACGAGACTCCATCTCGCGAATCATAGCCGGGATACCAGATCCCTGGCTTTCCGCAACGGCCCCCTCGGCATGCTCTAACGGCGTCGCCCCCATTAGGCTCATGAGCTTTGAGTTTCGGCAGCGCGATTCCCCGTCTGCAAGATTGTCCACCGTCTTTCCGCCCCAAAGCCCGCCAGGGTTTTTGATCTCTATTCTGTCTGGATAGATATCGACACTCACGGCCTGCCCCACAAACATGGGCGAATATTCTCGATGGATGCAGGCATTTGCCAAGGCCTCGCGCAAAACCTCCTGGGGAACTTCCCAATCATCCCTTCTGCCAGCGCCTTGCACTATCGCCGCTTTGCGCAAGTTTCGTCCAATCGCGGCAAGGGCATCTTCGATGCAAGCCGGAATCGGGCCATCGCACAACTGGCGGTCAATAAACCGGGGTTGCCCGGGTGCAGATTTTTCCACATCGGAATGAACGGCGACATCGATCATCAGTTTGGGATAGAACTGCTGGGGGTAAATTCCCGCCGACAGAAGCCCCGCGAGCTTCACGGCACCATCCTTTGTAGTGATATTGAGTCTGACCAGCTGCTTTTCCAGCGTATCGGCCCCGCGCAAAACGCGCGGGGTCTGCAGCCGGCGATTTGCGATAATAGACCGCACGACATCTGGATCCAAATCCTCGACCGTTGCCTCCGAAACCACCGTGTCGTCTGCATCGCTCGGAAGCAACGCACTCTGCAGCTCATATAGCTCAGCGGGTGACATCTTGATATCTTTATCATCCACGCGTTTGTAGCTACCGTTCTGCACGCCGCGCGCGCCGATATAGCAAGGCTTCGCTTTAAGCTCAAGTTCAAAGATGCGCACCAGAAGCACCTGGAGCCCGTCGACCTCGCCTCGATCAAGCTCGTACCGCGGCGCATGGGTCACCACTGCCGCTGAGCCTCCGTCTCCGATACCCGAAACAAACTGATCGCGCACCCTATCGATAGCAAAGTTAGCCGAAGGAACAAATCCTTCGGCCTCGTTCAGGCCCAAAATAATGAGCCCACCCGCAGTGTTCGCAAAAGCGCTCACTGTCTCCCATACGTCTGCGCTCAATTTATTCGTGCAGGCTTTAACTTCTACCGATGCGTCATCAGTCCCCCGCCTGCGAAGGCGCTCAACGATAAGGCCAAGAGGTTCATCCAGCAGCATTGGCATTCCGTCTCTCTAAAACGATAGATTTATCTCTCTAAAGTATAGTATATCTCTCTAACTTTAGAGAGATAGGCATCTTATTTTAGAGAGAAATTTAGAGAGATGCATCAAATTCACTGCTAGATTTCCTAATGCTATCTCTTTAACTGACCTTCTCTTTAAAGAGACATTTAGAGAGACGAGCGCAATCTCTCTAATCAAGGGCTCCACTCTTTAAGGTGCACACTTCCTAACCGTGCCCTAAGTTGCGGTGAAATAACTCACGATTAGCCCGCCAAAAAGAGACAGGTTTATTTTGGCAGGTTTTATCTGGGGAAACGCCGAATAGCTTCATATACACAACCGCTGCAGCTCCATATGAGACAAATGAATCAGTAGCGTCTATCCCAAATCTTAAGTATTTGTTCGGCAGAACGGCCCCTGCCGGCTCCTGCTAGACTGGTAGATTCCCAACCGTCCATCCAGGAGCCTCAATGTCGCGCAAGTCCACCTACAAGCAAGTACTTTCCATCGGCACCGCCGTGGTGCTGGGGTTTGCGCTGTTTACGGGATCACTCGACGGAGCGCCCAAGCTGCTGTCGCCGCAAAGCGATGAACAGGCGGTGGCTCTGGCCGAAAAACAAAACGAGAGCCCCAGCCGCACCGACGACGAGGCAGACCTGGTCGCTCGGCTCGAATCGGGAACGGCGAGCGCGGAGGACCCTCAAAACAGCCAGGACTCTGGCGATGGCTCCGATTCCGCCGCGACCGACACCGATGACGACGTTTCCGCGGACAGTGCCGCCACCCCCATCGACGAGGTCGAAAACCCCGACCTCAACCGCGCGCGCGGTGTTTATCTCAGCAGCATTCCCGACTACGCCGGCAACCCCTACGTTGCCCTTCGCGCCGACAGCACGCACCCGCTCGGCACACCGTCATTCACGCTCGATGAATACGAGCGCGCCACCGAAGAGGGCTGCTTTAAGAAGTTCTCCAAGCTCGACAGCCTGGGCCGCACCCGCAAAGCACTCGCCTGCGTGGGCCCCGAATCACTCGGTCAAGGCGAGCGCGGCGATATCTCGCGTATCCATCCTGCCGGTTGGCACCAGCAGCGCTACGACTTTATTCCGGGCCAGAGCCTCTACAACCGCTGTCACCTTATCGCCTGGTCGCTCTGCGGCGAAAACGCCAACCGCAAAAATCTCCTCACCGGCACGCGCTATCTCAACGAAACGGGCATGCTGCCGTTTGAGGAGCAGATTCTCGGCTACATCCGCGACACGGGCAACCATGTGCTCTACCGCGTCACGCCCATGTATAACGAAGAGGAACTTGTCTGCCGCGGCGCGCGCCTTGAGGCGCAATCGGTCGAGGACCACGGCAAGACCCTGTGCTTCCACGTGTACTGCTATAACCTACAGCCGCACGTGCAGATCGACTACGCCACCGGCCGCAACCAGGCATCCGGAGACTAATGCCGGCCGCGCTGCCCGTAACCAAAAAAAATGATCCGTTTTCCTCCGTCCCAAAGGATCAAATAGGGCCGCCCCGGTTACCCAAGGCGGCCCTTTCGTCAGCACCTACATTGCAGGCAAAATCACACGCTACTTGGCGCGACCCTCCTCATAGCGCTCGACCAGCTTGGCCTGAACGTCATAAGGCACCTGCTCATAGCCTGCGGGCTTCATGGTAAAGTCGCCCGTGCCGCGCGTGATAGAGCGTAGGCGCGTCGAATAATCCGTCAGTTCTGCCAGCGGCGCCTGGGCAATGACCACGGTATCGCCGCGCTCATCGGTCTCCATACCCGTCACGCGACCGCGCGAGGCCGAGATGTCGCCCATCACGGCGCCGGCGTAGCTCTCGGGAATAGTCACCGTGATTTCCTCGATGGGCTCCAGCACCACCGGGTCGGCATCGGCACATGCCTTGCGCAGGCCGATGCGAGCCGCCGCGCGGAACGCCATCTCGTTGGAGTCGACGCTGTGATACGAGCCGTCGTACACAGCCACGCGAATGCCCGTGAGCGGATAGCCGGCAATGATGCCGTCCTTCATGGTCTCCTGGACGCCCTTGTCCACGGCGGGGATCAGCGAGCGCGGAATGCGGCCGCCCACGACCTCGTCCACAAACTCATAGCCATCGCTCGTGCCGTCGGGCCCAATGAGCGGCTCCACGCGCAGCCAGCAGTCGCCGTACTGACCGGCGCCGCCGGTCTGCTTCTTATGGCGGCCCTGGGCACTTGCCGTACGGCGAATGGTCTCGCGATACGGAATGCGGATCGGCACGCTCTTGGCTACGACCTTGGTGCGATCCTCCAAACGATTGAGCAGCACCGAAACCTGCGCCTCACCAACGGCGGAGATAATGGTCTGGCCGGTCTCCTCGTCGCGGTCGATGCTCATGGTCGGATCGGCCTTGCAGGCCTTCTCGATAAACGTGCAGAGCTTCTCTTCGTCGCCGCGATTCCCGGCCTCGATGGCAATGCGGTACTGCGAGTTGGGGAACTTAAACGCCGCAGCCTCGACCTTGCCGGTAATCGAGAGCGTATCGCCCGTCTCGGCCGCCAGCTTGGGTGCCACGATAATGTCGCCGGCATAGGCGTGACCGACCTCGGTCATGTCGCGGCCGCACATCACATACAGGTGAGCCAGACGGTCGCCCTTTCGGGTACGCGCGTTGATCAGCTCAAGACCCGGCTCAAGCGTACCCGTCAGCACCTTGATAAAGCTGATGCGACCCTGCTGCGGATCGGCCAGGGTCTTAAACACAAACGCCACCGGACGGTCATCGTCGCTCGAAATCTTGAGCGAATCACCGTCGATGAGCGGCATCTCGCCGTAGTCCGTCGGCGCCGGGAAGTATGTGGCGATGTCGTCCATCAGCGAGTTGACGCCCTGTTCCTTAATGCAATCGCCCGCAAAGACCGGCACAAAGATGCGCTCGGCGATCGCCTTCGACAGCAGGCCTTCAAGCTCCTCCTGCGTCAGCGTCTCCTCGCCTTCCAAGTACTTCATCATCAGCTCATCGTCGGCCTCGGCCACCAACTCGCACAGATGGTCATGGGCCTCCTCGGCCTGGGCACGATACTCCTCGGGAATCTCCGACTCAACGGCTTCGGTGCCGTTGCAATGGCGTGCCTTCATGCGCACCAGGTCGATGATGCCGTCAAAGTCCTCGCCCTCGCCCCAGGGAAGGGTCACGGCGCCCAGGCGCGTGCCAAAGCGCTCCTGCAGCAGGTCCATCGTGGTCGCAAAGCTGGCCTCGGAGCGCGACAGGCGGTTTACGAACACCGCACGCGCCAGGCGCAGGTCCTCGGCGGCATACCAGAGCTTAACCGTCGTAGGCTGCGGGCCGGCCTCGGCGTCGACCACAAACAGAGCCGTCTCGCAGACGCTCATCGCGGCAAAGGCGTCGCCGATAAAATCGGGGTAGCACGGGGCATCGAGCACATTGATGCGCGCGCCCTTCCAGTCGATCGGCGCAATGGTCGTCGAGATGGAAAACGCACGCTTAACCTCTTCGGGGTCATAGTCGAGCGTGGGCTTGGTGCCGTCGTGGCCGCCCAGGCGGGCGGTCTTGCCGGAAAGGTGGAGCATGGCCTCGGCGAGTGAAGTCTTGCCCACCCCGCCTTGGCCTACGAGCACCACGTTCCTTACGTTACCGGTCTTGGGAGCACCCATGATGACCTCCTTGCAGGGCCGCGCGCAATGCGCGACGCCAACGGGGAGAGTTCGCGGTCGGTGCCATCCCGGGAGCAGCATGGTCGGCAGCCGAGCCGACTCACCCTCCAAATGTCCTATGCCACCACCCTACCCTCACGGGCGGCTGTCCATGCATACCTTTCGGCGCACGTATGAATACAGGCGGCGAGAGGAAGAGACAAGCTTGTGAGGCGATTATTGAACCCCGTCGATGCAAACAAAAAGCCGCCACAGACCGCAAGACCTGCGGCGGCTTCGCCTCAATTAATAGTTGAGTAAATACCTGAGCCTATCCCTCGATACGGCTCAAGAACTCACGGGTGCGCTGCTCACGCGGATGGTCGATAACCTGCTCGGCAGGACCCTCCTCGACAATGCGGCCGCCATCCATAAAGATCACGCGGTCGGCAACATCGCGCGCAAACTGCATCGCATGGGTCACGATCACCATCGTCATATTCTGCGCGGCAAGGTCTTTAATGACACGCAGCACCTCGGCCGTCAGCTCGGGATCGAGCGCCGAAGTCGGCTCATCAAAGAACAGGATCTCCGGATCGAGCGCCAAGGCGCGGGCGATACTCACACGCTGTTGTTGACCGCCCGAAAGCTCACATGGCACCTTGTTCTCGTTGCCCGTAAGCCCCATCTGCGCGATCAACTCACGCGCACGTGCTTCAGCCTGCTCGCGCGGGCGCTTGAGCACGCGAATCGGAGCATCGATGATGTTTTTCATCACGGCATAGTGCGGGAACAGGTTGTAATTTTGGAACACCAGACCGAATCGCGAGCGCGCCTGTTTGGGCACATCGCCCTTCGCATAGACCGCGCCCGAACCCGCATCCGTCGCAACGGCAAGGTCGCCAAACGAGAGTGAGCCTCCGTCGAGTGTCTCGAGCAGCGTGGCACACCGCAGCAGCGTGGACTTGCCGCCACCCGAAGGCCCGATAATCGCCACGACCTCGCCACGCTCCACCTCAAGCGAGATATCCTTGAGCACCTCATTGCCGCCAAACGCCTTACGCGCGCTTTCGATTTTCATCACTGAGTTAGTCATGATAATAGTCCAGCTTCTTTTCGGCGGCGCCCAGCAGCATCTCGACCACAAAGTTAAAGATCCAGTAGATCAGCGCCGCGATCGCAAACGGCACCATGCTCACCTGCGAGGCGACCAGCGCCTTGGCCGTCGAGAACATCTCACCCACGCCAATGGCAAACGCCAGCGACGTGTCCTTGACCAGCGTGATGATCTCGTTGCCCATCGCCGGCAGAATACGCTTGGCGACCTGCGGCATCACGATATACAGAAACGTCTGCATGCGCGAATAGCCCAGCACCTCGGCTGCCTCGTATTGACCGCGCGGAATGGACTGCAGGCCCGAGCGATAGATCTCGGCAAAGTAACCGGCGTAGTTGATGATGAACGCCACGACGCACGCCGTCCACTTGGAATCGGGCGTGAGCGAAATGCCAAACACGTAGTACGGGGCAAAGTAGATGGCAAACATCTGCAGCATGAGCGGCGTGCCGCGCATAACCGAGATATAGATGCGCGCAATCCAGCGAAGCGGCGCAATTTTGCTCATGCGCATAAACGCCACGGGGATTCCCAGCGGAATCGACCCGAGCAACGTCAGCACAAACAGCTGCAAACTGACCAAGAATCCCTGGCCAAGCATTTGCATCATGACCTGAATAGACATTACTTGAGCACCCAATTATCGAAAGACAAACCATAGCTTGAATATTTATCGCAGAGGTCCTTGACCGTGCCGTCCTCGTAGAGCGCCTTGAGCGACTCGGTCACGGCGTCGGCCGACTTGGTGTCGCCCTTCTTAAAGCCAACGGCGTAGTGCTCGCTGGACAGCGGCTCATCAAGCTGCGTATAGGCATCGGGCTTGGCGGCAAGCTGATACTGGGCAATCGAAAGGTCGCAAGCCACGGCATCGACCGCGCCGCTCTCGAGCTGCATAAAGGCCGTGTTGTACTCGCCGATCGTGTCGAGCGTGGCAAACGTCGCCGCCAGATCCTTCTGGTCACCCTCAAGCACGTCCTGCGCAGCGGAATCAGTCTGGGTAATCACAGTCTTGCCGGCAAGATCGTCCCAGCCCTTGATGCCCGCATCCTTCTTGACCACCAGCACCTGCTCGTTGAGCATGTACGGCTCGGAGAACGTGTAGTCGTCCTCACGGCCCTCCATGGTAAAGCCGTTCCAGATGCAGTTGATGGCGCCCGAGTTAAGCAGCGTATCCTTGGCGTCCCAGTCGATGGCCTCGTATTTGACCTCCCAGCCCTGCTTATCGGCAACAGCCTTGGCAAGGTCGAGGTCAAAGCCGGTGTACTCGCCATCATCGCCTACAAAGCCGTACGGAGGGTAGGACTTGTCAAAGCCCACCACGAGCTTCTTGGACTCCGCAGCGCCCTTCACGTCCTTGGCTGCGGCAGAACCAGCAGCGGAGCCCTTGCCGGCACCACCGCCGCAACCGACAAGACCAAGGCCAAGCACCGTGGCGAGCGAGCCGGCTAGACCAACAAACTGACGACGAGACATATCGGTATTCATAGTATTCCCCCTTGATGGCACTTTAGTTAGGTAAAGTGAGTCATGTAACGTTCAGAATCATACACTTTAGCGTGATAGAGCACAAGGCGAGTTTGCCCGCCGCGTGAGGGGTGTGGGGGTTAAGTTTCCTGCTCTACAGTCCTGCTCACGACGGAGGCCACATTAAGTGGCCTCCTGTTCGTGCGGAACTCGCGATAAACTTAACCCCCACACCCCTCACGCGGCGGGCAACCGTCGTTGGGCTTATCACTGACACGAATAAACCGCTTGTATATCGTCTGCTGGCTTGGCACGGTACAATACTTGCAGCTTTAATTCATGAATTAGTGGAGTTATTGATGGCAGAATCTCGTGCGGAGCGTAGGGCTCGTCGTGCTTTGGTGGAGGCGGCTGAGGGGGCGGAGGAGGAGAAATCTTCTACGAAATCCAAGTCTTCTAAAGCTGCAAAAAGCAAATCGGCCAAGGGCAAGGCTAAGGCCAAGCGTCCCGGCTCTCGTCGGAACGAGGATAAGGCATCTCAGACTCGCTCCAAGCGCTCGCATAAAGATCGGGTTTCGTCTGCGCGTAAGGCTGTGGACCCCAAGTCTCCCTGTTCGATCATGAAAGCTTGCGGTGGGTGCGCGGCGCTCAATCGTCCTTATAAGAAGCAGCTCGCCGCCAAGCAGGCTGCTATGGAGGAGCTTTTTGCTTCGCTTTGTGAGCGTGAGGGCATTGCTGTAGATCCTATTCGTGGCATGGGTGTCACCCTGGGCGACCCGGGCAAATATCCTGCGCCGCGTGGCTTTCGTCATAAGGCTGCCACTCCCTTTGCTCCCGGTAAGGAGGGCGCCGTCCGTTGCGGTTTCTTTGAGCGCGGCACGCACAAGATCGTTGCCGTACCCGAATGCCCCGTCGAGGCACCGGGCGCCCGTCAGATTCTCAACGGCATCGCACGCGAAGCTGAGCGGCTGCATATTCCCGCCTTTAATGAAGACAAGCATCTTGGTTTACTTCGCTATGCCGTCGTCCGCTGCGGTTGGCGTACCGACCAGGTCATGGTCACGCTCGTGACCGCTCAGCGCGACTTGCCTCATGCGCAGGAGTTCTTTGAGGCTGTCGCCGCACTCAATCCGCACATCGTCACCGTCGCCCAAAACATCAACGGACGTCCCGGCAACGCCATCCTCGGCGAGGAAACCCGCATTGTATATGGCGCCGAGTGCATGCGCGACCAGCTGCTCGGCTGCGAGTTCGATATCTCCCCCACCGCGTTCTACCAGACCAACCCGCAGCAGACCGAGCTGCTCTATCAGCTCGCGATTGACGGCATGGACCTGCAGCAGGGCGACGTACTCATGGATGCCTATTGCGGTAGCGGAACTATCGGCCTGTGCGCAGCTAAAGATGCCCAGAACAAGGGTATCGGCATTATGCTGCTCGGCGTTGAGCGCAACCCGGCGGGCATTGCCGACGCACGTCGCAATGCCGAGCTCAACGGCCTCACCCGCAGCGCTTGGTTTATGGCCGACGACGCCACCGACTACATCCTGGATGCCGCCGACAACAACGAACGCGTCGACGTTCTTTCCATCGATCCGCCGCGCGCCGGCTCCACGCCCGAGTTCCTCGAAGCTGCCTGCGCGCTTAAGCCGCGCCGCATCACCTATATCAGCTGCAACCCCGTAACTCAAGAGCGCGACCTGCATCAGCTCCTCGACGGAGGCTATCGCCTGCTCAAGATCACGCCCGTCGACATGTTCCCTCACACCGACCACACCGAAACCGTAGCGGTCCTCGAACGCCGCTAACCAACCTCAGCAGATTTTTGGGACAAGAAAGGGGGCGACCCGCCTGGGCCGCCCCCTTCGCTTGGTTTATAAACTCCGCTACATCCCATTGCGCAGATCGCACACGTCGGCTGCCGCCATCTCGCGCAGCAGCGTCTCGCGGTCGCGCGTCACGATCAAATCCAGCGGGAAGTGAATCTCGTCGAGCATCTTGCGCGCGTGATCGAGCTTGCCAATGGCCATGCCAATGTGGGCATCGGTTGACACGCCAATGCCCACGCCCAGCTCGGCGCAGCGCTCGGCGATCTTGCGGCATACGGCCCAATGCTCAGTGTCGACACCGTGTTCAAGACTATGGTTATTGATCTCGATAATCTTGTGCTTGGCCTTAGCTGCCAACAGCACCTCGTCGATATCGAACGGCACGCCCGAACGCCCCGTGTGGCCCAGCATGAACACCTTGGGGTGCTCCAGGGCATTGATATACATCTCGGTCGTCTGGGCCAGCGTCGCGCCTTCAGCAATCTGCGAATTATGCACGCTCGCAACCAAATAATCCAAATTACGCGTAACCAAATCGAACAGCGAATGCTGACGGCTGTACGAATCGCCGGCAATATCGAGCGTGACAGGAGTGTCCTCGCCAAACAGGCTTCCGTCCAGCGAAACGATATCGGCCTCGGCACCACGCAGCACCAGCACGCCGCTCCAAATGCGCGGCCAGATATCCTGGTTGATAAAGAACTGATAACTGCGCAGGTCATTAGGGCAAGCCGTAACCATAGAGCTCAGATGGTCGGCAGATCCGAGCACCTGCAGGCCACGCTCTGCCGCCCAGTACACATTCTCCTCAATGGTCGAATATGCATGCGCAGAGAACATCGTATGGGTATGAATGTCACAAGAAAGCAGGTAGGGCATCAGGTCTCCTTATCTGGCACGGCCGTCGCTTATATTCATTGTACGCATAGCCTTCGATAGTCGTAAAACCACTCCATCCCAAAGACACAACGTCCATGACAACGGGGTCCGGCTTAACACCAAACCCCGTTTCACGTAAAACATTGTAGGCAGAGCGCTTTACTTTTAACGATACTCGTCCGCCAACTGTTTCCAAGCGGGTAGCGAATTGATAATCGTCTCGTAACTCACGCAATAGCCCAGGCGGAACCAGCCCGGCATACCAAAGCTGTCCGAGGGAACCGCAAGCAACTCATACTTCTTTGCGCGCTCGCAAAACGCATTCGCATCGGGCTCCAACGCTTTCACCCATAGGTAGAACGCGCCATCCGGCTCAACATAGGTGTAGCCATACTCCGCTAGTGCGTCGGTAAGCGCGGTGCGGTTGCGTGCATAGGCCTCAACGTCACTCGGCTCATCGATGCAGTCGATAATTACGCGCTGGAAGAGTGCCGGTGCGCATACAAAACCCAGCGTACGGGCAGCACCCGCAACAGCCGGCATCAGACGGGCAGCCTGCGGATTGGTGTTGGGAACCAAGATCCACCCCACGCGCTCACCCGGCAGCGACAGCGACTTGGAATACGAGTAGCACACGATGGTGTGCTCGTAGATCGAGGGCACCCAAGGCACCTCGGCACCGTACACGATCTCGCGGTACGGCTCATCCGAGATGAGCATAATCGGATTCTCGGGATCGCGCTGAGCGTTGGCCTCGCGCAGAACATTGGCCAGTCGCGTCAGCGTGTTGCGTGTATATACGGCACCAGTCGGATTGTTGGGCGAGTCGATGATGACGGCAGTCGTCTTATCGGTAATCGCCTTGAGCACGTTGTCCACGCTCAGCTGGAACGTATCTTCATCGGCGAGCGCCTCAACACACGTACAGCCGGCCTTCTCAATCCAAACGCGATACTCCGGAAAGTACGGGGCGATAACAATAACCTCGTCGCCCGGGTTCGTAACGGCGTTGAGCGTGCAGGTGAGCGAAGCCGCGGCACCCACCGTCATAAAGACGTCTTTGCCCTCATAGCTCGTGCCAAAGCGGCGGTTGAGCGATTCGGCCACAGCGGCACGACATTGCGGCAGGCCCGGTGCGGGCGTGTAGCCGTGCAGCTGGTCGCTCGGCAGCTCCAGGGCCTTCTTAATCGACTCAGCCACGGCAGCGGGCGCTGGAACGCTCGGATTGCCCAGCGAAAAATCGAATACGTTTTCCGCACCGATCTGCGCCTTGCGCTCAAGGCCATAGCTAAAAATCTCACGGATGATGGAGCTTTCCGCACCGCGAGCATACATAGTTTCGTTGATCATCTGTTCCCCTTTCGCATAGGCGCTATTGTACGCTTTAGCCGAGCAAAGTGCCGCAGCAATGTTGATTGGGGACAGACTTAAATGCGTGAAAACGCTCATTTAAGTCTGTCCCCAATCAACAGACGGCCCCATATCGCCCAAAAGAAAAAGCCTCCGCAGGTTTCCCCGCGGAGGCTTTCGCCACAAAGACTATTTGTCGGTGTCGGCATCGACATCGACATCGACGACGGCATGGTCATCGTCAGCATCATCGGATGCGGCTTCGGCATCCTCCTGCATGGCCGCCCGCGCAAAGGCCGCGGCATCAGCCGCCAGCTCCTCCTCGCTCATGCGAGGCGCGCGCTTCTTGGTCGGCATGCCGGCCGCCTTGGCATTGCGCTCCTCCTTGGCCGCCAGGATATCGCCCTCGCGCTCAAGGTACGCATCCCACTCGTTGTCGAGCAGGGCGTTCACGGCGTCGCCTTCGACGGTCTCGCGCTCAAGCAGCACCTTCGCCATCAGATCGAGCTGATCGCGACGGGCGTCCAGGATCTCGACCGCACGACGATGGGCCTCACGCATAATGCGCTGAACCTCGATATCGATGCGGCGCGCCGTCTCCTCGGAGTAATCCTGGTGATCGGCGTAATCGCGACCAAGGAACACCTGATGTTGCGCCTCGCCAAACACTTGCGTGCCCAGCTCCTCGCTCATGCCCAGGCGCGTGACCATCTCGCGCGCCATCTTGGTTGCGCGCTCCAGATCGTTGCTCGCGCCCGACGTAATGTCATCGCACATGAGCTCCTCGGCAACGCGACCGCCCAAGAACACGGCGAGCTCGTCGAGCATCTCGTTCTTGGTCTTAAGGAAGTGGTCCTCCTGCGGAAGCTGCAGCGTGTAGCCTAGCGCCTGGCCGCGGCTGACAATCGAAATCTTATGAACCGGATCGGAGTGCTCCAGGATGTGGCCCACCAAAGCGTGACCGCTCTCGTGGTAGGCAATCGTGGTGCGCTCGGCCTCGGTCATCACGCGACCCTTGCGTTGCGGTCCGGCAATCACGCGTTCCATCGATTCCTCGACCTCGTCCATCGAGATCACGGAACGATGGCGGCGAGCGGCCAGCAGCGCAGACTCGTTGAGCAGGTTCGCCAAATCGGCACCAGTAAAGCCAACGGTCATCTGGGCGAGCTTCTCAAACTTAACGTCCTCGTCCATCGGCTTGTTCTCGGCATGCACGCGCAAGATCTGCTCGCGGCCCTTCACATCCGGACGGTCGACCGTAACCTGACGGTCAAAACGGCCGGGACGCAGCAATGCCGGATCTAGGATGTCAGGACGGTTGGTCGCAGCGATCAGGATGACCGACTCGCTTTCCTCAAAGCCGTCCATCTCGACCAGCAGCTGGTTGAGCGTCTGCTCGCGCTCGTCGTGACCGCCGCCCAAGCCAGCTCCGCGCTGACGTCCCACGGCATCGATCTCATCGATGAAGATGATCGACGGGGCCTGGGACTTGGCCTCCTTAAAGAGGTCACGCACACGGCTGGCGCCGACACCTACGAACATCTCGACAAAGTCGGAACCCGAGATGCTAAAGAACGGCACGCCCGCCTTGCCGGCAACAGCCTTGGCCAGCAGCGTTTTACCGGTGCCCGGAGGGCCAACCAGCAACACGCCACGCGGGATCTTGGCGCCCAGCTTGCGATAGCGATCAGGATCGCTCAAAAAGTCACGGATCTCCTCGAGCTCCTCGACTGCCTCGTCCACGCCGGCAACGTCTTCAAACTTGACCTTGGGGCGTGTGGGCTCGTTGGTCTTGGCGTTGGTCTTGCCAAACTGCATGTTCCTGTTGTTGGCGCCCATCATCTGGCGCATAAAGTAGAACATGATGGCGATAAGGGCGATCGTCGGAAGCACACTCATCGCCAAGTCGCCCCAAAAATCGGGATCGTTGGTGTTGACGATGTACTTGGTATCGGGGTGCTCCGCCATGAGCTCGGCAAGCGAATCGGAGCCGACATAGGTCGAAGAGAAGCTCTTGAGCTCGCTCGTATCGCCCTTGTCCTTCTTCGTCTTCCAGTAATGACCCGTCACGCTTCCGTCTTGAACCGTATAGGTCAGATCTTCGACGCGATCCTGCTTGATGGCGCTCACCATCTCGCTCGTCGCGAGCTTAACGGTATTGCTGGAATTGGCAAAGCCGGAGCCCATGTTAAAGAAGGCGTAGCCCAGAAGCGCGCAAGCCAAAATAAAATACAGCCAGCCCGTACGCGTGGGCTTCTTGCCTCCGGGCATCCCCGGGATCTTTGGGTCCCGGGGAGTCTGGGAATTGTTATCGTTACGGTCGTCGGGCATCTTACGAATAAACCTCCGGTTTCAAAATGCCCAGATACGGAAGGTTACGATAGCGCTCGGCATAGTCGAGGCCGTAGCCCACCACAAAGGCATCGGGGCAATGGGTTCCAACATACTTGGGCGTGATGGCCGAGACGCGGTCCTCAACGTCCTTCCACAGGAAGGCGGCGACCTCCAGAGAAGCGGGCTTGCGGCTCTCGAGGTTCTTCATCAGATACTTGAGCGTCAGGCCCGAGTCCAGAATGTCCTCGACGATCAGCACGTCGCGATCGCGGATGTCGATATCCAGGTCCTTAATGATACGCACGATACCCGAGGACTTCACACCGTCGCCGTAGCTCGAAACAGCCATGAAATCGATGTTGGTCGGCAGCTCGATCTTACGCATCAGGTCGCCCATAAAGACCACGGCGCCGCGCAGGACCGCAATCAGCACCAGATCCTTACCCGCGTAGTCGCGCGTAATCTCCTCGCCCAGGCGAGAGACGATACCGTCGATATCCTCCTGCGTGAACAGAACCTTCTCGATATCCGGATGTTGAGAAGCCATGACAACCCTTTCTTGTGCTTATCGCCCACACACCGCCGTATGGACGCGAACTACACATTCTAGCAGCGCACGGGGTAAATTTACCAGCCCGTGCGCCATCAGCGCGGGAATACCGTCAACGTCGCACAGAATAGCAGGCGTGGGACGCTATTCCGCATCGACCACGCGGAGCAGATATGCCACGCGCGTTGCGGCCGTGCACTTAAAACGCTCGTCCGCGCGAACTCCGGCGACCCACACCACGGCACCCCCCGGCGCCGTCCTCACCATGGGCACGCCGGCGCGCTCGGAAACGGGAATGCGAGCCTCACCTAGCAAGTCGGATACTTTCTTGCTTCGACCACTCATCCCTAACGGGCACATCACGTCTCCCGGTGCGGGACCGTCCACCCACAGGCGCGCCAATCGCGCCTCGGCAGGGATCTCGCCACGCGAGCCCGCCAGGATCCGCTCACTATCGCTGTCGGCAAAACCCAGGGCAGCCGCGTCTACCAAAGCTGTCACTTCCCCGGCAGCTGCAAGCTCACGGGCGCGGCGCACGATATCGCATCCCGGCTCAACGGCCATCGGTTCTGTGACCAGCATACGTCCCCCGCCCAACGGCAAACGACCGGGTACGGTAACCCAGTCCGCGACCAGGCCCTCGCGAGCCGCCGGCGCCTTAAACGCCAGCATGCCAAACTCAATGCGTGCGTCAATCCCCGCCGGAAGCGTGACCGAGCCGGCGCCCTCGGCAACGCAGGAAAGGACTCGCTCCACATGTCGCATCTCTGGACGAGCGTCCGGATCGATGCGCTTAATCGCCAGTCGCACGATGCGCCGCGCGATTACCACCTCGGCCGCAGCAAGGCGCCTGGCATCGAGCACCAGCGCGCCCGCCGCCTCCTTACGCAGGCAGCTTCGAAACGCCTGTGCCGAAAGCTGAGACAAAAACGCGTCCTCATCGCCTAAGATCTCGCAGGCGGCGCCAATCGTCTTGCAGACGCTCGCGTTGCGCTGCGCCACCACCGGCATCACTCGATGGCGCACGTAGTTTCGCAGATACGAGATATCCTCATTGCTCTCGTCTTCACGCCACGGCTGACCATGTACCTGTAGATAGCCCACGAGCTCGCCATGAGTTAGGTCGAGCAAGGGACGCACCACGATATTCCTCCGGCGAGGAATGCTCGATAGGCCAGCGGGCCCCGAACCCTTAATCGCGTTCATCAAAAACGTTTCCGCGCGATCCGAAGACGTGTGCGCGGTGCAGATACGAGCCGCCGTTCGCGGTGCCCCCGTCTGGGCGCAGAGCTCGCGAACATACCTCCGCGCCGCGGCATAGCGCACCTCGCGGGCCGCGGCCTCAATATTGCCCGACTCCCCATCAAAATAAGCGTGCTCCACGCACAGCGGTAAACCATATTTCGCGCAAAGCTCACGCACAAAGGCCTCGTCGCCATCGGACGCCTTGCCGCGCAGATGATGGTTTACATGCAGCACATGCAGGCGCTCGCGAGCAATGGGGGCAGCACCGCGTCCGTCTTGGATATCCAGCTTTGATGTGCACGCCATAAGAAGCAGTGCCGTCGAGTCCGCGCCGCCTGATACCATGAGCACGACAGGAGCAGCCTGCTGCCTCGTCCGGGTCTCATCGACTGCCCCAGGCACGGCATGGTGTCCATAATGCTGAGATACCGTAGGCATTTGCTTCCTCCTCTATTCGTCCGCACCCATTGTATCCTTTGGAATCTTATGTCTCGTCTGCACCTTCATATCCTCGGCAGTGGCTCTAAAGGCAACTGCGCACTCATCGAGGGCCCGCAGGGGCTCATTATGGTCGATGACGGACTGTCTCGCCGCGAGACATTAAAGCGCATGGCAGAACTGGGGCTCTCGACAGACAACGTCTCGGCTCTTCTCATTACTCATGAGCACAGCGATCACATCAAGGGCCTCGATGTCTGGTGCAAGCACTGGCACGGCCCCCTCTTTGCCAGCAGGGGCACGCTTTCGAACAAAGATAATCTTTCGCATCTGCCTGTCGAGGAATTCGATCCCGGCGACACCCTGTCCATTGCCGGCATCCACGTGCAAACCTACTCAACATCACACGATGTCATCAATCCAGTCGGTTATCGATTCGACGCCCTCGATGATTCCATCGGCTTTGCCACCGACACCGGAGAGCTATCGAGCCAAGCCATGAACACCCTCAAAGATTGTCGAGTCCTCGCGCTCGAAAGCAACCATGATGTGACCATGCTACGCGAGGGAGAATATCCCCGCTTTCTTCAGGAGCGCATCCTGTCTGCAAGGGGACACCTCTCCAATGGCCAAGCCGCCGAAGCCGCGCGCGCACTTGTTACCGATCGCACCGAACAGCTCATTGCCATGCATATCAGCCAAGATAACAATCGTCCGAGCCTTACCGTCAAAAGCTATGCCAAAGCTCTGGCCGCAACCCTGGATGACGAGGTCGGCAGCTCCGCAACCCTTCTCCAAGGATCGCGAAAACTCTCGATACGCCCTGCGAGTCAGTATCAGCCGGCAACCATTCAATAGACTGTCCTAGACAGCAAAAGGGGCCGAGAATCGCTTCCCAGCCCCTTTTGCTGTATTTTAATAGCGCAGAACACCAACGAAGTTAGTCGATGGAGATCTTCGTAACGTTCTTCTTCTCGACGATCTTGGGAACCGTAACGGTCAGGATGCCGTCAGCGTACTTAGCCGAGAGGCCCTCGCTCGAAGCGTCCTTTAGATACACGCCACGCGTCGCGCTGTACGAGCTGAACTCCTTCTGCAGGAAGTTCTTGCCCTCGTTCTCCTCGTCTTCCTCGACATTCACGCTAATGGACAGACGGCCCTCGTTAAGCTCGACATCGATATCGTCCTTGGCGACACCGGTCAGATAGGCCTTGACCTCATAGCCGTCGCCCTTATCCTCAACGTCAACGGGAAACGCCTTGGAAGCAATCGAGTTGTTTGCAAGGTCGGTCATATCATCAAACAGATCGAACAGCGTGCTAGCAGAAGGACGAACGCCAAAAACCGAACGATAAGGAACCATGCTTGCCATGTTTACCACTCCTTTTAGGACTGCCGAGCCATCTTCTAGGTGACTGGGACTTCTTTTGACGCTCTTATATATGCCCACACAGTGCTTATATATACATCGACTATAAAGTTTTTTGAGTCCAGTACTATAAGCATATCTTAGTGTGTATGCCTCAGGTTTTAATAAGGTTAAGGTTCTTTGAACCAGAGCTTAAATAACAAGTATGTTCGCAGCTACAAATAACAAGGGGCTTACAATGAGCGCGTACACGTTGTTGGTAACGAGCTAAAGGGCATCATGGACGACCAGAACCAGAACAAAATGTTTATGCAGACGCAGGGGGAAGAAACTTCCACGCAGCCGCCACGGTTCCATCGCCCCCACATCTCGCAAGAGCCCATTAATGATCCTGAGCCCGAGTATGTGACAAGAAATCGATATCAAACGCTCGAGGATGCCCAAACGGGACGTAAACATATGGGCGTCGCCTCGGGAGACCCTGTATATCTGAAAGACGCACCATTATCTAAAAACAGCGCAGCTAGTGATGAGCCACTGAAAGCATCCGCCGCTCATCAACAAAGAGGTCCTCGACCAAAGCAAACCTTGACGCATTCGGCTCGCTATCTCGAAACGCCAAAACAAGGAAAATCGATCTTCGTTTCGTCAAGTAAACGACGCAAGCAGCATCGAATGACAATCCTGCTTTTGATCATTGCGGCTATAGCAGTTGCCCTTGTTATTCGTTTTATTTTCTTTAAATAAAAGCTCAATACCAAAAAGAATTAAATCGTCTGGCGTAAATGAGTCATTTATGCCACACAAACGCAAAAAGGGGGAGGCCGCGAGGCCTCCCCCTTCCAAGTTCGATGACGGCT
>CAVGCW010000032.1:0-46526 GCA_963628025.1 Alloprevotella sp. | reverse complement strand
GATGGTGTCGACGTCAATGGTATACGGGTGCATCATCGACGTCTTCAATACAGAAAATATCAGTGCGGAATGTTCCGGAGAGAAACCCCGTCACGCCCCCGGATCCCCTGCGTTTACGGCCTTGAGGTCGGCGTGGGCGGAGAATGTGGTTGATGGGGATACGTGTCCCTTTCGCTGTTTCGCGGCTTTGCCGCGAAAAGCGCGTTACCTTGGGGAGGGTGGGGTGCGTTATTGTCGCGCTGCTCTGTCCCGGCGCATTTCTGGAGCGTTTCTCCCACCATAAATTACCCTTGGCATACTTGCGCGAAAACCTGCTCGTGCTACACTTGCAATTGCTGTTTCAGGGCGGGGTGGAATTCCCCACTGGCGGTAAATCGGGCGGTGTCAAAGGGACGCCGTGGCGCAGGCGAGGTGTCTGCGACCGAGCCGATGAGTCCGCGACCCGTGCGTGTGTTGGTTCGCATGCCGGCTGAACTGGTGAGATCCCAGTACCAACGGTTAGAGTCCGGATGAAAGAGGCAGGTGATCTTATGTCTGAACAGTCGCAGCATATCCATTTTGAGAACACGAATAGGTGGAGCACCAAACAGCTCGTTACCATGGCGTTGATGTGTGCCTTGGGCGCCCTGTTTATGTACGTGCAGCTGCCCATCCTTCCTTCGGCGCCGTTTTTGACCTATGACCCGTCGCTGGTGCCGGCGATGGTGTGCGGGTTTGCGTATGGCCCCGGTGCCGGTACTGCTGTTGCCGCCATGGCGATCGTTATCCATGCACTCACCACGGGTGACTGGGTCGGCGCGCTTATGAACCTGGTTGCCACGCTGGGCTACATTCTGCCCGCGGCTATCGTCTACCAGAAGATGCATACCTATAAGGGTGCCGTGATTGGCCTGGTGCTCGGTGTCATTGCCGCTACAGCGCTGTCTATGGTCGCAAACCTTACTATTGGCGTATGGTTCTGGTATGGCTCGGCCGATGTGATTCTGCCGCTCATGCTTCCCGCTGTTTTGCCGTTCAACCTCATCAAGACCGTGCTTAACTCGGTACTCACGCTGGCGGTGTACAAGGCGGTCTCTAATCTCATCACGCCCAAGAAGGACCAGGTCAAAGGCCGCGCATGATTGAGTGTCGGGGCGTTTCCTTTAGCTATGACGGTGCCGTGTCGGCACTCGACGGTGTCGATCTGAACATCGAGGACGGGGAGTTTTTCTGCATCCTCGGCGGAAACGGGTCGGGCAAGTCGACGTTTGCCAAGCATTTGAACGCGCTGTTGCAACCCGATGCGGGCACGGTACGTATCAACGGCATGGATACGTCCGACCCCGAGCTGGTCTACGACATCCGCTCGACTGCTGGCATGGTGTTCCAGAATCCCGACGACCAGCTTGTGGCGACGCTTGTCGAGGACGACGTTGCGTTTGGTCCCGAGAACTTAGGGGTCGAATCGGCCCAGATCGCGCAGCGCGTGCGCGAGGCGCTGAAGGCCGTGGGTCTGGTGGGCTTTGAGCGCCACGAGACCCATGCGCTCTCGGGCGGACAAAAGCAACGCGTGGCGCTTGCCGGCGTGCTCGCCATGGAGCCGCGCGTTCTCATTTTGGATGAGGCCTCCTCGATGCTCGATCCGCGCGGACGCAAGGGTCTTATGAAGGCCTGTCATGCGCTCCACGATCGCGGCATGACCATCGTGATGATTACGCACTTTATGGAAGAGGCCGCTGAGGCCGATCGCGTTGCTGTCTTCCAAGCGGGCCGCGTTGCCATGTTGGGCACGCCCGAGGAAATCTTGACGCGGGCGGACGAACTTGCGCAGCTCAACTTGGATATGCCGGCGTCGTGCTGTCTAGGTAGGGCACTTCGTGAGAAGGGCGTACCCGTTTGCGCGCAGGTGCGTGAGGCGGATATGGTCGCCGAGATTGCGCAGGCTTATGCCGAGCGAAGTGGGGCAGGCATCGCGGGGCAGTCTTCCGTATCCCAGTCGGAAATCGCTGACGGCACTGTTCCGGTAGACAACGAGGGCAACGCGTCGGAGCCCGTCATCGAGCTATCCCATGTTTCGTACAGTTATTCGCTCAGTCCGCGCGAGCGCCGCCGCTGGCATAAGCGCTCGGCCACTGCGGGCAAATCGAGCAAACAGGCTCTCTGGGGAAACGACCCAAGCAGCCCGTGGGCGCTGCGCGATGTATCGCTGACGGTGCGTCGCGGCGAGTTCCTGGGCTTGGCAGGTCATACCGGTTCGGGTAAGTCGACGCTGGTCCAGTATCTCAACGGTTTGATTCGCCCCCAGGAGGGATCCGTTCGCGCGCTGGGGCTCGATCTGTCAAACAAGAAAGACGCCGCCGCGGTTAAGGCCAAGGTCGGCGTGGTGTTTCAATATCCTGAGCGTCAGCTGTTTGCCGAAACCGTGGCGCAGGACGTGGCGTTTGGTCCGCATAACCTTGGCTTGCCGCAAGATGAAGTCGACCGTCGTGTCGAGTCATCGCTCTCGCGCGTGGGCCTCGACCTTTCCACGGTCGGCGACAAGAGTCCCTTTGAGCTTTCGGGCGGTCAGCAACGGCGCGTGGCATTCGCCGGCGTGCTCGCCATGGAGCCCGAAGTCCTGGTGCTCGATGAACCCATGGCGGGGCTCGATCCGGCTGCGCGCAGGGATTTCCTAGGGCTCATCGATCGACTTCACCGCGATGGCCTGACCGTTGTCATGGTTTCGCACAGCATGGATGACCTGGCCAATTGCTGCGACCGTATTGTCGTGATGAACGAGGGCGCGGTGTTTGCCGAGGGCACGCCCGCTCAGGTTTTTGCGCATGCGGATGAGCTTAAATCAATCGGCTTGGATGTTCCCGCTGCCCAGCGCATGGCGCTGGCGCTTGCGAAGGCAGGCGTGCCGCTGCGCTTTGACGGCCTCTATACGGTTGAGTCGCTGGCAGATGAGTTGGTGGACCTGCTAATCGGTCGCTCGGGCGGTCCTTCTAACGTCGCGGACATTGCTAAATCCAAGACGGTCGCGCGAGAGGAGGGCTGCTGATGGAGGCGTTTTCGTTTGGTAGTTACTATCCCAGCGATAGTGCAATTCACCGCCTGGACCCGCGAACCAAGTTGCTCTTGGGCTTTGTGTTTCTGATCACGACGCTCACGGTCGGTGGCTTCCGCGGACTGGTCCCTGTCGCAATTTTCGTCGTGCTGATCTATGCCGTGTCCCGGGTGCCGTTGCGCCGGGTCCTATCATCGATGGCGCCGCTGCTGGCAATCGTCGTCGTGGTCGCGGTGCTCAACTTGTTTACCGATCAGAGTGGGCGCATCTTGTGGCAGCTCGGATTTCTGCAGATAAGCGAGGGCTCGCTGCGTTCTGCGGCGTTTATGGCGTGCCGCCTGACGTTGATGATGGCCGGCATGAGCGCCATTACACTCACCACGCCGACGCTCGACCTCACCGCGGGCTTTGAGCGCCTGCTCGCGCCGTTTGCGCGTGTGGGACTTCCTGCGCACGAGCTCGGCATGATCATGGGTATCGCGCTACGCTTTATGCCGCAGTTTGCCACTGAGATGAAACAGACGGCCGATGCACAGGCAAGCCGCGGCGCGCGCGTGACGGGCGGTCCGCTCGGCGGCGTGCGTATGCTCGGCAGTGTGGCGATTCCGCTGTTCACGGGCGTGTTCCGCCATGCCGAGACGCTGTCTGCCGCCATGGATGCACGCTGCTATCACGGCGAGCAGGGCCGCACGCGCC
Source organism: Alloprevotella sp. (assembly GCA_963628025.1). Lineage (GTDB taxonomy): Bacteria > Actinomycetota > Coriobacteriia > Coriobacteriales > Coriobacteriaceae > Collinsella. The sequence continues at coordinate 42,802 of CAVGCW010000032.1, read as the reverse complement.
TGCATGCGCTTGCATTTGGCCGCGGCGATGCGTTGGCGGCGGTGGTGACGGCGTTGCTGCTCATCTGCGTCATCGTCATCAATCTTCAACTTGTTTAGGCGCGATTCGAGCGCAAGAAAGGGGTCCCTATGACCGACAACGACCGCACGGCTCAGCTTGAGCGCGCCTGTTCGTATCTCAGGCGCATTCCGGCGTGGTATCTGGCCACGACCGATGTGGCCGATGGGCATCAGCCTCGCGTGAGGCCGTTTTCGTTTGCCATGGTCGATGACGGTAAGTTGTGGTTTTGCACGTCGCGCGACAAGGATGTGTGGGCGGAGCTGAGTGCGAATCCCAAGTTTGAACTCTCGGGCTGGAAGCCGGGGGAGTGCTGGATCGTGTTGACCGGCGAGGCCGCACTTGAGGACGACGCAGTTGCGAGCGACAAGGTGCGTCAAGCGGGTTTTAAGCACATGGTGGGCATCGGCGAGGAACACGAGAGCGCCAACGACGGCCGCCTTGCGTTTTTCTCGGTCCGCAACATCGCCGCGCGGTTCTGCGATATCGACGGCAGCGAGGAGCGCCTGGAGCTCTAGCTCACACAAACCAGGCTCCCAAACTAGCTAGTACAGGAGGAAACGTGGACGGATTGAATACGGTGTTGGAGTATCTGACGTCGGTGCCGGCATGGTATTTGGCGACGAGCGTTGACGGACAGCCTCATGTGCGTCCGTTTTCGTTTGCGCAGATCCAGGACGGCAAGCTGTGGTTTGTAACGGCGCGCACCAAAGATGTGTGGCAGGAGCTGCTGCAAAACCAGCGCTTTGAGGCCACGAGTTGGTGGCCGGGCCATGGTTGGTTGATCCTGCGCGGGCGTGCGGGGCTGGAAGACCGGGCTTCGAGCGAAATACGCGAGGCCGGATGGAAACATCTTGAGCGCTTGAGCGAGCACTATGAGGGGCCTAACGACCCCACACTCGTCTTCTTTAGCGTCGAGGATCCCGAGGCTTTTATCTGCAATCACGACGAATGGGTGCCGGTCGAGCTCTAGCCAGCTGGCTCATCCTAACAACTTGGTTTTCGCATGGAGCGAGCCCCGTATTGCCCGGCGCCGTTAGGAGCGCCGGTCAATACGGGGCCCGCTCCATTTGTCAATTCCTTCAAGCGAATGTGTCGGGAATGTTTCAATGCATGAATATGCAAACCATTTACGTGTTCATGCATCTTTTGGTGTTAAAGTTTCAACCCACTTCATAACGACTGCTGCGAAATGCGCATCGGTGCATAAATCGCAGACAAGGAGTCTGATATGTCTTTGAAGGTTGGAATCGTCGGCGCGGCTGGATATGCCGGAGCCGAGCTCATTCGCCTCGTGCTCGGCCATCCCGAGTTTGAACTTGTTGCCATTACGTCCAACGCCGATGCCGGCCAGCCGCTGTCCGCGGTGTATCCGAGCTTTGCTGGTGTGAGCGACCTGGTTTTCACCACGCATGACGCGCCCGAGCTCAAGAGCTGCGATGCGGTTTTTCTTGCCGTGCCGCACACGGCTGCCATGGCACAGGTGCCCGCGCTCCTTGCCGCAGGCGTTTCCTGCTTCGATTTGTCTGCCGACTACCGTCTGAGCGATCCGGCCGTGTTCGAGGCGTGGTATGCCGCCGCGCATACGAGCCCCGAGCTGCTCAAGACGCGTGCTTTCGGCCTGCCCGAGCTGTTCTGTCAGGACTTAGAGACCGCTGCTTCCAGCCATGCCGCCGGAAAGCCCGTTTTGGTCGCCTGCGCCGGCTGCTATCCCACCGCAACGAGCCTTGCCGCCGCGCCCGCCGTGCGCGCCGGCTGGGTTGCCCAGAGCGGCCCCGTGATCGTCGATGCCATCAGCGGTGTGACGGGTGCCGGCAAGTCCTGCAACGCCCGCACCCACTTTTGCAGCGCGGACGAGAACCTGGAAGCCTATGGCGTGGGTAAACATCGCCACACGCCCGAGATTGAGCAAATCCTTGGCCTGACCGATCGCGTCGTCTTTACCCCGCACCTGGCACCGCTCAAGCGTGGTCTGCTCTCCACGGTGACGCTGTCGCTTACGCCGCAGGCTATCGATACCTTGACCCTTGAGGACGTTGTCGACTATTACAAGCAGTTCTACGCTGGTCGCACTTTCGTGTGCGTACTCGACGCCGGCCAGCAGCCCAAGACGGCTTCGGTCGTTGGAACCAACGCCGCCCAGATTGGCCTTGCGCTCAACAAACGCGCGGGCGTGCTGGTGGCGACGGGCGCCATCGACAATCTGTGCAAGGGCGCTGCGGGCCAGGCGGTCCAGTGCGCCAACATCGTCTTTGGTTTTGACGAGCGACGAGGCTTGCCCACAGTGGCGTGCCCGGTGTAGCACATTCGATTGTTAACGATTTGGTAGTCGGGCATCGAGTGGGGCGCCACTCTTAAGCTGGCCTCATGATCACGACTGGCATGGCGCACCAACCGATGTCCGTTTTTTGTTTGACATAAGGAGTCATAAAGACGATGAATACCGAGCTGTTTGATATCAAGATTCGCGCCGTCGAGGGTGGCGTTACGGCTGCGGCTGGTTTTAAAGCTGCGGGCATCCACGCTGGGTTCCGCAAGAACCCCGAGCGTCTGGATTACGCGCTCGTCGTGCCCGATAAACCCTGTCCCGGTGCCGGCGTGTTTACCACCAATCGCTTTTGCGCGGCGCCCGTGCAGGTGAGCCGTGCCAACCTGGGCGGTGCCGACAAGGGTTACGGAATCATCGCCGGCGTTTCGGTCAACTCTGGCAATGCCAACGCCGCCACGGGTGAGACCGGCCTTGCATGCGCGCGCGAGACGTGCAGCATCGCATCGCAGGTCATCGGCTGCGAGCCCCAGCAGATTCTGGTTGCCTCCACGGGTGTGATTGGCCAGATTCTGCCGATCGACACGTTTGAGACCGCCATTCCTGCTGCCTACGAGGCGCTCTCCGCCCACGGTGGCGCCGATGCCGCTCGCGCCATCATGACGACCGACACGCACTCCAAGGAGTACGCCGTGTCCTACGTCAGTGAGGCTGCGGGTCATGCGAGCAATGTCTATACGGTAGGCGGAATGTGCAAGGGCTCGGGCATGATCATGCCCAACATGGCCACCATGATCGCGGTCATCACTACCGATGCCCCCGTCGAGCCGGCGACGCTCCACGCCCTGCTGCTCTCGACCGTCAAGCAGACCTTTAACAAGGTAACGGTCGATTCCGACACCTCGACCAACGACACCTGCATCATGCTTGCCTCCGGCGCCGCTGCCGCAGATGCCGAGCCTGTCGTCGAGGGTTCCGATGCCTTTGACGAGTTGGCATTTGCCGTGCACGAGGTGTGCGAGAGCCTGGCGCGCAACATCGCCGCCGACGGCGAGGGCGCATCCAAGCTTGTTACGGTCAACGTTACCGGCGCCGTGAACGACGAGGAGGCCGATATCGCCGCCCGCGCCGTTGCCAACTCGCCGCTCGTTAAGACCTGCATCGCCGGCCACGACTGCAACTGGGGCCGTGTTGCTATGGCGCTTGGCAAGTGCGGCGTGAAGTTTAATCAGGAAGACGTTTCCATCGACATGATGGGCATGCCTGTCTGTCGCGACGGTCTGACTGTTCCCTTTGATGAGGACGAGGCTCTACGACGTTTCGAGGCGCCCGAGATCGTGATCTCGGCCGACCTGGGCGCAGGCGACGCGGCAACGACCGTGTGGACCTGCGACCTCACGCATGAGTACATCTCCATCAACGGCGACTACCGTTCCTAGATTCCGGGCACGCTGCGCATCTTGCCGCGATTGCGGACAGCGGAGCACGGCGCGATAACGATACGAAAGACGAGGCAGATTATGAAATTCGCACGCGATTGTCGTTCGAGCGAATCCAACGAAGCGACCGCGCAGCTGCTGTTCGAAGCGCTGCCGTGGATTAAGAACCTGACCGGCAAGACGGTTGTTATCAAATATGGCGGAGCCGCCATGGTTGATGAGCAGCTGCGCCGCGACGTGATGAGCGACATCGTTTTGCTCAAGATCATCGGTATGCGCCCCGTCATCGTGCACGGCGGCGGTAAGGCTATCAACGAGGCGCTGAGCCATTACGATATTCCCGTCGAGTTTAAGAACGGCCAACGCGTGACCACGCCGGCGACTATGGATATCGTGCGCGAGGTGCTGGGTGGTAAAGTCAACCAGGAGCTGGTTGCTGCCATCAACCACCACGGCAACCTGGCCGTGGGCGTGTCGGGCAGTGATGCCGGCACGCTCATCGCCGAGCCGCTCGACCCCGAGCTCGGTCGTGTGGGCAAAGTGACGCACGTCAACACCGACTATATCGAGCGCTTACTCGATAGCGAGTACATCCCCGTCATCGCTACCGTCGCGGCGGGGGAGGACGGCGGTTTCTTCAACATCAACGCCGACACCGCCGCCGGTGCCGTTGCCGCGGCGCTCCACGCGCATAAGGCGATCTTTTTGACCGATGTCGATGGCCTGTACAAGGACTTTAGCGACAAGGACTCGCTTATTTCCAACCTAACGCTCGACGAGGTTAACGAAATGCTCTACGGCGGCGAGGTCGATAAGGGCATGATTCCCAAGCTGCGTGCGGCTGTCGACGCGCTTACCGCTGGCGTGTTCCGAGCCCACATCATCAATGGCACGACGCCGCATTCGCTGCTCCTGGAGCTGCTGACCGATGCCGGCGTCGGCACCGTGATCCATTCCACCGAGACGGCTTACGAGTTCGATACGCATCCGCATCCGCTTTCGACGTTTGCTGCGCGTCTGACCGAGAACCTTGACGAGGTCGAGAAGCTTCAGACGGTCTAGCTGACCCGCAGCCGCCCCATTCCTGCACCCATAGCCCCGCGCCGTCTGGCGCCCAACGAAAGGCATCCCATGTCACTTGCAGCTCAGCAATCGCTTGAATCCCATTACGTTATGCATACCTTTGGCCGCTCTCCGGTCGAGTTTGTCGAGGGTCACGGCATGAAGCTCACCGGCGACGATGGCCGTGAGTACCTCGACTTTCTTGCCGGCATCGGCGTGTGCAGCCTAGGTCATGGCGACCCGGCTGTGCTCTCGGCGCTCGAGGCACAGACCAAAAAGCTCATGCATGTCTCCAATTACTTCTACATCGAGCAGCGCGGACAGGTCGCGGCGCTGCTGTCCAAGCTTGCTAACGACGACGTAGATGGTGCGCGCGTGCTTGCCGATGCCATTGCCGCCGGCGATGAGACCACGGCAGCTGCTCTTGGTGCCCCGGCTGCGGATGAGCAGGTTTGGGAGACCTTCTTTGCCAACTCTGGCGCCGAGGCCAACGAGGGCTCGATGAAGCTCGCGCGCCTGTACGCCAAGCGTGCCGGTAATGGCGGCAACACCATCGTGTGCATGCGCGGCGGCTTCCACGGCCGTACGCTCGAGACCATTGCCGCCACCATGCAGGATTGGCTGCAGGACAGCTTCCGCCCGCTGCCGGGTGGCTTTGTGGCCTGCACGCCCAACGATGTGGACGAGCTGCGTGCGATCTTTAAGCAGCTGGGGAGCGAGATTTGTGCCGTGATGCTCGAGCCGATCCAGGGTGAGAGTGGCGTGCACCCCATGACCGAGGAGTTTATGGCGGCAGCGCGCGACCTGGCACACGAAGTGGGCGCCGTGCTTATCGCCGACGAGGTCCAGTGCGGCATCTTCCGCTCCGGCAAGCCGTTTGCGTTCCAGACCTATGGCGTGGAGCCCGACATCATGAGCCTTGCCAAGGGCATTGCCGACGGCGTGCCCATGGGTGCCGTCGTGGCAAAGAAGGAGATTGCCGACGTGTTTAAGCCGGGCGACCACGGCTCGACCTTTGGCGGTAGCTGCTTGGCCATCGCGGCGTGTGCCGCGACGCTCTCCGCGCTTGTGCGTGGCGATTATGCCGACCATGCTGCCAAGGTGGGTGCCTATATGGAGGCAAAGCTCGCCAAGCTGCCGCACGTGACCGAGGTACGTGGCCGCGGCTTGATGCTCGGCTGTGATTTGGATGATGCCGCGGGCGACGCGCATGATGTTGTTGCCCGCGCGCTGGCCGCCGGTGCCGTGATCAACGCTACAGGTGCGCATACGCTGCGTTTCCTGCCGCCGCTCGTCTGCGAGGAAGCCGACGTGGACAGTCTGATCGAGATCCTGTCGGATGTCTTGGGCTAACGCGGCGCAATAACTCAATTTGGACCGGGTTCCGGACTGTGGGCGTGTCCTATGCGGCATGATTCAGCGGTCTGGAGCCCGTTTTGCCTTAGATTTGCTAAGGCAGGGAGACCTGCTGGTCAAAAAACATCAAATATGAGTACTGTTACCGATTTGGTAGCAGCAATTTTGGACTAATAAGGCCAGATAGCAAGTCAAAATGGCGATGAAAGCACGATTTTGATCCAACTGTTAGTACTTATAATGGACATATGTTGCGTAACTTAAGCAAATACTATCTTTTTATATGTTGCAAACAAAGTAGCAGTACTCATTTTTGCCATTTTTTGACCACGGCCTTTGCGATAGATGTGCTGGCGGGTTCGAATCCCTCTGCGATGGGCATGAAAAAGGAAAGGCCTCCATCGCTGGAGGCCTATCAAATCAGTGGTGGGCGATGAGGGATGTCGCGTGCGGCTTCGCCGCCCGCTCTCGCTTCGGGCCTACGGCCCTCGCGTGCTGCGCTGGAAAACGCTTGCGCGTTTCCTCAGCTCCGCACCCTGTCGGGTTCGAATCCCATGCACTGGGCCCAAAAAAGAAAGGCTCCCATTGCTGGGAGCCTATCAAATCAGTGGTGGGCGATGAGGGATTCGAACCCCCAGCCTTGTGCGTGTAAAGCACCTGCGCTAACCGTTGCGCCAATCGCCCGTGCGGAGAGAGTATAGCAAAACAATCGCCTCATTCACCTCATATCCATTAAAGGTAACTGGCGCGTGTCCACGCGGAGCTGATTCAGTTGAGATTGCCTGAACATTCCGCCCCTCTTTACGCCCTCGGGTATACTCAAAAGCTACTGATTCGATTTGATGCCCAGCAACAGCAGAGGGGATAGTATATGTGCGGTTTTGTCGGTTTTGTCGGTGGGACGGATAACCAATCCGAGGTGCTCACCAAGATGATGGACCGCATCGTCCATCGCGGTCCCGACATGGGCGGTCAGTTTATCGACGGCCGCGTTGCCCTGGGCTTCCGCCGCCTGTCGATCCTCGACCTGACCGAGGCCGGCGCTCAACCCATGGCCAACGAGGACGGCAGCGTCGTCATTGTCTTCAACGGTGAGATCTACAACTTCCAAGAACTCCGTTCCGAGCTCGAGGCCAAGGGCTACAAGTTCCACTGCGGCGCCGACACCGAGAGCCTCCTGCACGGCTACGAGGAGTGGGGCGAGGCCGTCCTCGATCGCTTACGCGGTATGTACGCCTTCGTCATCTGGGACAAAAAGAAGAACAAGCTTTTTGGCGCCCGCGACATCTTTGGCATCAAGCCGCTCTACTACTATCCCATGGCCGATGCGGGCGACGGCGCTCCGGGCGTGCTCTTTGGTTCCGAGATCAAGAGCTTCCTGGACTACCCGCACTTCCACAAGGCGGTCAACAAAAAGGCTCTACGTCCGTACATGACGCTGCAGTATTCGGCGACTGAGGAGACCTTCTTCGAGGGTGTCTACAAGCTGCCGCCGGCGCACTACTTTACCGTCGATATCCCGACCGGCAAGATGAACATCGAGCGCTACTGGGATTGCGATTACTCTGCCGTCGAGAAGCCGTTCGAAGAGTATGTCGATGAGCTGGACGAGGTCGTGCACGAGAGCGTCGAGGCCCATCGCATCGCCGACGTCAAGGTCGCGTCGTTCCTCTCCGGTGGCGTCGACTCCAGCTACATCGCCGCTTGCCTCATGCCCGACAAGACCTTCTCGGTGGGCTTTGACTACAAGAACTTCAACGAGACCAACTACGCCAAGGAGCTTTCCGATAAGCTCGGCGTCGAAAACGTTCGCAAGATGATTACCGCCGACGAGTTCTTCGGTGCGCTCGAGGACATCCAGTATCACATGGACGAGCCGCAGTCCAACCTGTCTTCCGTGCCGCTGTGGTTCTTGGCCGAGATGGCCCGCAAGGACGTCACCGTCGTGCTTTCGGGCGAAGGCGCCGACGAGCTCTTTGGCGGCTACGCCTACTACGAGGACACGGTCCCGGTGCGCAAGTACAAAAAGATGGTGCCGCTGCCCATCCGTCGCGCGCTCGGTAATCTGGCGCTGCATATGCCGTACTTCAAGGGACATAACTTCCTGGTCAAGGGTGCCGAGATTCCCGAGAAGTCGTTCCTGGGACAGGCTCTGGTATGGCCAGAGCGCGAGGTCGACGGCGTGCTCAAGCCCGAGTACAACACCGGCGATGGCGCCTTCGAGCTTGCCGCTCCCATCTATGCGCGCGTGAAGGGTCAGCCCGAGCTGGTCAAGAAGCAGTACCTGGACATGAATATGTGGCTCCCGGGCGACATTCTGCTCAAGGCCGACAAGATGTGCATGGCGCACTCGCTGGAGCTGCGCGTGCCCTTCCTGGACCGCAAAGTCATGGAGTTCGCCGAGCACATTCCCGACCGCTACCGCATCAACGAGAACGGCAACAAACAGGTACTCCGCCACGCTGCCAACAAGTCGCTGCCCGATGAGTGGGCCACCCGTCCCAAGGTGGGCTTCCCGGTGCCGATTGTCTACTGGCTGCGCGAGCAAAAGTGGTACGACTATGTCAAGGAGTACTTCACCGCGCCGTGGGCAAGCGAGTTCTTCGATACCGACGAGCTCATGCACCTGCTCGATCTGCACTTTGCGGGCAAGGGCGATTTCCAGCGCAAGATCTATACGCCGCTCGTGTTCCTGGTGTGGTACAAGCGCTTCTTTATCGACGAGGACCAGCCCGCTGTTCAGGCTGCCTAGCCTCGGCTTACGAACGCCTGCGCGTAACGGCTCCTCCGGGAGCCGTTTTTGCGTGGGTGCGTTTCAGTTACTATAAAAACCGTCCCTGCCAAATGGCTGAGAAAGGTGAAAGATGCACCATTCGGATTCCGCGACCGTGACCACGGTCGATACGCTTGCCAAGCTGCTCGATGTGTGCGGCGAGCTGCGCGCATCAGAGCAGGTTGACGAGCGTGCCGTGACCGGCTGCTCGTTTGATTCGCGCGCGGTCTCGGCTGGTGACGTGTTCTTCTGCAAAGGTGCTGCCTTTAAGCCCGCGTTTTTGCGCATGGCGCTCGATGCGGGCGCCGTCGCATTTGTGTGCGAGGAGTCGCTGGTCGAGTCTCTGGAGCCGCTGGCGCAGGAGAGCGGTGCTGCGATGCTGGTCGTGGACAGCGTTCGCACGGCCATGGCCCTGTTGCCGCCGGAGGTCTACGACCGTCCCGACCGCGACGTCAAGATCGTGGGCATCACCGGCACCAAGGGAAAAACCACGGCCGCTTTTATGCTCCAGTCCATCATCAAGGCGGCGGGCGAGTCCTGCGGCATGATCGGCTCGGTGAGTACCGACGATGGTATCGAGTGCTACGAGAGCACCAACACCACGCCCGAGGCCCCCGAGGTTTGGCGCCATATCGCCAACTGCCGCACGTCCGGTCGCCAGTCCATGGTCATGGAGGTCTCGAGCCAGGCGCTCAAGTACCAACGCGTCGAGAATCTGCCGTTTGACGTGGCGTGCTTCCTCAACATCGGCCGCGACCACATCTCGCCGATCGAACACCCCACGTTTGAGGATTATTTTGAGAGCAAACTCAGGATCTTTGACCAGGCAAAGACCGCCGTGGTGAATTTGGGCACCGAAGAGATCGACCGTGTGCTGGAGGCAGCGTCGGCGGCCGAGCGCTTGGTGACCGTTGGTGTCGAGCATCCCGAGGCAAGCCTGTGGGCGAGCGACGTACGCATGGTCGGCTTTAGCATCGAGTTCAACTTGCATGGCCTGTGTGCCGACGAGTCCGAGGCGGGGGAGAAGGTCCTGCTGGGTATCGCGGGAGACTTTAACGTGGAAAACGCACTGGTCGCTATCGCCGCCGCGCGCGAGATCGGCATCGGTATCGAGGCTATCAAGAAGGGCCTCTCCAAACTGCGTGTGCCGGGCCGTATGGAGGTCGTGGAGTCGAAGGACGGCCGCGTGATTTGTGTCGTCGACTACGCGCACAACCAGCTTTCGTTCCGCTCGCTTTTCTCGTCGGTCAAGCGCGCATTTCCCGCCAGCCCGGTTATCGCAGTGTTTGGCGCTGCCGGTGGCAAGGCACAGGAGCGCCGCGAGCAGCTTCCGCGCGAGGCCGCACCATATTCCGACCTGATGATCTTTGCCAATGAGGACCCGGCTCACGAGGACCCGATGAAGGTCTGTCGCGAGCTTGCCGAACATGTTCCCGACGATACGCCGAACAAGATCATCCTTGATCGCGAAGTCGCTGTGCATGCGGCGTTCAAGGCGGCGCGCGAGGAGTACATCAACCCCGATGCTCCCACCATTGTCTTGCTGCTGGCAAAGGGTGACGAGGAGCTCATGCACGTGGGCGACGAGTTCGTGCCCATCGAGAGCGACCTTTCGTTGGCCAATCGCCTGATCGATGTTACCCAGTTTGACTAATGAACCATGATGGCGGCGGCGCCCTGAGTGCGCTGTCGCCATAAGCGTGTTCCCTCAATCAAAACATGCCGTCCAAGTCCAAACCCTTCTACGTAAACGGAGTAACCATGTCCCACAACACCCTGCCGACCGTTGCCGAGCTTTCGGGCGAGATGCGCGAGCGCTTGGTCAAGGTCAAGTACGTCTTTACCGACCTGGATGCCACGATGCTCGCGCCCGGCTCGTGCGTGCTGCGCGACAACGACGGCAACCCCTCGACCAAACTCGTCGAGGCCGTCGTGGCGCTCGCTCGCGCTGGTATTCAGGTGGTTCCCACCTCGGGCCGCAACCGTACCATGATCCACGAGGACGCGCGCGTGCTCGGCCTCAACTCCTACATTGGTGAGATGGGCGGCCTGGTTATGTACGACCTCAAAGCCAACGATTGGGAGTATCTGACCGGTGACATGCCTTACGACCCCGCCTGCGGCCTTACTCCGCACCAGGTAATCGAGCAGACCGGCGTGTGCGAGAAGATCCTCGCCCGCTGGCCGCACAAGATCGAGTACCACAACGACATGTCTACCGGCTACAAGTACCGTGAGGTCACCGTCGGCATGCGCGGCGATGTGCCCGACGATGAGGTTCAGGCCATCCTTGACGAGGCCGGCTGCGGTCTGATCTGGGCTTGCAACGGCCATCTGACTCACCTGTCCAAGCCGACGACGCTCGAGCTTAATCGCGTCGAGGACGGCCGCGCCTTCAACATCAATCCGGCGGGTCTCAACAAGGGCGTTGCCATTGCGCGCTTCTGCGAGCACCTGGGGATCGAGCGCGAGGAGACGCTCGCGCTCGGCGATTCCGAGTCCGACTTCTACATGGCCGATCACGTGGGCACGTTCTGCCTGGTCGAGAATGGCCTGACGAGCGCCGGCGCGCCCGAGTTCCTGGCTGCTTGCGAGAACGCTTTCGTTACGCGCGGCAAAATTGTCGACGGTTGGGCGGCGACGGCAGAGCTGCTGGTCGCGGCGCGTTCGTAGCGCGGCGTCGCTGCACTTGGACATGTCTTTTCGAGAGAGACTGGTGAGGTAATGTCCGATATCGAGAATCCGGCAGGCGACACGCGCCCGATTGGCGTGTTCGATTCTGGTTTGGGCGGTCTGACGGTTGCGCGCGCGATTGCGACGGCGCTGCCGCACGAGTCCGTCTACTACTTTGGCGACACCAAGCGCTGTCCCTACGGCACGCGCACCGAGGATGAGGTGCGCTCGTTTGCGTTGCAGGCGGGTCGTTGGCTTTCGAAGCACGACGTCAAGATTATGGTCATCGCCTGCAACACGGCGACCGCTGCGGCCTTGCGTCTGGCCCAGCAGGTGCTCGACGTTCCCGTGATCGGCGTGATTGCGCCGGGTGCCCGTGCGGCAATCAACAGCACGCGTACGCGTCGCGTGGGCGTGCTCGCCACCAACCTCACCATTCGCTCGGGCGCCTACACGCGCGCCATTCAAGATCTAGATGCCGGCGTCGATGTATACGGCTGTCCTGCCTCGAGCTTTGTCGAGGTTGTCGAACACGAGCTCGCCTCGGGTGCACATCTGCAGGAACAGTGGCTTGAGAACGAGGACGTCTTCGATACGCCTGCCGTGCGTGCGCTGGTGAGTGCCACGGTTGAGCCGCTGCGCGACCACGGTATCGATACCGTGGTGCTCGGCTGTACGCATTTTCCGCTGTTGGTGGGACCTATCCGCCATGCGCTGGGGCCTGGGGTGCGCGTCGTGAGTTCCGCCGAGGAGACCACGCGCGAGCTGACCGATATCCTCACGCGCCGCGAGCAGCTGGCGGGCGACGCCGCCGAGCCGCAGCATCGTTTTGCCACGACGGCCGATAACATTGCCGAGTTTGCGGTGGCGGGCAGCTTTATCTTTGGTCAGCCGCTCAAGAGCATTGAGCATATCGATATCGATGAGCTGAAATAGATGTAAGGCAGCCGCCAAAGCCTTCGCCACATATTTTGCCGAAAGGATATTTCTATGGAGTACATGCAGGTCAACCGCGCCAACGGTCGCGCCGCCAACGAGTTGCGCCCCGTTAAGCTCACCCGTGGCGTCATGAAGCACGCCCACGGCTCGTGTTTGGCCGAGTTCGGTGACACGCGCGTGCTGTGCGCCGCCACTATCGAGGAGGGCGTGCCGGGCTGGCGAAAGGGAGCTAAGGCCGGCTGGGTGACCGCGGAATACGCCATGCTGCCGGCGTCGACCGGCAAGCGCTGCAAGCGCGAGCACGCCAACCGCAAGGGTCGCTCCATGGAGATCGAGCGCCTCATTGGCCGCAGCCTGCGTACCGTCGTCAACATGAAGGCGCTCGGCGAGTGCACCGTCACCGTCGACTGCGATGTGATTCAGGCCGATGGCGGCACGCGTACAGCGAGCATCACCGGCGCCTGGGTGGCGCTGCACGACGCCCTCGCCATGTGGGTCGAGGCGGGCAAGATCGAGCGCATCCCGCTTACCGGCCAGGTGGCTGCCATCTCTATGGGCGTTGTCGACGGCAATACGCTGCTTGACCTCGATTATTCCGAGGACAGTCATGCCGAGGTCGACATGAACCTCGTCGCCACCGATACCGGTGAGATGATCGAGCTCCAGGGCACCGGCGAGCAGGCGCCCTTCGACCGCAAACGCCTCAACGCCCTGCTTGACCTGGGTGACAAGGGTGTCGCCGAGCTCATCGAGCTTCAGCGCCAAGCCATCGCCTAACCTGCCAAAAAGGGACAGGTTTATTTTGGTAGGTTTCATCTGCGGAGACGTCTAGACACAAGACTGCCGTTGATTGAGAGGGGAGAGGCAGAGGCCCTCGTCGCCCTCGGCGCGGCATTGCTATAGAGACAAGGAGGCCAGTTATGGCACTTGAGAAGATCGACATCGACACCCTCGACCCGGCGGCGACCATCGTCGTGGCAACCGGAAACGCTCATAAGCTCACCGAGATCGAGGCCATTTTGGGCAAGGTCATGCCCGAGGTGCGCTTTGTGGCGCTCGGCCAGCTGGGCGATTTTGAGGACCCCGAGGAAAACGGCACGACGTTTTTGGAGAACGCCATCATCAAGGCGCAGGCTGCCGTCGAGGAGACGGGGCTCATGGCCATTGCCGACGATTCGGGCTTGGTCGTTGATGCCCTGGACGGCGAGCCGGGCGTGTATAGCGCGCGCTATGCGGGCGTGCATGGCGACGATGCCGCCAACAACGCCAAGCTGCTCGTTAACTTGGAAGGCGTGGCAGACGAGGATCGCACCGCGCGTTTTATGAGTGTCGTCGCGCTCATCGACACGGATGGTCTGGTCACCTATGGTGAGGGCGCCTGCGAGGGCGTTATCGCGCACGAGGGCCGCGGCGATCACGGCTTTGGCTACGACCCGTTGTTCCTGCCGGTCGACACGCCGGGCAAGACCATGGCCGAGCTGACGGCGGACGAGAAGAACGCCATCAGCCATCGATTCCATGCGCTCGAGCACCTATCCGCCAAGCTGACGGGCGAGGAGTAGGCCGTGCGTGCGGTGGTGCAGCGCGTACTCAACGCCGGCGTGACGGTCGACGGCGAGTGCGTGGGCCGCATTGGACGCGGCTACCTGGTGCTGCTGGGTGTGGGCCATGGCGATACGCGTGCCGAGGCCGACAAGCTGTGGGGCAAGCTCCGCGGCCTGCGCATCAACGAGGACGAGAACGGCAAGACCAATCTGGCGCTTGCCGATGTCGACGGCGAGGTGCTCGTGGTGTCGCAGTTCACGCTGTTCGCTGACTGCCGCCACGGTCGCCGTCCGTCGTTTACGGATGCCGGCGCACCCGATGTTGCCAACGAGCTCTACGAGTACTTCCTGACGCTTGTGCACGAGGACGTTGAGCATGTGGCGCACGGTATCTTTGGCGCCGACATGAAGGTCGACCTGGTCAACGACGGCCCATTCACCATCGTCTTGGACACCGACAACCTTTAGGTTACGCGGTTTTACCAAACCGCGTAACAACTGGTCATGCGAGGTTGTCGTCTGGTACGTATTTGGGACGGGGCTTATTTAGCTACTTGCGTATGGCCACAACAGGGTGCTATAGTATTAGAGTTTTGTCTATCTTAGGGGTATTATCCCCTTTTTGAATTGCACCTTCTGGAGGCCCTGTTCATGGAAGAGATGGAAGTCAATCACGTCGACGACATCCACGAGAAGCTGACCGATATGGTGGGCGATCGCGTCAAGGTGAAGGCCAACATGGGCCGTACCCGCGTCGTCGAGCGCATGGGCACCATCAAGAGCGTCCACCCCGCCGTCTTTATCGTCGAGGTTGACGAGCGTCGCGGCCGCAAGTCGCGTCAGTCCTACCAGTATATCGATGTCCTCACCGGTCAGGTCGAGCTGTTCGACCCCGAGAGCGGCGAGCACATCTTTACCCCGCTCGGCAATCAGCTCGAGGAGCATTAACGGTGACCGATCGGTCCCTGACTCTTTCCGCGCCGGCAAAGATTAACCTCTACCTGGGGGTTCATACCGAGCGCGATGACCGCGGCTACCACAGGGTCGATTCCCTGATGGCGGCCGTCGGTCTTTCCGATACCGTGACGGTCACGCCGGCGCAGGCGCTGACCGTCCAGACGGTTCCAGCATCAGGTTTTCCCATGCAAAAGAATACGGCGTATCGGGCTGCGGTTGCTATGGCCGAGCATTATGGTCGCGAGGCAAACATCTGCGTGACGATTGAGAAGCGCATTCCATTGTGCGCCGGCTTGGGCGGCCCCTCGACGGATGCGGCCGCGGTCATTGTCGCCTTGGCAGAGCTCTGGGGCATTGATCGCACCGACCCAGCGCTCGACGATATTGCGCGGGGCATTGGTGCTGACGTCCCGTTCTTTTTGCACGCGAGTCCTGCGTTCTACGTAGGTGGGGGAGACGTGCTGGCAACTGAGTACCCCGCGCTGCCCGCGACGCCCGTCGTGCTGGTCAAGTCGCGCGAGGCAAGCGTTTCGACAATTGAAGCCTATCGACGTTTTGACGAGGCCCCGGTGCCTGCGGACAAGCCCGGCGCGATAGCTTCTGCCTTGCGTGCTGGTGATGCCGAGACGGCATATGCACTCATCCATAATAATCTGGGTGTCATTTCCGCACAGATGGAGTCGCAGATTCAAACGGTCCTCGACTGGCTGCGTAAACAGGACGGAACCGTTGCTGTAGATGTGTGCGGATCGGGTGCCTGCTCGTTTGCCATTTGCGACACCGCTGCCACGGTCGAAAGGCTTGCCGATGCTGCCCAGCAAAATGGCTGGTGGGCCTGCGCGACTGAGCTTATTCCCAACACGGTTCAAATCGACGCGCCAAAGAAATAAAAATTTCTCTAGCACGCGGCGAAAATCTTTGTTACTATAGTTGAGCTAACGGGTTGTGGCTCAGTTTGGTAGAGCACTGCGTTCGGGACGCAGGGGTCGCTGGTTCAAATCCAGTCAACCCGACCAGAGCATGAGGAGGGACCGCTTCTTGCGGTCCCTTTTTTTAGCTAGTGTTGTGATACCGCGATACCCGCGGTATACTCATTCGAGCTTGTCTCGCTGTATTGTGGAGGTCTACATGTTTGGACTGAGGGCTCCTGAGCTCATCATTATTCTCGTCGTTGTCCTGATTATCTTCGGGCCCAAGAACCTGCCGAAGCTCGGCAAGTCCCTCGGCTCTACCGTCAAGAATATCCGTGAGGGTATGGAGGGCGACGATAAGGCCGAGACCAAGCAGGCCGAGGAGGTCGTGGTCGAGCAGTCCGAGGAGGACAAGGAGATCGCTGAGCTCGAGGCCAAGCTCGCTGCTGCCAAGAAGAAGCAGGCAGAGGACAGCGACGCGGACGCAGAGTAGTCCCATCCCTTTGGGGTGAGCACCTGACCGGCTTGCCCGCAGGCTAGCCGGTCTTTTTCGTTTTGTTGACAGTTGATTGTTGATCAGAGTTGGGGAGATATCCGTATGGACGCAAGCCAGATCGTACTGACCGCTGAGGGCCGCCAGAAGCTCGTCGAGGAGCTCGCTTGGCGTGAGGGCGATTACGCCAAGGAGATCGTCGAGGACATCAAGGAAGCCCGCGCGTTCGGCGACCTTTCGGAGAACTCCGAGTACGACGCCGCTAAGGACAAGCAGGCCCAGAACGCCGCTCGTATTGCCGAGATCCAGGCCATCCTCGCCAACGCTCAGGTTGCTGCCACCACGGGCGACCTGACCGTCTCCATCGGTTCCACCGTTTCGCTGATTGATCCCAACGGCGAGGTCATGGAAGTCACGCTCGTTGGTACCACCGAGACCAACTCGCTCGAGCACAAGATCTCCAACGAGTCTCCGGTCGGCCATGCCATCATCGGTCACGGCGAGGGCGACTCCGTCGAGGTCGTTACGCCTTCCGGCAAGACTCGCGTCTACACCATCGCCAAGATCGCACGCTAGACCACGGTCCCGCGTAAAGGTATGTTTTCGCTCCCTGGGACCGAATCCTGGGGAGCGTTTTAGTTTGAGGAGCTAACTTATGGCAGAGAACCAGAACGCCGCAGATCAGGCATCGACGCTCAACGACGAGCGCGCCACCCGCCTGGCCAAGCGCGCCGCCCTGTTCGAGGCGGGCCAGAACCCCTATCCCGAGCACTCTGAGCTTGAGGACTACGTCGCCGATATCGAGGCTAAGTACGCCGAGCTTGCCGATGGCGAGGACACCGAGGACGTCGTGAAGATCGCCGGCCGTGTGGTCGCCAAGCGCGGTCAGGGCAAGATCATGTTCATCGTCGTGCGCGATGCGACTGCCGAGATTCAACTGTTCTGCCGCATCAACGACATGGACGAGGCTGCCTGGAATACGCTCAAGGCCCTCGACCTGGGCGACATCCTGGGCGTGACCGGCGTGGTCGTGCGCACCCAGCGCGGCCAGCTTTCCGTTGCTCCTAAGAGCGCGACCCTGCTTGCCAAGGCCGTTCGTCCGCTGCCCGAGAAGTTCCACGGTCTTTCCGACAAGGAGACCCGCTATCGCCAGCGCTATGTCGACCTGATCGCCAACGACGACGTTCGTGAGACCTTCCGTAAGCGTTCGCAGATTCTCTCCACCTTCCGTCGCTTTATGGAGTCCGACGGCTACATGGAGGTCGAGACCCCCATCCTGCAGACCATCCAGGGTGGTGCCACGGCCAAGCCGTTCATTACCCACTTCAACGCGCTCGATCAGGAGTGCTACCTGCGTATTGCCACCGAGCTCCACCTCAAGCGCTGCATCGTCGGTGGTTTTGAGCGCGTGTTCGAGATCGGCCGCATCTTCCGTAACGAGGGCATGGACCTTACCCACAACCCCGAGTTCACCACGATGGAGGCCTACCGTGCCTTCTCCGACCTCGAGGGCATGAAGGCACTCGCCCAGGGTGTCATCAAGGCTGCCAACAAGGCCATCGGCAACCCCGAGGTCATCGAGTACCAGGGCCAGACCATCGACCTTTCTGGTGAGTGGGCCAGCCGTCCCATGACCGACATCGTCTCCGACGTGCTCGGCAAGCAGGTCACCATTGACACGCCAGTCGAGGAGCTTGCTGCCGCCGCGCGCGAGAAGGGCCTGGAGATTAAGCCCGAGTGGACCGCCGGCAAGATTATCGCCGAGATCTACGATGAGCTGGGCGAGGACACCATCGTCAACCCCACGTTCGTGTGCGATTACCCCATCGAGGTCAGCCCGCTTGCCAAGCGCTTTGAGGACGACCCGCGCCTGACGCACCGCTTTGAGCTGGTTATTGCCGGTCACGAGTACGCCAACGCGTTCTCCGAGCTCAACGACCCGGTCGACCAGGCCGAGCGCTTTGCCGCCCAGATGGCCGAGAAGGCCGGCGGTGACGACGAGGCCATGGAGTACGACGAGGACTACGTGCGCGCCCTCGAGTACGGTATGCCTCCCGCGGGCGGCATTGGCATTGGTATCGACCGCGTGGTCATGCTGCTCACCAACCAGGCTTCTATCCGCGACGTGCTGCTGTTCCCGCACATGAAGCCCGAGAAGGGTTTCCAGTCCGGTGCCGCTGCCGCCAAGGCTGCCGAGGCCGGCAACGCCGCGAGCCCGTTCGTTAAGTCGCTTAAGCCCACGCTCGATTACTCCAAGATCGCCGTTGAGCCGCTGTTTGAGGAGTTCGTCGACTTTGATACCTTCTCCAAGAGCGACTTCCGCGCTGTGAAGGTCAAGGCATGCGAGGCCGTCAAGAAGTCCAAGAAGCTGCTGAACTTTACGCTCGACGACGGCACCGGCACCGACCGCACCATCCTCTCCGGTATTCACGCTTATTACGAGCCCGAGGACCTGGTTGGCAAGACCTTGCTCGCCATCACCAACCTGCCTCCGCGCAAGATGATGGGTATTCCCAGCTGCGGCATGCTGATCAGCGCTGTCCACGAGGAGGAGGGCGAGGAGCGCCTCAACCTGATCCAGCTCGACGCCTCCATCCCCGCCGGCGCAAAGATGTACTAACTTGTTACGCGGTTCTACGAACCGCGTAACGGCTCGACGCTGCGCGGGTCGCATTTGGACAATCTGACGTTCAACTTCAAGGGCGCGACCTAGGTGGTTACGCGGGTTTACCAACCCGCGTAACCAGTTGACGCTGCGCGCCGCCCAGGGCGACAATTTGTCATTCAAAAGGCAAGGCATGACCAGAAGGTCTATGCCTTGCCTTTTTCATGCCAACTTGTTCGCCCTGGACGGCGCTCGCTGTCCGTCCTCTATCTGCGGCGTTGACTTGGTTGACACTTAGAACATCGATGTAGTCATTGGGGACGTTCTTAAACGACTACCCAACGGATATTGCGCACATGGCTCGCATGACAGCCGTCTCTTTTATGTTTCCTTTAGCCGTTGCTGCCTAGGATGGGGGTTAGTCGGTAGGAAGGGAGCGTCTATATGGACGACGCGAGCGAGCGTTCAATCGAAGAGGACATGCTCGATCAGTTCAATTACTTTGATGATGAGGACGAGGAGCTGATCGACCGTCGCGAGCCAGCGCCGCTTGATTCCTTTGATCTGGTCGATGAAGAGCCCGACGAGGACGAGGGCGAATCGGCGGAGCCCTCACAGCCTTCGCGCCTTGACTCGCTGCTTTCGAGAGCCCCCATGCACCACGGCGTTCGTGCCGGCGCGCTCCATATGAAAACTGACTGGCACCAGATCGTGACGGCAGGCGATGAGCTTGCCGTCGATGCGCCACTCACCGATAAGTCATCCATCATCTGCCGCACTGGCATGCTTATGCTGGCAAGCGGAACAGGTGCCTGGCGCGTGTGCGATACCATGAATCGTGTTGCTGCCGTACTCGGCGTCACGATTCACGTCGACCTGAGTCTTCTGTCGTTTGAGTGCACTTGCATCGAAGATGGCCACTGCTTTAACGAGGTTGTCAGCCTGCCCACAACGGGAGTCAATACCCATCGCATTTGGATGATGGAGAGTTTCCTCAAGGAAATCGAGACCTATGGTCGTCGCTTCACGGTGCACGAGTATCACGAGATGCTCAAGACCGTTGAGAGTTCAAAACCTGATTACGCGCCTTGGCAACAGGGCCTTGCGGCGGCCTGCGCCTGTGGCGCCTTTGTCTTTTTACTTGGTGGCGGTCCTATTGAGATGGCATGCGCGTTCGTGGGCGCGGGTGTCGGCAACTTTGCCCGCTCCCATATTCTCAAGCAAGGCCTTGGTCAGTTCAGCGCGCTGACGACCGGTGTTGCGCTCGCTTGCGTTTCGTATCTGCTGGCATTGCTCGGCCTTGGCCAGGTCATACCGGGGGCAATGTCGCACCAAGAAGGCTATATCGGCGCCATGCTCTTTGTGATTCCCGGCTTTCCGCTCATTACGGCAGGCCTCGACATCGCTAAGCTCGACATGCGAAGCGGTATCGAGCGCCTTTCATATGCCGTATCGATTATTGTGATGGCGACCCTCGTAGGTTGGATGGTTGCCGAGTGTGTTGGCCTGGCGCCGGACGACTTTGCCCCACTGGGCCTTTCGCCGCTTGCCCTTACGCTCCTGCGCGTGGTGATGAGCTTCGTTGGCGTATTCGGCTTCTCGGTGATGTTCAACAGCCCGGTAAAGATGGCCGCGGCAGCTGGGTTGATCGGTGCCGTTTCCAATACCCTGCGTCTGACCCTTGTCGATGCGCCGACGATGATTCCCTTCCTGGGCCTCAGCACGGGAATGCCTCCCGAGGCAGCAGCGTTTATCGGCGCGCTGGTATCGGGTCTGCTGGCAAGCTTGGCCGAAGTCAAGCTCACCTACCCGCGTATCGCTCTCACGGTGCCTTCGATTGTCATTATGGTGCCGGGTTTGTATCTGTATCGCTCGATGTATTACATGTGCACCTTCGACACGGTCAATATGCTCGGCTGGTTTGTGCGCGCAGTGCTCATCGTGGCGTTTTTGCCCGTTGGCCTGGGTGTGGCGCGTACGCTCACCGACCCTCGCTGGCGCCACACCAGCTAATTGGTGCAAGGGGGACAGGTTACTTTGCACCAAATGAGTTGCGGTGAAATAGGGACTGAATTGCTGCTTAAAGGGTCAAAACAGTCCGTATTCCACCGCAACTTATGGGGTCGGGGGATTATCGGTGCCCTGCATCTTCATAAACTCAACGCTTACGAAGCGCATGCGTTTCGTGCTAGGCTGGTTCCACCACATAAGTAGTCGCAGACGCGCGTACCACGGGCGGGCGAGATGAAGTTCCAACAGCTCCATCTTGCCCGCCCGTTTTTGTTGCGTGGCGCCGCGGTACAACACAGAGAGGAATCTGCCCTTTATGCCTATCAACAAACGAGAGAGCCTGCTGTTCACCTTTATCATGTGCTTTTGCATGGTGCTCTGGATGAGCATCTACAACGTTGCCCTGCAGCACGGGGCCATCAACGGCGAGGTCGTTGCCGCTGCGTGGCTCGGCTTCCCCGTTGCCTACATTTTTGCCATGTGCTGCGACTGGTTCGTCGCCAGCCCGCTCGCCAAGGGTTTCGCCTTTAAGTACTTGGTCACGCCGGGCAAGAGCTCGCCACTTGCCATGACGCTCGCCGTCAGCTCCTGCATGGTCGTCCCCATGGTTATCATCATGTCGCTGTACGGTGCCTGCGAGGGTCTGACGCACATGCCCGGCGGCATCCTTGCGAACCTGTATTCCGTGCCCGCGATCTGGATGATCAACATCCCGCATAATTTTGTGATGGCGCTGCCGTGGAACCTTTTGGTAGCCGGTCCGATTTCCCGCTTCGTCTTCCGTCGCGCCTTCCCTGTGGGGACGGTTTTCGAGGAGGAGCATGCCGAGCTCTTGGAGCAGGCTATGGCTCCTGAGTGCGAGTAGCTCGCTTAGGGATCTGCTGAGCGCGGGCGACTTGCTTGGTTGGAGCCCTAAGCGTGGATAGCTCGCTCGGCGACATCGCGGGCGCGAGCGGTGCGCATGACCGGAGGGCCCGTGCTGCTCCGTTGCCCGACGTGCTAGCGCGCAGAACAATCTGTTGGTGCATTCGGCGGCTGCTGAAGCGTTTCGGCAGCCGCTATTTATACGGAGTTTAAATACAACAGTCTGTTGTATTACGTAGAGTGGTATATCTCTAGCAGGAAAAATGCGAGAGACGGAGCATTATGGCGTTGTTAGTAGGACTGGACGTAGGGTCGACGACGACCAAAGTTTACGCGATGCACGAGGATATGACCGAGGCGTGGTGGGGATATCGCCGCCACGGGGCGTGTCAGACAGCGAGCGTGCGCGCCATGCTCGGCGAGCTCGCCGAGCGCTTTCCCCATGAGTCGCTGCGCGTTGCGGTGACCGGCTCGGGTGCGCGCGATATCGCGACCGCGCTGGGCGCCTCGTACGTTCAGGAGGTGGTCGCCAACGCGCTCGCGATCAGCAGGTTCTATCCGCAGACGCGCTGCGCCATCGAGCTGGGCGGCCAAGACGCCAAGATGATCTTCTTCCGCACCAACGATAAGGGAGACATCGAGGTTGCCGACATGCGCATGAACGGCTCGTGCGCAGGCGGTACCGGTGCATTTATCGACGAGATGGCAAAGCTCATGGGGGTCGGCACCGAATCGGGCGAGTTCGAGCAGCTCGCAAGCCGGGGAACGACCGTCCACGAGGTCTCGGGCCGCTGCGGCGTGTACGCAAAGACCGATATCCAGCCGCTGCTCAACGAGGGCATTCCTACCACCGACCTGGCGCTTTCGGCGCTTCACGCGGTCGCCCGCCAAACGATCGGCGGTCTGGCCCAGGGTATCGACATCGAGCCGCCGGTAATCTTCGAGGGCGGTACGCTCGCCTACAACCCCACGCTGGTCCGCGTGTTCCGGGAGCAACTGAATCTATCGGACGATCAGGTTATCGTCCCGCGCGATCCGCAGATCATGGTCGCGCGCGGTGCCGCCCTGTCGCTGACCGACATGTTCGCATCGTCCCAACCGATCGACCTTCCCGACGCTTTTGTCCGGCTGGATAAGCTCGAGACGGTCGCGCCCGCAAGCGGGGAGGGACGTCTTGCCCAGCCCTTTTTTGCCACACCTGCCGAGCAGGCGGATTTTATGGCACGCCATGGCAAAGAGACGCCGGCAAAGGGTCCGGATGCGTATGCGCCCGGAGAGACGGTGCGTGTGGCGCTCGGCATCGATTCGGGGAGCACGACGACCAAGTTCGCCCTGGTCGATGAGGCGGGTGAGCTTGTCGATTCGTTCTACGCGTCTAATAACGGCAGACCGCTCGACGTCGCCCAACAGGGTCTTGTCAGCTTGAAGAACCGCTGGGAGACAGCGGGAGTCACGCTTGCGATCGATGCCGTGGGCACCACGGGATACGGCGAGGAGCTTTTCGCGCGCGCGTTCCACGCCGACTACCATACGGTCGAGACGGTCGCGCACGCCCGCGCCGCGTGCGCATGCGTTCCCGATGCGACCTTCGTGCTCGACATCGGCGGACAGGATATGAAGGCCATCTGGCTCAACCACGGCGTGCTGACCGATATCGTCGTCAACGAGGCGTGCTCTGCGGGCTGCGGCTCGTTCCTCGAGGGTTTTGCCAAAAACCTCGGAATAGCCGTTGAGGATATCGCGACCGAGGCATTTTCGTCCAAAGCCCCCGCCGTTCTCGGCAGCCGCTGCACGGTGTTCATGAACAGCAGCGTCGTTTCCGAGCAGCGGCGCGGTAAGGGTCCGGGCGACATCATGGCCGGTCTCTGCCGTTCGATTATCGAGAACGTGTTCACCAAGGTCATTCGCGTTTCAAATCTCAACCGTCTGGGCGACAAAGTCGTCGTCCAGGGCGGCACGTTCCGAAACGACGCGGTGCTGCGCGCATTCGAGCAGTATCTGGGCAAACCCGTCACGCGTGCGCCCCACCCGGGGCTGATGGGCGCTATCGGTATCGCCCTGCTCGCGCGCGAGGAATGCCGCAAGGGCGACGCCGACACGTCGTTTATCGGGCTCGATGCCGTGGAGCGCTTCGAGCATCGCGAGTTCGGCGGCGTTACCTGCCGTCGGTGCAACAACCGCTGCCAGCGCGCGGTCGTGGCATTTGGCGACGGCTCGCTTTACGTCACGGGCAATCGCTGCCCGCGCGGCGGCGCCATCTCATGGGATGAGCTCGTGCGCGAGGTTCCCGCGGCGGAGGAGCTGCGTCCGCAGGGTGCTTGCAAGGCACAGGCACCCGGCACGGGGCGCGACCGGACCGCGGCTGCCCCCAATCTCTTTGTCGACCGCGAGGAGCTGCTGTTCGAGTCGTACCCCACGGTTCCCGTCTGCGGGGGGCGCGATGTCACGATCGGCATTCCCCGTGTGCTCGAGTTCTGGGACACCATGCCGTTCTGGTCGACGTTCTTCAGCACGCTCGGCTTTAAGGTGCGCGTCTCGGGACGCAGCACCAAGGCGATGTACGAGCGCGGTCTGGCGCACGTCACATCCGACACCGTGTGCTTCCCGGCCAAGCTCGTCCACGGGCACATCCGCAATCTCGTCGACGCCGGCGTCGACCGCATCTTCATGCCCATCATCACGACGGTGCCCACCGAAAACACCGCCTCTACCAGCGAGTGGATGTGCGCCGTCGTAAAGGGATACTCCTACGTGATGCGCAATTCCGATAACCCGGAGGAGCGTTTCGGCGTTCCGTTCGATACGCCGCTGTTCCACTGGTACGACGAGGGCGACCGAAACCGCCAGCTCAAGGCGTGGTGCAAGGAGACCTTCGATATCGATGCCGACCTGGTTGCCAAGGCGACCGAGCAGGCGGACCGCGCGCAGGAGACGTTTGAGAACCAGCTGCAGCTGCGCGGCAGGCAGGTGCTCGAGAACGTGCGCGAGGACGGCGGCTACGCGGTGGTGATCGCTTCGCGCCCGTACCACAACGACCCGCTGGTCAACCACGGGCTGCCCAAGCTCTTCTCTGAGCGCGGCATCCCCGTGCTGACGCCCGATGCGGTGCCGGGGGTCTGCAACGTCGATCTTTCCAACAGCCGCATCGACATCGTGAACAACTACCATGCGCGCATGCTGTCGTGCGCGGTCATCGTCGCATCGACGCCCGAGCTCGAGCTCGTGCAGATGGGCAGCTTCGGCTGCGGCCACGATGCGTATCTCACCGACGAGATCGCGCGCATGATGGGCGAGATGGGCTCCAAGGTTCCGATGATGATCAAGCTCGATGAGAGCGACGTCGCCGGTCCCATGGGCATTCGCGTGCGTTCGTTTATCGAGTCGGTCAACCGTCGTCGCGCGGAGGAGCGTGCCGAGGGCGCCCGGGTGCACGCGGTCCATCCGCTCGACGACCCGTATAAGGTCAAGTACACCAAGCGCGACCGGCACGACAAGATCGCGCTGGTCCCCAACACCTCCCATGCGTTCTGCAGGCTCATGACCGCGGCGATGCGCAATCAGGGCGTGCGCGCCGAGGCCCTTGATATCGGGCGCGAGGATGCCATCCGCCTGGGCAAACGCTATGTACACAACGACATCTGCTTCCCCGCGCAAATCGTGATCGGCGAGGCGCTCGCGGCACTCGAGAGCGGTAAGTACGACCCGCACGACGTCGCCGTGGTGACTGGCAAGTATATCGGCGACTGCCGCCTGACGCACTACATGCCCCTGCTGCGCCGCGCGCTCGACGACGCGGGATACGACTATGTCCCGGTGCTCACCAACGACGACGTCGATGCCCACAATGCGCATCCGGGCTTCAAGCTCGGCCTTGGCCCGAGCATCCAGATCGCCTACGGTCTTCCCATGATCGATGCCCTCGAGGCCATGCTTAGGCGCATCCGTCCCTACGAGCTCGAGAAGGGCGCGGCGGACGCTGCGTTCGACCGCGCGCTCGATGAGGTTATCGAGGGCATGGAGCGCTCCGGGCTGAGAGGCCAGGCGACGGGCTTCAAACGCGCGCTTGCGATCATGGACGCCGTTCCGTACGACCGCTCGAACCCGCATCCGACCGTTCTCATCGTGGGCGAGTACCTGCTCAATTTCCATCTCGGCGCCAACCACGAGATCGAGCGCTACCTCGAGGACAACGGGCTCGAGGTCATCGAGGCGCGCATGACCGACGTGATCCGCAAGACCTATTTCTACAAGCATGCGCAGTCGCGCGAGTTCCACGTCGACCTGTCGCTGCCCGAAAAGGCCTGGTACGCCACGGCGGACAACCTGTTCGAGCTCGCGCACGACCGTTGCGACCGCCTGGGCGCGGCGAGCCCGCTCTACGAGCCGCCGACGCGCATGCCCGAGCTCGTGCGCGCGAGCGATAAGATCCTGCACCATACGTTCGATGCGGGCGAGGGCGTGCTGATTCCGGCGGAGATTCTCGAGCACGCCAAGCGCGGCTGCCGCAACTTCGTGATCCTGCAGCCGTTCGGGTGTCTGCCCAACCATGTCGTGGGGCGCGGGCTCATCCATGCGCTCAAGGAGCAGTATCCCACGGCGCAGTTCCTGCCGCTCGACTACGATCCCGACGTGAGCTTCGCCAACGTGGAGAACCGTCTTCAGATGCTCATCATGAACGCCAAGGCGCAGGGGTGCGGTGAGGCGCATGGCGAGACCGCGTAAGGACGCCGATGCGCCCGATGCACGCACCCGTATCATCGAGGCGTTTTGGGAGCTCATCGAGAACAACAGCATCTTCGAGCTGTCGGTTGGCGAGGTGACCCGCGCCGCCCAGTGCAATCGCGGAACGTTTTACTACTATTTTCACGATTTCGATGAACTCGTCGCCATCGCCATAGCCCAGCTGCTGCAGGATAACGAGCTCATCACCGATGCCCTCTGGCATTTTTCGAGCGAGGGCGACCTTTCGGCGTTCGACCGGCGCGACGTCCGCTGCCTGCTGCGGCGCATCGTCATCACCATGAGGGCGGGTGCCGCCGAGCAGGTCGTGCAGGGCATCCATACGATCATCATCGACCGCGTGAGAGAGATCGTCCACCCCGACGGAGAAGAGCTCAAGGCAGATTCGAGCTTTGCGGTGGGCTTTCTGGTCTCGGGCATCATGGGCTTTGTGATGGCGGTCGGCTTTGCCCGGGAGGGCGGCGAGGAGATAGACCTCGAGCAGCTGGGGGACAGCGCGTGCGCGTACCTGAGGGCGGTCGCCATGCAGACGGTGGAAACGGTCGCGCAAGTCGAGGGCGTCGATACATCCGAGCTGCTCGAACGCGTCTCCAAGGAGGCCGATGCCTATCGCGCATCGCGTGCGACGAGTCCCGACGTGGTGAAAGACACCTAGGGTTTCTCTTGCGGGGCGCCTGTCGCGCATCGCGCGGTGAGTCCCGCGATGCGGTCATAACCTGCATTCATGTGAGCCGGGTTTATAGATATTCCTCCAGCTGTTAACATAGACAACCTGTGGGTAAAGAGACAAAAGCGCCGCCGACGGGCGGGCGTTTTGATTTCGATGAACTCATGTAAGGAAACGAGCATGTTAGATAGATTTACCGATCGAGCGCGCAAGGTCATGTCCATGGCCAAACAGGAGGCGCTCGATCTTCATTCAAATAAGGTGGGCACCGAGCACCTGCTGCTCGCGCTTGCCAAGGAGGACGAGGGCATTGCCGCCGAGGCGCTGCGTTCGCTCGACATCTCCTACGATGACATCATGGATACTCTCAAAGAGGTCCAGACCACGGTCCCCGAGCCCAGCGAAGAGACCGAGGCTGCCAAGCTCGCCTTTACGCCGCTCGTCATTAGCGTGATGGAGCGTTCATTCCGCGTGGCGCGTGAGAACAACCAGACCTACGTTTCGACCGAGCACTTGCTGATCGGCATCGTCGAAGAGGGCAACGGCATGGCCATGGACATCCTCATGCGCCTGGGTGTGTCGTCCGCCTCCATCAAAAAGGCTATCGAGAAACTCACTGCCAAGGACCAGGACAAGAAGCGTCCGCTCGCCGGCGCCGGTGCTGGTCGTCCCGGTGCGGGCCTGCCGTTCTTTAGCGGCTCGGATGCCTCTCAGCAAAAGGGGAGTGGCACCGATACGCTTAAGCAGTTCGCGACCAACCTCACGCAGAAGGCGCGCGATGGCGAGCTCGACCCTGTAATTGGTCGCGAAAAGGAAGTCCAGCGCATGATGGAAATTCTTTCGCGCCGCACCAAGAACAACCCGCTCATTCTGGGCGACCCCGGCGTGGGCAAGACGGCCATCGTCGAGGGCCTAGCTCAGCAGATTGCAGCCGGCAACGTGCCCGAGAACCTCATGAACCAGAATATCTGGACGCTCGACCTGCCGGGCCTCGTGGCGGGTGCCAAGTATCGCGGCGAGTTTGAGGAGCGCCTCAAGAACGTGATTCAGGAGGCCACCGAAGCCGACGACGTCATCCTGTTTATCGACGAGATGCACACCATCATTGGTGCCGGTTCTGCCGAGGGCTCCATTGACGCGAGCTCCATGCTCAAGCCCGTGCTTGCGCGCGGTGCCTTCCAGATTATCGGCGCCACCACGGCCGAGGAATTCCGCAAGTACCTCACCAAGGACCCGGCCTTCGAGCGTCGCTTCCAGACCATCGATGTCGATGAGCCGAGCGTCGAGGACACGGTCAAGATCCTGACCGCGCTCAAGCCGCGCTACGAGGAGCACCACCATGTGCGCTATACGCAGGGTGCTATCGAGGCCGCCGCGAACCTTTCCAACCGCTACATCCAGGATCGCTTCCTGCCCGATAAGGCCATCGACCTCATCGACGAGGCCGGTGCCCGCGCTCGCATCGCCGCGAACCGCGCGCCCGAGCCGGTGCGTGAGGCCGAGCATCGCATAGAGGAGCTCAAGGCCGCCGCGCAGGAGGCCACCGAGAGCGACGACATGAACAAGGCCGCCGAGATCACCGAGCAGCAGAAGGCCGCCGAGATTGAACTCGCCGAGGCCAAGGCCGCCTGGACCGCCGAGCTCGACGCCAGCCCGCTCACCATCGATGTCTCTCAGATCGCCGACATCGTGTCCGTGACTTCGGGCGTGCCGGTGTCCTCGCTTACCGAGAGCGAGAGCCGTCGCCTGCTGCAAGCCGAAAGCGTGCTCAAGACGCGCATCATCGGTCAGGATGAGGCTGTCGAGGCAGTTGCCAAGGCCGTGCGCCGCAGCCGTTCGCCGCTCAAGGACCCGCGTCGCCCCGGCGGCAGCTTTATCTTCCTGGGTCCCACCGGCACGGGCAAGACCGAGCTCGCCAAGACGCTCGCCGAGTACCTCTTTGGCAGCAAGGATGCACTCATCAGCTTCGACATGTCCGAGTTCGGTAGCGAGTTCGAGGTCTCCAAGCTCATCGGTAGCCCTCCGGGTTACGTCGGTCACGACGAGGGCGGCCAGCTCACCAAGGCCGTTCGTCGCCACCCGTACTCGGTCG
Source organism: Alloprevotella sp. (assembly GCA_963628025.1). Classification (GTDB taxonomy): domain Bacteria; phylum Actinomycetota; class Coriobacteriia; order Coriobacteriales; family Coriobacteriaceae; genus Collinsella. The sequence goes on along the minus strand of CAVGCW010000032.1, from coordinate 13,354 downwards.
TGCTGTTCGACGAGATCGAGAAGGCGCATCCCGACATCTTCAACATCCTGCTGCAGGTGCTGGAGGAGGGTCGTCTGACCGATAGCCAGGGCAAGACGGTTGACTTCCGCAACACCGTGATCATCATGACGTCCAACGTGGGCGCCCGCGAGATTGCGCAGGATGCGAGCGTTGGCTTTGGCACCACCGGCGAGCAGGGTCTCACGTCGAGTGAGATCCGTGGTCGCGCGATGGGCGAGCTCAAGCGCCTGTTCCGCCCCGAGCTGCTCAACCGTATCGACGACATTGTGGTGTTCCAGAAGCTCTCGGGCGAGAATCTCACCAAGATCGCTCACCTGCTGGTGGACGACCTGCGTCAGCGTTTGATTGCCAACGGCATGAACATTAAGCTCACCGATGCGGCCTATGACAAGATCGTGGCCGAGGGCACCGACCTCACCAACGGTGCGCGTCCGCTGCGCCGTGCCATCCAAAAGCTCATCGAGGACCCGCTGTCCGAGGAGCTTCTGGCCGGCGAGTGGGGCGAGGGCGATACCGTCCTGTGCGACGTGACCGATGGCAAGTTTGTCTTTAGCCACGGCACGGGTGAGATCCCGGCACCGCGTCCGGCGGGCACGCTCGGTGGCGATACCGCTCCGGCGGCACCGCACACCGGCAACGCCGCGCCCGTGAGCGGCGGCGTGACCTCGGGCCCCGGCGGCATGATGCAAGCCGGTTCCGGCGCGCTGTAGGGCGTGGCGACAATTTGATACGCGCAATCGAGGCGCTCTGGCAAGGGCGCCTCGATTTGTAGAACTGCGAAGTTGTGACCGTTACGCTATGCGGTCCACCGTTAGCCGATGATGCGAGGGCGCTCGGCGTTTTCGACTGGTTTATGCACGCAAAGTCTGGGAATATACAAGTCGCATGTCTTACTGTCTAACCAGTTGCGCCAAGGAGGCACCATGGACTACAAGATTACCGGCTACGAGCCCGCCCAGCTGTTCCATTTCTTTGAGGAGGTCAGCGCGATCCCCCGTGGGTCTGGCAACGAGAAGGGCATCAGCGATTTCCTGGTCGCGTTTGCCAAGGAGCGCGGCCTCGATGTGTATCAGGACGAGGTCTACAACGTCATCATTCGCAAGCCCGCATCTGCCGGTGCCGAGAATGCCCCGACCGTGATGCTGCAGGGCCACATCGATATGGTGTGCGACAAGTTGGGCTCCGTTGAGCACGACTTTATGACCGATGGTATCGACCTGGTCGTCAAGGACGGCGTCCTCACCGCCAACGGTACCACCCTGGGTGCCGACAACGGTATCGCCGTCGCTCTGATGCTCACTGTTCTCGATGACGATTCGATCGTTCACCCCGCCCTCGAGTGCGTATTCACCACCGACGAGGAGACTGGCCTGGTCGGCGCCGAGACGCTCGACAAGTCCCAGATTAGCGCCCGCACCATGATTAACCTTGACTCCGAGGAAGAGGGCGTTGCCACCGTCAGCTGCGCCGGCGGCGTCGTCGTTACCTACACCTGCCCGATCGTGCGCGAGCACAAGACCGGTAGCACCCTCACGCTCGACATCTCCGGCCTGCTGGGCGGTCACTCCGGCAGCGATATCCACCTGGAGCGCGGCAACGGCAACCTCATCATGGCCCGCATCATCGACCGCCTGATGGTTGCCGGCGAGCCCGCCATCGTTAGCTTTAACGGCGGCACCAAGGACAACGCCATCAACCGTGAGTGCAAGGCTGTTCTGGTCTACGCCGACCACGCTGCCGCCGAGGCCGCGGCCCAGATTGCAAAGGGCATCATCGCCGACGTCACTGCCGAGCTCGAGGTCTTCGACCCCGGCTTTACCTGCACCGTCGAGATTGCCGACGACGCCGAGGTCGAGGCCATGGACCAGAAGTCCGCGCTTGCCCTCATCCGCGCCCTGCGTCTTGCCCCTAACGGCGTGATTCGCCGCAACGTCGCCACCGACGGCTCCGTCGAGGTTTCCTCCAACATCGGTGTGGTTGCCACCTCTGACGACGAGGTCAAGATCATGCTGTCCCCGCGCTCCTCGATCACCTCGCTGCAGAACGAGTTTAAGGACCGCCTGCAGACGCTGGCCGATGTCCTGGGTTTCGACGCCAAGTTCGAGTTCGAGTATCCCGGCTGGAGCTATGCCGAGCATTCGCCGGTCCGCGACGTCTTCGTCGAGAGCTATCGCGAGCTCTTTGGCTCCGAGCTGCGCATCGAGTCCATTCACGCCGGCCTTGAGTGCGGCCTGTTTGCCGAGGCCCTGCACGGCCTGGACGCCATCGCCGTGGGCCCGACGCTCTCCGATGTCCACACCCCGGACGAGAGCATGGAGCTCGCTTCTGCCGAGCGCTTCTACGAGCTGCTCATCGATGTCCTCAAGCGCCTCGCTGCGTAAAGGTCGCCTGTGAAGCCGCTCTAAAACGGCTGGCTATGAAAACGGCCGCCTGGCGTAATGCCGGGCGGCCGTTATTCGTCACAGTGCGAGGATCCCAAGGTGCTCAAGCAAGATCTTAAGCCCGATGAGGATGAGCACGACGCCACCCACGATGGTGGCGGGTTTTTCGTAGCGCGCGCCAAAGGTGTGGCCGATCGCTACGCCGGCGACGGAGAAGATAAACGTTGTGACGCCGATAAGCGATACAGCGGGAACGATGTCGACCGAAAGCGCGGCGAACGAGATGCCCACGGCCAGGGCGTCGATTGAGGTGGCGATGGCGAGGATCAGGTACTCGCCCAGGTCAATCTTTTCGGCATCCTTGCCGTCGCCTTCATCCTCGTCTTCGGTAAAGGCTTCCCACAGCATTTTGCCGCCGATGAAGGCCAAAAGGATAAAGGCGATCCAATGGTCGATGGGTCCGATGAGGCCAATGAATTGACTGCCGAGCGCCCATCCGATTACGGGCATGCCGGCCTGAAAGCCGCCAAAGAACAGGCCGAGCACCACGGCGACTTTAAGGTTGATCTTTTTCATGCCGAGACCCTTGCAGATGGAAACGGCAAAGGCGTCCATCGAAAGGCCAACGGCGAGCAACACGAGCTCTGCGAGTCCCATAGTCTGGCTCCCTCTCTGCGGGCGGGCCCGCGTGTACCTCTTGGGGGAGTAACAAAAAAGACCCGTGGCGTACGCGTTGCGCGCACAGCCACGAGTCTCGTTCATTAAGGCAAGCCAGGCCGCATCGGCCAGTGTGTTGACTTGCCGCGCCACCGGAGGCGAACCCGATCACGCGACTACTCCCTCATTTATGCGAATCCCGATGCTACCACATAAGCAGCTCATTTGGATTGGGGCTCTCAGCTGTGTTCGCTCATTCTGTAAGCATCGGATTTTGCGGGCGTCACAGGGGCAAACCGTGAGAAACTTATTGACGTTTATGGAGCGTATACGATGGGAGCGATGCCTTGGATAAGAACGAGCTGCAAAAGCGTATGGAACAGGCCATTCGCCTGACGGCACCTGGCCAGCCGATCCGCACCGCCCTCGACATGATCATTGCCGGTCACCTGGGCGCCCTTATCTGCGTCGGCGACACCGAAAACGTGCTCGCCGCCGGTAACGACGGCTTCCCGCTCAACATTTCGTTTACCTCGAACCGCCTGTTCGAGCTTTCCAAGATGGACGGCGCCATCGTTATCGATGGCGACCTCACCCAGATCCTGCGCGCCAACTTCCACCTCAATCCCGATCCCTCGCTCGCCACGAGTGAGACGGGCATGCGTCACCGTACTGCTGCTCGCATGTCGGTGCTCACCGATGCCATCGTGATCTCGGTCTCGGCCCGTCGTGCCGTCGTCAACGTGTACGTCCACGGCAAGAGTTACGAGATCCAGCCCGTCACCACCATCATGAGCTCGGTCAACCAGCTCGTCGCCACGCTTCAGACCACCCGTCAGTCGCTCGACCGCTCCCTGCTGCGCCTGACGGCCCTCGAGCTCGACGACTACGTCACGCTCGCCGACATCACCGGCATCTTCTCGAGCTTCGAGATCATGCAGCAGGCAAAGACCGAGCTTAAGGATTGCATCGTCAAGCTGGGTAATCAGGGCAAGCTCGTGCAGATGCAGCTCGAGCAGCTCGCGGGCTCCAGCATGGATACCGAATACGACTTGATGATCCGCGACTACGCAAGCGATTCCTCTGAGGCCAACGCCGAGAAGATTCGCGCCGAGCTGAGCCGCATGACGCCTAAGGACCTGTCCGACCCGCAGCACGTGGCGGCAGTTCTGGGCTATGACGACCTGGACGAGGATTCCGTCATGACGCCGCTGGGCCTGCGCACGCTTTCGCGCGTGTCCGTCGTGCGCGACGGCGTGGCCGAGAAGATCGTCGACGAGTATGGCTCGCTGCAGGAGCTCATGGACGACATCAGCGAGGACCCAGAGCGCCTGGGCGACTTTGGCGTCAACAACCCTGCCATTCTTGCGGACTCGCTGTACCGCATGAAGGGCACCAAACAGGGGAACGCATAATGGCGCCCGTATGCGCCGTGGTCGTTGCCGGTGGCAGCGGCCAGCGCTTTGGAAATCCCGGCGGCAAGCAGCTCGTTAACGTGGCGGGCCGTCCGCTTATGAGCTGGTCCATCCGCGCGTTCGATCGGAGCGACAAGGTCGGTCACGTCGTGGTGGTTTGCCCTGCCGAGCGTCGTGCCGAGATGCGCCGCCTGGCCATCGACCCGTTTGACTATGACACGCCCATCAGCTTTGCCGATGCCGGCGCGACCCGCCAGGACTCCACCCGTGCCGGCGTGCACGCGGTGCCGGCGGGCTTTGAATATGTCGCCATTCACGATGGCGCTCGTCCGCTCATTACGACCGAGGCCATCGACCACGCTATCGACGTGCTCGTGAGCGACCGTGCTCTCGACGGTGTCGTGTGTGGACAGCCCGCGATCGACACGCTCAAGATCGTTGACGGCGATAACATCGTCGAGACGCCGCCGCGTGAGCTTTATTGGGCTGCGCAGACGCCGCAGATCTTTAGCATCGATGCTATGAAGCGCGCCCACGCTGCAGCCATTGCCGAGGGCTTTATCGGCACCGATGATTCGTCGCTGGTCGAGCGCATGGGTGGGCGCGTCCGCTGCGTCCAGAGCCCGCGCGATAACCTTAAGGTGACGGTGCCCGAGGACTTGCGTCCCGTAACCGCGATTCTGCTTGGCCGCATGGCCGAGGGAGAGGACCTTCCCCATGTTCAGTAACCTGCGCATTGGCCATGGCTACGACGTTCACCGTCTGGTGGAGGGGCGTCGATGTATCATCGGCGGTGTCGACATTCCCTACGAGCGCGGCCTGCTGGGCCACTCGGATGCCGATGTGCTCGCGCACGCCTTGGCCGACGCCATTCTGGGCGCCTGCCGCGGGGGAGACATCGGCAAGCTATTCCCCGATACCGACCCCGCCTATGAGGGTGCCGATTCGATGGTGCTGCTCGCTCGCGTGATGGACTATGCGCGCGAGCTGGGCTTCGAGTTTGTCGATGCCGATTGCACCATTGCCTGCCAGCAGCCTAAGATCACCCCGCACCGCGATGCCATGCGCGCCAACCTTGCCCATGCCCTGGGCGTTGACGTCGAAAACGTGGGCGTCGCCGCCACTACGACCGAAAAGCTCGGTTGGGAAGGCCAGGGCGAGGGAATCGGCGCCTGGGCCGTCTGCCTGCTACAGAAAACCGTTAAGGAGTAACGAATGCGTATCTACAACAGCGCTACCCATAAAAAGGAAGAGTTCCAGCCCATCGAGTCCGGCAAGGTCCGCATGTACGTGTGCGGCCCCACGGTCTACGACAACATCCACATCGGCAATGCCCGCACGTTCATCAGTTTTGACGTGATTCGTCGCTGGCTCATCGCGAGCGGCTACGAGGTCACGTTCGCCCAGAACCTCACCGATGTCGATGACAAGATCATCAAGCGCGCCAACGAGCAGGGCCGCACGGCCGCCGAGGTCGCGACGGAGTTCTCGGACAAGTTCATCGGCGTCATGCGCGCCGCCAACGTGCTCGATCCCGATGTGCGCCCCCGCGCCACCAAGGAGATCGGCCCCATGATCGCCATGATCAAGACGCTCATCGAGCAGGGCCACGCTTACGCCGCCGATAACGGCGATGTGTACTTTGCCGTGCGCAGCGATCCCAACTATGGTCAGGTCTCGGGCCGCAACATCGACGACCTTATGGTTGGCGCGCGCATCGAGGAGAACGAGGACAAGAACGACCCGCTCGACTTTGCCCTGTGGAAGGCCGCCAAGCCCGGCGAGCCCAGCTGGCCGAGCCCCTGGGGCGAGGGCCGTCCCGGTTGGCACACCGAGTGCGCCGCCATGGTGCATCGCTACCTGGGCACTCCGATCGACATCCACGGCGGCGGCTCCGACCTTGCCTTCCCGCATCACGAGAACGAGTGCGCTCAGGCCACCTGCGCCTGGCACCAGGGTTTCTCCAACACCTGGATGCACACGGGCATGCTGCTGGTTGACGGCGAGAAGATGTCCAAGTCGCTCGGAAACTTCTTTACGCTGGCCGAGGTGCTCGAGCAGCACTCTGCCGCGGCTCTGCGTCTGTTGATGCTGCAGACGAGCTATCGCTCGCCGCTCGACTTCTCCTGGGAGCGCCTGGAGGGTGCCGAGAATTCGCTCACGCGTATCGCCGGTACGGTCGAGAACCTGCGCTGGGCCGCGAACCATGCGACGGCCGATGCCGATGAGGCAGCATCCGAGGCGTTTGCCGCCAAGGCCGCCGAGACCCGTGCCACCTTTAAGGAGTGCATGGACGACGACTTTAACACCGCTGGTGCCATGGGTGCCGTCTTTGGCTTTGTCACCGAGTGCAACCAGTACCTGGAGCAGGCGGGCGACGCTGCCGACAAGGCCGCCGCGCTTGCCGCCGCCGACACGCTGGCCGAGCTGCTCGATACGTTTGGTGTTGAGCTCCCCGAGCCCAAGGTTGAGCTGCCGCTGGGTCTGCTGGGTGTTGCCGCCGGTCTGGTTGCCTATACGGGCGACGACGTGGACGAGGCTGCTGCCAAGATTCTCGAGGCCCGCGCCGAGGCCCGCGCCGCCAAGAACTGGGATCTGGCAGATGCCATCCGCGATCAGCTCAAGGACCTCGGGCTGACGATTGAAGATACCGCCGCCGGCACCCGCATCAAGACTCTCTAGAGGCAAAGCGCTTGAGTAGGGACGCCTCGGGACTGGCCTGAAAATAATGCCGAAGGCGTGATTTTCGGACCTGTCCTAGGGCGTCTCGTCCATTTCAGTTTCTATATCTCGAGGATTTTCACATGGCTGATAACCGCAAGCGAGGGGGGTCTCGTTCCAATAACCCCGGCAAGGGTGGCAGCCGTCGCGACCAGCGTACCGGCCGTCTGCAGCGTGATGGCCGCGACCGGCAGCACGATCGCTCCCAGGCTCAGTCTGCACGTCCGCAGCGCAACCGCGACAACGTTCAGGCTCCCAAGGGTGAGTTCATCGAGGGTCGTCGTGCTGCTGCCGAGGCGCTGCGCACCGGTTTTCCCATCAAGTGCGCGCTCATTGCCGAGGGCGGGGAGCGCGACGCCGCCTTGTCGCGCCTGGTCGACGACCTCAACGCCGCGGGTGTCCGCATTAAGTATGTGCCGCGCGCGCAGCTCGACGCACTGTCGAGCCATGGCGCTCACCAGGGCATCGCGCTCGAGGTTGGCAACTTCCCCTATGCCGATGTCGTCGATATTCTCGACCGCGCAGGCGAGGGCCCGGCACTTGTCGTGGTGCTCGACCATGTGACTGACGACGGCAACTTTGGTGCCATCGTGCGCTCCGCCGAGGTTGTGGGCGCGGCCGGCGTCATCATCGCCAACAAGCGTGCCGCCGGCGTGACCGTGGGCAGCTACAAGACTTCAGCCGGCGCCGTCATGCATCTGCCTATCGCGCAGGTGCCCAACATCGCCCGTGCACTCGACGATCTTAAGGCCGCTGGCTTTTGGGTGGGCGGTGCCTCTGAGCACGCCGAAGGCAGTTGCTGGGATGCTCCCTTCGAGGGCCGCGTGGCGCTCGTCATGGGCTCCGAGGGCGACGGCATCTCGCGCCTGGTGCTCGAGAAATGCGACTTTTTGACCAAGCTTCCCCAGCGCGGCATGACCGAGAGCCTCAATGTCGCCCAGGCGACCACGGCGCTGTGCTTTGAGTGGCTGCGCCGCAACGCCGGCGAGCTCATGGGGGAGGAGTAGCGCATGTCCAAAAAGAACCGTGCCAAGTCCAAGGCCAAGCGCTTTGGCGAGGGCTCGGCCAAGCCGATTGTTTCGGCCGCGACCTACGGCGTGGGCGGCAATGCGTTTGCGCAGGCCATCGCTGACCCGGTCTCGACGGTGCACTCCAACAAGCCCGAGCTGCTGGTGGTCGACGGTTACAACGTGATCCACTGTACGCCGCGCTACGAAAAGCTCGTGTACGACTATTCTGACGATCCGTATTCCAGCGACGTTCACGATATGGCGCGCACGGCGCTCATTAATGACGTAGCTGCGTTTGCCCAGGGCCGCTACGAGGCTGTGATCGTATTTGACGGTGCGGGCAATATCTCCAGCGAGCGCCCCAACCTGCCGGCCCGCGGTGTGCGCATCGAGTTTTCGCCGACGGGCGTCTCTGCCGATACCGTGGTGCAGAAGCTCTGCATCGAGGCACGCGAGGAAGGCCGCGCGTGCTCCGTGGTATCGAGTGACGGCACAATCCAGGCCGTCGTCATGGGCAAGGGCGTCACGCGCATCTCGAGCCGCATGCTGGTGGACGAGATCAAACAGATCGACAACGACGTTCACGAGGCCGAGGAAGCCCCGCAAATCAAGATGACTCTGGGCAGTCGCCTGAGCCCCGATGCCCTGGCCAAGCTCAAGGCCCTTCGCGGGAGGTAGGTGAGCTGACGGCGCGACGCTGTCTCGCTAACTCCATTCAGCGATGTCGATCATTCTACGGAGGCGCCATGTAAGCGCCTCTTTTAGATATGGCAGCCTTGCCGCGAGCGCGTCGTTTCTGGACAGAATCTCGATTGCCTCGTCAACGAAGCCTTCGAGTTTGTCGCCGTCAAACCAGCTCATGTCCTCGACGAGCAACATTTGTTTGGCGGGGCTTGAATGAAATTGCGCACTGGTAAAACTGTGCTCTCCCGCCCTAAGCTCCTCTAGTGATATGTTGCACCAGAGTGATGAGCCCGAATCGAAGATGGGGGCTGGTCTGCAGACCAGTGAGTTGACGTTTCGCACGAGGCCGAAGTTGCGCCAATGACGATCGTAGTTGGCAATGATGTCATCGCATACGATCATGCGGCCAAGGGCGTCTTTTATATCTGTCGCTCCAAGTTCCTCGCAGTTTGCTACATACCGTTCGTAATCGGTTAGTCGCTCGTCTGCATTTGCATGCTGGTTTACATAGAACGCAGGGACATATTCTTCTTCGTCAGTTAAGAAGACACTGCATGTGCTCAAGGCGGAAGTGCCCGCGCCTTCGAGCGAATAGGGTACATAATCGTAAGTGTTCAGGATGCGACGGTGAAGTGCAGTCGCCACCATCTCGTTATAGGGTTCCTGGTTTAGATGCGCTCCTGCTTTATGCAGAATTCGACGCCCGCCCTCGCATGTCCAGTACTTTTGAAGATTGCCGTCCGACGTGTTATCGGGCTTTGCGGCAGCCGCTTTTCCCTCTGGGGCAAAGGGCGCAATGGACAGTGAGACGTCATCAAAGGCGTTATTGAAGAAGTTAATGTCCTCCCAGGCGAGACCGGAACTTTGGGGCCTTATCCAATACTGGTCGGATAAGGAGAGGCCAAGATTTCGCTGTACGAGTTCATCGGGAACATCGACTGCGGCTTCTGCAAGCAGGGAGGCTAGCCCAATGCGTGCGAGCGGGATACCGCGGCCGCGCCACCAAGTGCGAAAAGAGTCGAGCGATACGGGGCTATTAGGGCCAAATACCCCAATAGGGGCGTGGGCGTAATCGACGTCGGCACCGATGTGGGTGAAGTCTTTTCGCGATGTGTTGTAGACCAGCTGAGCGACTTCATACGTGCGGTTCATGAGGGTGAACGCGATCTCGCTCTTACCGTAGCCGCGGCGGGGACGTCCCCCCGTTTTGGTCACGGAGCGGAGTCGCGTGTCGACGCTGTCTTTGTCGATGAGCCATACGCCAGAAGCCTTGCGGGCCTCAAGTGCTCCGTTTTTTATGAGCTCCTGCACCCTGCGCGGAGTGATGCCGAGTAGCTCGGCGGCTTCCTTGGTGGTAAGCATCGAGAAACCCTTCGTCAGAACGAATAGTTTTATCTATTCCATTGTAATTAAAACTATTCGTTCTGACGAAGGGTTTTGAGATGTGGTCGGTCGAAGGGTCTGTTGCGCCCCGTCCGCAATTCCTTTATTCTTAATTGGCTTCGCGCGAGAGCGCCAAGTGTGCCAGTGTGGCGCAACGGTAGCGCAACTGATTTGTAATCAGTGGGTTGCGGGTTCGATTCCTGTCACTGGCTCCATGAGAGTTTCGGGCTCTGTCTCTATATGGGACAGAGCCCGTTTCTTGTTTTGATAGGTTGTCGGGCACGGTATTCGTCTCATTCCCGAGTTTGTCTCGATCTGTAACACCAAGACGGTTATTCCGCTTTTAACTGTTACAGATCAAGACGGAAGGTTGAGGGTCCGTCCATTTATCTCAATCTGTAACAGTTAGAAGGGAAATATCGGTCTAGATGTTACAGATTGAGACAATGACCGGGACCACTTTGAAATGTCTCGATCTATAACACGTAGGGGAGAAATACCGTTCTTACTGTTACAGATTGAGATTAAAGACACCTCCTGAAGCGGTTGTCTCGATTTGTAACACGTGGAAGCCCATAATCACCCTTACTGTTACAAATTGAGATAGAAGCGGAGCGTCGGAAGGAATGTCTCGATCTGCAACATGTAGGAGACACTCTACGCCCGTAAAGGAAAGAGGCGGGTCCTGTTCAAAATGAAACAGGACCCGCTTTATGTGCGCGGCTATATTCGATTACCTCGTGCCGCGTCAAAGTGGCAGGAAAAGTAAACGAACGCCGGTTGCTTCCACGGCGGATGTCGCTACCCTAATACCATGTGCGCGCAGATCGCGCGTCGGTGCCCGGATTGCATCGGGGCACCGTCCATACGTCGGGAGCGGGGAAGGATCATGGAATCCACGGAAGACGCCATCGAGATCGAGGACGCCGAGGAGCGGGGCGCGACGGCCCCCACGGCCCCTGCGGGGAACTCCGGCCTGATCCACCGGCTGTTCGGCGGGTATGCCGAGCTGCTGCGCATCCCGCATGCGGCGCGCTTCACCGTTGGGTCGGTGGTCGCGTGCATGCCGCTCGCCATGATCAGCATGTCCATTACCATCGGCGTGCAGCAGATCTACGGCAACTACACGATCGCCGGCGCGCTCTCGGCCGTCTACTCCGTCTCGTCCGCGCTGCTCGGGCCGCAGCTCGGCAAACTCGCCGACCGGTTCGGCCAGCGAGCGGCGTCGATCCCGGCCATCATCATCTGGGTTATCGCCTCGCAGGTCTTCATCGCAGCGGCGACCGCGCACGTAGACGAGTGGATCCTCTTCTGCATCGTGCCGTTCCTCGCGTTTACGCCGCCCTGGGGCGCCATGAGCCGCACGCGCTGGCGCTACCTGCTGCGCGGCGACGAGAAGAAGATCTCCACGTCGCTGTCGCTGTGCTCTGCGTTCGACGAGTGCATGTGGGTCATCGGAAACCCGCTGTCGTCGACGCTCGCCGTCATCTCCGCCGCGCTCGCCATCCGCTTCGGGGCGGTCTGCGCGGTCATCGGCGCCATCATGGTGCTCACCGAGGTCACGACGCTCCCACCGTCGCAGTCGCAGCTCACCCGCCACAGCTGTGCCGAGCGCCGCGAGGTGGCACCCGTCGGCGGCGTGGTCGACGCGGGCGCGGACGCTGCCACGGGCGCAGACGGCTCCAGGCGCGCCGGCCGCGCGAATCCCGTCACGCGCCCGCAGTCGATCTGGGGACCGGGTATGGTCGCGCTGTGCGCCGTGTACTTCGGGCTCGGCGCGTTCCAGAACGCAACGAGTGTCTCCATTGTGGCGTTCGCGCGTGAGGTGGGCATGCCGCAGGTCTCGGGCCTCGTGATTTCCTGTTTCTCGTTTAGCTCGCTCGTCGGCGCGCTCTTCTCCGGCGCCATCCGCTGGAAGACCCCGCTGTGGCGGAGGTTCTACACCTGCCTCGTGGTGCTGTGCTGCGGCCTGAGCCTGTTCGTCCTCGCACCGAGCCTGTGGGTGATTGGCGCAATCTACCTGGCGGCTGGCCTGTGCCAGGCGCCGACTTTCGTCAACGGCAACGAGATCGTGATGCACCTGGTGTCGCCCATGCGCTTTACCGAGGCTGTCGCGTGGACGGGGACCCTCTGCGCCATCGGCTCGTCGTGCGGCTCTGCCATCGCCGGGCCGTTCATCGACGCGTACGGGCACACCGGTGGGTTCGCGACCGTCGCCGTCCTCGCCGTCGTGACGCTCGGCATCGCGCTCGTCGGTCTCAAGCAAATTAAGTCCTCGACCACGAAGGCCGTTCAGGCGTAGCATCTAATGCAGTATCGATTTGGTATCAGAACGATTCAACCAGAGATATTTGAAGCAATTCAGGCCGAAAAGAAGCCTCTGTATATCTCATCCCACTGCTCTCGTCCGGAGGTTGGAACATACTGTGACCAAGGTCTCCCGTTGCATCCTGGCCGAGAAGGCGACGATGGTGGTCGACCACATCGCGTACCACAAGCTCGATGAGCGGTACGACTCCACCATCTTCGCCGAGCGCATACCCGGCAACGTCGGCCGCGCGCTGGAGACGAGCCGCTGCATCCAGGACTACGTGTTCTGGGATTCCGAGGGCGAGCGCTGTGACGTGGTGCACAGCTACGAGGATTTGCTGACGGTGATCCAGGGAACAGATTAGGTTCTGGCTCGCGTTAATTTTCGATTGGGGCGTTGGGATGCACACGTAGGGGAGGAAAACCGTTCTTACTGTTACAGATTGAGATGAATCAGGAGGCCGCCGCGAATTGTCTTGATCTGTAACAGATAGGGGCGGGAAAGACCTCTTACTGTTACAGATCAAGACGGAAGGTTGAGGGTCCGTCCATTTATCTCAATCTGTAACAGTTAGAAGGGAAATGTCGGTCTAGATGTTACAGATTGAGACAATGATGATCGGGACACAGGTGCACGCCTTGCATCCACAGTTGGAACGACACAATTCTCACCGTCATCTAATCATACGCGGGTGCCGAAGAACCCTCCCGAATCCGCGGTTGATTTCCGATCTCAGCCGAACACATTGAGCAAATAGGCCATTCCCGCAGT
>CAVGCW010000031.1:0-20403 GCA_963628025.1 Alloprevotella sp. | reverse complement strand
TTCATGCAGCGGGGGCTCTCAATGTTTTTATGTCCTGCTCATATCGTCTCTGCCGGCAGTTTGGGACACTCCTGGCTTAGTAGTCATTGGGGACGCTCTTAAACGACTAGTCAAATAAGAACGTCCCCAATGACTAGGTCGGGCACATTGCTTTGTGAGTTTATTCAACCTTCTTTAATAACAATTAAGTTGTTTACCTGCTTAAAGTTATTTATCATTTTTAAAAATAATGCTCGAAAAAGCGTCCGAGAAGTCGCGGGGCGATTTTTGATGCGTCGCGCGTCAAGTGATTTGGCAAGTTCTTGGTTAGATATTGGTCAGTTTTGGGGCAACCTTGCCAAAAGCTTGACGGATGCAGATTTAGACGTCGACGAATGAACACTTCGATTGCGATTCAAGCAAAATTCTGGGCTGATTCTCGATAATCGCTTCCAATCGTCCCTTGCCGCGTGCCGCCCTCGCGTACAATCTGCTCCGACATTCGCGCGCCGTCCGGCGCTTAAGAGGGGAGGGCCCCATGGCAAACGAGATTTGGACCATCAAGCGTTGTCTCGAGTGGACCAAGGAGTACCTGGCCGAGCGCGGCGAGGAGCACCCCCGTCTTTCTGCCGAGTGGCTGCTGTGCGCCGCCACGGGCCTGGCGCGCATTGACCTATATATGCGTATGGACGAGACGCTTAACGCGGCCCAGCTCGAGACCATGCATGCGGCCGTTGTCCGCCGCGCTAAGGGCGAGCCGCTGCAATACATCACGGGCAGCACGCAGTTTCGCATGATCGACGTCGCGTGCGCCCCCGGTGTGCTCATTCCGCGCCCCGAGACCGAGATGCTCGTCGAGGAAGTCCTCAATTATCTGGATGCCGAGGTGCTGAGCCCCGAGGCTGCTGCCCGTCAGCGTGTTGAGCTGCCTTGGAACGATGAGGTCGAGGAGGCACGCAAGGCCGAGGCCGCGCTGGCAGACGAACGGGCGACCGCCGAGCGCCGTGCCGCTAACCTGACGGCTGCCGATGAGGCGGCGCTAGGCGGCGACGTACTGGGCAGCCGCGCCTATGCCGAGGAACTGGCCGATCGCGAGGCCGAGGAAGCCGCCGCGCAGGCAGCAGAAGCCCAAGCCGCGGAAGCCGCCGAGTCCGAGCTCGACGAATACGGCATCGCCATCGAGGGTGCCGGCCAGGAGACGGCTTTAGCTCAGGATGCCGCTGCGCCTGCCCCAACCGAGCCCTGCACTGCCCGCGTTCTCGAGGTCGGCTGCGGCACGGGCTGCATTTCGCTCTCCCTTGCCTGGGAGCGCCGCGGCCACGTTACCTGCACCGCCACCGATATCGAGCCGCGCGCTATCGATCTGGCCACCAAAAACCGCGACGCCCTCGGCCTCACGGCAGATGAGGTTGCCTTTAGCCTCACCAACCTGGTGAGTTCCATTCCCCGCGAAGAGTGGGGCACCTTTGATGTGCTTGTCTCCAATCCGCCCTACATTCCGACCGACGTCATGCGCTCACTGCCGCACGAGGTCAAGGACTTCGAGCCCGACCTGGCGCTCGAGGGCGGCGCCGACGGCCTCGATATCTTCCGCCGCCTGCTCAATGCGGCGCCTTACATGCTGCGCGCCGGCGGCCTGTTTGCCTGCGAGCTCTACGAGGGTGCCCTCGACGCCGCCGCCGAGCTCTGCCGCCAGGCGGGTCTCTCGGACGTGCGCATCGTCCGCGACCTCACCGATCGCCCCCGCATCGTCCGAGCCATCGTCACCGAGCCCAAACAGCGCCAGTAATATTCATTAACTGGTTAGCAAAAATTATAAAGTAGTTTATAATTAGGACGGCCGAAAGAGGCCGGCCTATGCAACCTCCTACCTTTCGGGAAATCATTGCCCTACTCAAGCACGATGGATTCGTGAAGGTCGCGCAAGTCGGTAGTCATGCTAAGTATGTTTCTGGCGACCGTGTTGTCACCGTGAACGGCTCTGGTGGTGATCGACCAAAGAAGGGCACGTGGGCAAGTATTCGTCGCCAAGCTGGATGGTAGTTGGAGGCAAAATGAGGCAGCGATTTACCTATGACTGCGTTCTCATAAAAGAAGACGACGGTTACTGCGCCAGCTTCCCGCAGATTCCCGGCGCCTTTGCCGATGGCGATACACGCGAAGAAGCGATTGCCCATGCCACCGAGGCGCTGATGGCGTTTTTGGCCGACGACCTCAACAACGGTTTGACTCCGGCAGGGTACGAACACTCGGCCGAGGTCGTGGCCCTTTCAGTCGAAATCGACCACGAGGACGCTCGGGAAGCGGCGTGCCGAACATTTAAAGACGCAGCGCTGGACCTCAAAGTCTCCGCTCCACGGATTACCGCTCTGGTCAAAGCCGGAAAGCTCGATGTTGAACTCGTCGACGGCCGTCGGATGATAACGATAGACAGCATCGAGCGCTACGCCGCCCAAAAACGCCACGCCGGCAGGCCAAAGAAGTTCGTCGCAGTTCAATAACCCCCTCACTTTCACCGACTACTAAAGCCGCTCACCAAACCAACATGCGCTCTGGGCAAATAGGTTGAATGTTTCGTGCGAGAATGCCCCTCAGTAAACAAACTTGCACCAGAGCGTAAGGGGCTGGCATACACATGCAGACGGTCTATCGGGTATACAAGGGAACGCGCGAGCCGCATCGGCTTGCCGTCGAGCGCGCGGCCGAGGTGCTCGGCCGCGGCGGCCTGGTCTTGATCCCGACCGAGACCGTCTACGGTGTCGCCGTGGCAGTCAACGCCTTCTCCGATGCCGTCCCCCAAGATACAAGCGAATCCTTGTTGTGGCCGCGCGATCCGCATGCCACCGTTAACGGCGCCGCGGTCCCTGCGCTTGGTACTGGCTACCGCCGCATCTTTACCCTCAAGCAGCGCAAGCTCACCCAAACGGTCGCCTGGCTGGTCGATGGCGTCGAGGCGCTCGACCGCTATGGCGTGGATATCCCGGAAGATGCCCGCGTACTTGCGCGACGATGCTGGCCGGGAGCCCTGACTATCGTGGTCAAGGCGGCTCCCTGCGTGCCGACCTTTATGCGTGCTGCCGACGACACCGTGGCCCTGCGCGCTTCGGCCTCTCCCGTGGTCCAAGCGCTCATCCGCGCCTGCGGCAGTCCCCTTGCCTGCACGAGCGCCAACACACACGGCGCGCCCTCGCCGGCAAGCTTTGCCGCCGTCGAAGGTCGCATCCTGGAGGGGGTCGATGTTGCCGTCGACGCCGGCGAGACCCCGTGTCGCGACGCCTCGACCATCGTGTCGTTCCAGCACGGCGGGCTCCAGATCCTGCGCCAAGGCGCACTTCCCGCATCAGAGATCGAACGGGTCCTGTCCGACCCGATGCAATAGAAAGGTGTAAGCGATGTCGTTGAATCTGGGCAGCCTGGGCATGGAAGATGCCTCGTTTAACTTTGGCGGTTCCTACATCATGGCGCTCGACTGCGGCACCACCTCGGTACTTGCGACCATCGTCGACGAGTACGGCTGCATCGTCGCGCAGGCACGTCGTAGCGTCAAAACCAGCTTCCCGCGTCCCGGTTGGATAGAGCAAGACCCCATGGAGGTGCTTGCCAGCCAGATCGGCGTGATGATGGAGGTCCAGTTTAAGAGCGGCATCCATTCTGACCGCATCGCCGCCATCGGTATCTCCAACCAGCGCGAGACCACGGTGGTGTGGGACCGCATAAGCGGCCAACCCATCTATAACGCCATCGTGTGGCAATGCCGTCGCACCGCACCTCTGATCGACGAGCTGGTCGAGCGGGGCGCAGAAGAGCTGGTGCGCTCCCGCACGGGACTCACGCTCGATCCGTATTTCTCGGCTTCCAAGGTGCAGTGGATCCTCGACAACGTCGACGGTGCGCGTGAGAGCGCGGCGGCGGGCGACCTCATGTTCGGCACCATCGACACCTGGCTCATCTACAACCTCACCGGCAGTCAGGTCTTTGCCACCGACTACACCAATGCCAGCCGCACGGCGCTCTTTAATATCCATACGCTCGATTGGGACGACGACCTGCTGGCGCTCTTTGACGTTCCACGTTCCATGATGCCCGAGGTTCGTTGGAGCTCGGGCGACTACGGCCGCGTCGCGAGCGACATCATGACCAACATGCCGCCCATCATGGGCGTGGCGGGCGATCAGCAGGCGTCGCTGTTCGGCCACTGCTGCTTCCATCCCGGCCAGACCAAAAACACCTATGGCACGGGTTGCTTTATGCTCATGAACACCGGCGACGAGGTCGTCGAATCCAAGAACGGTCTGGTCTCCACGATCGGTATCGCCGCGGACGGCAAGATCAGCTATGCGCTCGAGGGTTCTATCTTTGCCGCCGGCTCAACCATGAACTGGCTGCGCAACAACATGGGCATCATCTCGAGCGTGAGCGAGTCGGCACAACTCGCCGCTTCGATTAGCGACAACGAGGGCTGCTACTTCGTTCCCGCCTTTGCGGGTTTGGGTGCTCCCTGGTGGGACCCGCATGCCCGCGGTATCGTGTGCGGTCTGACCGGCGCCTCGAGCCGTGCGACCATCGTACGTGCCGCCTGCGAATCCATGGCATATCAGAGCTACGACGTGCTGCGCGCCATGGAGCAGGACGTGGGGCTTTCGATTGAGCGCCTGTCTGTCGATGGCGGTGCCTCGCGCAACGAGTTCATCATGCAATTCCAGGCTGACCTGCTGGATATCCCCGTGCTGCAATGCGAGACGGTGGAGACCACGGCAATCGGTGCCGCGTACTTGGCGGGTCTTGCCGTCGGCTATTGGGAAGACCTTGAAGAGCTGGAGCAAAATGCCCAGATCGTTAGGACCTTCCTTCCCTATATGTCCGCCGAGCGTCGCGAGCAAAACCTTGCGGGCTGGCGTGATGCAGTCAAGCGCTCGCTCAGTACCGCACAGTAGGGCTGCGATGGGCTGCTCGATACAACAAACCGCTAAACTTATGCACGGCGCGCGGCAACAACATCGCCATGCGCCTTGTCAGCAAGGCCATCTTCCGGCCGCAACGAAAGGGGCAATCAACCCATGACCGTCACCTACGATACGTCCCGTGTGACGCTTGTCGATCACCCGCTCGTCCAGCACAAGCTGTCGATCCTGCGCGACAAAAACACCGGCACCAACCAGTTCCGCCAGCTCGTGCGCGAACTCGCGCTTTTTGACGGCTACGAGGCCATGCGCGACCTGCCCATGGAAGACGTCGAAGTCGAGACCCCTATCACCACCGCAACGTTTAAGCAGCTCGCCGGCAAGAAACTCGCCATCGTGCCCATCCTGCGTGCGGGCCTTGGCATGGTCGACGGCATCCTCGACCTGGTGCCCTCCGCTCGCGTGGGCCACATCGGCATGGAGCGCGACGAGGTCACCCACGAGCCGCACGAGTATTACTGCAAGATGCCCAAGGATATCGACCAGCGCATCTGCCTGGTCGTCGACCCCATGCTCGCCACGGGCGGTTCGGCCGAGATGGCCATCAGCTACCTGCGCGAGCGCGGTGTCAAGGACATCCGCATGCTGTGCATCGTCGCGGCCCCCGAGGGCCTCAAGTCGCTGACTGAGAAGGACCCCGATGTGCATATCTATACCTGCGCCATCGACGACCATCTCAACGAAGCTGCCTACATCGTTCCCGGTCTGGGCGACGCCGGCGACCGCATCTACGGCACGCTGTAATCTCTGGGCCATACCGGCTAACGTCGAAAATACGAAGAAATGGTGCGCGCGGGCGAGCAAAAGACGACCACGCGCACTCCTGTTAACGGACGTTTTGCCCTGCAGGGTTCGAGAAAAACGTATTACCGTACCTGCGGCATAAAGAAGGTCTTAAGAAAACGAACAGGTGCGTATTAACCGATGCTTTTTCGGTTGTACTTTAGCGATTGGCTCGTACAATAGTCACCAATGTTTGGCGGGAACTGTTCTGTAAGGCGTTAAAAAGGAAAGTGAGGACGCCAGTGTTTCAGATAGCCGATCTGCTCGCTATCGTTGCAGGTGCCATCGCGGGCGCGATTGCCTTCCTTCCCTTTGTCTTTACGCTCAAGCCGGTTCTTGACGATAAGCAGAATGCGGACATGCTCAAGGGTATGGTGAGTCTCGCGGTCTCGGCAATCGCGTTGCTTGTCTTTACCTTGGTTGTGTTTGTGTTGTTCGGAGAGGCATTTCGCATGTTCCTCCTGGGCGAGGCGATCGGCTTCGTGGCCTTTATGGCCACCTGCGCGGTTCGCGTCGCCAAGGCGCTGCGAGATCCTCATGAGGTCGAAAGGTAAGTCGTGGAAATTTTTGAAAAGCTGCCTGATGAGATTAATCATCTGGTCAGCGAGTTCAGCTCCACCCCTGTCGTGGGCGATCTGAGCTGCGGCATCACGCAGTACTCGTTTTGGCTGATCGTCTCCACGATCGTGCTCCTGATCGTCCTGGCCGTGTTCAAGAAGAAGCAGACCCTGGTTCCCAAGGGCTTCTTCGTCAACGGTTTCGAGTACATCATCGAGTACGTCGAGAACGATATCGGCAAGGGTGTCGTGGGTGAGAACTGGAAGAAGCACTTCCCGTTCCTGTGCTCGCTTTTCCTGTTCATCCTGATCAATAACATGATCGGCCTGATCCCGGGAATGAAGCCCGGCACCGGCGCAATCGGCTCCACCGCCGCACTCGCCATTTTCGCCTTCGTGTACTTCATCTACTACGGATGCAAGGCTCACGGCGTGATCGGCTACATCAAGAGCCTCGCCCCGCAGGGCGTGAGCTTCCCGATGAACGTGCTCGTGTGGGTCGTCGAGCTTTTCTCGACCTTCCTGCGCCTCATCACGCTCGCCGTCCGTCTGTTCTGCAACATGTTCGCAGGACACGTGGTCATGGGCTCGTTCGCCATCATGGCGAGCATGTTCATGCAGCCGCTGCTTCAGCAGGTTTCCGCGGCCCACGCCGTCGGCGCCCTGCCTTCGCTGGCCTGGCTTGCCATCCTCATCCTGATCTATGCGATCGAGCTTGTGGTCGGCGCCATCCAGGCTTACGTCTTCACGGTCCTTACCGCCGTGTATGTCTCCGAGGCAGAGGAGGTCGCGGAGGAGGAGTAATCTTCCGTTCGCGCCTTAAAGGTAAGGCAATTCGTTAAACCGCCGGTGCCCGTACCCATGGAGCCCGGCAGTTATAAAAAGGTTATCCTGCGTGAAATAAGACACGCACGACAAAGGAGGAATCGTGGGAGTTATCGGTTACGGTCTCGGTGTTATCGGCGCTGGTCTTGCTATCGGCCTGTCTGCTCTGGGTGCTACGGGTGCTATGGCCCGTCAGCCTGAGGTCCAGGGCCGCGTGTTCACCGTCTTCATCATGGGCTCCGCCTTCGGCGAGGCTCTGGCTCTGATCGGCTTCGTTGTCGCGCTGATCGTTAAATAGCACGGAGCGTCAAGTATGAATCTTTCATCCCAGAAGAGCGCGATCGCACTCTCCGCGTCCGCGGCCGCGCTGCTTATGCCGGTTTCCGCGTTCGCCGAGGACGGCGCTGCCGGTGCGGACATCCTCATCCCTAAGATGGCGGAGTTCATCCCGGCGCTTATCGCCTTCCTGATCATCTGGATCGTGCTGGCAAAGGTCGCCCTGCCGGGCATCATGAAAACCATGGAGGAGCGCGGCAAGAAGATCGAGGAGAGCCTCGACGAGGCCGAGAAGACCAAGCAGGAGGCTATCGCCAAGCGCGCTGAGTCCGACTCGATCGTCACCGACGCCCGTCGTCAGGCTGCCGACATCGTTCTCGAGGCTCGTAAGGACGCCGAGTCCGAGCGCGCCCGTATCATCGAGGCTGCTCACAAGGAGGCCGAGGAGATCATCGCCAAGGCCCATACGACCGTCGAGGACGAGCGCAAGTCCATTTACGCCGGTGCCGCGAGCTCCATCGCCGACCTGTCCGTTGCCGTCGCCACCAAGATCGTGGGCGAGGCACTCGAGGACGATGCCGAGCAGAAGAAGCTCATCGAGCGCTACATCCAGGAAGCAGGTAGCCTGAATGCCGACTAGCCGCTATCAGGACAAGGTGCTCGAGACCTACGCGCGCTCCCTTCTGGAAGCCGCTAAGGCCGAGGACCATGTGTTTGAGGACCTCGAGATGATCGAGCGCCTGGCTTCTGCCAGCCCCGAGATCATCGCCGTGCTCGACACCATGTCCAAGCGCGACCAGCTCGACCTTCTTCCCAAGGTGGCAGCTGCCTTTAAGTATGTTGCCGAGGAAGACGAGGATGTAGTGGGCGTGACCGTCACCACGGCGATCCCGCTCGACGACGAGCTGCGTCAAACCATCACTAAGAAATGCGAGCAGGACTTCGGCCGCAAGGTATTCCTTATCGAGCAGGTCGACCCGTCTATCGTGGGCGGCCTGGTGCTCGAGGCCCGCGGCGAGCGTCGTGACATTTCCGTCAAGACGCAGCTGCGCATCGCGCAGGAGACCCTCGCAAACTCTGCTAATTCGTACGGAGGTGAAGCCTAATGTCCGAAACCCTCAATGCCCAGGATATCGCCAAGAAACTGCAGGAGCAGCTCACGAGCCTCTCCGCGACGGTCGATACGCATGAGGTTTCAACGGTCGATGAGGTAGGCGACGGCATCGCGCGCGTCTCCGGCCTCAAGAGCGCCATGGCAGGCGAGCTTCTGGAGTTCAAGAGCTCCGATACCGGTGAGACCGTCTTCGGCCTTGCCCAGAACCTTGACCGTGACGAGGTCGGCGCCGTTCTGTTCGGTGCCGTCGACTCCATCAAGGAAGGCGACGAGTGCCGCACCACTGGCCGCGTTATGGATATCCCCGTGAGCCGTGCCATGCTCGGCCGCGTCGTCAATCCGCTCGGCCAGCCCATCGACGGCCTGGGCGACATCGTCGCTACGCACCGTCGCCCCATCGAGTTCAAGGCTCCCGGCGTCATCGATCGTACCCCGGTGTGCGAGCCGGTTCAGACCGGTCTGCTCGCTATCGACTCCATGGTGCCTATTGGCCGCGGTCAGCGTGAGCTCATCATCGGTGACCGTAAGACCGGTAAGACCGCCATCGCCATCGACGCTATCCTCAACCAGCGCGGCAAGGGCATGGTCTGCATCTATGTCGCCATCGGCCAGAAGGCCTCCACGGTTGCCAACATCCGCGAGACCCTCGCTCAGCACGGTGCGCTCGACTACACCATCATCGTTTCGGCCACCGCTGCCGATTCCGCCCCTATGCAGTACATCGCGCCTATGGCCGGTGCCGCTATTGGCGAGTTCTTTATGTACAACGGCGAGGACGGCAAGCCCGCCAGCGAGACCAACCCCGGCGGCCACGTGCTCGTCATCTACGATGACCTGTCCAAGCAGGCTGTGGCCTACCGTCAGATGTCGCTGACGCTGCATCGTCCGCCCGGACGCGAGGCCTATCCTGGCGACATCTTCTACCTGCACTCTCGTCTGCTCGAGCGTGCCGTCAAGATGTCCAAGAAGAACGGTTACGGCTCCATGACGGCACTGCCGATCATCGAGACCCAGGACGGCGACGTCTCGGCCTACATTCCGACCAACGTCATTTCCATTACCGATGGTCAGATCTACCTGCAGTCCGAGCTCTTCTTCCAGGGTCAGCGCCCGGCAGTCGACGTGGGTATCTCCGTGTCCCGCGTCGGTGGCGATGCGCAGACCAAGGCCATGAAGCAGGTCGCCGGCAACCTCCGTCTGGACCTCGCTTCCTATCAGGAGCTCGCTGGCTTTACGCAGTTCGGCTCCGACCTCGACGAGGCTACTCAGAAGCAGCTGACCCACGGTGCTCGCATGACCGAGCTCCTGAAGCAGCCGCGTTACAAGCCGTTTGAGGTTGGCGAGCAGATCGTTACGCTGTTCGCTGGCAACGAGGGCTTCCTGGATGACCTGGAGATCGCCGACGTGCTGCCTTTCCGTGCCGAGCTCATCGAGTACATGGACAATGGCTTTGGTTCGCTGCTCGACAAGGTTCGCGCCAAGAAGATCGATGATGACACCAAGGCTGAGCTCTTGCGCGTCATCGGCGACTTCAAGCAGCAGTTCATGGCCAAGCACCATTCGGATGTTTCTGGATCAGAGGAGAACTAAGCCCCATGGCCAACCTTCGCGACATTAAGAAGCGAATCTCCTCGGTTACCACGACCAAGCAGATCACGCGCACGATGGAGATGGTCTCTACGGCCAAGATTCGTCGTGCCCTCGATCGCTCCAAGCAGGCCGAGCCCTATAAGGAGGCGCTGACCGACGTCATGTTGACGGTCGCCGGCGACGCCTCCTGTTCGGGCACCGATCCCATGCTGCAGAAGCATGAGAGCGTCAAGCATGGCCTGATTGTCGTTATTGCCTCGGACCGCGGCCTTGCCGGCGGTTTCAATACGACGGTGGAGCGCACGGCCGAAAAGCTCGCCGCTTCTTGGGCGAACGACGGCATCGAATGCGAGATCATCGCGTGCGGGCGTAAGCCGGCCACGTATTTCCGTGACCGCGCAAACGTTGTCATGCACTTTGAGGGCAACTCCTCTGAGCCCGATTTCAATCAGGCCCGCATGATCTCCTCTCATATCTGCGATGCGTATCGTGCCGGTGAGCTTGACCGTGTCGAGCTTGTCTACCACCACGCCAAGAACCGCGTGGATCAGGAGCTTCGCGTCGAGCATCTGTTGCCGCTCGACCCCGAGATGATCGCTATGGCCCACGGTCCGCGTAAGAACGAGACCGACGCCCCTAAGCGCATCTCGTCCACGTTCGAGTTCGTGCCCTCTCCCGAGCATGTTCTCGGCAAGCTTGTGCCGTCTTATATCCTGACGGTCATCTACCAGGCCCTGATCGATTCGGCGGCTGCCGAGCAGGGTGCACGCCGCAAGGCCATGCACTCCGCGACGGAAAACGCCACCGCGATCATCTCGACCCTTACCCGCACGTATAGTCGCGTGCGCCAGGCTTCGATCACGACCGAGATTAACGAGATCGTCGGCGGAGCCTCAGCATTGGAGGAACAGTAATGGCTAATAACACCGTAAAGCTTGCGGTCGAGGAAGCCACCAAGAAGACGACTGCCGGTGATGGTCGCATCGTGCGAATCATCGGCCCTGTCGTCGACGTCAAGTTTGACGGCGCGGTGCCCCCGATCTACAACGCGCTCACGGTCGAGGCCGAGACCCCGATCGGTCATCTGAGCACGATCCTCGAGGTCGAGAGCCAGCTTCCGGGCGGCGTCGTCCGCACGGTCGCCATGTCCTCGACCGACGGCCTGCAGCGCGGCCTCATCGCCACCGATACCGGTGAGCCCATGAAGATGCCCGTTGGTCCCAAGACGCTCGGCCGCATTTGGAACGTCATGGGCAAGCCCGTCGACGGCAAGCCCATGCCCGAGGTGGAGGAGTTCTACCCCATCCACCATGCAGCGCCCCGTTTCGACGAGCTCACCACCAAGACCGAGATCTTCGAGACCGGCATCAAGGCCGTCGACCTGCTCGAGCCCTACATCCGCGGCGGCAAGACAGGTCTGTTCGGCGGCGCCGGCGTCGGCAAGACCGTTCTGATCCAGGAGCTCATCAACAACCTCGCCCAGGAGCACGGCGGCACCTCGGTGTTCACCGGCGTCGGCGAGCGTACCCGCGAGGGCACCGACCTGTTCCTCGAGATGAGCGAGTCTGGCGTTATCGACAAGACCTGCTTGGTCTATGGTCAGATGAACGAGCCGCCCGGAGCGCGTCTGCGCATCGGTCTGGCCGGCCTTACCACCGCTGAGTACTTCCGCGATCGCGGCCAGGACGTTCTGCTGTTCATCGACAACATCTTCCGCTTCTCCCAGGCAGGTTCCGAGGTTTCCGCACTGCTGGGCCGTATGCCGTCCGCCGTTGGCTACCAGCCCACGCTGGCAACCGAGATGGGCGACCTCCAGGAGCGCATTACCTCGACCAAGACGGGCTCCATTACCTCCGTCCAGGCTGTCTACGTCCCCGCAGACGACCTGACCGACCCGGCGCCTGCCACGACGTTTACGCACCTCGACGCCACCACGGTTCTTTCGCGTAGCATTTCGTCGCTCGGCCTGTTCCCGGCTATCGACCCGCTCGCGTCTTCCTCCGACGCTCTCGATCCCTCGATCGTCGGCGAGGAACACTACCGTGTCGCCGTCAAGGTCCAGGAGCTCCTGCAGGAGTACTCCGACCTTCAGGACATCATCGCCATTCTGGGTATGGACGAGCTGTCCGAGGAGCAGCGCCTTACGGTCAACCGTGCCCGTAAGATTCAGCAGTTCCTCTCGCAGTCCTTCCACGTCGCCGAGAAGTTCACCGGCAACCCCGGTGTCTACGTCCGCGTCGAGGATACCGTCCGCTCTTTCGCCGAGATTGTCGACGGCAAGGCCGATGACCTGCCCGAGCAGGCTTTCCGCTATGCTTCCACGATTGAGGACGTGCGCGAGCGCGCCCGCAAGATGGGGGAGAAGTAGGTTATGCGTATCCGCATCGTGTGCCCCGTGA
Organism: Alloprevotella sp.; assembly: GCA_963628025.1. Classification (GTDB taxonomy): domain Bacteria; phylum Actinomycetota; class Coriobacteriia; order Coriobacteriales; family Coriobacteriaceae; genus Collinsella. Next base: position 7,919 of record CAVGCW010000031.1, on the reverse strand, counting down.
GCTGCGCCTATGAGGGCGACGCTGCGTTTGTGTCGATTCCGTCCACGGATGGCGAGTTTGGCGTTCTGCCTGCTCACTCCAGCGAGATCTGCACGATCGACCGCGGTTACGTTCGCGTTTCCGATAAGGCCATGGGCACTGTCGACCACACGTTTGCCGTGGCCGGCGGCTATGCCCAGGTTGCGGACGATGTCGTGACCGTTCTCGCCGAGCGCGCTTGCGATTTGGCGACCGTCGATGCCGACAAGCTTAAAGCTGATATTCAAGGTTTTGAAGAGAAGCTGGGTAATTTGTCGGAGGATGATGCACGCCGCGCCTACCTCTATAATGAAATCGCATGGTGTAAGCTCAAGCTTGCCCAATAGTCAAACGATTTAGCGTTCGACCATTTGCGAACACATCATGCCCGGGATGGCCCAGCCATCCCGGGCATGCTTTTTGAAAGGGTAGACCTTGGATATTATCCGCGTTGAGGGTGGCCACGCCATCGGAGGCTCCGTGCCCGTCTCGGGTGCCAAGAACTCCGCACTCAAACTCATGGCGGCAACGCTTCTGGCGCCGGGCAAGACGACGCTGCAGAACGTGCCCGATATTTCCGATGTCCACGTGATGGGCAAGGTGCTCAAGGGCATGGGCGCTACGATCGATGTTCTCGACGAGCACACGCTCGAGATTGATACCTCTCAGGTCGATTCTTGGGAGGCCCCCTACGAGCTCGTTGCCAAGATGCGTGCTTCCACCGCCGTGATGGGACCCCTGCTGGGTCGCTTCCATCGCGCCAAGATCGCCATGCCGGGCGGCTGCAACCTGGGTGCTCGCAAGATCGATATGCACATTCTTGGTCTTGAGGCCCTGGGCGTTGAGTTCGATACCGCCCACGGTTACATCAACGCTAATGCGCCCCAAGGTCTGCGCGGTACCACCGTCACGCTCGAGTTCGCCAGTGTCGGTGCGACCGAGAACCTCATTATGGCATCCGTGCGCGCGCAGGGCACCACGGTTATCGACAATGCCGCCCGCGAGCCCGAGATCGTCGATCTCGCCAACATGCTCAACGAGATGGGCGCCAAGATTGTAGGCGCCGGTACGCCCGTCGTGACTATCGAAGGCGTGGAAGAGCTCCATCCCGTTACCCATCGCGTGGTGGGCGACCGCATCGAGGCCGGTACCTTTATCGTTGCCGGTGCGTTGATGGCCGACGATCGCGGTGTCGATGTCACGGGCTTTTGCCCTATTCACTTGGGCATGGTGCTCAAGAAGATGGAGCTCATGGGTATCGACTGCGAGCGCGTCGAGGATGGCGTCCATGTGAACCGTGCCGAGCGTATCAAGCCGGTCGACATCCAGACGCTTCCGTTCCCCGGCTTCCCGACGGACATGCAGGCGCAGATTATGGTGCTCTCCGCTCTCGCCGACGGCAGTTCCGTTATTACCGAGAACATCTTCGAGAATCGCTTTATGTTTGCTTCTGAGCTGGTGCGCATGGGTGCCGACATTCGTATCGAGAGTCATCATGCCATGATTCATGGCGTCAAGGGCTTCTCGGGTGCACAGGTTACCTCGCCCGATCTGCGTGGCGGAGCGGCCCTCGTCGTAGCGGGCTTGATCGCCGACGGGACGACCGAGGTTTCGGCCATCCATCACATCAAGCGCGGCTACGAGCAGTTTGTCGAAAAGCTGCAGGCGCTCGGCGCGCATGTCGAGCATGCTACCGTCCCCGATCCCGTCATCTACTAATACAGGTTGCCTATGTTTAATAAAAAGCCCCTCGCGGATACTAGCACCCGAAGACCCTCAACTGGTGCGCAGGCCAAGATCTACAGTCGCGATAACGTGGCTCGCTATTCCGAGCGCGCTCGTCAACGTCGTCGTAGCCACACGATTCGTCACGTCGCGCTCATTGTCGTGCTTGGCGTGCTACTGAGTGCCACTACCGCTGCCGGCCTGTGGTTTGCCACCATTATGGGCAAGCTCGGCGATTCTAATGTCATTACCGACAATCTGCGTCGGGTTCTGGTTGACACCGATGAGGCAAAGGATCCGTTCTACGTGCTGCTTCTTGGCACCGACGGCCGTCCGGGCGAGGATACGTATCGTGCCGACTCGATTATCTTGGCACGCATCGACCCCACGCAAAAGCAGGCGACGCTCATTTCCGTTCCGCGCGACACCAAGGTCGAGTACAAGGGCGAGACCATGAAGATCAACGCCTGCCATACCGTTGGCGGCGCCGAGGCCATGGTCGAGGCGGTCAACGAGCTGTGCGGTGTTCAGATTTCCCACTATGCCGAGGTCAGCTTCGACGGTATGCAGGCGCTGATTGATTCGGTTGGCGGTATCGACATTAACGCAACCGATGATGTTGACGACCCTGAGCACCTGGATATTAAGATTACCGCTGGCCAGCAGCATATGGACGGTGCCACCGCCCTTACCTATGCCCGCTGCCGCTATACCTATGCCGACGGCGATTACACGCGCATGCGCCACCAGCGTCAGGTGCTTGGCGCCCTTGCCAACCAGATTCTCAATAACTTCGATGCCACGAAGATTTTTGGCCTGGTTAATTCGCTGTCCGATATGCTCGTAACCGATATGAGCGTTCAGGATATCGTGGCTACGGTCAACGCCATGCGCGGTATGGATGTCGACGGTATCTACTCGGCCAACCTGCCCTCGTATGCCGACGACAGCACCATGATCGACGGTGTGAGCTACGTCTTTGTCTACGAGGACGAGCTCAAGGAAATGATGGAGCGCGTCGATGCTGGCAAGGATCCCAAGGGTCCCAACACCATGGGCCTTTCCGACGGTTCCAGCTCTACGATTGGCGACCTGAACAACAACACGTCTGACGACTACGCAAACGGTACCGCAACCTCATCGGTCAGCTCTGACGATTCCGATGACTCAAGCGATTCGAGCGATTCGGACTACTACGAAGAGCCCACCGGCGACGGCAACGGCTACGAAGCCAACTACTAGAGTTACGCGGTTTTACCAAACCGCGTAACCAGTTGACGCTGCAAACCCGCCAGAGCGGCAATCTGCCTTTCAGCTTCGGCGGCATGATCAAAAGATCAATGCCACCTCGTTTCAAGGCACCTTGCTCGCTCTGGCGGGTTTTCGCTGTCGGTGCCAAAACATCGGCGTAACACTTGGCACATGGGTAGTCATTGGGGACGTTCTTAAACGACTGGTCAAAGGGGGGCACTCTTGATGCACTTGGCACTTGGGGACGTTCCTTTTGTACCGGCAGTTTGGGACACTCCTTGCTTCAAGAGGCTGGCGTGCGTCAACCTATTCTCGTTGCAGTAAAAAAATCGCCCCGTTCTTGGTTGAGGACGGGGCAATTCGTCTTTTGGACTTGTGCAGCCAGGCTTATGCAAAGCGGGCGACGAGCTCCTGGAGCACGTCGGTCATCTTGACGAGCGAACTGACCGGGACGAACTCGTTGACGCCGTGGTAGCAATAGCCGCCGGTGGAAAGGTTGGGGCAGGGCAGACCGCGGAACGACAGCTGAGCGCCGTCGGTGCCGCCACGAATCGGCAGCACTTGAGGCTCAACGCCGCAGGCAAGGTAGGCTTCCTTGGCAACATCAATAAGCTCGGGATAGTCACGAACGATCTCGGCCATATTTCGATACTGCTGCTTAATCTCGACTGTCACGCGCTCCTCACCCAGACGCTGGTTGAGCATCGAGGCGGCGGCATCAATAAGGTCGAGTTTCTGCTGGAACTTGGCGGCGTCATGATCGCGGATGATATAGCGCGCTGTGGCGTGATCGACGGTCGCAGATACACCCTCAAGGTGATAAAAGCCCTCGTAGCCTTCCGTATACTCCGGGCGCTGCACGTAGGGGAGCAACGCGTTGAAGTCGCAGAACAGATTGCCTGCGTTGACCATACGGCCCTTAGCGTCGCCCGGGTGGATGGACTGGCCCTCAAAGCGGACGGTCGCCTCGGCGGCGTTAAAGCACTCCCACTCCAGCTCGCCGATGGGGCCGCCGTCGACCGTGTAGGCGTACTTGCAGCCAAAGGTAGCGATATCCAACAGCTCGGCTCCGTGGCCGATTTCCTCGTCAGGGCAGAAGCAAATGCCGAGTGCGGGATGGGGCAAAGAAGGGTCCTGAGCGATACGCGCGACAAGCGACATGATCTCGGCGACGCCTGCCTTGTCGTCTGCGCCCAGCAGCGTGGTGCCATCGCTGCAGACCAGGTCCTCACCCGCGAGGTCGTTCAGGGCGGGAAGCTTGGCGGTACTCATGGCAACGGGCTTACCGTCAACCGTGCCGCAGACCAGGTCGCCGCCTTCGTAGTGTACGATGTGCGGCTTCACGCCGGCGCCCGGTGCAACTTCGGTGGTGTCGAGATGGGCGATCAGGCCCAGGGCGGGCTTGTCCTCAGCGCCCGCACTTGCGGGGATATGCGCGCAGACATAGGCGTGCTCGGTCACGTAGGCATCTTCCGCACCAAGCTCGCGCAGCTCTTCAGCCAGCACGTTGGCAAGGTCAAACTGAACGGCGCTCGAGGGTACCTGGTCGCAGTTTGCATCCTCGGACTGCGTGTTGATCTGGACGTAGCGCAAAAAGCGCTCGAGGACATCGGGGCTCGTGGTGGTGTTTTCCATAAAGACCGCTCCAATCTTGGTCGTCGTGTGCAACAAGAACTCTAGCACGGTATGCCACGGCATACCACGACGCTTGGATGGGGTAGAATCAGCCATTGAATGCAGAAGGGACGGAAGATCATGGATACGACAAATAGCTCGCGCGAACTACATCTGACGGTGGCGAACGAAGACTACTTGGAGTGCATGGTTCGCATTGAAAGCGAAGAGGGGGAAACCAACGGCGTGCGATCGGTCGACATCGCGCAGCGCCTTGGCGTCTCCAAGGCATCGGTCAATAAAGCGGTTTCGGCGCTCAAGGCATCCGAACTTGTCGAGCAATCGCACTACGGCAAGGTAGTCCTGACCGATCGTGGCCGCGAGGTTGGTACGGCTATCTGGTACCGTCATCGCCTCATCCGCACGTTTTTGGTTCAGGAGCTCGGTGTCGAATTTGAGCGAGCCGATTCCGAGGCCTGCATGATGGAGCATGCGCTTTCCGAGGACACGATGAACCGCTGGCTCGCCTATCTCGAAAAGCAGGGAATCAGCGTCGAGGAATAGCGGGATATATTATGGATACGAGTTATTACAACCGCTTTGGTGCCGAGGAACTTACGCGCCGCTTGTCGAGCGAGACCTTGTTGGCGCAGGGTCCCATGGGCAGTGTTCTGTTGAGTGAGTACGATGCCGCCGACATTCCACCGGCGTTTTGGAATCTGGCAGAGCCGCAGACCGTTTCTCGTATCCATCGCTTGTATGTCGCCGCCGGCGCGCAGGTGCTCATTACCAACACCTTTCAGGCATCGAGCTATGCCCTCAAGCACGACCAGATTGCGCCGTCCGTGGCGGAGGTCAATCGCGGGGCTGTCGACGATGCCCGCCAGGCGCACCCTCAGCTGCTGCTGGGCTCGATGGGCCCGATCGGTATTGAGTGGTTTGCCGAGGACTCTGCCGAGTATCGTGAAATCCGAGGCATTGCGCGCGAACAGGCGCACGCCTTGCTCAATGCTGGTGTTGACGGTCTGCTGATCGAGACGGTGACGTCTATCCGTAATTTGCAGCCCATGCTTGCCGGCGCCCGAGACGCCGCCGACGGCATGCCTGTTCTGGTGAGTTTTGTCGTTGACGATAAAGGCGACCTGTTGGGCGATGGCCTCAACATCGAGGCAGCCGTTTTGTACGCCGAAAAACACGGCGCAAACTCGGTTGGTGTTAATTGCTGTTCGCTTGCGGCCGCGAACGCGGCGGTGCCCAGGATGGTTGCATCGGCGACTACTCCCGTTACGGTGCGTCCCAACGTAGGCGATCCGGTCCAGACTCAGGATGGCCCCGTATGGCACGAGAACCCCGAAGCTTTCGCGCGCGCATGCATCGAATGGAGACATGCCGGTGCCGCAATGATGGGCAGTTGCTGTGGAACCACGGCAATCACTACGGCAGCGATGGCCGAGGCGCTCGATATATAAAGGGCAAAACCGCTCCATACGGGGCAGTTTTTTTATTGCCTGCATGTCTTCGGCAGCATTTGCCCAAATGGTGAATGCTGGTGCTGGCAGGTTGCCGAGTGCATGTTGCGGGTATACCCCATGCGTACCATGATCCAAACACTGTGAGGTGTCTGCGCGTGTGCGCGATAATTCATTTTGGAACTGACGGTTGGCGCGCTCGCGTCGATGAGGACTTCACTGCCGATAACGTTGCCCGTATCGCCGATGCCGTCGGCGAGTTGTGGCAAAAGACCAATCCGGGCAAAACGGTATATATAGGGTTCGATACCCGGCCCCTGGCGCGCGAGTTCGCTGAGCTTGCGGCGGGCGTGCTAGCGGCGCACGGGCTAGACGCCGTGCTCGCTTCGCGACCTGTCCCGACCCCTGCCCTTACGTGGGCGGCGGCTTATGACGGTGAGGCGTGCGGCGCGCTCATGGTGACGGGGTCCCATCATCCGCAGGGCTATCTGTGCCTCAAGATTCGCATGGGTGACGGCTCGACCGCCAACCAGGATGTCATCGAAGAGCTCGAAGAGACCATGGCTCCCGAGCCAATGGGGATCGAGGGGCAATATCGCACCGCGGATATCATTCCTGACTATATGCAGGCGGTGGCATCGTTTGTCGATGCCGAAGCCATCCGCGCCGCGCACCTGCGCGTGGTTGTCGATCCCATGGGCGGTGCAGCCCAGGGCTATCTAGCCGACTTGCTGCGCGAGCTTGGCGTTGAGGTGCACGAGATTCACGCCGGGCAGGCGTCTGACCAAGAAGATATCTGCCCCGACCCCGTTGAACCGTGGGTGGACGCTTGCGAGCGCACGGTTATCGAGGACGGAGCTTGCGCTGGCCTGGTGACCGACGGCGACGCCGACCGTATCGGCGCGGTTGACGAGCGCGGCAGATATATACATCCGCATCAGATCATGGCGCTCGTTTTGGGCGACTTGGTTCAATTTCGTAATTTGGAGGGGCGCGTCGTCGTCAATCTTTCATGCTCGACGCTCGTGCGTCGCATTGCCGAGGCGCTTGGCTGCCGCGTGACCGTCAAGCCAGTCGGTTTCAAATATATAGCGGCGGAGATGAAGAAGGGCGGCGTCCTCATGGGCGGCGAAGAAGCCGGTGGTATCGGCATCGCCGCGCATATGCCCGAGCGCGATGGAATCCTCGCCTGTCTGATTCTGTGTGAGCTTATGGCAAAGACGGACGCGCCTTTGGGCGTTCTGGTCGACCAACTCGAGGACAGTTTTGGTAAGACGAGTTACGGTCGACGCGACTTGCGCCTTGAGGCCGAAGATGCCGAAACGTTACGAACCCTGCTGCCGGGCGTAAACCCCAAGTCGATTTGTGGCAAGGTGCCGCAAAACGTTAGTCATATGGACGGCTTGCGTCTGTCATTCGAGGATGACACGTGGCTGCTGGTCCGTCCTAGCGGGACCGAACCAGTGGTGCGCGTCTACGCCGAGGGGTTCTCGGTGGAAGAACGTGATGAGTTGCTCGATGCTGGCTGTGCTTTAGCTAGGGGGACGTATCCGCTTTAACCATGAGACTGCCTTATATAAAGAGATGCTCGGCGAGCGGTAGTTAACGGCTGGCAAACGTTAGTCGGATCACAAGATGTGTAGGAAATGTGTACGCCCAGATTCCCGCCCCCGGGGCCCCTCCGGTCTGGCAATATATCTCCTTGCCGCGCGGCCCGGTCGGACCGGATCAGCCGCGGGGGCGTGCACCTTGAGAACCGGATACTGCGAGGATGGACACTTACTTCAGTGTCGCATCCGGGCAGACATCGAACCATTTGAAATGGTCTAACTTGGATTTGTT
>CAVGCW010000030.1:0-21133 GCA_963628025.1 Alloprevotella sp. | reverse complement strand
AAGGGCGGAGGCGGGGCATGCCCCGCCTCTTACACCACATCTCTGTGCGCTACCTCTTGCTTTTGGGCAAATGGGGATTTTCGGCACTCGTTACAGGGAAATTTGCTGCCACTAAATTGGTGACAGTACTCATATTTGGCATTTTTTGACCACGGGGGCTGCCGAGGCCGTGGTTTCGCCCTTTTTGCGTCGAAGCGATACACTGTTGCCGTTTGATTTCTTCGCTCAAGGAGGATGCGCATGCCGTGCACAACGATTCTGGTCGGTAAGAACGCGAGCTACGACGGGTCGACCCTGGTCGCGCGTAACGAGGACTCGTCCAACGGGGTGTTTGAGTCCAAGCGTATGCGCGTGGTGCATCCCGACGAGCAGCCGCGCGTCTACACGAGCGTCCTGAGCCACCTGACCGTTGAACTGCCCAATAACCCCATGCGCTACACGAGCGTCCCCGATGTTGTCCCGGGCCACGGCATCTGGGCCGAGGCCGGTTTCAACGAGCTCAATGTGGGCATGTCCGCAACCGAGACGCTCACTACCAACGAGCGCGTTCGCGGTGCCGACCCGCTTGTGGACTACGTGCCCGCCAAGGGCAACGAGGGTGAGGACGGCTATGTGCCGGCGCAGCCTGGTGGCCTGGGCGAGGAGGATATGGTGACCCTGGTCCTGCCCTACGCCAAGTCCGCCCGCGACGGCGTTCGTATCCTGGGCGACCTGCTCGAGCGCTACGGCACCTACGAGAACAACGGCATCGCCTTTAGTGATGTGGACGAGATCTGGTGGCTCGAGACCATCGGCGGCCACCACTGGATCGCCAAGCGCGTGCCCGACGACGCCTATGTAACCATGCCCAACCAGCTGGGCATCGACAGTTTTGACCTGGATGACGCCGAGGGCGCCCAGGCCGACCACATGTGTTCCGCCGACCTGCGCTCCTGGATGGCCGAGTGGCATCTGGACCTGACGCTGGGCGTCGAGGGCTACGGCCCGGCTGCGGTCTTTAACCCGCGCGAGGCCTTTGGCTCGCACAGCGACAGCGACCACGTCTACAACACGCCGCGCGCCTGGTACATGCAGCGCCGCCTCAACCCCAGCGACGTGTGGGATGGCCCCGACGCCGACTACACGCCCGAGAGCGACGATATCCCCTGGAGCCGCGTGCCCGAGCGTAAGGTGACCATCGAGGACATCAAGTACGTACTCTCGAGCCACTACCAGGGTACGGAGTACGACTGCTACGGCAGCAAGGGCACGCCCGCCACGCGCGGCGCCTATCGTCCCATCGGCATCAACCGCAACAGCCAGCTCGCCGTGCTGCAGCTGCGCCCCTATGCGCAGCCGGCCTATCGCGCCGTGCAGTGGATGGCGTTTGGCTCCAACTCGTTTAACGCGCTGGTTCCGCTGTACGCCAACGTCGAGACCATGCCCGAGTACTATGCCGACACACAGGCTCGCGTGACGTCCGAAAACTTCTACTGGGCCAACCGCCTGATCGGCGCGCTGGCTGACGTCCGCTTCCATGAGTGCGGTCGCGCGGTCGAGGACTACCAGGAGAAGGTCGGTGGCATGGGCCACAAGCAGATCCATGACGTCGATGCTGCCGTAGCCGTTCTGCCCGAGGTCGAGGTGCCTGCCGAGCTTGCACGCGCCAACGAGGACTTTGCCGAGCGTGTGCGCGTGGAGACCGATGCCCTGCTGGGCAAGGTGCTCTACACCACGAGCTGCGCCATGAAGAACTCTTTCGCGATGAATGACAACGTGAGGTAGGGATTTCCCGTCGATCGAATAGCGCTAAAACGCTTTGTCGCTTTCGTTCAATCTTGGGTACAAGAACGCCAATGCAGTTGTTTGTGATTGGAGACAACCATGGTTATGAAACTCGATCAGCTTGTTAACGGGGCCATCAACGTGGGCTTTGGCGCTGCCGCCGTTGCTGTCGAAGGCGGCAAGAAGGTCCTCGACGACCTTAATACCAAAGGCGAGCAGGTCCGCAAGGACACCGCCACTCCCGATATCGCCCGCAGTGTGTCCGACATGTTCGAGCAGGCCGGCGGCACCATCTCCGACCTGACCGAGCGCTTGGGCATGCAGGGCGAGACCGCGGCCCAGCGCGTGCTTGACGAGCTCATCCTTGCCCGGGTCCGCGTCATGACCGCCCCCGAGCGCACGGCCTTCCTGGCCCATGTGCGCGACATCGTCGATTCGGTCGAGGACAACGTGACCTCGGTGCCCGTCGAGTCCGTTGAGCCCGACGATGCGAAGGATACCGAAGAGGCTGAGTAGCAGCGCAGATGGCAGATTCCACCACCGATTACAACAATCTAGATCCCTTGGGTGACGAGGCGGCGGTTGTCGATGAGGTCGACGCCGCCGTCTCGGGCGCTCGCAAGAAGCCGCGCGCTGTCGATATGGTGCCCGAGGAGCCCGACGCGATGGCGCCGGACGAGGAATACCAGCTCACGCCGGCGGGTCGTCGCGAACGCATCGGGCAGATTGTTCGCCTGGTCAAAAAGTACCGCGTGTGGGATAACCTCACGCCGGTTCGTTTGCGCCGCCTGCTCGAGGAACTCGGCCCCATGTTCGTCAAGATGGGGCAGATTCTGGCCAACCGGTCCGAGATTCTGCCGCAACGCTTTTGCGACGAGCTGCGTCGTCTGCGCTCCGACGTGGAGCCGGTGCCGTACGAGGTAGTGCTCCGCTGCTTGGAAGAGGAATACGGCTTGCGCCTGGGGGAGATGTTCGATGCGATCGACCCCAATCCGCTTGGTAGCGCATCGCTCGCGCAGGTGCACCGCGCTCGTCTGGTGACGGGCGAGGACGTGGCCGTCAAGGTGCAGCGCCCCGGTGCGCAGCAGGTTATGGCGCAGGACATCGATATCATCCGCTCGGTGGTGCGTATCGTTTCCAAGTTCGTCAACACCGATCAATTCGTTGACCTGCACGGCGTGGTCGAGGAGCTGTGGACCTCGTTTCGCGAGGAGACCAACTTTTTGGCCGAGGCCAAAAACCTCAATGACTTTTACGAGTTCCATAAGAGCGTTCATGGCGTGACGTGCCCTAAATCCTATCTGGACCTGTGCACCGAGCACGTGGTGGTTATGGACTACGTCGACGGCATTTCGATCGCCGATCCTGAACGCTTGGTGGCCGAGGGTTATGACTTGGAAAAGATCGGTGCCGCAATCGTCGAGGACTACTCGACGCAGGTGCTCGATGACGGCTTTTTCCATGCCGACCCGCATGCGGGAAACATCATTCTCAAGGACGGCATCGTCTACTTTATCGACTTGGGCATGGTCGGACGCATGTCGAGTCACGATCGCGGTATCGTCAAGGACATGATTTTCGCCGTGGCCGAGGGTGACGTGCCCAAGCTCAAGGATTCGCTCATGCGCTTTGCTGTGACGCGCGGCGATTCGGCCGAGCTTGACCATTCGGCCTTTTTGTCCGACTTGGACTTTATTGTTGCCGACTTTGCCGGGCTCGACCTTAAAGACCTGGATATCGGCGAGTTTTTGACCTCGCTGTTAAACCTCGCGCGCAAAAATGACGTTGAGCTGCCGAGCGTGGTGACGATGTTCGCCCGCGGCATGGTGACGCTCGAGGGCCTGTTGACCGAGTACATGCCCAACGTCAACATGATCCAAATCATCCAGACGCATATTAAAAACGAGAAAAGCACCTATGCGCGCATGCGCGAGATGAGCCGCGACTTTGCAGCGAGCAGTTATCGCGCGGCGAAGGGCTCGCTCGAGGCGGCCGAGTATCTGGGCTTGGCTTCGCGTATGCTTACGCGCGGCCAGCTTAAGGTGAACACGCAGATCATGAGCAGCGATAAGGCGCTGCGACAGCTAGGTGGGATTATCGACCGCATGTCGATGGCAATTGTGATCGCCGGTCTGTTTATCGGTTCGTCGGTGGTGTACTACGCGCGCATCGAGCCGGTTGTGTTTGGTATCCCGGTCATTGGCTTTATGGGCTACGTGAGCGCGCTGGTGCTGGCGCTTATGTTGGGCCGCAATATCTGGCTCAACAGTCACGGCGGCAAGCACTAGAGGCTGCGGCCGTCACCGCATTTTCCTATCGCAAACAATAGCTTTTACCTTGGGCTTCGCCTGCGTGCGAGGCCCTTTTGCGTGATACCATTTTGACGGTAATAATCGATGGCCTAGATGGTGGTGCGGAGACGCACGAATGCGCGGTTATCCTGCGCATTTGGGAGAATCGGGGTGCAAGTCCCCAGCTGTACCAGTAACCGTAATTCCTCTTGGCTCGGGATGCTCGCGTCGCAGATCGGACGACGTGCCCGAGTCGTTAAGGTTAAGTCGGATCGCCTCCCGTCTTGCATGCGGCTGCGGCTTTTGCCGCCGGTGTGCATAGGGCTCTGGAGGGAAGGGGGACCCCGATGGGGGAACTCGAGCGCAACATGCGCGATGACGTGGGGCAGTCTCAAGGCAACGCTCCAAGTGCAGACAGTAGGAGACAAATGGATATGTTTGAGGACGAGCGCCAGCGCGTCTCGCATCGCCGTGGCGCAATTGCGCGCGGCGTAGCCAAGCGCGGCCTGGTGGCATTCCTGGCCTTCGCGATGGCCTTTGGCACCACACCGGCTCAGCTGTGGGCCGAGGGCGCCGAGGGCATTGCCGAGGCTGTGGCTCAGACTGCGACGCCGGGCGAGGACGCAGCGCTTGCGGGCGGTACCGCTGAGCAGAGCGGCGCCGAGGTTTCGGATTCCGAGGGCGCGCCTGCAGCTAGTGCAGCCACAACAGAGGCAGCAACTGGCGACGAAGGCTCGGCGACGGGGGAGAGCCCTGCCACGAGCGAGCAGTCTTCGACGGCATCCGCTGGCCAAGTGGGATCTGCCGCCGCGGCTGCCGTTCAGACAGAGAACCCGACAGAAACCGGCGATGTTGCCAAGAAGCAGGTCGAGGTCTCGTTCTCGATTATCGGCACCGATGCTGACGGCAAGGCTCAGACCTGGGTGGCACCTACGCAGCTCAAGCTCGACGAGGGCGCGACGGCTGCGGATGCCTTCATTAAGCTGCAGGAGAAGACGGGCTTCAAGGCGAAGTACGATCCGAACACGGCATACGGTTTCTACCTCGAAAGCATCACATCCCCGAGCGATGGCCGCACGCTTGCCTACGATCCGACGACCTATGCCTACTGGCAGCTGTTCGTCGACGGCGCGTCTTCCTCGGTTGGCGCGAGCAGCGTCAAGCTCACCCAGGGGCAGAAGATTGAGTTTGCCTATACGGCTGGTAGCTCGTCCCCTGTCGTTAAGGACCAGGTTGCCGCAAATGTGACCGTCATTGGTCGCGATGCCCAGGGCAAGACTCAGACCTGGGTCGATAACGCGCAGTATGTGGTGACGTCCGGCTCGAGCGCACTTGACCTTACGAAGGTCGCGCTTGAGGCGAATGGCATCGACGCCGTTGCTGCGGGCTCCTTCATTCTGAGCCTTAAGTACAACGGTGTTGAACTGGGTACGCCCCAAGATTATTCGACCTATTGGCAGCTGTTCATCAACGGCAAGTCGAGTGACTATACGGCGGACAATGTCACCATCCATGTTGGCGATACCGTCACGTGGTTCTACGGTGGCTGGGGCGACCAGCTGCCCTCTGATTCCGTTCATGCTTCCGTTCAGGTGCTTGGTAAGGACAAGGACGGCAAGCAGCAGATTTGGGCTTCGACGGGCCAGACGAGTCTCAAGGCAGGCTCTACTGCCAAGGATCTCCTTGAGCAGACCGGCCTTACTCTCGATGCTGGCGAATCGTCTTGGGGCTGGTTCCTCAACGGCATTACTTCGCCGTTTGATGGTAAGTCCTATGGCTGGGATGCTGCGACCAAGAGCTATTGGCGCTTCTACGTAAATGGCAAGTTCGCCGACGTTGGCGCCGGTGCCTACAAGCTCCAGGAGGGTGACGCCGTCACCTTTATGTATGGTGCTGACGCCGATGTCCTCCCCGGTCAGGTGCTTGGATCCGCCGATGTTATCGGTCCCGATGTCAACGGGAACAATACGCGTTGGGGCACGGCAAGCAATGTTTCTCTGCCCGAAGGCTCCACGGCCCAGAACCTTATTGAGGCAGTTCTGAAGGCCAAGGGCGTTGCGTACAACGGCTCCCAGAGTGGTGAGTACTGGTTCCTGAATTCCATTACTTCGCCGTTCGATCACAAGCCGTATGGTTGGGATGCTGCGACCAATAAATATTGGCATCTGTATATCAACGGAGAGCCCTCCTTACTCTGCGCCAATCAGATTACGCTCAAGAGCGGCGATAAGGTCACGCTTGCCTATACCACCGATAATTCGCCCATGCCCGATCCCGACAAGATTGTCGTGGATCCGAGCGCGACGACTCCTGATTGGGATGCCGAGTGGGCCGGCTACGGCAACAGTGGCAACGGTTCGACCGTAACGGATGCCAAGACGCCTGCGCAGGCTTCCGGTCTTAAGTGGGCCTTCGATTGGAAGGCCGAGTCTGGTCAGCAGTATGCCAACTGCAGCGAACCTGTCATCGCCAACGGCTTTGTGTACATCGCGACCGAGAACGAGCTCATTAAGATCGATTCGTCCACGGGCAAAAAGGTTGCCTCTGCGCCGCTTGCCTCCAAGGTGAGCTATACCTCCCGTCCGATCTATACCAACGGCCTTATCATCGTTCCGCTCAACGGCGGTGCGGTCCAGGCGATTACTGCAGACAAGCTGATCTGCAAGTGGCTGACGCCTGGTTTGACGGACTTGACGCAGAGCTCCTGCACCGTCGTTTCGGACGGCGAGTACGTCTATGTAGGTACGGCTGATGGGAAGAAATACGTCAACGGTTCCTTTACGCGCATCAAGATCACCACAGGCGAAGTCTCTTGGCAGAACATCGACGCAGCTGAGGGCTATTATTGGACTGGCGCTGCCCTGACGGATAAGTACGCCATCGTCCCCACGAGCGCAGGTACGCTTAAGTGCATTGATAAGGCAACGGGCGATGTCGTTTCGACCATGAAGCTCGGCACCCTTGCGAACGCTGACTGCGTCGCCGATCCGTCCAATGGCTCGACCTTCTATCAGATGACGCACGACGGAAAGCTCCATGTGATTTCGCTTTCGGCGAAGGGCGTGCTGAGCGAGCAGAAGACGGTCGACCTGGGTCTTACGAATAACATGAGCGCCCCGGCGATGTCTGGCGACAACTTGATTGTCGGTGGGCAGACGGCTACTGGATCTGCTCTGGTTCTCTATAATCTGAAGACTGGTAAGACCACGATGGTCACCGCTGCTGACGGTAAAGAGCTACCGGCCGGATTTAACGGTATTGCTGCTACTCCGCTGGTGAGTGTTCAGGGCGGCAAGACCTATGTGTACTTCACCGTTAATAGCGCGGATAGCAAGGACTACGTCAGCTACTCTGCTGGTGGTGGGGTGTATCGCTATACGCTCGGCGATGCAGAGGCGACGCAGATTTATGATGCGGCTGGCCATTACCAGTACTGTGACTCTCCGGTCATTGCCGATGCATCTGGCAACCTGTACTACATCAATGACTCGGGCACGCTGTTCAAGCTTGGGGCCGTTGAGTCTTGGACGGTTGCCTTTAATTCCAACGGCGGGTCTGCTTGCGACACTAAGTTTGTTGCCACGGCCGATGGCAAGCTGGTCAAGCCGGCCGATCCGACGCGCGATGGCTACACTTTCGGCGGTTGGTATACCGATGAAGCCTGCACGCGGGCGTATGACTTCGCCACGCCGGTGACGGCCGATCTGACGCTGTATGCCAAGTGGACCAAGAATGCCGTTAACCCTGGCGGTAATGGCGGCGCAGGTTCGAATGGCGGCGGCGGTTCTGGTACCGGTACTGGTTCCGGCACTGGCGCTGGCACTGGCACGGGTTCCGGCTCCGGCTCGAAGGGCGGCGCTGTCGCCCCGGGTCATAAGCCGACGACCAAGACGACGGTGTCGACCAAGGCCGAGACCAAGGAAAACAAGTCCGACAAGAAGGATGAGAAGAAGTCTGACAAGAAGTCCGATACGGGTGCTGCTTCCACGACCACTGCTAAGAAGTCCTCTAGTGCTTCCGAGCAGGAGACTGGCACCAACCCGCTCGCCATTGTTGGCGTTGCCGCCGGCGTCATCGGTCTCGCCATCGTCGGTGTGTTCGTGTTCACCAAACGTCGGTAGGTGAGGGTTGTGTCCAATAAATCCAAGGACGCTGACCCCAAGCAACCAGATTCCTCGTTCATTCAGTTCGACGATGCAAAGCAACAGGGCGCCGCTTCGGCGGCGTCCGCATCTCGTCGCAAGGCGCTCCTTGGCGTTCTTGCTGCCGCGTGCACCATTCTGATCGTCGTCTCGCTGGGCTTCGTCCATCCTTCCGAGAGCGGCGCCTGGTCCATTGACTGGATCGTTCAGACCGTGACGGGGGAGAGCGTCGTCGCCAAGGACACCAAGGGGTCTGGCTCGTCTACCGCTTCGGGCGAGGCCAGTTCCAAGGATTCCAAATCTTCGGATGCTGCAAAAGATGAGTCCAAGGGCTCGAACGACGCCAAGGATGATTCCGAGTCTTCGCACAAGGAATCGGACAAAAGCTCGGATAGCAAGAAGTCCGATGGCCAGGACAGCAAGAGGTCTGGCGATAAATCCGCTGCCCAAAATACGGGAGCCGGTGATACTTCCAATGCGTCTGGCGGTGCTTCTTCGGGCGGTGGCCAGTCGTCTGATGGAGCCTCATCCCCTAATGGTGGAAACGCCTCCTCGGGCAGCCAAAGCGGCTCACAGGAGTCCAACTACGTTACGGTGACGGTTTCGGTCACATCGAGCGCTGTGGGCAATCCCGTGTCCTCTGGCGGCACCTTTACCTTTAACGAAGGCGCCACCGTTTACGATGCCCTGTGCGCGCTGGGCCTTTCTGTCAACGCACACGGCTCATCGTACGGCACGTATGTTTCTGCGATTGGTGGTTTGGCCGAGAAACAGTACGGCGGCACGAGCGGCTGGATGTACTCCGTCAACGGCACAACGCCCATGACGGCCTGCAGTAACTACGTTCTCTCCAATGGTGACAACGTCGTTTGGTATTACGTAACGGGCTAGAGGCCTCGACATAGCGGGCCAGACGGGCGGTTCGGACCAACATCCGGACCGCCCGTTTTTCATGCGAATGGGACTGGGTCGCCGGGTCTCTCGGCAAACAAAAAACCGGTTGGAACGGGAATTCCAACCGGTTATACATTCAAGCAAATAGTGAATCGACTACGACCGTGCGCCCTCGAGGAAGAAGCGGCGGCTGAAGTAGTTGTACCAGGTGACGAGGAACGTGGCGATGGCCTTCATGGCCTGGTAGCCGATGCTCAAAAACGTGACGCCCACAAACATGTACAGGTCGTTGAGGCCCAGGCCGATCACCGACAGGATGGTGAAGATCGTGAACTCGCGCTTGCGGCTCATGCCTTCGCGGTGGTCGAACACGTACTTCATGCTGAGCCAGTAGTTGACCACGACGGACGTGATAAACGAAACCGTGGTGCTCATCAAAAAGTCGAGGTGGAACAGCTCGACGAGCGCAATGAGCATGCCCCAGTCGATGCCAAAGGAGATAAGACCCACGACAGCAAACTTGAGGAACTGCTTGGTATGAGGTTGTGCCAGCGCCTTGCGCACGTAATCACATCCAATGCGTTGATGAATCGAGCAGAGGATACTTTAGAGCTTTTACAAGGGAAACGTAAGGTCTTTGCCAAGAACTATATGAACTCGCCAAATTTTCAAGAGCTAATCCGCAAACGTTGAAAATTTGCCCGTAAACGAGCGACACCCACGGACGATACTGCGCTGAGTGCGCGTCGTCCGTGGGCGCCGTAATGCTGCAGGGGTTTCGAGCTATTTTGTCTCGTCGCCCTCCAGGAAGATTTTTCGGGTCACAAAGTTGTAGACCATGACAAGCGCGGTGGCGCAGATCTTGGCGATATTGGCCTCGAGTCCCAGGCCGGCGTTGAGCGCCAGCACGATGCCGTCGTTGAGCACCAAACCGATCACGGACAGCACGACAAAGATGATGAACTCGCGGCGGCGGCTCATGCCTTCCTTGTGCGCAAACACGTACTTCATGCTTGCGAGGTAGTTAAAGATGAGTGAGATGATAAAGCCGCTGGTGTTGGCGATTAGGATGTTGAGGCCCAGACCGTAGTGGAGCAGATTCATAATGCCAAAGTCGATAACCGTGGCAATGACACCGACGACGCCAAATTTCATGATCTGAGCAAGGAGCTTTTGCATGGTACCTGCCTTAGGGTGGCGCGGGGACGCCATGGGGATGACAAACTCAGCAAGTTTAGCCAATCCCCGCGGGTGGGGCTAGACGCGCTCTTCGATAGCACCGTTTCTATATGCATCGAGCAGCTGGCGCAGGTCCTGGATCTGGCTGCGAATTTTGGCGCCAGTATCGGTGTCGCTCACCATGCGGCGACGGTCCGCTTGGTCAAAACGGTTGGTCTCGCTCTCGATGTCCACGTTGCGCGTGAGTGCCTCGGCAACCGTCGTAAAGGCCCGGTGCGACTTGAGGCGGCAGCCGCGCGAGCTCGAGATGAGCGTATAGCCGGCGATACCCGTCTTGGGATGGTAAGCGCGGCAGAAGCCGCCATCGATGACCAGCAGCTTGCCGTTGGCGCGGATGGGCTGCTCGCCCTTGGTGGTTTTAACGGGCGTGTGGCCGTTGATGATGTGGCCGGTCGGCGAACATGCCATGGGCGCGACGCCAAACTCGCGCATGATGTCGTCGCAGACCGAGGGCGACTTGGTAAGCGTAAAGTACGGGTCCATCGGCTCGACCCAGGTGCTCTTATCGGCGATATAGGCGCGCTCAAAGGTACGCACCAGGCGTCCGCTGGCGGGTGAATTGAAGCCAATCCACAGGTACCACATCCAGTCGAGGGCATCGCGGTCGCCCACGCGCCACGCGCGGCGGGCGATGTGGTCGCAAAAATCGAGATAATCGCGGCCGGCGTGCCAGGTGCCCAGGCAGTTCATGCTGCTAAAGGTGCCGTCTTCGTTGAGCGGAACGCAGCCGTGGAAGAGCAGGTTGCCGTTGGCGACCTTGTACATCGAGCCGTGGGAATAGAGGAAATCGATATGGCGATGCAGGTGATCGGCGGTGACAAACTCGGACACGAGCTTGTCGATGATGTGCTGCTCCTGAGACGTGAGCGTATAGGGGTCCGCCGGATCGACGGTGGGGAAGTCGTTGGTCGTGAGCGGCCATACGCTGCCGTCGGCGAGCGTGACCGTGCCGGTGTCGTGCTCGATCTTGTCGAGTAACAGACGGTCGGTCATATCGAACTCGGGGTGGCGCTGGATAATCTGGCCCTCGAGCTTAAAGAGCAGCACATTGATGGCCTTGATCAGCGGGGTGATGGACTCACCGGCGGTGTAGGTGGCATCGGCAAAGGCGACAAGCTCACGCAGCGAGATGCCGTAGTCGTTCTCGAGGATCTCGTAATTGTCGTAACGCAGGTTGTTGCGCAGCACCGTGGCGATGCAGGCGGGCTCACCGGCCGCAGCGCCCATCCATAGCAGGTCGTGGTTGCCCCACTGGATGTCGAGCGAATGGTAGGTGAGCAGGCGGTCCATAATCTTGGCAGCGCCGCCGCCGCGGTCGAAGATATCGCCCACCAGGTGCAGGTGGTCGACGGCCAAGCGCTTGATGAGCGAGGCGAGTGACTCGATAAAGTCGTCGGCGCTGGCGGTCTCCAGGATGGACTCCACGATGCGCTCGTGATAGCGCACGCGATAGTTGTTCTCGTCCGGGTGCGTGTGCAACAACTCGTCGATGATATAGGCGTAATCGCGCGGTATGGCCTTACGCACCTTGGAGCGCGTGTAGCGGCTTGAAAGCGAACGAGCGACCATGATGAGCTGGTCAAGCATCGTCTTGTACCAGGTGGGCGAGTCCTCGTGCTGGCTGCGGACCAGCTCGATCTTCTCGTGCGGGTAGTAGATGAGCGTGCACAGCTCGCCCTTTTCGTCAAAGGTGAGCGTGTCGCCAAAAATCTCGTCGACATGCTCGCGCACGACGCCCGAGCAGTTGTTGAGGATGTGCATAAAGGCTTCGTACTCGCCATGCACGTCGCTCATAAAATGCTCGGTGCCTTTGGGCAGGTTGAGGATGGCCGAGAGATTGATGATCTCGGTAAACGCGGATTGTTCGGTGGGGAACTGTCTCGAAAGCAGGCGCAGATACTTGAAGTCTTGCGGGTTGCGATCGAATGCGACCATGAAACACCTTCCGATGGGGCTGGTAAAACTGATAAACAGCGTCAAACGTTTACCAGTATGCGCCGCTTTTGTTTCGATTTTGCGCCAGCGGCTGAATTGTCGGATGAACGGTTTGGTAAATCGATTTAGTTGAGGTAGATATGGCGGTTGAGTGGAGACGACAGAGGGTGTTTTCTCAGATATTTTTGCGTGGGGCCGGTGGAGACGATGGTGGTAAAGATGTTCACTATTTTTGGTTCGATTTGGTAAATAGTGGACATATGTACCGCATGTAGGCTTACTGTGCGATAATTTGCGCAGCAATGAGTAAGGAGCCTCATATGAGTGATTTTGTCCTGACCTGTGAATCCGCCGCCGACCGAACCCGTGAGTTCTTTGAATCGCGCAATATTCCCGTCGCGTATTTTCATTACGAGATCGACGATGTTGTCTATACGGACGATCTGTATCAGTCGATTACGCCGGACGAGTTTTTTGCCCAGATTGCCGCGGGCGCCATGCCCAAGACGTCTCAGGTGGGCGTGGGCGAGTACGAGGAGTTTTGGGAGCCGTTTGTTGCCGAGGGTAAAGACGTGCTGCACCTGACGTTGTCGTCGGGTATTTCGGGCACGTATGGATCGGCCTGCGTCGCGGCGCAGATGCTTGCGGATCGCTATCCCCAGGGCGGCAAGGTACGCGTCATCGATTCGCTGGGGGCGTCTTCGGGCTTTGGTCTGTTGCTGGAATATGCCGCCGACGTGCGCGATAGCGGGGCTTCACTCGACGAGACGGCCGCTTGGATCGAGGAGCATAAACTCAACCTGCACCACTGGTTCTTCTCGACCGATCTGTCGAGCTACCTGCGCGGCGGTCGCATTTCGGCCGCGAGCGCGATCATCGGCACGGCGCTCAAGATTTGCCCGCTTATGACGGTCGATTGCGAAGGTAAGCTGTCGCCACGTGAGAAGATTCGCACTAAGAAGCGAGCGATTTCCGAGATGGCTAAGACCATGATGGCACACGTACAGGACGGTGCAGATTATTCGGGTAAGTGCATCATGTCGCAGTCGGCGTGCCGCGAGGATGCCGAGGCGGTCGCGGCGCTGATTGAGGAACAGGTTCCGCAGCTTAAAGGCAAGATTGAGATCAATGACATCGGTACTCTGATTGGCTCGCATACCGGACCTGGTACGGTGGCGCTCTTCTTTATGGGCGACAAGCGCGTGGATTAATTTGCCCCATCACGTCGCTGCATGATTGCTCAAACGAAAACGGCCCGCCTCACGTTTGTGGGGCGGGCCAAGATGTTTTGCTAGCGTTTCTTTCCGCGGAAGAAAAAGCCGTGCAGTGACGGCTTGAGGCCGCGGTTGGCGCGATGCTCCTCGACGCGCTCGTGGATCGAAGCGACGCGCTCGATGACTTCGTCGGGAATCGGCACATCGGGATTCATGTTCTCGACTTGGCTGACCTCGGCGGCGGCGACCTGGTCGATAATGGGCACGTCGTCGCGCGAGATGACAGGTGTGGCGTCTTCCTTCATCTTGCGATAACGCTGCATCATGTCGGTCTGTAGCTGCTGGGCCGAAGGCGGTGTCCAGATGATGGCGTTGGCGCCGGCGGCGATGGTCTCGCGAATGCTCTCGGGCGTCTTGCCGCCCGGCGCGATAAGCGGCAGGTTGGGATAGTGCTCGCGCAGCTCGCGTAGGACCTGGGGCGTGTTCTTGCCGGCGGCGATGTTGAGAATCTTGGCTCCAGCGCGCACCTTGGCGTGGGCATCGTCGTCGCAGCGAACGACCGTGGCGATGACGGGGATGTCGGCGATGTTGGTGATGTGCTCGACCATCTCGGCAGTAGCGGGGGAGTTGACCACGCAGCCCGCCGCGCCCTGCATCTCGGAGACGGCTGCCATCTGCACGGAGCGCTTACCGGTCGTAGTTCCGCCACCCACGCCTACAAAGACCGGGCACTCGGCGACGGTCAGCAGCGCTTGCGTAATGGCGGGCTGCGGCGTGAAAGGGTAGACCGCAAAGACGGCGTCGGCGTTGGAGTTGCGGATAACCGCGACATCGGTGGTGTAAATGAGCGACTTGATGCGTCGGCCAAAGAGCGTGAAGCCGCTGGCCTCCTCGATCTCGTCGGGCATGCGAAGGGCAGCCTTGCGCAGGCGTCCGTCGATGGGCAGGGGCTCCATAGGGAGCAGGCCGTTGGGCGTGACGGCTACTTGGGGCTCGGTGAACTCGTCTGCAAGCTCGACCTCGGAAAAATCGACCGAGGCGACGATGTCCTTGTGCACCTCGGCGGGCACATCGATGGGAGCTTGGTCGTTTGCCGCCGCAGGCGTGTCGAAGGAGCTGGTGCCGACGAAGGCGTCGACGCGCTCATTTAGATCGTTGAGGGTATCCATGGAGGCTCGATTCTATGTGATAACGGCCGGCGCTATGCAGCCGGAATTGCGAATGCTAAATCGTTTGACGAGTTGATTTTTCCCCGCCGCGCCATCCGTTAGACCGAAGGGCCGGTGAACGTGAAGGAGCTGTGGTGGCGGGGATCGAGGTGCTATCTTGAAAGTCCCGTTTACAAGAGAGGTGACGCGGTATGGAATTTTCGGCAATGTTGGGCTCGATTGGCCTGTGTGTGGGCGCAATCGTTGCCGCCGCGGTCATCTACTTTGTGGTCACGGCCATTAAGGGCAAAAGGGCCGAACGCAAGGAGCGCACGATGCTTAAACAGCATCGCGACCAGCAGGGCAAACGCGCACGGAGATAACTTGTTGAGTTTTGGATCCGTGCGCTAGCTGCGTTTTCGGATCAGGGCAATGTAGAAGCCCTCAAAGTCGCGGCTAGGCGGAATGGTGAGCGTGCCGGGCAGGCCGTTGGCGATGGCCGATACCTGACCGGCGGCAATGGCTTCGGTCAGAGCGTTGGACTCGATGCGCGGCTCCTCACCAGCTTCCTGGGTGCGTCGTGCTTCGCTTTCGCTCGGCGTGCCGTCGAGGGGGATAAGCTCGCAGTCCATGTGCTTGTCGAGGGCCTCTTGCAGGGCGTCCTCGTTTTCCTGCGGCAAAATCGAACAGGTCGAATAGACGAGCGTGCCGCCCGGTTTGAGGGCACCCATGGCGCGGTCCAGAAGTGCTCGCTGCGAGCGGGCGCACTTGCTCAGCAACTGCTCGGTGAGGCCGCGCAGGCTTTTCTCGTTGCCACTGATGACGGTGCCCGTGCCGGTGCAGGGAGCGTCGAGCAGGATGCGGTCAAAGCGGAAGAACTCGTCGAGCTCGCGTGCGTCGATGCGCATGACGGGCACGTTTTTGGCACCTTGGCGGTGGAGGTTGGACTCAAGCTTTTCGGCGCGGGGAATGCTCATCTCACAGGCGGTGAGGTGCGCCTGTCCCTGGGTGAGGGCGGCGATCTGTGTTGTCTTGCCGCCGGGGGCTGCGCACATGTCCAGGATGTCCTCGCCTGCCTGGGCGCCCAGGACCAACGGCGGCATCATGGATGACAGGCTCTGCAGGTAGATCTTGCCGTCGCGGTAGATGTCGAGATCCCACAGATCGGAAACCTGGGCCTCGGGCAGGATAAAGGCGTCTGGGTACCAGGCGACGGGGTTGTGGGCGATGCCGGCGGCACCGAGCGCCGCAGCGATGTCCTCGGCGGTCGCCTTGAGCGTGTTGGCGCGCAGCGTGACCGGGCGTGTGGCCGCGGCGCCGAAGCCCTCGATCATGAGCTTGGCATCGGCGGGCGCATAGGCGCCGGCGACCGTGTCGACCATAAAGCGCGGCAGGTCGGCGGCGGAGTGTTGGGCGGCAAGCTGGTCAGAAAGCTCGGTAGCAGCAAACTGCCTGAGCTTGAGCTCGGCATTGACCTGCTTTTTCTGCTTACGACGACGCGGCTTGGACATCCGTCTTTCCTTCCCATTCCATTACATGTCGAGTGTTGTTTTAGTACTGGCTCTCGTGCTTGCTGAAGAAGTCGAAGCGCGGGGGCAGCGGCTTCACGCGGTGCTCGCCGGGCTTCTCGCCCAGGCTTTCCACGAACTCGTCCGTGGAGGCAAATATGTTGTCCCAGCTAAAGAAGGCGACGGGGTCGACGTCGAAGTACTCGCAAATGAGCTCGCAGCCGGCCGGCACGATGCCGTGCATGAGCACGGTCGCCACGCGCAGCTCGGTGAAGGCGTCGACGAGGGCCTGCGTCATCGCGGTATTGGCTTGCTCGCCCTCAAGCTTGTTGGCAGCCTTGGAGGCGTCGCTCCAGCGCTTGTTGGCGGCGCGCAGGTAGTCGTCGCACACAGCGAGCGCGCGGTGCGTCTCGAACTTGTACATGGCCTGCTCAAACGCGAGGGCGGCCTGCTCGGCGGCCTCCACCACGGTGGCCGAGGCGGCGCCGGCGGGGATGCAACCGTTGCGATAGGGGCTCTCGTCGCCCTCCTTGACGGCGACGCCGTAGAAGCAGCTGCGGGCCAGGCGGTTGAAGACGCCGGTCAAAAGGGCGCTTTCCTTAAGGGCCGGATCGATGACGCGCTTGTCGTCGCAGGCGTGCACCTCGTTGCCGTCCTTGTCCTTGCCGGTCACGCGGGTGTCGTATGCCTTGGGGCTAAAGCTCACCGGCTTCTCGGACAGGCCGAGCGACAGCCAGTGCGCGCGCATCTGCTCGCAGGTGTAGTGGTTGAGCAGGTCGTCTGCCGGCGGGGGAGGCGTCTGCGAGGACGAGCTTGCCTTTTTGCCCATGTAGAGCAGGTGGTAGCAGGCGCTGACGGTGCTCTGCGTGAGGTTCCAACCCAGGGCCTCCCACATGGCGGTCTGCGCGATGCAATAGAAGTAGATGTTGTCCTGGCCAATGAACTGGTAGATTTGTGCGTCATCCGAGCACCACCAGTCGCGCCAGTCGAGCGAGCTGTGCTGGTAGGTGGGCGCGGGGACCTGCGTGGAATCGGCGGCGGGCTCGCCCATGAGGGCGGCATCCTGGGCGGCGACGCCCTCGGTCACGCCGGCGGCCTTGGCATCGCGTGCGAGCACGGTGCGCGTATAGCTGATGGGAGCCCACAGGCTCTCGGGCCAGCACCAGCAGGTGACGTCGGAGACGCCATCGACCTCGGGCACCGGAACGCCCCAGTCGATGTTGCCGGTGATGCGGAAGGGTACGAGCGCCTTGCCGCTGCGGAAGCGCACGCCGCCGTTGGCGAGCACCGCGTGGGCATCGTCGCGCTCCTTCCAGCTGGGGAAGGTGACGGTAAAGCTGCTCTTGTTGCCCTCGGGCTCCAGCACGGTGTGCTCGGGAAGCTGATCCTCGACGGCATCGAAGGCCTCGCGGAACTTGTTCTGGATGTAGAGCTGGGCCGGCAGCAGCCACTCCTCCATGGTCTTGGAGACCACGGAGCGAACCTGCGGGTTCTGGGCGAGCTTGGCGGTGTAGGTCTTCATAAAGTCGAGGTAGGCCGGCAGGTCAAAGTAGAGGTTGTCGACCGGGCGCAGCTCGGGCACCTCGCCGGTGAGCTGGCTCTTGGGCGCGATGAGCTCCTCGGGCTCAAACTGGTGACCCAGGTCGCACTCGTCGGCGTAGGCTTTCTCGGACTTGCAGCCCTGGATGGGGCAGCGGCCGATCACCTGACGGCCGTTGAGGAACGTGCCGGCCTTGGCATCGTAGAACTGCAGCGTGGAGCGCTTGGAGATGGTGCCCTGCTCGTGCAGACGCTCGATAATCTCGGTGGTCACCTCGTTGTGAATCTGCGCAGCCGGCTCAAGGCCCGAGCCGCCGTAGATGTCACAGCTGATGTTGTAGTTGTTGAGGGTCGCGGCCTGGCGGGAGTGATTGGACTCGACATACTCGCTAATGGACTTGTCGTAGCCCTCGTTCTCCTTGAGCTTGCGGTAGCTCTCCATGATGGGCGAGCCATAGCAGTCGGTGCCCGAGGTGAAGATGACGTTCTCGCGGCCCAGGCGGTCGCGCAGGAAGCGGGCGAAGAAGTCGGCAGGGACAAAGACGCCGCCAACGTGGCCAAAGTGAAGGCCCTTGTTGCCGTAGGGCTCGCCGGCGGTAACGATGGCGCGGCGAGGCCAGCTGGGACGGTCGTTCATGGAGTATTTGGATGCCATGGGACTCCTTCGCATATGGTGAGGGCGCGGCCGGGCGCGGGGCTCGGCGGCGCGGTGGTCAATTCGTGCATATCGTTCGACATTATCGCACATGCGGGCGGGTGCGTGGCAGGGGCGCTATCCTAAGATGCTATGAATGAGATTTCCAACATACATGCGTTTGAGGACGAGGATTTTCTGCACGCCTGCTTTGTGTGGGGGATGGCCGTGCTTGGCGCATTTGCCGTGTGTCTGGTGCCGGTGTTTATGCTGCTGGGCGGGCCTGCGGACTTGGATGCGGCTGACGCGGGCGGCTGGATGGCCGTCTTGGGATGGATAGTCGGCTTGGCTGCGATCTCAATGGCGTCGTTCGCCGTGCACGAGCTGGTGCACGGTGTGTTTTTTAAGCTGCTGGCGCCTGCGGGCGCGCAGGTGACCTTTGGGGCGAATCGCGAGACGGCGATGATCTATGCCTGCGCCGAGGGCGTTGTGTATTCGCGCCGGCGGTACATGGTGGTTTGCCTGGCGCCGACGGTTGTTGTGACGTCGGCGTTTGCCCTGGGGTTTGCGTTTTCGGGCTATCCGCTGCTGTGCTACCTGGCGACCGGCTTGCATTTATCGGGTTGCGTGGGCGATTGGTATTACGTGCGGACCATTTTGCGCGACCGCCGCATTGTCGCCTGCGAGGACACGTCCTTCGGCGTGCGCTTTTTCGGGTGAGGAGATGTCGATGAAGCCGTTGTTGTTGCACGCCTGCTGTGCGCCGTGCTCTCTTGAGCCGGTCCGCCTGCTGCGCGAGGAAGGGTTTGAGCCCACAATCTGCTGGACCAACCCCAATATTCAGCCGCACGATGAATGGCAGCGGCGTTTGGACGAGCTGCGCCGGTGGTGTGCCGATGGCGACATCGAGCTTATCGAGGCGGGGGAGGACCGGGAGCGCTGGGAGGCCGGCGTGGCCCCGCTGGGCGCCGATCGACCCCGTCGCTGTCGCGCGTGCTATGCCCTGCGCTTGGCCGAGGCATGTCGTGTGGCCCAGGAACGCGGGTTTGAGTCTGTGGGCACGACGCTCGCCGTCTCGCCGTATCAGTTGTTCGAAACCTGCAATGATGTGTTGGAGCGTCTGGCTGCCGCCCGCGGTCTCACTCCGGTGATTCGCGATTTTCGTCCGTATTACCCCGAGGCGACACGTCGTTCGCGCGAGCTGGGTATGTATCGGCAGAATTACTGCGGCTGCCGATTCTCGGCCGTCGAGGCGGCCATGGACCGCGCCCGCATCCGCGACGAGCGCAAAGCCGCCAAAAAGTAGTTCATTTGGGACGTCAGCCTGCTAGGATGTAGAGCGGACTTTAGCTATATAAGGAGTATCCGACGTGTCTATGCGTACCGATGATTTTGACTACAACCTTCCCGAGGAACTGATTGCCCAAGCTCCTGCCGAGCCGCGCGACTCCTGCCGCCTTCTGGTGGTGGATCGCAAGGGCTCCCAGGCGGGAACGCCGCTGGAGCACGGCGGTACCGTTGAGCACCGCATCTTCCGCGACATCATCGACTATATCGAGCCGGGCGACGTGCTCGTCATCAACCAGACGCGCGTGATGCCGGCTCGCCTGATCGGTCGCAAAGCCGGCTCGGGCGGCGTGGTCGAGACTCTGCTGCTCAAGCGCCGCGAGGACGTGGATCCGCTGGGCCATGTTTGGGAGTGCTTGGTCAAGCCGGGCAAGCGCCTGAAGCCCGGTGCTCATATTGAGTATCGCGCCGGTGGCGCCCATGCGCCCGAGGGGGCTCCCGTGGTGCTGACGGCCGAGGTCGTCGACTTTGTCACCGATAGCCGCGGCGGCCGTCTGGTGCGTTTTGAGCCGGCCGGTTGCAATGCCGCCGGCGACCCGCGCACGCTCGACGAGGCCATCCACGCTGCCGGCCACGTGCCGCTGCCGCCCTACATTACCGATTACGAGGGCGATCCCGAGAAGTACCAGACCGTCTACGCCATGAAGGAGGAGCACTCGGCTGCCGCTCCTACGGCGGGTCTGCACTTCACGCCCGAGCTCATGGCCGCTATCGAGGCCAAGGGTGCGAAGTTTGCCGCCGTCGAGCTCGAGGTGGGTATCGATACCTTCCGTCTGGTGGAGGAGGACGACCCCACGCAGCACGTGATGCACACCGAGCGCTACCACGTGTCGCAGGAGGTTGTCGATGCCGTGCACAAGGCCAAGGCCGAGGGTCATCGTGTGATCGCCGTCGGCACCACCGCGGTGCGCTCGCTCGAGAGCGCGTTTGACGCGGACGCGCCGGTGTCCGATCCGGCTGTGACGGCGCGCTATTTTGAGGGCCGCGAGGACGGGGCCGACACGCTCGGCCGCGGCGACATCGTGGTGCGCGAGAACGCGACAACGCAGCTCTACCTTATGCCCGGCTCGACCTATCACGTGGTCGACGCGTTGATCACGAACTTCCACGTGCCGCGCTCTACACTCATGATGCTTGTGAGCGCGCTTGCCACCCGCGACCAGATCATGGATGCCTACGCCGCCGCCATCGAAGAGCGTTACCGCTTCTTCAGCTTTGGCGACGCGATGCTCATTCAGTAGGTTACGGCGTTTTACAAACGCCGTAACCGGTCGACGCTGCAAACCCGCCAGAGCGGCAATCTGCCTTTCAACTTCGGCGGCATGACCAGAAGGTCAATGCCGCCTTGTTTCAAGGCACCTTGCTCGCTCTGGCGGGTTTTCGCTGACTTCGCCAAAACATCGGCGCCGCCGTTGTTGGCACTTGGGGACGTTCCTTTTAATATGAGCAGGACATTGTCAAGAGGCAAAATCGGGCCT
>CAVGCW010000029.1:0-25263 GCA_963628025.1 Alloprevotella sp. | reverse complement strand
CCGAGCGCAAAATGGATTCTAAAAAACACCTTGCCAAATAGGAGCGTCAGACCAGTGTGGCGCCTTGTCCGCGGCTCCGAAGGAGCAGGACAAGGCGCCACACATGGTCGAGGACGTTCTGAAAACCAAGCCCGGCCCCCGCCGGACAGGTCACACTACTCGCAGAGCAGCTTAGCGATCTGGACGGCGTTGGTTGCCGCGCCCTTACGGATTTGGTCGCCGCAGCACCAGAAGGTGATGCCACGCGCGGCCTCGGGGTTCGAGATGTCGCGGCGTACGCGACCGACCCAAATCAGGTCCTGGTCGGAGGTGTCCATCGGCATGGGGAAGCGGTCGTGCGCATCCTCGGCGCTCATGTCGTCAACTAGCTTGACACCCGGAGCGGCAGCCAGCGCGGCACGGGCCTCTTCCACCGTGATGTCGCGCTCGAACTCAAGCGTGATGCTCTCGGAGTGCGAGCGCAGCACGGGCACGCGCACACAGGTGCAGTTCACGCGCAGCTCGGGCAGATGCATGATCTTGCGGCCCTCGTTTTGCAACTTCATCTCCTCGGAGGTAAAGCCCTCCTCCTTGACGCCGCCAATCTGCGGAATCAGGTTGCTCGCGAGCTGGGCGGCAAACGCGCGCGGCTCGGGAATCTCCTCGCCACGGCCCAGGGCGGCCAGCTGAGCCTCGAGCTCGGCCATACCGGGGGCGCCAGCACCCGAAGCCGCCTGGTACGTCGAGACGATCATGCGCTTCACGCCAGCGAGCTGATGCAGCGGCCACGTGGGAACCAGGCCGATAATGGTCGCGCAGTTGGGGTTGGCGATAAGGCCGTGATGCCACTTGATGTCGTCGGCATTGATCTCGGGCACAACCAGCGGCACCTCGGGATCCATGCGGAAGGCATGGCTGTTGTCGACCACGACGGCGCCGCGCTTGACGGCCTCGGGCAGTAGCTCCTTCGCGATGTCGTCGCCGGCAGCTCCAAGCACAATGTCACAGCCCTCAAAGGCCTCGGGACAAGCCTCTTCGATCACGATCTGCTCGCCACGGAACTCGACGGTCTTGCCCGCAGAACGCTCGCTCGCCAGCAGCTTGAGCTTGCCAACCGGGAACTCCTGCTCGTTGAGGCACTCGAGCATCTGGGTGCCCACGGCTCCCGTCGCGCCCAAAATAGCAACCGTGTACTGTTTCATGCTTCCCCCTTTAAAGGTTGTGGCTTTTGTCCGCACGCCAAGCAGGCCGATTATTGTTGCCAGTGTATACAAGAACGGGGCGGGCACGAAACCCGCCCCGTCGAAACGAAACCGAAACGAAACGCCCCGCCATAGATTTTTGAGGCAAGTCCAAAAATCTACTGGGATAGCAGCTACTTGTGGAGCGCGACCAGAGCGGGATCGACCGGCGCGGGAGCCTCCAGATCGGAGACCTTCACAATGCCGTTCTCGTCGGAGAAGGCGCGGTAAATGGTCTGAATCGCCAGATCAAAGTCCTTCTCCTCCACACCGATGATGATATTGATCTCGTCGCAGCTCTGCGAAATCATACGCACGCTCACGCCGGCCTGACCAAGCATGCCAAACAGATGGCCCGAGATACCTGCACGGCCGCGCAGGTTACGGCCAACGGTAGCGATGAGCGCCAAGCCCTCGACAACCTCGATCTCGAGCGGCTCGACCTCCTGCTGAATGTCGCCCACGAGCGAGTACAGCGAGTCGTGCACGTCCTGCTCCTGCACCACGGCGCCAAAGCGGTCGACACCGGTGGGCATGTGCTCGACGGAAACGTCATAGCGCTCGAAGACCGAAAGCGCACGGCGCATAAAGCCGACACGGGGCTTGGTGCGGTCGCGGGCAACGTTGATGGCGACAAAGCCGCGCTTGCCGGTCACGCCGGTAATGATGGGCTCCGCCTCGCCCTCATCAGCCGTCTCGCTAATGATGGTGCCGGGGTCCTGCGGCGCATTGGTGTTCTTGATGACCAGCGGAATACCGGCCTCGCGCACGGGGAACACAGCCTCCTCGTGCAGGACGCTCGCGCCCATGTACGAAAGCTCGCGCAGTTCCTCGTAGGTAACGCGGGCGATGGGCTGAGCCTCGGGCACGATGCGCGGATCGGCAGAGTAGAAACCCGAGACGTCGGTCCAGTTCTCGTACAGATCGGCGCCCAGGCACTTGGCTAGGATCGAGCCCGAGATATCGCCGCCGCCACGGTCGAGCAGCTTGATCTGGCCCTCGCGCGTCGCGCCGTAGAAACCGGGCATAACAAAGCCGCCCTGTTGGCCGTACTCCTGCACCAGCTCGGAGGTGCGATTCATGCTGAGCGTACCGTCGTGATGGAACGCCACAACCGTCGCGGCGTCCAGGAACGGCAGGCCCAGGTACTCTGCCATCAGGCGAGCGGTGAAGTACTCGCCACGGCTCACGAGTTCCTCGGTAGAGTAACCGCCCGAGCGGGCGCGCTCGGCAAAGGCCGCGAACTCCTCGCGGATGGGATAGGTGAGCTCCAGCTCGTCAGCGATATCAAAATAGCGCTGGCCAATGTCCTCGAGCAACTCCTCGCACGACACGTGATACTTAACGTGCGCGTTAACCAGGTAGAGCAGGTCAGTCACCTTGGTGTCACCCTTAAAGCGGCGACCGCAGGCGGAAACCACCACAAAACGGCGGGCAGGGTCGGCATCGACGATGGCCTTGATCTTCTTGAAGTGTACGGCGTCGGCGACCGACGAGCCGCCAAACTTGGCAATCTTAATCATGGGCTGGAGGTTACCTTTCTAAAAAGCCTCTGCGAACCTATTTTGTGCGCTCTGATACCATGGTTTCACCGATTGGGACCAAGGCATCCGAGGAGCAGTGTTATATGGGAACTTATCATAGTACACGAGGACGCACTTTATCGTGCTCAAGTAAGGTGGCAATCCGCACCGGCATCGCTCCCGACGGGGGTTTGTTTGTCTCGGACGAGCTTGGCACCCAGCAGGTCGATATCAGCTCGCTTGCAGCTAAATCGTACTTTGAAATCGCTCAAGATGTGTTGGGAATGTTACTGAATGATTACACGGCCGAAGAAATTTCGGCGTGTGTCGACGAGGCATACCGCGGCACGTTTGCGAGCGAAGAGGTCACGCCGCTCGTCAAACTCGACGCCGCACCGGGTGCCGACGCCCCGCAAACCTATGTGATGGAGCTCTTTGGCGGCCCCACGAGCGCTTTTAAGGACGTCGCTCTGCAGATGCTCCCCCGTCTGATGGCCCGCACTTCCGCCAAGGACGGCGGCGCCGAGCGCATCATGATCGTCACCGCCACATCGGGCGACACGGGCAAGGCAGCACTCGCCGGTTTTGCCGACGCTCCGGGCACGGGCATCACCGTCTTTTATCCCGAAGGCAAAGTCAGCCGCGTGCAGAATCTGCAGATGTCCACGCAGGAGGGCGATAACGTCGCCGTCTGCGGCATCCGCGGCAACTTCGACGATGCCCAGAGTGCCGTCAAGCGCATCTTTGCCGATAAGGAGCTTGCCGAGCGTCTTGAGGCCGCCGGCACGGTGCTTTCGAGTGCCAACTCCATCAACGTCGGCCGCCTGGTGCCACAGGTCGTCTACTACTTTGCCGCTTATGCGCAGCTGCTGCGCGCCGGCGCCATCGAGGCCGGCGACGCCGTGGAGTTCTGCGTACCGACCGGCAACTTTGGCGACATCCTGGCCGGCTACTATGCCAAGCGCATGGGTCTGCCCGTCGCCAAGCTCGTCGTGGCGAGCGACAAGAACAATGTGCTTGCCGACTTCCTGACCACCGGCGTTTACGACCGTAACCGACCGTTCTTCACGACCATCTCGCCGTCGATGGACATCCTCATCAGCTCCAACCTCGAGCGCATGCTCTACTTCCTGTCCGATGGCGACTGCGAACTCGTTGCCGACCTTATGGAGCAGCTTGCCCAGACCGGCCGCTACGAGGTGCCCGCCGAGCTGCTGGCAAAGATTCAGAGCGTCTTTGGCTGCGGTTGGGCCAGCGAGGACGAGGTCCGCGCCGCCATCAAGAGCTGCTGGGACGCGAACGACTACGTGATCGACCCGCACACCGCTTGCGGCTATCACGTCTTCGAAAAGGTCGCCCCCGCCGAGGGCGCCAAGGCCCGCGTGCTGCTTTCGACCGCCAGCCCTTACAAGTTCCCGCGTGCCTGCTGCGACGCCCTGGGCCTCGACGTTCCCGAGGACGACTTTGAGGCCATGCGAGTGCTCGAGCAGGCAACCAACACGGTTGCCCCGGTCCAACTCGCCGAGCTCGAGTCCAAGCCCGTCCGCTTCGAAGACGTCTGCAACGTCGATGAGATGGCAAGCTACGTCGAGTCTGCAGCAAAACGAATGAGCACCAACTAGACCCCTTATTAAGCGCCGGCGAAAGCCGGCGCACCTTCTTTTTATTTAGCTTTCGGGATGATGACGAGCATGCGAGCGGGTCTGCCTGTTTAGTTCGTCGCGAGTTCCGCACAAGCCGGAAAGCACTTAATGTGCTTTCCGAGCGAGCCAGGACTGCCCGAGCAGCGAACTAAACAGGCAGACCGCCCAGGAGGACCCACATGATCAAAATCACCGTCCCAGCAACCAGCGCCAACCTAGGCATCGGCTACGATACCCTCGGCATGGCCGTCAGCCTCTACTCGCACTTCACCTTCGAGCGCACCGACAGGCTCACCATCACGGGCTGCCCCGAGGAGTTCCAAAACGAGGACAACCTGGTCTACGTCAGCTTTGTCGATGCACTGGCCGCATGGGGCGAGCCGGCTTTTCCCGTTGCCATCGACATTCAGACTGACGTTCCCGTCGCCCGCGGCCTAGGCTCCAGCTCCACCTGCGTCGTCGCCGGCATTATGGCCGCCGCCGCACTGACAGGCCACACCGTCGACCGCGCCGAGCTCGTCCGCATTGCCACCGAGGTCGAGGGCCATCCCGATAACGTCGCCCCCGCCATCCTGGGCGGCGCCGTCTGCTCCTTTACGCCGACCGACTCGCTCCCCCAGTGCCTGCGCTACGAGGTGAGCGATCGCCTGCGTTTTATTACCGTGATTCCGCCCTACGAGGTACACACGAGCGAGGCGCGCAAGGTCGTGCCGCAGGAGATTCCGCTCTCCACCGCCGTGTGGCAGATGGGCCGCATCGCCGGTATGACGCGCGGCTTGGAGACTGGTGACCTCGACCTGATTGCCGCCGCCAATGACGACCGCATCCAGGAACCCTATCGTCGCCGTCTGATTCCCGACTACAACGCCGTGCGCGACACCTGCCTTAACGGCGGCGCCAAGACCATCTGGATCAGCGGTTCGGGCTCGACCCTTATGGCGGTGACCGACGACACCATCGTGGCAAAATTCCTGCAGGTCAAGCTGCGCGAACAGTTCCCCAAGTGCGACACGCATATCCTCACGTGCGACACGGAAGGCGCCCAGATCGAATACCTGTAGACATCCTCCTCATATACCTGTCCGGGACGGTCGGGATGTTCCCTCAAAATCGTCCTCGCGCATGAAGGCCCCTTGCCCTGCTCCTACGGAGCGACGGACAAGGGGCCTTCGCGCTGCGGAATGATTTTGAGGGAACATCCCGACCGTCCCTGCGCCTACCTTGCTGAGGATGTCTACAGGGACCCACGCTTTGAAGGGGCGCCGGGCTGAAATATATGGCCCTTTATTGATAGGGGCTCTTGCTAGGCTGGAGCCCTTACTAGAGGCAGGCCTCGGCGATGCGGCGCTTGAGTTCGTCGATGCCCACGCCGGTCTGGGAGCTTGTGATGATTACGTTCTCGGCCGGGACGTTGAGCTGCTTTTTGATAGCGGCCGCCTGGCGGGCCTGTTGGGTACGGCTGAGTTTGTCGGCCTTGGTGAGGCAGACGATAAAGTTGAACTCGTTGCCCTGCAGGTAGTCGATCATGTCATGGTCGAGCTTACTGGGGTCGTGACGAATATCCACCAGCGATACGACCAGGTTAAAGCTGCGCTCGGAGTCAAAGAAGTCGCCGATAAGCTCAGCCCAGCGGTCGCGCTCGGCCTTGGAACGACGGGCGAAACCGTAGCCCGGCAGGTCCACAAAGTGCACGTCGTCGGCCTCGAAGAAATTGATGTTGCTCGTCTTGCCCGGCGTGCTTGAAACCTTGACCAGGTTCTTGCGGCCAAATAGCTTGTTCATGATGGAGGACTTGCCCACGTTGGAGCGGCCGACGAAGCTCACCTCAGGGCAGGTGGACTCGGGAATCTGCGAAACCTTGCCGTAGCTGGCGACGAACTTGGCAAGCTGGTAGTTAATTGAATCGGCCATGGACACTCCTTGGTCGTAGGTTTTTACAAAACGGGCGTGCTATTGCGCGGCGGCGATACTACGAACGATGTCAAGCGTGATGCCGCTCGCGGTGCGAGCGTACTCATCCAGATCGAACTCGCGCTCGCAAAACGCGTCATATGCCTCGTCACAATTATCGCTGATAGCGCGCAGCACTAGGCAATCGACACCATTCTTGGCCGCGATGTGCGCAATTGCCGCACCCTCCATCTCGACGCAATCGGCATGCGTGGCCTCAATCGCAGCGTTACGCATGGCGTCACCCGTAACAAAGCGGTCACCCGTGGCGATAGTGCCACACAGGAACTGCTTGGGGTCCTTCTCCGCAGAATTCTCATCCGCCGAGGTATCCACAAATCCATGCTCGGCAAGCACGGCGGCGGCAACATCAACCAACGCCGGCGTCGAGGCAAACTCCTCGAGCCCCGGCGCGGACTCGGCGATGAGTGCCGTATCGGTATCCAGATAGCGCAGGCACTTGCCTATAACCACGTCGTTAATATGGAGTTTAGGGTTTAGGCCGCCCGCAATACCCGAAAACACAACGGCCTGCGGGGCGTATTTGCTGATGAGATGCTGCGTTGCGGCAGCGGCGTTCACGGTCCCCATGCCTGCCGTCGTGGCGACTACCGTCAGACCCGAAAGCCCACCGTTCACAACGGTCAAGCCCGCCTCCTGCGACTCATGCGCGCCGCTCAGCTCTTCCTTAATCTGCGCAACCTCTTTTTCGAGTGCGCCTATGATCGCGATGGTTGCCATGCCATCCCCCAAATCCGTGCAAATTGCTTATCCACGGTATGGTACCAGCATTTTGGCTCAGCCGCGTCAGCACCAAGCCGTTAAGTCAGTACAGCTCGGGTATCATAAAGGGGCAAAAATAGCTTGTTAGCCGATGGCCGACCTGAGCTCCGCACGGCGCTTTTTCATGCCGGTCATAACGGCATTGCGCAGCTCGGGCATGCGCGCGGTATCCATCTGGGGCACGCCCTCGAGCTTATAGGGAATGCCCAGTTGCTCGTACTTGACGACACCCATCGTGTGATACGGCAGCATTTCCAGGCCCACCACGTTGTGCCATGGAGCGATGAGGCGACCGAGCTTCTCGCACTCCTCCACCGTGTCGGTAATGCCCGGCACAACCACGTGGCGGATAACGACCTTGATCTTGCGACGGGCAAGCTCATCGCCAAACGCCAGGATACGTGCAGGATCGCAGCCGGTCAGCTTTTTATGCTCAGCCGGATCGGCATGTTTGATGTCGAGCAGCACCATGTCGGTCTCGTTGAGCACGGCATCAAACTTCTCGGGATGGCCGGGATCAAACGCATACCCGCAGCTGTCAAGGCAGGTATGCACGCGGCCATCGGGGTTGTTGTGCATTGCACGGAACAGGTCGGCCAAAAACTCGGGCTGCAGGAGCGGCTCGCCGCCGGACACCGTAATTCCACCGCTGCGATAGAACTCGTGGTTACTCTGGAACTCATCCATCAGGTGTTCGACGGTCACCATGGTGCCGCCGTTGACCGACCAGGTATCGGGATTGTGGCAATACGCGCAGCGCATGGGACAGCCCTGAACAAACACCACAAAGCGGATGCCGGGTCCGTCGACCGTTCCCATCGTCTCGATCGAATGCACGCGGCCAAGGGCAAACGCAGAGTCCTCGGGACGAGCGTCCACACCCTCAAGCGTCATTTCTGCCATTCGCGCTACCTTGCCTCTCCTTGGATGCAACCAATTAAAATGCCAGAGCCATTCTAGCCCATGCGTTTGCGTTTAAACGTCTCAGACTAGAACGGCACGTTTTAATCTATCCCCCATCACCATGGCTGGGGTCTACGTCGAGATGTCAGGCTGAAGAACGCTCGCCTGCGGCCTTTACGCCTTAAGCGTGAGCACCGCACCGAAGGCGGTCGGGCCGCAATGGCTCGAGATGACGCCGCCGACTTGAGTCCAGGTAACGTCCTTAAAGCCCAGGTCATGCGCATAGACTTCCATGTCATCGCGCAGCTCCTGGGAAAGGCCCACCGAATACGCCAGGCCAATGTGCGAGTAGTCAATCTCGCCCTTCGCAACCATGTGGTCAATGAAGGCGCGGGCGCACTTGAGCATAGAACCGCGGAACTTCTTGGTCGCCACGAACTTACCGCCCGTCACCTCAATGCAGGGCTTAATCTTGAGCAGATGGGCGCCCAGGAACGCGACGTTGGACAAGCGACCGCCCGCCTTAAGGAAGGCAAGGTCCGTAGGAACAAAGCCCAGCAGCACGCGGTCCATGACGGAGTTCGCGAAGGCGAAGATCTCGTCGACGGTGGCATTGGGGTGAGTCTCGATGTATTTGGCGGTCTCGACGACAACGAGCGACTGCCCCACCGAGACAAAGCGCGTGTCCATGGAGTAGACGTAGTCGCGACCCTTGGCGGCGATCTTCGATGATTGATGCGAGCAGGTCGTGGCCTCGGAGTACGCAAGATGCAGAATGGTCGCATCGGGCTGCTCGGCATGGATACGGTCATATACGTGCGCAAAATCTGCCGGCGCACAGCCGCTGGTCTTGGGCATCACACCAAACTCGTTGCAGCGCGAGTAAATCTCAAGCGGATCGATCGAGCCGTCCTCGACGGTCTCGTCACCAATCGTGACATGCATGGGCACGCGCACGATGCCGTAGCGCTCGCAGAGCTCCGGCGTCACATCCGAACCAGATTCAACCACGATTACGTATTTGCCCATTCTTATCACGACCCATCTCAACATTGGCTTTTCAATACATGGCACGCGCCGCCGCACTGTTGCACAACAGCGTCCAAGCGCCAAAGAGACGCCGCCCCTTGCACACAACAAAGGACAGCGTCTCCCTGGAAAACTCCGTGCATCCTGAGATTCTACACGGTTTATTAAGGAGTGTTACTTATTCCGCAAACGGTCGCTATACGCGATAAACGGTAGCTGGCCGCGGTAACTGCGACACATTCCGCCCAGCAAGTCCAATCGTACTCCATGCACGGTTAATGCACGAGGCGGTAGAAATTCATCGATACCGCACCCTCGGCGTGCAGCTCCATCGCCGGAACCGCCGGCGAATAGGTCCGGCTCGTAAGTGCTGCCTCGCCGCCATTTGCAAAAATCTCGACCATCGTAGTGTCCGAAAGCACGCGCAGGTCGCGAAGCTCGCTGAGCTCGATCGACCTCTGGTCGCGCCCATAGCCTTCGTCACCCATGTCGAGGGTAAGCATCCCGTCTGCATAGCGCACAAAGACACCCTTGCGGATTTCGAGCTCGATCACCTGGGCGCCCTCACAGGAAACCACAAGATCAAACAGGCGGCCCGGCTCCTCAACGGTTTCACCGCCTGTCGCGCAAACGCAGTCGCCGCGCATCCCCTCAATCTCGTGCACCGGCTGCTGACAGAGCTTGCCATCGCGCATGCTCAGTTTTCTCGGCACCGTCAGCGCGCACTGCCACCCGCGTGCCACCGTCGGGCTTTTTGCCGTCGCATCGGGGCAACCCGACCACCCGATCATCAAACGCCGACCCGCAGCATCCTCAAAAGACTGCGGTGCGTAGAAATCAAAGCCGGCATCGACCATCGGGGGCATGCCCTGCCCGGCGATCTTAAAACTCGGCGCCTCCCAATCGGCCTCGATGGGAAACCACACGCACTGGTGCGGATTGCGGTAACGCCATCCATCGGCGGACACACCCTGCGGACAGCAAACGAGAATAAGCTCACCATCGAGCTCAAACAGATCGGGGCACTCCCACATAAAGCCAAACTTCTCGCCCAACTCAATGCGCGTCGCATAGCTCCAGTCCTCT
Source organism: Alloprevotella sp. (assembly GCA_963628025.1). Lineage (GTDB taxonomy): Bacteria > Actinomycetota > Coriobacteriia > Coriobacteriales > Coriobacteriaceae > Collinsella. Next base: position 15,126 of record CAVGCW010000029.1, on the reverse strand, counting down.
AGATTGCTCGAGGTATAGACAAGCACGCAGCCGCGGTCGTCTTTCGTACGAGCGCCCAGAACCATGTAGTAGATACCATCGTGTTCAAGGATTTTGGGATCACGCACGTGCGTACCGATATCGTCGGGGTAATCGACCGGCCCAACAGCTATGCGCTTCTCGCCCAATTCGTCGGGGTTCTCGGCAACCACATGAATCTGGTTTTGCTCACGGCCCGTCAACACGTAGTCGTAATCATCGCGGTCAAAATGCTTGACGTTGCCGGTATAGAAGTAGTGAATCTTGCCGTCGTGTACAAAGGCAGAACCAGAATACGCTCCGCTCGAATCCAAATCGGAATCGGGGAACAGCACAGGGCCGCGATTCTCGTACGTCACAAAATCCTTTGTTGTCAGATGATTCCAAAGCACTGGACCGCCATGCGCAGCATCGAATGGATCGTATTGGTGATAGATGTGATACGTATCACCGATCTGCACCAAACCGTTGGGGTCGTTGAGCCAGCCAAGCTCAGGCTCCACATGGAACAGGAGCCTATCGGGGTCGGACGCGATGCGACCCGCCGTCTCATCCTGTCCGGCACGCCACTGCTCATAGTCCGCGCGTGTCACCTTGTTTTTTTGATTAAACATCGCCATGACCTTCTCGTCTATAGGAAAGGACGCTCGACTCACACGAGCCGAACGCCCTTCCCCAAATGGACTTATCCTCAGATTACGCTGAACGGCTCAACTAGAAGCTGACATCGAAGCCAGCGCCAGCGCCCTCTTCATCGGTGGTCGGAACGCCCTTTGCCTTGTTGTAGGCAAAGATCAAGACGATCGGCACGATAAAGGCGATGAGATTGCCAGCCACATACCACACGAGCGTCTCGGGCGTGACGATGAGCAGGCCAAGCACGCCGGTCAGACCCTGACCGATGGCGCGCACCCCAAAGAGCTTCACGAAGGCACCGCCGCAGCCTGCACCGATGCAAGCGCAGATGAACGGGATGATCGAGTAGCGCATGTTTGCAGCAAAGATTGCGGGCTCGGAGATACCGACCAGCGTCGGGATAAAGGACGACATGCAGATGTTGCGCTCTTTGGAATGCTTCTTGTGAATGAGGTACATGCCGATGGCGCCGCCGCCCTGGGCGATGATGGAAACCGACCAGATGGCCTGGATGTAGTTGAAGCCAGTCGTGGCGACGAGGTTTGCCTCGATACCCTGGATGAACTGATGCGTACCGGTAACGACGAGCGGCTGCAGGAATGCGGCAAAGACAAAGGCACCGAAGACGCCCATCCTGTTGTACAGGATATCGATTACACCGGCGAGGACGTCGCCGATCAGGTTGCCGAGCGGGCCGAACACGGTGAACAGGGCAACGTTAGCAAGAATCAGGGTAACGGTCGGGACAAAGACGAACGAGACGACCTCGGGGATGTACTTCTGGGCAATCTTTTCGACCTTGGCCATAAACCAGGCAGTCAGGATTGCAGGGAACACGCCGCCCTGGAAAGCAACCATGGGAATGGAGAGCGGACCAAAGTTCCAGTACTCAGCACCCGTCGGATCCATAACGAACGTGTTGCGGTTCATAAGGCTCGGGTGAACCATGACGATACCGACGAGGATGCCCAGAATCGGGTTACCGCCAAAACGCTTCACCGCGCTGTACATAACCAGGACAGGCAGGTAGTCAAACGTGGTGGCGATAATGGCAAAGAAGCTTGCGAGGTTCTTGAGGAACTCGCTGTGGTCGGCAAGGCTGCCCTCCATGCCAAAGAGGCCGTTGGCAACGATCAGCGACTTAAGGCCGATGATGATAGCAGCGCCGACGAAAGCGGGAATGATGGGGATAAAGATATCCGAGAATACCTTGAGGACCGAGAAGAACTTGCCCTTCTTGTCCGCCTCGGCGCCCTTGACCTCGGAAGCGCTGATCTCCTTAACGCCCGTCAGAGCCATAAACTCATCGTAGACCTTGTTGACGGTACCGGTACCGAAGATGATCATGAGCTGGCCGCTGTTGTACAGCACGCCCTTGACGCCATCGATGTTCTCGAGCTCGGCCTTGTTGTACTTGCTCGTATCCTTGAGCACCAGACGCAGACGCGTAACGCAATGCGTGGCGCCCTCGATGTTCTCCAGACCGCCGACGTTATCGACGACTTGCTGAGACACTACTTTGTAGTCCATGTTCCTCTCCATTCCCTTACGAAATCATAAAACGTTTTGATGCCATTACAGAGACGCGATCGTTGCATTTGCGCACTTGAGCGTACCGTCGGTGACCGTCAGTGCCACACCCTGGCCCTGCTTATTGCAGAAGCGCGCGTTAAGCGCAACATCATCGACAAAGATGGTCGCGATATCGTCGTCAACGACCAGGCGCACATGATGAGTGCCCTCGCCCTTAAAGAACAACGGACGCTCGAGGCCCATGTTGTTGACCTGGAACCACGGATACTGGGGGGCCGCCGTAAACTCGAGCTTGCCCTCACGCAGGTTGGCGCGGAACTCATAGGCAAGACCGGACTCGGCGTCCTCGGCAAGCTTCACCGAGAAGCCGGCAGCGTCACCGGCGAGCTCGATGTCGGCATCGAGCATATAGGTGGAACCGGCATCCGCGGCGAGCACCTGCTCGACCTTGCCCGACTCGCAGGAAAGCTCAAAGGCCTCGACTGCCTTAGCCTCGCCAAAGGCGCCAAGCATGCTGTCAGGGAGCTTGGTGCCGAGCGTTCCGTCGGCACGCTGAACGATCTCGAGAGGCATAAAGGTGCCACCCCACAGGTAAGAGCTGGGATCGCCACCCTCGTCACGCGTAGGAACCCAACCAAAGAGAACGCGGCGCTCGCCATCAAATGCGGTACGCGCGGCATAGTACGCGCGGCCATCGAATGAATCGTCAGCAGGAGTGATCCAAGGACCGTTGATGGAGCGAGACATGCGGTAACGGGTCTTGTTGCCATCACTGTACTCGGAGAACACCAGATACCACCAGTCGCCCATCTTAAAGAGATCAGGCATCTCGAACATGGTGTAAAGGCCCGGATTCCACCAGTCGCCCTGGAACTCCCAGGTATCCAGGTCCTTGGAGGTGAACTTGACCAGACGCCCGGTCATCAGACGCTTGTCCTCGCCCACGCGCGTGCCGAGGATGAGCATGTACTCTTCGTTCTCCTCATCCCAAAGCACAAAGGGATCGCGCCAGTTGCGGTCATCGTAACCTTCCTGGGGCGGAAGCAGCGTCTCGGCGATGTTCTTCTCCCACTTGACGGCGTCGTCACTCGTTGCGTGAAGAAGAACCTGCTTCATCAAGCGTGCGCGGACCTTATCGCGATTGCAACCAGTGTAGAGCGCATGGTACTTGTCGCCCACCTTAAACACCGTGCCGGCATAAACATACTGGTCGACTTCCTCGTCGCCGCCACGCTCAAGGCTCTCGCCAAAGTCCTTGTAGTTGACGAAATCCTTGGTCGTCGCGAGTGCCCAACCAAACGGCTCTCCGAAAGGACCGGGGTTTCGCGTGTCACGCTGGTGATAGAGATAGAACGTGCCGTCCTCGCCGTACGGCATGATGTCGCCTACCCAAATTCCCTCAGGCTGGTAATACACCTTGTGCATCCGAGACTTCCTTTCCCACAAGATACTAACTCGGTACAACTGCAAGATATGTCAATCGTTTTCATATGTCAAACGTTTTCACACTAATACGTCTTTTCGCAGTTCCAGTCGTCGGCAAACGGTTGACATATGGCGGCGAACGGTCATCAGAGGCGTTTGAGGAATTCTTTTGGCACGGGATGAACTACGCGGTTTTGCCCTCAATGAGTTCAACGGGGAGCTTGGTATTCGATTCGGGCTTTTCACCGTTAACAAGAGCGATGATGGATTGCGCCGCGAGCTCTCCGATGCGATCGATATCTTGACGAACGGTTGTTAAGTCAGGCATAAACGTCATAGTGCGGCGGGCGCCATCCGCGCCCACGACCTTAATATCGTCCGGAGCGCTCAAGCCGCGCCGCTTCATCACGTTGAGGCAGATGGCCGCCATCGTGTCGTCTCCCGCAAAGATGCCGTCAATATCGGGGTTCTCATCGAGGATCTTCGCAACGACCGCACTCTTTTCGTCGTCGGACTTAACGAACTCGACCTCACGGACAAGCGCGGGCAAACCGGCCTGCTCCACAACATCGTGGTAGGCATCGGTACGCTTATTGGCAGGCATACGCATGCGGCTATTGTTGCGCAGGCACAAGATGCGCGAACACCCGTCATCGATCAGGCGACGCGTGGCAAGTTCGCCGATGCCATAGCTGTCGCTCGCAATCTGAACAGAGGTCTCGCCAAGGTCGCAGTCGATACCAACCAGACTCAAGCCCATCTCGGCATACGCCTCGGCACCGATATTAAGCGAGTTGACGATGACGCCATCAACCATATTGCGCCGAAGCATATCGATATAAGAACACTCAAGATCAGGTCGATTGGCGCTATTGCACAGCAACATCTTAAAACCGTTTTCGGCCAGGGTACGCTCAACGGCTTGGACCGCTTGGGCATGAAACGGGCTGCTGACATAGGGGACTATCATACCTATTAGATTCAGGCGACCGTTGAGCATGGCACGGGCGATATCGTTGGGCGTATAGTTGATGCGCTTCATCGCGGCATGGACCTTATCGCGGGTCTCTTGGCTAATATAGCCGCGATTATTAAGCACGCGAGATACCGTAGTAGGCGAAACCCCCGCCACCGCTGCAACTTCCTTGATGCCAGGCTTAGCCGAATCCTTAGAACGAGCGCCCTCGCGAGCCATAGCACCCTCCCCCATCAACATGTCATACGTTTACATACGAACAAATCATACCCCAACAAGAGCGGGAAGACGGCAACAGTACAAGTAAGTAAACGACTCATCCAAATAATTAGGAGAGTTCCGCCTAAAGGGTGACTACACAGGACCCCCGCCGGGGCTGTTTGGGCTACCTCCCAAAACATTCCGCAGGACGCAAAGAGGCTCGCCGCACAAAGTGCGCAGCGAGCCTCTTTGCATGTCCGAGGACACCAATTTAATTTAGCGTGGTTCCCTAAAGGACGACAACGCAGGAGACCCGGCAAGGCCGGGAGCACTTTGTCTCGCAAACATTCCGCAGCCGCGAAGCGGCGAGGACGTTTGAGAGGCAAAGTGCGTAGGCCTTACCGGGTCTCCGGTGGGAGTTGAGTCCCTTTAGAACTTGTCGTGGAAGGTACGCGCAATGACCTCGTCCTGCTGCTCCTTGGTGAGCGTGTGGAAGTTCACGGCATAGCCGGAAACGCGGATGGTCAGCTGCGGGTACTTCTCGGGGTGAGCCTGAGCGTCGAGCAGCGTCTCACGGTTGAAGACGTTGATGTTCAGGTGGTGGCCACCCTTCTCGGCGTAAGCGTCGAGCATGTGGACCAGGTTATCGGCCTGAGTCTCGGAAACTTCAGAAACCTTCATAATGTGTCTCCTTCGATTAATAGGCGCCGGCCGAAACCGGCGCGCTAATCAGTAATCGTTATTGTTAGTATAGCACTAACAATAGTTACTCGCCCAGCTGATCAAGGTCGATATCGCCAAAGAACACCTGGTCCTCCTTGCCGAGCGCACTCGGGATGATGGAGAAGGTGTTGGAGATGCCGTCCTGAGCATCGCGGAACGGGAGCTTGGAAACCGAAGACAGCGAAGCGATGGCGCCGTGGCTATCGCGCTTGTGCATGGGGTTAGCACCCGGGGCGAACGGCTGGCCAGCCTTGCGGCCGTCGGGCGTGGAGCCGGTCTTCTTACCGTACACGACGTTGGAGGTAATGGTCAGAACCGAGGTCGTGGGCACGGAGTTGCGGTAGGTGTCGTTCATGCGGATGTACTCCATGAACTGGTGCACAACGTCGTGAGCGATCTGGTCGACGCGGTCGTCGTCGTTACCGTACTTGGGGAACTCGCCCTCGGTCTCGAAGTCGACGATGATGCCGTTCTCGTCACGGACGGGGTGGACCTTGGCGTACTTGATGGCGGACAGGGAGTCAGCCACGACGGAAAGGCCAGCGATGCCCGTAGCGAACCAGCGGTGCACGTGCTTGTCGTGCAGAGCCATCTGGATGCGCTCGTAGCAATACTTGTCGTGCATGTAGTGAATGATATTCAGCGAGTTGACGTACACGCCAGCGAGCCACTTCATCATGTCGTTGTACTTGGCCACAACGTCGTCGTAATCGAGCGTATCGCCCTCGACGGCGCGATACTTGGGGCCGACCTGCTTCTTGGAGACCTCGTCAACACCGCCGTTGAGTGCGTACAGCAGGCACTTGGCCAGGTTGGCGCGGGCGCCGAAGAACTGCATCTCCTTGCCGATGCGCATGGAGGACACGCAGCAGGCAATGCCATAGTCGTCGCCGTGATAGACGCGCATGAGGTCGTCGTTCTCGTACTGGATCGAGGAGCTGGCGACGGAAGTCTTGGCGCAGAACTTCTTGAAGTTCTCGGGCAGACGGGTCGACCACAGAACGGTCATGTTGGGCTCGGGGCTGGTGCCCATGTTCTCGAGCGTGTGCAGGTAGCGGTAGCTCATCTTGGTAACGAGCGTACGGCCGTCAACACCCATGCCGCCGATGGACTCGGTGACCCACTGCGGGTCGCCGGTGAACAGGGCCTGGTACTCGGGGGTACGGGCAAACTTGACCATGCGGAGCTTCATGATGAAGTGATCCACGAACTCCTGGATCTGCTCCTCGGTGAAGGTACCGTTGGCAAGGTCGCGCTCAGCGTAGATGTCGATGAACGTAGAGGTACGGCCGATGGACATAGCGGCGCCGTTCTGCTCCTTGACGGCAGCAAGGTAGGCGAAGTACATCCACTGGATGGCCTCCTGCGTGTTGGTAGCAGGGTTGGAAATATCGAAACCATAGGTCTCGGCCATCATCTTGAGCTCGCCGAGGGCGCGGATCTGCTCCTGCAGCTCCTCGCGGTCGCGGATGTTGTCGGCGGTCATGACCGTCGGGGTGGAAGCCTTCTGGGCCTCCTTGTCCTTGATCAGGTAGTCGACGCCGTACAGGGCAACACGACGGTAGTCGCCGATGATGCGGCCGCGGCCATAGCCATCGGGCAGACCGGTGATGATGTGAGCCGAGCGGCAAGCACGCATCTCGGGGGTGTAGACATCGAAGACGCCAGCGTTGTGGGTCTTACGCTCGAAGGTGTAGCGCTCGACAACGTTCTCGTCGACCTTATAGCCGTGCTGGCTGGCAGCCTGACAAGCGATGCGGATACCACCGTTGACGTGCAGCGCGCGCTTGAGCGGCTTGTCAGTCTGGAGGCCGACGATAGTCTCCTTGTCGCGATGGGCGTTATCGATGTAGCCAGCGGGGTGGCTCACGATACCTGTGACGATCTTGGTGTCCATATCGAGGACACCACCCTGCTCGCGCTCCTTAAGCAGCAGGTCGAGAACCTCGCCCCACAGCTCCTTGGTACGCTCGGTCGGACCGACGAGGAACGACTCGTCGCCCTCGTAGGGGGTGTAGTTCTTCTGGATGAAGTCTCGGACGTCAACTTCTCCCGTCCAGATGCCTTCCTTGAAGCCTTCCCATGCCTCCTGCATTGTGTAACCACGCTCCTAGTTACGTGTAATGCGGCGCTCTCTCACACCGCTGCTTATTGAATTCTTGAATGTTCGGCTTGCACTACCGGCTTCTTCCGTTCTTCACCACACGCTGGTGCAGAGAAAACGTTTGTCCACCTTGGAACTACAACCCAAAACCCAAGATTTCACCCGTCTGAGAAGGATAACATAGCGACCCTCTCCATCCGGGCTGTTATATGTTTCTTTTTTTATATCATAAGGGCGTTTTTTACAAACCCGCAGGAAATGCGAGCGCGAACAACTACCGTTCACCGATTTGTATGTTATTTTTCCTTGCCTTTGTACGACGTTCGCTCTAGCTGTTATGCCAGCTTTAGCAGGGTAAAGTGTCTCAGAGACCCTACAGAAACTGCAGGGCGGCCACGGGATCCCCCGTGGCCGCCCTGTGGCGTAGCTAGTTTTTAGCTTTGATTGCCGCTTGGCATTAGGCGGCTGCGGCGGCCTTGTCGGTCGTTGCCTTGCTATCGCCGTTGCCCTGGCCCTCAAAATGCTTGTAGCACCAGCTGGTGACCAGCGGGGTCAAAATAGCCGTCACGATTGCGCAGGCAGCAACCTGTGCCGTAGCCGTCGCGAGCACGGCGCCGCCGTACATGGCCCCGTTGACGCTTGCCATGGCAGCAGGCGTGGCCACATTGGCTCCGGCGCAGCTCGAAATGGCCGCACCTGCGACACCCGTACCGCCCGTGAGCTTATCGACCGCGATGACGGGAATTGCAAAGACCACCGAGCAGATCACGCCGAGCAGAATACCGGGGAGACCGCCATTAATGAGCTGGCCAAAGGTCATGGTCGAGCCCATGGCAAAGAAGACGAGCACGATGATGGCGGAAAGTGCCGGTGCCATCATCTTCTTAAAGCTGGGGAACAGGTTACCTAGAATAATGCCGACGACGATCGGCAGGATGGCGCCCACGAGCGACCAGCCAATCGGAGCCTGACCGGCGGCGCCAAGGACAATCATCGTGACCGGAGGGCCGACAACGAGCGTGGTGATGGCGACGGCGCCACGCTCGGCCTCGTTGCCCATGGTGCCCATCAGTCCAGCGTACATAGCATTGTTGGCGCCGGTGCAAGCGGCCAGCATCACCATGGCAGAGATGCCAAACAGGTTGTCGTTGAACACATAAAGGATGAGCAGCGACACGGCAACGACCACGATCTGCTTGACGGCAATGATAATGGCGCCGCGGGCAGCGGCGGCAGGAGCGCTCTTAAACGAAATCGTTGTACCGACGATGAGCAAAAAAGCGCCCACGAGCGGGCCTGCACCCTGCTGGGTCATGCCAAGCGTAAAGCTGCCGAGCGTTTTGAACAGGTCGGGGAATAGCGTGTTGAGCAGGCAACCCAACAGAAGCGGCACCAAGATATTGGCGCCCGGGATGGAGGACATCTTAAAGAACGGCTCCTTTGCCGCCGGCGCCTCCACCGCAGTCGATTCACTCATATATATCTCCTTTGGATGCATGCGAATCGTAGCCGCACGCGCCTATGTCAGAAAGAAGGCGACAACCCCGAGTCGCCAGGGTCGCCGCCAAACGATCACCGCGGGGTATTACCCGTCCAGGACGATGCCGCCGTCGCAGTCACCGATCTCGCCGTTCACGAAGCTGGCGAGGTCGGAAGCGAAGAACAGTACCATCTGCGCAGGCTCGCTGGCCTGGGCGGCGCGGCCCAGAGGAATACCGTTGATGATGCGCTGGGAGTTCTCGTCAGAGAGAATCGAGGTCATATCGGTCAACGTGAGCGACGGACACACAGCGTTGCAGCGAACGCCAAACTTGCCGCCTTCCTTGGCGACTGCCTTGGTTAGACCGTTAACACCTGCTTTGGAGCTGGCGTAGGCAGCGGTGCCGAGCAGGCCGCCACCGATCTTGCCAGCAACAGAGCTCACGTTGACGATAGTGCCGGCATGGGCCGCCTTAAAGTGCGGGTACACGGCGTTCATCATAGTGAAGGTACCGTTGAGGTTGATGTCGATGGTGCGACGCCACTCGGTGTCATCGATCTCGTCGAACTTCTTGGTGCTGATGACGCCAGCGCAGTTGATCAGGATGTTGGTTTGCGGCAGGTCCGTAAAAATCTGCTCGACGGTCTCGCGCGCCTTGGGCGCATCGGCAACATCGAGCTGATAGAACTTGTTGCCCTCGCCAAGCTCGGCCACAGCGGCCTCGCCCTTAGCAGCGTTCCTTGCGATGAGCGCGACATGTCCGCCGCCCGCGACGATGCCCTTGGCGATCTCGAGGCCAATGCCCTGAGTGCCGCCCGTGACAATCGCGGTCTTGCCCGTGAAGTCAAATGCCATGACTCCATCCCCCTTTATATAAGGTGTCTCCTCGCGGGAAGTTGGAGCATCGCACGTGGCGATTATATGAGTCCCAGTCGTCATGGTGGTGACAACCCCTCGCCTAACCGCGTGCATAATAGTTCTTTGAAACGCTTCAGCAATTGAATGATTTTAAGTCTTAATGCACTCTTAATATTGCCTAGCGGCCAAGTAGATTTTTGGGACATGCCTAGAAATCTACCGAATGGGATGGTTGAGCTGGGGTATCATCTTTCACCGGAAATAGTTTCTAGTGTTAGGGGTTTTCGGTGGAAGATACCGATTTCCGTGAGCTTGGGCGTCAGCTCCTTACCGAGTTCGGCAGCATGCATCAGCGCATTTCGCGCTTTGCAGACAAAGCCCTCGGCGGCGAGATGGCCGTCATGCGCGCCCTCATAATCGCCGGCGGTTCGCTCACGCCGAGCGAACTCGCTGATCGCGCCTGGGTCTCGAGTGCCCGCATCGCCAATATCCTACGCGCTCTCGAAGCCAAGGGCTGGGTCGAGCGCGAGCACTCAAAGACCGACCGTCGTCGCGTACACGTCACGGTGACCGACAAAGGATTCCAGGATCTCGAAATCAAACGTCGGGAATTCGAGGACCGCACTGCGGCTTTCCTCGAGCAGCTCGGCGAAACAGATACCCAAGAGATGGTGCGTCTTCTAAGGCGTGCCAACGAAATTATCGACCGCAATCAAGAAAGGAGAGATGCCGAGTGAGGATTCTCAAGCTCTTTAAAAAACATATCCTGGCACTGTTCGCAGCTATCGTGCTTATCGTAATCAGCTGCAACGCCGATCTGGCACTGCCTACCTATATGAGCGACATCGTCGACGTGGGCGTGCAGCAAGGCGGCATCGCCTCGCCCGTGCCCGACACCATTCGCGCCGAATCGCTCGACGACCTCGAACTCTTTATGAGCGCCAAGGACACCAAGGCTGTGGAGGCCGTGTTTAGCAAGGCTGACAAAAACGACATTCGAACGTACGAGGGCACCGAGGAAGAGCGTGCCGATGGAGGCAAGATTGCCGACATTATGAGCCTGCCCGAGACTGTTGTCCTTTCGCTCAACCAGGGCATCGACGCCAACTCCATGGGCGACATGATGGGCTCGTCCAGCGAGAAAGACGACAACGCTGCCCAGGCCATGCCCACCCCCGAGCAAATGGCAGCGATGACGCCCGAGCAGCTCGCCGAGATGCAGCAGAAGGCCGCGGCGGCGCAGAACATGCAAAAGCAGATTGATGCCGACGGCGGTAAGATCACTATGAAGAGCCTGCGCCTGGGTGTCGAGGGCGGTCTGGTAGACCAAAGCAAGCTCGTCGAGGGCGCCAACCAAATGGCGGACAAAATGGGCTCCATGTCGGGCTCCATCGTCACCCAGCGCGCCGTGAGCTATGTACAGGACGAGTACAAGGCGCAGGGCATCGACCCCGCCGACGTGCAGAACGCGTACCTGAGCCGCATGGCGACCACGATGTTTGGGCTGTGCCTGGTGTCGCTCGTCGCCACCATCCTGACCGGTGCCGTGGCTTCGCGCACCGCCTGCTCCATCGCCCGCGACCTGCGCCGCGAGACCTTCAACAAGGTTATGCACTTCTCGCCGGCCGAGGTGGGCAAGTTTAGCCAGGCCTCGCTCATCACTCGTTGCACCAACGACATTCAGCAGATCCAGATGGCCGCAACCCTGTTTATCCGCATGTGCCTGATGGCCCCCGTCATGGGCATCGTCGCCGTCATGCGCGTCCTGGCCAACCATACCGGCCTGGAGTGGACCATCGCCGTTGCCATCATCGCGGTCTCGGCCGTCGTCGGCGTGCTTATGGGCCTCACCATGCCCAAGTTCAAAAAGATGCAAAGCTTTGTTGACCGCGTGAACCTTACCGCCCGCGAGCTGCTCGACGGCCTTATGCCCATCCGCTCGTTCAACCGCGAGGAACATGAGCTCGAGCGTTTTGACAAGGCTTCGCTCGACCTAATGACCACGCAGCTCTACACCAACCGCGCCATGAGCTTTATGATGCCGCTCATGATGCTCGTCATGAACTGCATCACCGTGCTTATCGTCTGGTTTGGCGCGCAGGGCGTGTCCGACGGCGTGATGCAGGTCGGCAACATGATGGCGTTTATCTCCTATACCATGCAGATTGTCATGGCGTTTATGATCCTCACCATGGTTTCGGTTATCCTGCCCCGTGCCGAGGTCGCAGCCGAGCGCGTAGATGAGGTCATCACCTGCCCCACGAGCATCAACGACCCTGCCTCGCCCAAACTGCCCGCGGCCAGCTCGCCGCGCGGTGAGCTCACCTTCCGCGACGTGAGCTTCCAGTACCCCGATGCCCGCGCCGACGTCATTAGCGGTGTGAACTTCACCACGCATGCCGGTCAGATGCTCGGCATCATTGGCTCCACGGGCTCGGGCAAGTCCACGCTCGTACAGCTGATTCCGCGCCTGTACGACGTCACGGGCGGCAGCATTTCGCTCGACGGCATCGACGTGCGCGACATGACCCTTTCCGAGCTGCGCCGCCGCATTGGTTACATCCCGCAGCAGGGGCGTCTGTTCTCGGGCACCGTCGAGAGCAACCTCAAGTTTGCCGGCGACATGGTGAGCGATGATGACATGCGCCAGGCCGCGCGCATCGCACAGGCCGAGGACTTTATCGCCGAGCGTGAGGACGGTTACGACTCCCCCATCAGCCAGGGCGGCTCCAATGTTTCGGGTGGTCAGCGCCAGCGTCTGGCCATCGCCCGCGCATTGGCCAAAAAGCCCGAGGTCGTGGTGTTCGATGACTCGTTTAGTGCCCTCGACTACAAGACCGACGCGCGCCTGCGCGAGGAGCTGGCCAAAAACGTTACCGACGCCGCACTCGTGGTCGTGGCCCAGCGCATCGCGACCATCATGCACGCCGACCAGATCATCGTGCTCGACGACGGCCACGTAGTGGGCACCGGCACGCACGAGGAGCTGCTGCGCAGCTGCCCGGCGTACCTGGAGATCGCACAGTCGCAGCTTTCCGCCGAGGAGCTGGGGCTTACCCAAGAAGAAATTGCAGCCGTCACGGAAGGAGGCGAGCGCTAATGGCAGACGAGACCAAGACTCAGATTCCCAAGCCCACCCGCCAGCGTGGTCCCATGGGCCGCATGGGCGGCATGCGTCGCGGCGAAAAGGCCAAGGACTTTAAGGGCACCATGAGGCAGTTGCTCGGCTATATCGGCCAGCACAAGATTGCCGTGTTTACCGCCGTCGCCTTTGCCGTGTGCTCGGTCATCTTTAACATTGTGGGGCCCAAGGTGCTCGGCCAGGTTACCACCAAACTGTTCGAGGGCTTGGTCGCCAAGGTCAACGGCACCGGCGATGTCGACTTTGCCTGGATCGCCAAGACGCTCGGCTTTTTGCTCTGTCTGTATCTAGCGAGCTCTGCCTGCAGCCTGATCCAAGGCTGGCTCATGACCGGCGTCACGCAAAAGATTTGTTATCGCATGCGCAAGGAGATCGCCGCCAAGATTGCTGTCGTTCCGATGAGCTACTTCAACGGCCACAGCAAGGGCGACGTGCTCAGCCGCATCACCAACGACGTCGATACGCTGGGTCAGTCGCTCAACCAGAGCGTGACGCAGCTTATCACGTCGGTAACGCAGATTATCGGCGTGCTCGTCATGATGCTGTCGATCAGTCTGCCGCTTACCGGCGTCACCGTGCTCACGCTGCCGGCCGCCGCGATTATCTTGATGGTGATGATTCACTTCTCGCAGCCGTACTTCCGCGAACAGCAGCAGGTCCTGGGCACCGTCAACGGCATTATCGAGGAGGATTTTGCCGGCCAGAATGTCATTCAGGTGTTCGACCGCGCCGAGGCCTCAATCGAGGAGTTCGACCGTCAAAACGACCGTCTCTTTATTAGTGGCTGGCGCTCGCAGTTCCTGTCGGGCCTGATGATGCCGCTTATGAGCCTGGTGGGTAACATGGGCTACGTGGGCGTTGTCGTGGTGGGCGCACAGCTCGCACTGACCGGCAACGCCACGCCCGGCGACATCCAGAGCTTTATCCAGTACGTTCGCAACTTTACGCAGCCCGTGCAGCAACTGGGCAACGTGAGCAACACGATGCAGTCGATGGCAGCCGCCACCGAGCGCGTCTTTGAGTTCCTGGCCGCGCCCGAGGAGGAGCAGAAAGCCGACGCGCAGATTCCCGAAAAGCGCCCCGGCCATGTGGAGTTTGATCACGTCAAGTTTGGCTATACGCCCGACAAGACCATCATCCACGACTTTAGCTGCGAGGCGCAGCCCGGCCAGACCATCGCCATCGTCGGTCCTACCGGCGCCGGCAAGACCACGCTCATTAAGCTGCTGCAGCGCTTCTACGATGTGGACGGCGGTTCGCTGCGCGTCGAGGGTGTCGACGTGCGCGACTGGGACCGCGCGGCGCTGCGCGGCGAGTTTGCCATGGTGCTGCAGGATACCTGGCTGTTTAACGGCACCATCCGCGAGAACATCCGCTACGGACGCCCCGATGCAAGCGATGCCGAGGTCGAAGCCGCTGCACGCGCCGCACGCTGCGATCACTTTATCCATACGCTCGCCGGCGGCTACGACTTTATGATCAACGAGGAAGGCACCAACCTGTCGCAGGGCCAGCGCCAGCTCGTGACCATTGCCCGTGCCATTTTGGCCGACCGCCCGGCGCTAATTCTGGACGAGGCAACCTCCAACGTTGACACTCGTACCGAGGAGCTTATTCAGCGTGCCATGGATGCGCTGATGCAGGGCCGTACCAGCTTTGTTATCGCGCACCGCCTGTCCACGATCCGCAACGCCGACGTGATCCTAGTAATCCGCGACGGCGATATCGTCGAGAAGGGCACGCACGACGAGCTGCTCGCCCAGGGCGGCTTCTACGCCGACCTGTACAACTCGCAGTTCGACGAGGCGGCGTAAATTCTGCCGCAGGGAACGGATAACGCCCGAGAACGGGGGCGCAGGACAACCTGCGCCCCCGTTTTTGTTCTACGGCCCTTGAGCCGGTGGCGCGCGCAGACGTGGTGTAAGAGTGTCCTGAGGTCCGTCGCTGCAAGCCCCGATGTTGCTCCTTCTTGAGGCCGCGCCTCTCGACTATCTCGTCCACTATCTCCCTGGCGCGCCGCCCGAGCGCGC
>CAVGCW010000028.1:0-15425 GCA_963628025.1 Alloprevotella sp. | reverse complement strand
CAATGGTATACGGGTGCATCATCGACGTCTTCAATACAGAAGATATCAGTGCGGAATGTTTTCAAAACCAAGCCCGGCCCCGGCCTGCATTGACACAGCTGGCGGTTCTTGGGCATCGCTTACTGGTGGGGTTCCTTGTCTGAGTTGGACTTAGTTGGTGGGACCACTCGTCTCGGTCGCTGTCCCGCGCCGTTCCGGCGCGGGAGGCGCGCCACTGCGGGAGTGCTAGTCGGTCATTGTTGGCGCCGAAGCACCGTCCCGTCCCAGCATCGCCCTCAGCTTCTCGAAGCTTTCCTCGCTTAGGCAGTGCTCCATGTGGCAGCCCTCTTGCGACGCGACCTCAGCCGAAACACCCGCATCCTCCAGCAGCCCCACGAAAAAGCAGTGACGCTCCCACATTTGGCGAGCGACCTCCAGACCACGCTCCGTCAGATGAACGTCGCGCTTGCCCATTTCGACATAGCCGCTGTTCTCCAGCGTCGCCATGGCTTTAGAGACGCTCGCCTTGGTTACGCCGAGGTACTCCGCAACGTCGATCGAGCGCACGATGACCTGACGTTCCGACAGAACGTAGATCGATTCGAGATAGTCTTCTCCGGATTCACGTAGGGCCATGGGCCGCCTTTCGCGATGATTGCTAGTTAGCCTTTGGATACTTTCCACGGCTAACTTTACCGCAAAAGTTGCCCATGTCTTACTACTTTGTCTAAAAGTTAGCCGTGTTTCACAAAACGTGCGGGACGAAAACAAAATGGAGACGCCCCGCAAGGAGTGTCCCCAGGCGCCGGGTGCCGGCCCGCAGTTACATCAATCCAAAGTGCTTCGCGGCGTTGTAGATGCCGTCGTCGTCCACGGCAGTCGTCACATAGGTCGCCGCAGCTTTCACCGTGTCCTGTGCGTTGCCCATGGCCACACTCGTGCCCACGGCGGCAAACATCGACAGGTCGTTCTCGCCGTCGCCAAAGGCAATCGCCTCGCTCGCGTCGATACCAAGCCGCTCGAGCGTCGCCGCCACGCCCAGGTCCTTGCCGCCGTTAGCGGGAATAATGTCGCAGAACAGGTCGCACCAGCGCGTGGTGAGCGAATGCGACACGGCGTCGGTCACGATATGTTCGTCGGCCGGGTCCACAAAGGCGCAGAACTGGTAGACCGGTGCGTCAAAGGCGTGCTCAAACGGCTCCTCGTGGTAGACGATTCCCGCGTTGCTGCCAGCCGTCACCACGCGCTCGGACAGGCGGTTCACAAACGAGTTCTCGCCCTGCATGCACAGCGAGTCATAGCGCCCCTGCGCCACCTGGTCCACAATCACCGCAACGTCGTCCGGATCGATCGGACAGCTGCGGTAAACCCCCTCGGCATCAAAACAGTGCTGACCCGAGAGCGTAATGTACGCATCCCAGCCCAGGTCGAACAGCCAGTCCGGCATCTGGTAGGTCGGGCGACCCGTGGCGATCACGCATGCGATCCCCTGCTCGTGAAAGCTGTCGAGCACCTGCTGCGCCGACGCCGGAATCCGGTGAGTCTTAAAGCTCAGCAGCGTGCCGTCGATATCGAAAAACGCGGCTTTGATCATCCTCGTCTACTCCTCGCCCTCGAGCTTTTCGCTCGCCTCGAGCCACGCCATCTCCAGCTCGTCCATGGCGGCGTGAGCCTCGTCGATCTTTGCCTGCTGCTCGCCGAGCGCCGTGTAGTTGGTGGGATCGACTTGGGCCATTGCTGCCTCGGCCTCCTCAACGCGGGCGCGCTGCGTCTCCATCTTGCGCTCGAGCGAACTCACCTCGCGGCGGAGCTTCTGGCGCTCGGCGTTGGACAGGCCGTTGGGCTGACCGCTCGACTTGGGCTTTTCGGCCGCAGCTGCCGCGGCACCGGTGTCAAACGTGCCGGTCTTGGCGCTCGGCGCGCCCACGGGCTCGCCCTCGGCGGTGGCGTTGCACAGGCGCAGGTACTGGTCCACGCCACCGGGCATATGCGTCAGGTGGCCGTCGAGCAGCGCCCACTGCTGGTCGGTCACGCGCTCCATCAAAAAGCGGTCGTGCGTCACCAGGATCAGCGTGCCGGGCCAGCCGTCGAGCAGATCCTCGACAATCGCCAGCATGTCGGTATCCAGGTCGTTGCCGGGCTCGTCCAGGATGAGCACGTTGGGCTCGTCCAGGATTGTCAGTAGCAGCGACAGGCGACGGCGCTGGCCGCCCGAAAGATCGCCGATGCGACTCCAGAGCTGCTGCGTCGTAAAGCCCAGACGCTCGCAGAGCTTCTCGGGCGAAGTCTCCTTGCCGTCGATGACGTAGTACTTCTTATAGTTGCTGAGCACCTCTCGGATCGTGTCGCCCATGTAGGGTTCGAGCTCCTCGAGCTGCTGCGACAGCACGCCAAAGCGCACTGTCTGGCCAATCTTCACGCGGCCGCGCGTGGGTTCAATCTTGCCCTGGATCACGCCGAGCAGCGTCGACTTGCCGGCACCGTTCTCGCCCAGCAGGCCATAGCGGTCGCCCGCACCAATGAGCCAGGTCACGTCAGAGAGCACCTGCTTGGGCGCGCCATCGGTATCCGCATAGCCGGCGTCCACGTCGACCACATCGATAACCTGCTTGCCCAGGCGGCTCACGGCTAGGCGCTTGAGCTCCAGCTCGTCACGCACGGGAGGCACGTCGGCGATCAGCTCACGAGCAGCCTCAACGCGAAACTTGGGCTTGGTGGAGCGCGCCTGGGCACCGCGGCTCAGCCACGCGAGCTCCTTGCGCGCCATGTTGCGACGACGCTCCTCGGTGACGGCGGCCATGCGGTCGCGCTCCACGCGCTGCAGGATATATGCGGAGTAACCGCCCTCGAAGGGATCGACCTGGCCGTCGTGGACCTCCCACATACTGGTACAGACCTCGTCCAAGAACCAGCGGTCGTGCGTGACCACGAGCATCGCGCCCTGGCCGCGCTGCCAGCGGGCCTTTAAGTGACGCGCGAGCCAGTTGATGGTGCGCATGTCCAGGTGGTTGGTGGGCTCGTCGAGCATGAGCACGTCGTAGTCGCCGATCAGCAGGCGCGCGAGGTCCACGCGACGGCGCTGGCCGCCCGAAAGCTCGCCCACCGTGCCCTCCCAGGGCACATCGCTAATAAGGCCGGCCAGAATCTGGCGCGTACGCGGGCTCGAGGCCCACTCGTATTCGGGCGTGTCACCGACGACGGCATGATGCACGGTGTCGGTATCGACCAGGTTATCCTTTTGGCCGAGCAATCCAATCGTCGTGTCGCGGCGGTGCGTCACGCGCCCGTCATCGGGCTCCAGCGTGCCGGCGAGCACGCTCAGCAGCGTCGACTTGCCGTCGCCGTTTTTACCGACAATACCAATACGGTCGCCCTCGCCCACGCCGAGCGTAACGCTATCGAAAATATGCTTGGTGGGAAACTCTAGGCTGACGGAATCGCATCCCAAAAGAATCGCCATATGCCCTGCTCCTTCGTAGAAATTCAACGTTGTCCATGATAGCAGCGAAAAGGCAGGCCGCACACGACACAAAAAGGCGGGCCATCTCCCACAAGAGATGACCCGCCTCTCCAATCAGTCCCGCGGCAACCGTGGCCACCGCGGGCCTCAAGCATGTCCCGGACTAGGAGAACATGCCGGTGAGGTAATCATTCAGCCGCTTGTCCTTGGGCCGTTGGAAAATCTCGTCAGTCTCGTCGTACTCGACCATATCGCCCATGTAGAAGAACGCCGTGCGGTTGGACACACGCGACGCCTGCTCCATGTTGTGCGTCACGATGACGATGGCGCGGTCGGCAACAATCGACGACATGAGGTCCTCGATCGCCAGCGTCGAGATGGGGTCGAGCGCCGAGCAGGGCTCGTCGAACAAGATCACGTCGGGGTTGAGCGCCAGCGTGCGCGCGATGCACAGGCGCTGCTGCTGACCGCCCGAAAGCGCATGGGCGCTCTTGTCGAGCTTGTCCTTGACCTCGTCCCACAGCGCCGCGCCGCGCAGGCTCTCCTCGACCATGCGGTCGAGCTCGTCGCGGTCGGTGATGCCGTGGCGCTTAGGCGCAAACGTGATGTTGTCGCGAATGGACTTGCGGAACGGGTTGGGCTGCTGGAACACCATGCCAATGGAACGGCGCAGCTCGTAGGTGTTTTCGGTCTTGGTGTTCACGTTGCGCCCGCGATAGTTGATCTCGCCCTCCACGCGGCAGCCGCGAATCTCGCGATTCATGAGGTTGAGGCTACGCAAGAAGGTCGACTTACCGCAGCCCGAAGGCCCAATGAGCGCCGTGATCTCGCCCTTGTGGAAGTCGAGCGACGTATTGTGCAGTGCATGGTGGTCGCCATAGTACACGTTGACGTCCTTGGTGGAGAGCACGACCTCGTCGCTCACGGCCTTGCCGCTCACGCGCACGCGCTTCTCGCTCTCCCCCACGCTCGACAGGAAGTCCTGGGTCTCGGACGATGCCGCTTCGGTTGCGGGCGTTGCATTCATCTCGCTCATTCGGCCGTCATCCTTCTTGCCAGTTGCTTGCCCACGATACGGGCGACTACGTTAAACAGCAGCACGCAAATCATCAGCAGCGCCGCGGTGCCCCAAACAATCTGCTGGGCCTCGGGGCTGCCCTCGCCATAGATCTTGTAGATGTGCACGGCGAGCGACTCGCCGGGACGGAACACGTTCCAAGCGCAGGTGGGGCTCGACAGGTTAAAGCTCAAGAAGTTCAGGCGAACCGGCGAGCTCATACCCGAGGTAAAAAGCAGTGCTGCGGCCTCGCCAAACACGCGACCGGCCGAAAGCACGATGCCCGTCACGATGGCAGGCATGGCCTCGGGGATCAGGATGTGCAGCGTGGCCTCCCAGCGAGTGAGGCCCATGGCCAGGCACGCATCGCGCTGGGCCTGCGGCACGTCCTCGAGCGCCTGCTGGATCACGCGCACCAGGATGGGGATGTTGAACATGGTGAGCGCGACGGCGCCGGAGATGATGGAGTACTTCCAGCCCAGCTGCACCGAGAACACCAGAAAACCGAACATGCCGACGACGATGGAAGGCAGCGAGGACAACGTCTCGATGGCGGTGGAGGCGATGTCGCGGATGGGTCCGTCCGGCGCGTACTCAACCAAAAAGACCGCTCCGCCCAGGCTGATGGGCACCGAGATGATCAGGGTGATCAGCAGCAGGTAGAACGAGTCGAACAGCTGGTAGAGCACGCCGCCCTGCGTTCCGTTGGCGCGCGACGGCTCCGTGAGAAAGCCCGGCTGGAACAGCGTCGAGATGCCCTCGAACAGGATATAGGCCACCATGGAGACGACGATGAGCATGACGATGGCGACGATCGCCGTCAACACGCCCGTGGCGAAGCGGTCCTGCTTTTGGACACGCCCGAGCCTCGCCTCGTCGATGTGGATACGCGTGCTAGCCACGAGCCTTCGCCCCCTTGCGGCCGATAAGGTGGATGATCAGGATGAAGATGAGACTCATGCCCATCAGCAGCAGGCCGAGCGCCCACAGAACATCGTCTTGGGCCGAGCCCTCGGCATAGACTGCCATGGACGTGGTGAGCGTGGTGGTGATGGTCGAAGCCGGCGACAGCAGCGACGTCGGCATGGCCTCGATGCCGCCGATGACCATGCGCACGGCGAGCGTCTCGCCAAAGGCGCGGGTCATGCCCAAGATAACCGCGGTCATGAGCGACGGCATGGCGGACTTGAGCACCACGTGCCAGATGGTCTGCCAGCGGGTGTAGCCCAGCGCGAGCGAGCCCTGGCGGTAGCCGTCGGGCACGGCGCGCAGGCCATCGACCGAAAGCGTGGTCATCGTCGGCAGAATCATGACCGCCAGCACGATGGCGCCGGGCAAGATGCCCAGGCCCGTGCTCACGTGGAAAACGCTCTTCATAAGACCGACGACAACGTGAAAGCCGATCAAGCCAAAGACGACCGAGGGAATACCGGTCAAAAGCTCAATAAGCGGCTGAAAAACCTTGGAACCAAACTTAGGCTGGATCTCGACCGCAAAGATGGCAGAGCCGATGGCGATGGGCAGCGCGATGAGCGTGGAGAGCACCATGACCGCAAACGAGGTGACGATCAGGGGCAGGGCGCCGGTATAGGGCAGGCCGTTTTCGGCTGTGTTGGCCAGGTCCCACTTGGTGCCGGTGAAAAACTCGACGACCGAGACGCCGTCCTTGACAAAAGCCGAGAGGCCCTTTTGGGCGACCATAAAGATGAGCGCGGCAACGACAAGCGTCACGAGCGCTACGCACGCGCCCGTGACGCCCAGGCCCACGTTCTCAAGGTCGCGCTTTGGCAGCTGTTTTGCCATTGCAAACCTTTCCGGGGCGATTACTTATTTAGCAGAGACCTTGCCGCTGGCGTCCTTGACGACCTTCATGGCAGAGACGGGGATGAAGCCCTGCTCCTCGACGAGCTTGCCCTGGACGTCGTCGGAAAGCATGAACTCCAGGAAGGCCTTGGTGGCCTCGTCGGCGTCCTTGGAGCAGTACATGTGCTCGGTAGCCCAGATCTTGAAGGAGTCATCAGTGACATTCTTGCTCTTGGGCTCGACGCCCTCGACCTTGATGGCGTTGAACTTGGAGTCATCGAAGTGCGAGAAGTCGAGGTAGGAGATGGCGTTATCGGTGCTGCCCATCTGAGTCTGGACGTCGCCGGACTTGTCGAGCTCGGCGTCGCCCTTAAAGTCGACGGCCTCGTCGCCAAAGACGGCGGCCTCGAAGGTGGCGCGGGTGCCGGAGCCGGCCTTGCGGTTGAGGACGACGATGGTGGCGTCGTCGCCGCCGACCTCCTTCCAGTTGGTGATCTGGCCAGAGAAGATGCCCTTGAGCTGCTCGAGGGACAGGTCGTCGACCGTCACGTTCTTGGAGACGACGGGACCCATGCCCACGACGGCAACCTCGTGGTCGACGAGGTTCTTGACCTGGTCGGCCTCGAGCTTGGTCTCGGCGAAGACGTCGGAGTTACCGATGGTGACGGTGCCTGCGGCGACAGCGGTCAGACCCTTGCCCGAACCGTTGCCCGAGCCGGAAACGGAGACGTCCGGGTTGGCATCCATGAACTTCTCGGCAGCAGCCTCGACGAGAGCCTGGAACGAGGAGGCACCGTCGTAGGTCACCTCGCCGGAGACGGACTCGGCAGTAGCAGCGGCGCTACCCTTGTCGGCGGCGTCGGATGCGCCGGAGCCGCCGCAACCAACGAGACCGAGACCGACGATGCTGGCAAAACCACCAGCGAGGCCGAGGAACTGACGACGAGAATAAGCCTGATCGAGCATGATCTTCCTTTCGTACATGCGACTCGCGGGCACCCTGCCCGCTTTGCTGTTTGGAAAGATACGACCCCGACCGGGCAGCGCCCGCGCCAACTGCGGTTTTTTACGGGCATCTGATAGACCCTTACCGCAAGCTCTGTCCAGCCTTTACAAACGGATAACAATCCAGCGCCGAACATGGCGCACCTTTTACACCAAAGGAACGTCCATTACAGTCGAAATTGTCAGCCTGGGACTGTCTCGGGCTACGATTGAGGCGCGCCCAGAACGGGCCGCCGACCGGGCGCCCGCGCACGGCCGAACGTCCCTGCCCCCGAGAGGGCCCGTTGGGTGCTGCCGGCGCGGGACGCGCCGCCCCCGACGGCTGATAGGAAAGTGCCGGGCAGGCGCCGCGGCTGGTAATGTGAGTGCCGAGGGGGAGGCCATCCGGTCGAACGACTACCGGAAGGATACCACCGTGAAAGCGCCATCCACCAGGCCCACGGCCGTGCTCGGCCTGGACGTCGGCAAGTCATCGCACTGGGCCTGCCTGATCGACCGCGACGGGGAGGTGCTGGCCAGCGCCCCCGTCCGCAACAGGGAGGCCGAGCTCGACGCGCTGTTCGCCTCCGCGCCCGCCGGCACGCTCGTCGTCGTCGACCAGTTCCGCAACATAGGGTCCCTCGCCGTGAGGCGGGCCCGCGCCGCGGGGCTCGGGGTCGCCCACCTGCCCGGGCTCGCCGCCAGCCGCGCCGCGGGCCTGTTCGCCGGCGAGGCCAAGACCGACGAGCGCGACGCCGCGGTGATCGCGCGGACCGCCCTGGGCGTGCCGGACTCCCTGTCGGGGGTCCCGGGCCGCGGCGAGGCCCTCGAGGCCGCCCGCGCCCTCTCGTCGCAGCGCGACCATGTCGTCGCCTGCGCGACCAGGGACAAGAACCGCCTGCGCGCGGTGCTGCTCGAGTCCTGCCCGGCCCTCGAGGCCGCGGTCGACCTGTCGGACCGGCGGTGGCTGGAGCTGCTCGCCGGGTTCGGCGGGGCGTGGGGGATCGCCCGCTCCGGGGCCGAGGGCCCGCGGGCCGAGGTCGCCGGGGAGGCCGCGGCCGCCTCCACCGCGCCCCCGCCGGCGCTCGTCGAGGCCGAGAACAGGCAGGTCAGGTTCCTGGCCGCCCGGATATCGGAGGCCCTCGACGAGGCCGGGGCCCTCGAGGCCGAGACGGCGGCGCCGCTCGAGGGCGACGAGACCTACGCGTGCCTGCTCACCGTGCCCGGCATCGGCCCGAGGACCGCGGCGCAGCTCGCGGTGTCGGTCGACATCGGGAGGTTCCCGGACCACGACCACCTGGCCTCGTACTGCGGCATAGCCCCGAGGGTGAGGAGCTCCGGCACGTCGGTGAGGTCGGTCAGGGCGTCCAGGCGCGGCGACGCGAGGCTCAAGTCCCTGCTGATCTTCTCGTGCAACAGCCTGGTGAGGTCCTCGGGGCGCTACGGCGAGTACTACCGGGCCTGCAGGGCGCGGGGCATGGGGCACGGGCGGGCGCTCAAGGCCGTCGCGAGGAAGCGGCTCAGGGCGATATACGCCGTGATGCGCGACCGGGTGCCCTACCGGGAGTAGCCCCGACGGTTGACAAAACTATAGGAACACCCAATGACTACCCCACCGCAACAGAAAAAGCCCGGGCCGAAGCACCGGGCTCGTAATGCAAGTTTGTATCCAAGCAGGATATAGGGGTTTCCCAGGTGCCCGAGATTGCCCCGAAAGAGGAGCGCCGCGTACTTTGGTACGCAAGCGACGGTTTGAGGGGCAAGGTCGGGTGCCTGGGGAAGCCCTACAGTTCCAGTTCGTTGAGACGAAGGATCGCCACGATGTAAATCTTGAGCGCCTGTTTAAGCTGTTCTTCGCTGGCACACTCGTTGGGGCCGTGCATCTGGCCGCCCCACGCGGGCAGCTCCAGGCCGGTCTCTTCGGGGCCAAACGAGACGGCGCGGGCAAAGTTGCGCGCGTACGTGCCGCCGCCCATGGCAAAGGGCCCAGCATGCTTGCCGGTGAACTCGTTATAGGTATCGATAAGCGCCTTCACGGCCGGATCATCGGCAGAGACTGAGAACGGCACCTTAGCGCGACCCAGCTGGCACGTCACGCCAAAACGGCCCACGAGCGGGTCGAGCTGCTCGCGGATGGTATCGGCACTCGTACTGTCGGGGAAGCGCACGTCGATGACCTGCTCAATATGGCCATCCGCCACGCGGATGACTCCAGCGTTGCAGGTAAGCGGGCCAAACGCCGGACTCGTCGCATCGATACCTAGGCCGCGGCCATAGGCATCCGCATGCACAAAGGCCAGGAACTTGACGAATTCGTGCTCGGCAGGCGTCAGCAGGCGCTCGTCGCGTGCACCAAACGCGTCCTCGGCCTCGCGCAGATACGACACAATCAGGCCGACGGCGTTGATGGTGCCCTCAGGCATCGAAGCGTGGCCGCCAATACCGTGGGCGAAAATCTGCGCATGGCCATTGTCGAGCGCCGTGATCTCCAGGCGGTCGGCGTTCTCAACGGGCGCCGGCAGCTCATCGGCGGCAATCGAAAGCTCGCAGATGGACTGCGACGGAATGGCATTGCTCGCCTCGGAGCCGCTCCACGACACGATGCGCCCGCCGTCGATCTTGGGGCTCACGAACGTCGCCCCAAACTGGCCCTTCTCGGCATTGCAGACCGGGAACTCGGCATCGGGCGTAAACAAAAAGTCGGGGTCTGCGTGATTCTCCAGATAATGGTGAACGTCGGACATGCCCACTTCCTCATCGCAGCCCAGCAGCGCGCGGAAGGTATAGCGCGGCACAATGCCGTGCTTGAGCAGGTAGGCACCGGCGTAGAGCGACAACACCGCCGGACCCTTGTCATCAATCACGCCACGGCCGAGCAGCCAGCCCTCGCGACGCTCCATCGCAAACGGGTCGGTGTTCCAGCCGGGGCCGGCGGGCACCACGTCCACGTGGCAGATGGTCGCGAGCTGCTTGTCGCCGCGACCCGGGATATCGGCAATGCCCACATAGCCCTCGTCGTCGCTCGTCTGGTAGCCGAGCTTTTGCGCAATGCCGAGCGCGCAATCGAGCGCATCACGAACCGGGCGGCCAAACGGCGCGCTAGGCTCCGCATCGGCAGCAACGGCTACGGACGGATAACTCACCAGCTGCTCGATATCGGCGACGACGTCCTCCCAGACCTCGTCGACATACTCGGTAACGCTCTGCTCCACCTGATTCATGGACGACCTCCTTACCAATGAGCGACGGGTACGCCCGCCCCTCACATCAAATACTTATATAGCGAAAAGTTTAGCAAGCTCGGCCACCGAGTGCACCACCGCATCGGCGCCCGCAGCCTCGTGCTCCCCCGGCGCCGCCGCACCCGAATAGATGCCAATGCACGGCACGCCCATCGCGTGCGCGCCCTCGACGTCGTTAAAGCGGTCGCCAATCATCACGGCCTCGTCCGCGGTCGCGCCCAGGGCCGCCAGCGCATCGCGGACCGAATCCGCCTTGGTCTCGCGGCCCTGCGGCGGATTCATGCCAACCACGGCCTCAAACTGAGAAAGCCCCAGTTCACCCACCATGTCAACGCACTTTGCCTCCATGCGCGACGTCGCCACGGCCAAGCGCTTGCCCTGGGCGACCAACCCATCCAGCAGCTCGGGGATCCCGTCGAACACGGGATACTCCTCCGGTCCCAGCTCGTCAAAAAAGGCGCGGTACTCGTCGGCCACCACAAGCGACTCCTCGCGGGAGAAGCCATAAAAGTCGTGAAAACTCTTCCACAGGGGCGGCCCGATCATGCGACGCAGGTCACCCATCTGCGCCTCCGAAAACCCGCGTGCAGCCAGCGTCTTGCGCGTCGAGGTCATCACCGCCCGACCCGTATCGGCCACCGTGCCATCAAAATCAAACAGCACGACCGGCCGCTTGCATATCTCCAGCGCCTCCATCGGCATCCCTCTTCCCCAGTTGACGATTTCCACACCGACACTTCAAACTGTTGACTATTCAACAATTTAACCTAGCAATGTAGAGCAACTCCACTATACTTGTCGCACTTTGCTCTCAGAAGGCGGCGCCGTCGCGCCCCAACGAAAGGTGCAATTATGTCTTTTGCCATCATAACCGACTCCACGTCGGACATCTCCCCCGCCCGCGCCCAAGAGCTCGGCATTTACGTGATTCCGCTGCATGTGATTATCGAGGGCGAGGACCTGCTCGACCAGGTGCAGATTACCGCCCAGGAGTACGTCGCGCGCATGGCCGGCTCCGAGCAGCTGCCGCACACCTCGCAGCCGAGTGCCGGCGAGTTCAAGGAACTCTTTGACCGCGTGCGCGCCGACGGTCACGATAGCGCCATCTTTATCTCGCTGTGCAGCGAGTGGTCCGCCTGCTATGCCAACGCCAGCCTGACGGCCGAAACGCACGAGCTCGACGTGCGCTGCATCGACTCGCGCACCGGCTCGGGCGCCGAGGGCCTGCTGGTGGAGTACGCGCTGGCCATGCGCGAGGACGGCCGCAGCCTGGACGAGACCGAGGCGCAGATCCGCGCGACGCTGCCCGACGCCCACCTGCTGCTGATTCCCCGCACGCTCGAGAATCTCGTTAAGAACGGCCGCGCGCCCAAGCTCGCCGGCCAGCTCACGCAAATGCTCAACATTCGCCTGGCCGTTTCGCCGGAGTGGAAATCGGGCGAGATCAAGGCCATAAAAAAGGGCCGCGGTGCCAAACGCATCGTTACCAACACCATGGCCGATTGCCTCGCATTTTTGGCCGAGCATCCGGGCTCCAGCGTGCGCGTGCTCACGACCGGCGCCGCCGAGGAGCAGGAGCTCGTCAGCCAAGCGCTCGCAGGCCAAGACTATGTAGACGCCGGCACCGGCCCCATCGGCTGCACCATCGCCACCCATGTAGGCGTCGATGCCATAGCCATCAGCTACTGCCCCCGCTACCAGCCCATCCACTAGGGACGCCCACATCAGTTGCGGTGAAATAGGGACCGTTTTTGGCTTATTAGCTGTCAATCAATCCCTATTCCACCGCAACTTGGAAATCGGCGATCAGCCCAGCGGACCCTGAAACAGCTCCTGATGAGTGCCCATTCTCACCAGCCTAATCACTGGGTTAGTCTTATGGGGAAGATAAAGAACGACCACATCGACCAAGCCATCGGATAGGTGGAAATCGATGTGGCCGTTGTAGTTTCCGCCCGGGTTTGAGAGCTCGTGGGCGCCATACTCCGCCGGAAGTGACCCATGAGCCACAAGCTCTGCAACCGCCGCTTTAAACTCACTTTTTAGCTGCGGATGCATGCGCATCGTTCGTTTGTAGTCCACCTTAAATTGAGCCTCGACTTTAATCTCGAACATCGCTATTCCTCATCGAGGAATGACATAAGCTCATCAGCGTTATTGAATGACAGGCTATCGTCCGGCAAAATCCCCAACTCATGAGCCTCGGCAATCACCATGGCGCGCCTCGTCGCCTCGTTGGGCACCTCCGCCCTTCCTACAATCTCAAAAGGAATCTTTCGCTGATTTACAAGCTGCCGAACGGCAAGATTGAGATAGGAATTGAGGCTGAGGCCGACCGAATCCAAGAACTCAGTCGCCTGTTCCTTGAGCCCCTCTTCGATGCGAACCGTCGTAGGCTTAACCGTTGCAGTAGACATATGCGACCTCCTCGCCTCGTCTTTTGCATCAGTATACCCAATATAAATGGCAATCTGATGTTAGATAACATCAGATTGCCATGCGTATTCATGTCGCGTGGGCACGATTGATCTACATCAGCCCGCTCAGGGCGATGTCGACGGCTTCGTTGAGGTCGTCGGTGATGTGCACGAGCTCGGGATCGAGCGGGCTGATCATGCCGGCGTCCATCACCGGGCCGTTGAGCCAGTCGAACAGGCCCTGCCAGTACTCGGTGCCCACCAAAACGAGCGGCATACGCTTGACCTTGTGCGTTTGCACCAGCGTGAGCACCTCGAACATCTCGTCGAGCGTGCCAAACCCGCCGGGAAACACAATAGCGCCCGAGCTGTATTTGACGAACATGGTCTTGCGCACAAAGAAGTAACGGAAGTCCATGCCGAGGTTCACGTATTTGTTGAGCCCCTGCTCGTGCGGCAATTCAATGCCCAGGCCAACTGACTTACCATTGACGCTCGCCGCTCCCTTGTTGGCCGCTTCCATGATGCCGGGGCCGCCACCGGTGATAACCGCCACGCCGCGCTGGGCAATCTTACGCCCGACGGTGCGCGCCGCCTTGTAGAGCGTATCGGTCTTGGGCGTGCGGGCGCTACCGAAGATGGTCACCGCAGGTCCGAGCTCGGCAAGCGCGCCAAAACCGTCGACAAACTCGGCCTGGATGCGCAGTACGCGCCACGGATCGGCATGCAACCAGTCGGTCGACTCCTCGGGCGCCAGCAGGTTAGCGTACGTATTGTCCTTAGGAATCATCGGGCCGCGCATGACCACGGGGCCGCGGCGGTACGTCTCGTCGTAGGCAGGCTCGCCCTCGACATTCTCGTTCTTAATCATGGGTACTCCTATCGAGAAAAAGAAAACGGGCGGGGTCGACGCCATGCGTCAAACACCCGCCCGAACATCAACTATTCGGTATGGTACCCACGATGCATCATGCGCTTGCAAGGCATCGGTCAGCGGTCGCGCAGACAGTGTTAGCGAACGCGACGACCGGCCGGCGCTCGCCCCTTGCCGTTGCCCGCGCCCTGCAAGCGCCCGCGCCGCCCTTAGTAATCCACCGCCGCAGGGCTGTTCATCCAGTCACTCACGAACGCGCCGTAACGACCCTCGATAATGGCCTGGCGAGCACGCTGCATAAGGTTGAGCAAGTAGTAGATGTTGTGCATCGACAGCAGAATGCCGCCGAGCATCTCCTTCTGCGTGACCATGTGGCGAATGAGCGCGCGGCTGTAGCCGCCCGTGCACACCGGGCAGGTGCAGGTGGGATCGATGGGACCATCGTCGTGCGCAAAGCGAGCGTTGCGGAAGTTGAGGCGACCCTCGCTGGAGAACGCCGTACCCATGCGGCCCGTGCGCGTCGGCAGCACGCAGTCGAACATGTCGATACCCACGCCCACACCGCGCACGAGGGTGGTGGGGTTGCCGACGCCCATCAGGTAGCGCGGCTTGTGCTTGGGCATGTACTCGCTTACGAGCGGTGCCAGGGTCTCGAACATGGTCTCGTGGTCCTCGCCCACCGAGTAGCCGCCAATGCCGTAGCCCGGGAAGTCGCCGCACTCCTCCAGATGGCGCAGCGAGCGCAGGCGCAGGTCCAGATGCATGCCGCCCTGAACAATGCCAAAGAGTGCCTGGTCATCGCGGGTGTGAGCTTTATAGCAGCGCTCGGCCCACATGCTCGACAGCTCAACCGCGCGCTCAACGTAGGCGCGCGTGGCAGGATAGCCGGGGCACTGGTCGAGCTGCATGCAGATGTCGGAGCCGAGCTTCATGGCGATTTCCATGTTGTCCTCGGGCGTCCAGAACACGTGGCGGCCGTCGTAGTCATTGACGATAAAGCGCACGCCCTCGTCGGTGAGCTTGACGGCGTCGTTATGGCTAAAGACCTGGAATCCGCCCGAGTCGGTGAGGATGGGGCCGTGCCAGTTCATGAACTTATGCAGTCCGCCCAGCTCGGCGATGGTATCCTCGCCGGGGCGCATGGACAGGTGATAGGTATTGGCAAGCACGATCTGGGCGCCGAGCTGTTTGACGGTCTCGGTAGGAATGCCCTTGACGTTTGCCTTGGTGCCCACGGGCATGAAGATCGGTGTCTCGATGTCGCCGTGCGGGGTGTGCAGCACGCCGGCACGCGCATGCGTCGTCGGGTCCTCGGCGATCAGGTCGAATTTAAAAAGGCTCTGGTCCATAAACTGGAACTCCTTGGTTGCGGTTCATACGCAAACCATTATACGGGCAACCCGCAAGAAGCACCGACTCGACAGAAACTGATGCAAAGGGGTCATAGTCGTTTAAGAACGTCCCCAACGACTAAGTCATTACCAACAACAAAGGTAACGCCGATGTTTTGGTACCGACAGACACTATGACCCAATCCGAGGGCACTAAAAAGATAGGAGCCCCCGCTCGTGACCGCGGGTCGGGGCTGCGACAATGATGTTGAAGTGCC
>CAVGCW010000027.1:0-54523 GCA_963628025.1 Alloprevotella sp. | reverse complement strand
GGACTTGCAGCGACGGACCTCAGGACGCTCTTACACCACGTCTGCGCGCGCCACCAAGCAAGACAACGTTATTCCCCATAAGTTCAATAAAATAGGCTTCCTAACGATAATGGATACCGTTAGGAAGCCAAAAAGACGTAAGACATATGTGACTATCTTGGCAACAGTACTCATATTTGGCATTGTTTGACCACGTGGTATATAGCTAACCCCCTCAAACAGCCCAAAACGCCTATTTCGATGCGCGCTCCGCCGCCTCAATCACGTGTTTGGCGAGAATCGCGGTGGTCACAGCCCCCACGCCGCCCGGCACGGGGGTGATGGCACCAACAACCGGCGCCGCGGCAACAAAATCGACGTCACCCACCAGCTTGCCAGCGTCCTCATCCCAGTTAATGCCCACATCGATGATCGTCTGGCCCTCGCGAACCGCGTCCACACCAATCGTGTGCGCGCGCCCAACGGCCGCAACCACAATATCAGCCGCACGGCACTCGGCAGCAAGGTCGCGCGTATGCGTATGGCACGTCGTCACGGTGGCATTGCGCGCCGTAAGCATGGCGGCAACGGGACGCCCGATCACCAGCGAGCGCCCGACCACAGCAACCTTAGCTCCATCCAGCTCAACGCCGTAATGATCCAGCAAAGCAAGCACGGCTTCGGCTGTGCAGGGGGCAAAACCCTCGCCGCGCCCCGAAAGCGTGGTGAGCAGCGAAGCCGGCGTCATGGAGTCAACGTCCTTGGCGGGATCGAGCACTGCGGCGACGGCGTTCTCGTCAAGGCCGGCGGGCAGCGGGCGGAACATCAAACAGCCATGAACAGCCAAGTCGGCATTAATGCCCTCGACGGCCGTCAACAGCTCGTCCTGCGAAACATCGGCAGGAAGCAAAACGCGGCGAGCCTCAATGCCAACCTTCTCGCAGCGCTTGAGGGCACCGCGCTCGTAGGACAGGTCGTCCTCGCGCTCGCCCACACGAACGATGGCCAGCGTCGGTACAACACCGCGCTCGCGCAGGGCTGCACAGCGAGCAGCAAGTTCCTCGGTCAAAGCGCGAGCAACGGGAGCACCCTTCAGCAGTTCAGCCATGGCTATCCTCTCTTCCTTGCAGCGTCGGAGGCGCGGCGCGCCAGCGCATCGGCGCGCGGCAACCATGTGTCGAGCAACTCATCACACGCCGTCTCGAGCTCCTCAGCACGAGCGCGATCCTTCATAGACGTGGTGTTCGCAAAGAGCGTCAAGCTCGCGCCCTGCATAGCGGCACGGCAGAACACGGCGCCGCACGCCACATCGGACAGCAGTTGACGCGAACCCTTGTCGGCCATGTCCTCGAGCAGCGCCAGCGCACGCCCGCAGGCATCCATAATGCGATACGGCGGCAGAGCGGCCACATGCAGCGCATCCTGAATCGCGGTCGCTCGAGTCGGATCGTCACGCGGAATACCGTACGCCGCGGACACCTGGCCGTACGCACGAACGTCCTCGGCGACCAGACCCACAAGTTCCTGCGCCAACTCATCCGCCTGGGCAAACGCGCGCGTCAGATCGTCTGCGCGATCGGCAAGCGCAGGGTTTGTCGCCCCATAGCGAGCAACCATCCCGCAAAGCGAGGCGCCCAGTGCACCTACAAAGGCGCTCGCGCTACCGCCGCCGGGAACCGGCTCGCGTGCGGCAAGCGCCTCGGCAAACTCTCGACATGTTTTATCCATCATCTCTTGGCTCATACGCACGCACCTTCAAGTCATATACATCGGTCGGGTGGCAACCGCCGACCGACCGCATCAATCACATAATGGTGCTAAGTCTAGCCCATAAGTACATGAGCGTCAGCGCACCTGGCCATCGCGGATTTCTATGACGAACGATAGGCCTCGGCACCGCAAACATGGGACACATGGCCCACCTTTCGAGACTTCCGGACGTCAAAAACTGAGGCATATCTATAAACAAGGAACCTGTTGGGGCAACGCCCACGCACGCGCGCCCCATTAAATCAACGGGCACCTCACCCCGGGGAGGGCCGACAGCATCGGCCCTCCCCTCTTTTGCGACCGCACATATTGCCACTTGTCGGCGCAATTCCAGCCCCCAGAATGGGACACATGGCCCACCCTAGCGAGCCGTCCACGCGTACAGTAAAGACAGGTAATCCATGGGCGGTTACAGATCGAGGAGGACACGACCATGAAAAAGAAGGCCTTTGCGATTCTCACCCTCTGCATCAGTCTCTTTGCCGCAGTTGCCCTGGTGGGCTGCGGTGGCAGCGGCGACGCTACCGGAAGTGGCGGTGGCGGCGGCGCAGAAAAGCCAGCCGTGGATATGAGGACCGACTTCATTTGGTTTAAGGTCGAGGTCCCCGAGGGCGTCGAGATCACCGACGTCGCAGGCGACACTGCCGACAGGGCCCAGTTTAAGTTCACCGAGAGCGAGCACGCCAGCGATCGCTTCATCCCCGTCTTCGATCCTGACAAGAACGCCGACGAGCTGTTCGACTACGAGGCAAAGTGGAATGCCAGCTTTGAGTGGACCGAGAATGACCCCGTCAAGTACAACGGCAAGACTTGGCGCAACGCTTCCTATACACACTCGGGCGGCGTAACGACCGAATACTTCACCGACGTTGACGGCGGCAGTGTGTATGTGCGTATCGACAACGTCGAGGAGCACAAGGACGCCGTCGAGACCATGATAAAGTCTCTGGAATTTGCCGACGACATCGCCGAGGCCAAGACCGAGGCCATGGACGTCAAGCTCGACGATATCGAGATCAAGCGCTAAGCGACTGGCGAGCGCAACGGGAAACACGGTCGCAGTGCAAACAAGCGACGGTATCCCAGCGCTTCGTACCCAGGGAGGGCCGGTAAGCCGACCCTCCCCATTCTTATGCCGGTAGCCGACGAACGCAGGATGCCGGGCTCCAAAACCATCCCAGACGTGATAACAGCACAAATAGACAAGTGCCCCAACACGTCCGCCCGCCGATTTATAGCGCCGCGCAGGCAATTTAAACCGGCGTCTTTAAACATCTGGGCAGTATAGTGACCAAAACAAGTGCATAACCGCACCCTGCGAACGGAGGAGATATGACCGAACACCATGCCATCAGCCGCCGAGCGTTTACGCTGGGCCTAGGGCTTGCGGCGTTGTCACCACTTGCAAGCCTGCCTGAAACCGCAGCGCCGGGCATTCCCCTGCGAACGGCATTTGCAGACAACACACCCGCACCGTCGGACAGCCTCGACAATTTCGTCATTCGCCTTCGCCCCGCGGGCTATTTTCGCACCGCGAGCGTCAACCAAGACGGCAACGTTCGCGGCAACGTCTGCCACCTGTTTAACGACGGCACGTCCAGCAAGCTCATCCTTGAGAACGTAACGACCAAGAATGACGATACAAACTGGTATGCTATCCGCACCTTGCTCAATTTCGAAGAGCATAAAAAGACGGGCTACAGCATTTGGTCGGTCGACGACGACTCGGACAAAGATGGAAAGGTCATCCACGTATGGGGCGGCGAGTATGACAACAAGCCCAGCCGCGCTTTTGCGTTCGAACGTCAATCAAACGGAACCTATATCATTCGAGACCGCACGGTCGAGAAAGAAACCGAGAAAAAAGACATTAAGTACCTGGCAATAGAATCGGACGGCAAAGACCAGGACAACAATAAGATCTGCCATAAGAGTAAGAGCATTCCGTGGGAGCTAGAACTTGTCGGTTACGACATGGGCAAGATCAATACCACAGTTAGAAGTATCGACTGGACCACGTATAGCAGCTACGTCGACGGACCATGCTGGATGAAATACGTCGACGACAACAAGTACCTCGACGAGCTGAGTATCCCGGGCACGCATGATTCGGGCACCTGCAGCGTGGACAACGACACCGAGCCCCAATCCTCACAAGCAAAGTGCCAGCAGGATTACATCCCGACGCAGTTGCTCGAAGGCATTCGCTATTTTGATATCCGACTCGGAAGGAACGACGAGAACGGCGACCCCGGTATCGACCATGGAAGATGCTACCTGCTCAAAAAAGACGGGGGCTTTATGCATCTCTCCGATGTCATCGGTTACTTCAAAACATTTTTGAACGAAAACCCGTCAGAAGCGCTCATCATGCTTGCGTCACGAGGCAACGACGAGGCTACCGACGAAAGCGTTACGACGGCTTTCGCCAAGGTTATGCACGATAATCCCGATCTGTTCTACACGTCGAGCCGAATCCCCACACTGAACGAGGTGCGCGGAAAGATCGTCCTGCTGCGTCGATTTGTACTCGCCGGCAACAGCGTAAGCAGCCACACGTGGGGCCT
Source organism: Alloprevotella sp. (assembly GCA_963628025.1). Taxonomy (GTDB): domain Bacteria; phylum Actinomycetota; class Coriobacteriia; order Coriobacteriales; family Coriobacteriaceae; genus Collinsella. Next base: position 50,207 of record CAVGCW010000027.1, on the reverse strand, counting down.
CGATCTCACCCAATGGGACGACAAAATCAAGGCGCATTCCGGGCAGTCGATGTGCCTCGTCCAAGACGCGCGAGGCTTTGAGACTACGGGCAATGCGGGCGACAAAGAGCCCTATTGCACCAAGGTATACGCCCAGGACCATTTTGAATGCACCGGAACCGACAAGATTAGCTGGGTCGATATGGCGCTGCGAGAGACGACCAATCTCACGCGCAACAAGGTGGACGTCGAGGACAATGATGGCGCCAAGGTGCAAGTCCTGGAACGCTGCTGGTCTATCAACTACACCAGTTGCACGAATTACAAACAAGGAAGCAATCCTTTTACCGCGGCGCGAGTGGTCAACGAGCATCTGTACAAGAGCCAGTACATCAATCCCAGCGGCAGCGATAAAACAAAGTCAGATTGCCTCAAGCACGTTGGCATTATCGCGTCCGACTTTGTCGATTCGGCACTGGCCCGGAGCATCTACCAACGCAATTACGACGCGAAGCACAAGCCAACAGTTTCATGCTGCCTCCCGGACCGCATGCACATGACGTATGGAGACTCGCTGAGCGATGCCTCGCTCCAAGATGGCAAGACCGTTGGCGAGGGCCATTTCCGCCTTGTCGACAGCAGCAACGTACTCAACGTGGCCGCTTCTGGCAGCGCGTTTGCCATCGAATACGTGGATGTCGACGCCCTGGGCAACGAGACCGTTACGGGGCTGCAGGGCTCTGTGCCCATCGATATCGATCGACGCGCGCTGACGCCCCATTTTGAGGGACTCGAAGGCCTTAAGGCCGGCGAAGACGTGCGCGCCAAGATTGCGGCATCACTCGAGGGCAAGCTCGAAACCGATGCCTGCACGGCCCAGCTCGAGTTTGTGCACGACGCGAACGGCGCTCCGGGCACGGCAATGGCCGAGGGCGAAACATTTGCCGCAGGGACGTACTGGGTGCGCGCGAAAGACCTTTTGGGCGACGCGGCACAGAACTACATGCTCGCCAGCGATGGAGCCGTAAGCTTTACCGTAGCGGCCTCGGGCAGTGCAGGCGGCACCGGCAGCGGCACGGGTTCCAACGCAGACGGCGCCGACAAGAACGGCGGCGGCAACAAGAGCAAGGACTCGGGCGGAAAACTCGCCGACACGGGCGACGGCTCTGGTATCGCCGCCGGGCTCGCCGCTGCCGCCGTGGCGACAACGGTCGCTGGCGCGGCAAAGCTTGCCAGTGACCGCGAAGACAGCGAAGGCGCTAGCGAATAGGCAAGCCGGCCTTTTAAACACATCGACTCAATCGGGAGCGTAGGACACCGTTCTGTGCCCCCGATTTTTACCTTGGCCCGAACGCCGCCATAGGCTACATCACTATGTTCAGCACGTTGACGAATTCCTGAGCCTGGGAGCGGCTGCTCAGGCTAAAGACACAGGCAGTCAACAGCCTGTTGCGCAGAAAAACGTCGCGGCCCTTGATCCTGCTGACCCCCGTGATGTCCTTAAGGTAGACAATCTCGGTGTGCTTGCCGCCGAAAGTGCCCTTCTTGAGTACCTCAATGCGATTAGGGTAGATCTTGACGTCTTTAAACCTGCCCGAACCCTTACCCTGGAATAGCAAAGTGTTGTTGTCCATACACATCGCTCCCCATGGTTAGAGTTAAAACTGCCTCTATGGTCACATTTTAGTCACTTCGGGAATCCTGCACGAAGGCGCTAGGCGACATTGAAATTCGAGTCCGCGCGAGGCTTTAAGATAGGCATGATCAGCCGCATCGATGCGACTGGCAATGCTTCTAGGAGTACGCCTCGTATTATTCGCCATTAGAGGAGGTCTTACCTGGTTTACGCATGGGAATTCGAGTTCTTTGATTCGGACGGCATTGAACTTCCCGCGCCAGACTTCGGACATGAGCCGCGACACGGCGGCAAGATTATCGCCGTAGCCGTCAGCCGCGAACTCGCCGACATCCCCGCCGTCACCGCAGCGAATGCCGCGCGTATACTCGGTGTTAGCTCAGCGCGGGTATCGCAACTGATAAATGCAGGGCTGTTGGATTCATGGAAGGATGGCACCAAGTGAATGGTGTCCAAAGCTTCCATCGAGGCACGACTCGCCGACGCACCAAAGGCAGGGCGCCCAAAAGAGGTCCCTATTGCTGTATAAGGCGAGGCTACTGCGCACTTTTATTCCACACGATGTTTTCAGCCTGGTATAAACAAGTTCAATACCAGAATGCAAATCCAACCATCGTGTCTAATTACGAAAGAATTTTCGCCTTTTCTGCAGCAAACTCTTCCTCGGTAAGTACTCCACTTTCACGCAGCGCTGCAAGCCTCTCGAGCCTTGCAGCTACATCACCACTATCCACCAGCGTCTCAATAGTCTGTGAGACCTGCGGATACTGCTCGAGCTCCTTCGATAGGGCATCGACTATCTCGGCAATATTCTTTGCATTTTTGCCCCCGTTTAATACGTTTGCCCTGACCTTAGATGACGAGATGACAGTAACGCCAGATCCGCCTTCAACTGGAACAACCGAAATACTGATATTTTCACCCCAGGACCAAAGGCTCATACCAATCTCGGCTGCAACTGTTCTTGTTGTGGGCGATGCGCTATCAACTTTTACTTTAGGTAGCTTTTCCATAGCTGCCTTCAAGGCATTAAACGTGTCGTCAGGAGAATACGGTACCTGAATCTGAAGCTGCTGATCCGCAAAACCCATAATCCGGCCTCCGCTTCTACAAGATTAAGGCTATCGGCAATGTTAGCACGTTCCCAGCACTTTTAAATTCATCTAATGACCTTGTGATGCAGCCCGACACCCCGGCGCCACTCCCCTACTTCCCAAATAGCGCACCCAGCAGGCCGCGACGTTTGGGCTTCTCCTCTCGGTAGGAACCCTCGACGGCGGCTGCAACCTGGCGCGGTTGCTCGCAGCCTCCACGGCGTACGATCTGGTATAGGAACGGCGATTTAACGTATTTGACCTCGATGGGCGTGGCGTGCACGGTGCTTTCGCTCGACAGCATCACGTTGGGATTGAGCGGTGCCACCACATGCGTCTCGCGCTTGTCACTAAACACCACCGCAGCCGCGCGGCCCGTCTGGCCGTTCACGGCGATGCGCACCTGTTCGCCATCGCGACTATCCGAGACAGGACGATCGACAAAGTACACCGGCACCATAACCAAGCCGTCCTTGTGCTTGCGGGCCTTGCGCGCCCACGTGCGGATGCTCTTTTTATTGAATCCCAGCACCGCCTCGGCGTCGTTGCCCGCAACGTCGAGCGCCAACTTATCAATAACCACCTGGTCCTTGGTAGACGCATCGACCGAGACGACACGGAAATCGCCTTCCTGCATGGCGGGATCGAACGGACCGACCTTGGCAAAGTCCCACGGCTCCAAAATGCCCATGAGGCGAACATCCAGGTAGTTTGCCCTGGGGTATGCCCAGTCGAGCACCTCGTAGTACACCAGGGTTTCCTTGCTCAGGCCCTTGCCCGGGAAGGACGCCATCATGCGCAGGTCCGCGAGCGCCATGGGGAAGTAGAAGAGCATCATGTCGTTTTGGATTGCGTCTTCCACGTCGTGCCCGGCAAAGGCTTCCGCATACTGGCGCACCAGCTGCAGCGCGTTGGCACGTGCCTGCTGCGGCGAAATCTCGCAGGGAATGCCCTGCTCCGGCACATATTCCGCACCCACGCCCATGGTCAGACGCTTGCTAAACGTACCGGGCTTGAGCAGGTCGGCAATGCCGATCTTGTTGCCGCAGGACGGGCACTCAAACACACGCTGCGTTGACTCGCCCTCAAAGGACGCTCCGCAGAAGGGGCATGGAATGCTCACATGCGTGGCCTCTTGGAACTCTTGCGCCGTGCCGCGATCCTCCCACAGCAGATGTTCCAGGACCGACTGATTGCGCCAGTGCGAATTGAAGAAATACCAGTCCGGGTCCTCCGGGCGCTCGAGTTGCGACACATGCGTGAGCTTGAGCAGTCCATCCACTACCGTCAACGGCGTATGGCGAATGCCCAAAGCGCTCTTGGGCTCTCCGGCGTCCGCCTGCCACGGAATGACCGCACCGCAATAAGCGCACTCAAAGCTGCACTTAGCTTGGTGTGAGTACATAGGGCCGCCGCAGTTTTGACATTTAATGGCAAACATCTCGTCCATGGAAACGTCCTCCTTTGCACAGGGGCTGTCGGCATTAAGTATGTCGATCAAACAGGCACATGCCCATACCCATGTGGCCCAAAATGGACCACCCAGGCAGACGAGAAGGCTCGCTCGTTAGCACCGGCAGACTATTGCTGCATTTTCTGAGCATCGGTGCACGGCGCCCCCGCGCGAGCTACACTATCCCCTTAAACATGATTGTGAGGACGACCGCTATGCTATTTGTAAATCGGCTGGTACATACGCTTGTTCCCGGCAGCGAGGGCGAGCCGGTCGATGCATCTTGCCGCACCAACGCGGGTTTTGCCGCAAGCCTCATCTGCATTGGCCTCAACATCACCCTGTGCCTGGCCAAGGGCATCGCGGGCCTGCTCGCCGGCTCCGTCTCCCTCATCGCCGACGCTTTCAACAACCTCTCCGATGCCTCGAGCAACATCGTGAGTCTGCTCGGGTTCCGCCTTGCCAGCCGCCCGGCAGACGAGGGCCACCCTTACGGCCACGGCCGCTACGAGTACCTGGCTGGTCTGTTTGTCGCCGTCCTGGTTTGTGCCGTCGGCATCAACCTAATCCTCGAGTCGATCACCAAGATCATCAAGCCCTCGCCCACCGTGTATTCGGCGCTCTCCATGGCTGCCCTTGTTCTGTCCATGCTCGTCAAATTCTGGATGGCCGCGTTCAACCGCGCACTGGGTAACCGCATCGATTCCGAAACGCTCATCGCCACGGCGCAGGACTCCAAAAACGACGTCATCACCTCGGGCTCGGTCTTGGTGGCGGCGCTTATTTCGCAGACGACCGGCTTTGATCTCGATGGCTGGGCAGGCCTGGGTGTGGGCATCTTCATCTGCATCAGCGGTCTGGGCCTGGTGCGCGACGCCATCAGCCCGTTGCTGGGGCAAGCGCCCGACCCAAAGCTCGTCCAGGCAATCCGCGACAAGATCATGTCCTATCCGCAGGTCTTGGGCACACACGACCTCATGGTGCACGACTACGGCCCCGGTCGTCAGTTTGCCAGCGCCCACGTGGAGATGCCCGGCGAGGGCGACGCGTTTGAGCACCACGAGATCCTGGACACCATCGAGCATGATATCAAACGCCAGATGGGCATCGGCATCACGCTGCACTGCGACCCCATCGCCACCACCGGCGACGACCTGCGCGGCTGGGTCAAGCGCGGCGTCATGCAGATCGATCCCGCGCTCTCCATCCACGACCTGCACGAGCACGACGGGTTCGTTTCGTTTGACCTGGTGCGTCCCGACGGCTTTGACATATCCGACGAGGAGCTGCTGGAGCTCGTCACGCGCATCGTGCACGAGCGCCGGCCCGATGCCTCATGCGTCGTTACGTTTGACTCGGGCTTTAGCTCGCCCGACCGTCCGGCCGAGCAGCTGTAGCCTGCTTAACAGCTAGTTTCCCTGCGCGCCCGAGATGCCGTTTTGCAGGGCGTTCCAGGCATCCGTCGCCATGCCGCCCAAGTTCTGCACGGTATCGCCCAGGTTTTGTGCCGTGTCGCCCAGCTCTTGCGCCTTGTCTCCCAACTCCTGTGCCTTGTTGCTCAAGTCCTCCAGCGTATTGGAGCTCGAGCTGTCGGTACCGCTTTGTCCGTCGGACGAGTTGCCCGAGCTGTTCTTGTGCGTGAGTTGAATTTCGAGGTTGCCGCTGTCGTTATAGTAGGCAGAAGTAACGACCCAGTTGGCATCGACGACGGGCGTTGAGCCATCATCAGTCAGGACCACGGCATTCGAAAGATCAGCGCCGCGCGACTTGAGAAGCTTCTTGGCGTTGGACCAGTACTGCCCCGGGATATCGCTCAGATCGACGGTGCTAGACGAGGCGGACTCGGTTTGCTCGGCAGCGGTATCGGCCGTTGAGCTCCCCCGCTTGTTGAGCATGCCCGACATGATGGCAAACACAACCGACAGCGCAAAGAAGATCGCCAGCACGATGAGGATCTTCTTGATCACGCTCGACGAACGCGACGGCCTCTTCTCCTCGTCCTCGCCATATTGCGGAATCGACTTGGGGTACTCGCGATACGGCTCGCGCGACTCGTAACGAGGCTGAGCCGTGCGCGGCATATACGTCGTCTGCTGAGGCTGCGGAATGGGATTCTGCGGCAGGTCATCATAGGGATTCGGCGTCGAGGCAGCATAAGAATCCTGCGGCGCGTAATCAAACGGATCCGGAGCTGCGTTGCCATAAGGGCCTTGCGAAGATGCAGCGTAAGGATCCTGCACCGTGTCGCCATAGCCCATAACCCGGGTGGGCTCGGTAGAAGGCTGCGTCGCGGCGGGGTCGGTATAACCGGGGTTGGGAACAACGCGGGTCGCATCGGCGCTACCGCCAGCCTGCGCGGAACCGTAGCCGCCCATCACGGTTGTCTTGTCCTGATCCATGCAACGATTCCTTTCCGTCGCGCGTGAGCCTCAAGTTATCCATGCATTCTACCCGCGCAAAAGCCTATGATGGGCAGAGTCCGTCGGTATCTACAAGACATGCGCGGGCCTAAGGATCAAAAAGCCCCGCCGTGCCTTGTGGGCGCGGCGGGGCGGGCTAGCAGCTATGGACAGCAGACTTAGAACAGGCCGGTGATGTTGCCGTCGTTGTCGACGTCGATGTTCTCGGCCGCGGGAACCTTGGGCAGGCCGGGCATGGTCAGAACGCTGCCGGTCAGCGCGACCACAAAGTGGGCGCCGGCAGAAACCTTGAGCTCGCGCACGGTGATGCGGAAGCCCTCGGGAGCGCCCAGCGCCTTGGCGTTGTCGCTAAAGCTGTACTGCGTCTTGGCGACGCACACCGGCAGGTTGCCAAAGCCATTCTCGCGCAGCTCGGCGAGCTGGCGCTTGGCGGCCGGCGTAAAGTCAACGCCATCGGCGCGGTAGACCTTGGTGGCAACGGCCTCGAGGGCATCAGCGACATCAGCGCCGTCCTCATAGGCAAACTTGAGCTCGCTCGGCTGCTCAATCAGACGCATGACCTCATCGGCCAGCTCGAGCGCGCCCTCGCCGCCCTTGGCCCAGACCTCGGAAAGCTTAACGTTGACGCCGAGCTTCTGGCACTCGGACTCGATGAGCTCGAGCTCGGCCTCGGTGTCCGTCGGGAAGCGGTTGATGGCGACCACGCAGGGCAGACCGTAGACATTCTGGATGTTATCGACGTGGCGCAGCAGGTTGGGCATGCCGGCCTTGAGGGCCTCGAGGTTCTCCTCGTTGAGGTCGGCCTTGGCGACACCGCCGTTGTACTTAAGCGCACGAGCGGTCGCGACGATTACGACAGCGCTGGGGCGAACGCCCGTCATACGGCACTTGATGTCGAGGAACTTCTCGGCACCCAGATCGGCACCGAAGCCGGCCTCGGTAATGGCGACATCGCCAAAGCGCATCGCCATACGCGTGGCCATGATAGAGTTGCAGCCGTGGGCAATGTTGGCGAAGGGACCGCCGTGGACAAACGCGGGCGTGCCCTCGAGCGTTTGCACCAGGTTGGGCTTGAGCGCGTCCTTAAGCAACGCGGCCATGGCACCCTGGGCCTTAAGGTCGCGGGCACGGACGGGCTCACCGGCAAAGCTGTAGCCGACGACGATCTCACCCAAGCGTTCCTTGAGGTCGCTGATGCTCGTAGACAGGCACAGGATTGCCATGACCTCGGAGGCGACGGTGATATCGAAGCCGTCCTCGCGCGGCACGCCCTGGGCCTTACCGCCAATGCCGTCGATAACGTGGCGCAGCTGACGGTCGTTCATATCGACGACGCGCTTCCAAGTGATGCGCTTAACGTCAATACCGAGCTGATTGCCCTGCTGGATGTGGTTATCAAGCATGGCGGCCAGCAGGTTGTTGGCAGCACCGATAGCGTGGAAGTCGCCGGTAAAGTGCAGGTTGATATCCTCCATGGGGATGACCTGAGCCCAACCGCCGCCGGCAGCACCGCCCTTAACGCCAAAGACGGGGCCAAGCGAAGGCTCGCGCAGGGCCACGGCACTCTTGACGCCGCGACGACGCAGGCCATCGGCCAGACCGATGGTCGTGGTGGTCTTGCCCTCGCCCGCAGGCGTTGGGTTGATAGCGGTCACGAGGACGAGCTTGGCCTGGTGATCGGTCGGCTCGTTGAGCAGTGAATAGTCGACCTTAGCCTTGTCGAAGCCGTACGGAATCAGGTGCCTTACGTCGACGCCGGCGTTCTTAGCCACCTCGGTAATGGGCAGCGGCGTGACGGAACGTGCGATTTCGATGTCAGTAGGCATGGGCGGTCCTTTCGTTACCGAATGAGAAAAAGACCAATTCAGCATAGCACGGGCGCGCAATAGTAAAACACCCGTAACCGATGAATGGCGATATGTTTATCCAATGCTCAGCGATAGCCTACAGACTAGCCAAAACAAAGCGCCCTAAACGGTAGGTTCAATCCCCAGGTGCTCAAAGGTGCGAAGCGTTGCCTGACGACCCTGAGGCGTGCGAATCATCAAGCCGCACTGCAGCAGATAGGGCTCATAGACATCCTCGAGCGTGCCCGGGTCCTCGCCCACCGCGCTGGCAAGGGTCGTAAGTCCCACGGCACGACCGGAGAACGTCTTGGCGAGCGTCTCCAAAATGCGAATATCCATCCAATCCAGACCGAGTTCATCGATCTCGAAGAACTCGAGCGCCTGGCGACAGATATCGAGCTCGATGGGGCCGTTGCCGCGCACCTGTGCGTAATCGCGCACGCGCTTGAGCAGGCGGTTGGCAAGACGCGGCGTACCGCGCGAACGCGAGCCGATCTCGAGCGCGCTGGGATGGTCGATCGTCACGCCCAGGATGGTTGCCGAACGCGTCACAATCTGGGCGAGCTCCTCGACCGTGTAGTAATCCAGGCGATATGAAATGCCAAAGCGGTCGCGCAACGGGCCGGTCAACATGCCCGAGCGGGTCGTTGCCGCTACCAGCGTAAACTTGGGGATATCCAGGCGAATCGAGCGCGCCGCCGGACCCTTGCCAATCACGATATCGAGGGCAAAGTCCTCCATCGCGGGGTACAGGACTTCCTCGACCGAACGGTTGAGGCGGTGGATCTCGTCGATAAACAGCACATCACCCGGCTGCAGGTTGGTAAGGATAGCCGCCAGGTCGCCGGTGCGCGCGATGGCCGGACCACTCGTCGTCTTGATCTGAGCGCCCAGCTCGTTGGCGATAACGGTAGCCAGCGTGGTCTTGCCCAGGCCCGGAGGACCCGAGAAAATCACGTGGTCGAGCGTCTCGCCACGGCTCTGCGCCGCTTCGATCAACACGCGCAGGCTCTGCTTGATGTGCTCCTGGCCACAGTAATCGTCCAGGCGCTGGGGGCGCAAAGTGCGGTCGACATCGAGGTCCTCGGCCGTCAGCTCCGAGCCCACCATGCGCTCGCCGTGCGCCATGGATGCCGCCGGCGAGTTGCCGGGCGTCGCCCACAGGTCCTGAGAGTCATCGGCTTCCCACATCACGCATCCATTCCGAGTCGCTTAAGCGCCGCGCCGAGCAGATCCTCGACACGCATATTCTGCCCATCATACCCGCTCAGGGCAACATCGGTCTCCTGCGGGCTAAAGCCCATGGAAAGGAGCGCCGCACGGGCATCATCGATGGCCGAGGGAGCAGCAGCGGGCACGGGCATCGCAACCTGGCCGGGAATCACGTCGACCGGCACAAAGCCCTTGTCCTTGGCAAAGGTGCTCTTGAGCTCCAGGATCAGACGCTGAGCTGTCTTTTTGCCCACACCGGGCACCTTGGCCATGCCCTTGTCGTCCTCGGCCATCACCAGCGAATACAGCTGCCCCACGGTATAGGTGGAAAGCACGGCGAGCGCCAGGCGCGGGCCAACGCCCGAGACAGACACGAGCCGGTCGAACATCGTGCGCTCATCCTTTGAGGAAAAACCGAAAAGTGTCATGGCGTCCTCGCGCACCTGCATACGCGTGTAGAGGCGGACCTCGCCGCCGGGCGTCGGCAACGTGGCCGCAGTGCTGCCCGAGATGCCGAGCTCAAAGCCAACGCCCGACACATCGACGACAGCAGAGCTCATCGTGGCCTCGACAAGCGTTCCGTGGAGCTGGGAAATCATCAGTATCCGGTTCCTCTCTGTTGATAGAACTCGCCACCGGTAAGGGCGCGGGTGCGGCTGAGGTTTACGTGGCAGATGGCGCAAGCCAGGGCATCGGCGGCATGGTCGGGATGCGGGTCGTGGTCGAGCTGCGTTAGCGTGCGCACCATGTAGGCGACCTGCCGCTTGTCCGCGGCGCCGGTGCCCACCACAGCCTGTTTGATCTGCATGGGCGTATACTCGCCAATCTCGAGCGCGCACTCCGAAAGCGCCACAAGCGCAGCACCGCGGGCATGCGCCGTGGGGATGGCGGAACGAACGTTGGCGCCAAAGTAGATGCTCTCGACAGCAGCCGTGTCGGGTCGATAACGCTCAACGACATCCTTAAGGTCATGGGCGATATGCGACAGGCGCACCGCGAGCGGACTTCCGGCACTGGTCTCGATGCAGCCATAGGCACGGCAGCGAACCTCGCCACGCCGCTCCTCGATAATCCCCCAACCCGTATGAGCCAAACCGGGGTCAATGCCCAAGATAACCAAGCCGACCTCCCCTCGTCACCAGCACAGCACAAGGCAAGGCCCCGCGCATCATTCACGAACGTCTGTTCTAGAATAACACAACGGGGTCAAGATGCTTAGTTGAAGTATCGGGGTTGGGAGCGAATCCCATCCCCAGTTTAGTTCTGCGAGAAGAATGGGGACTGTCGGGGATCAACCGGCGGATGCGGCATCGGGCCACCCTGGGGACTACCTTGCGAGCCGCCCTGACCGCCCATCATCTTATCGATGGCGTCCTGAACTTCGCCCTCGAACTTTTTCATTCCCTCGTGCAAACGACGCTGACCGTCCTCAGAGCGCAGCTCCTCCATTTGCTCGGGCGAAATACCCAGTAGCTCGCCCAGCACGCCCATCATCTCGTTTCGCACGCGCTCGCTCGTATCCTCGTCAGCAAAACGGCGCACCTCGGCGCGCGCCAGCGAATCGACCGTCATACGCTCCTTGCCGTTAAGCCCCAGGTCGGACCACGCGAGCATATACGGCCAGGCGCGCTCGGCAAACGAACGGGCAGAGACGATCGGCACCGTCGGCAGCATGCGGCGGGCGGCCTCGCCCTGACGCACGAGCATCAGCAGCAGCGAGCAGGCCTCAGGCTTGCCAGCGGCCATCGGGATGTCGTCGAAAGATCGATTGCGGTCCACGTGCGCCTCGAGCGCGCCATCGACCTCACCCGGCTCAAGCCCGCCGAGCAGCTGTGCCGCGCGGTCGAGCATATCGACCGGACCGTCGAGCGTCGAGAGCGCTTGCGCCAGCACGCGCTCCATACAATCTTCCACCGCGTTGAGCGTCACGAGCTCTTGGGGCACCACGGCAGACGTGCGGTTGCGCACACGCGCCACAAACTCAAGCGTCGACAGGTACACATCGCCAAAGGGCGCGTAATCGCCCTGGTAGCCGCCGCAAAGCGCCGGCGCCGCCAGCGCGTACTCGGTTTTGGACAGCGGGCTCAGCGCCATCGCACCCAGCTCGAGCGCCGTGTCCTCCAGCATGAGGCCCAACGTGCGCGAGCGCAGACGTTCGGCATCGCCCGCCGACACGTCGCGATCGAGCACACGTGCCGCATCCGGTGCATCGCGCTCGACGGTGCGAATGTGCAGACGCTCGGCGATGGCGCGGACGGCGGCACAGCGGGCAGCCTCGGCCTCTTCCTGCGCCGGCGTAAAGATACGGTTGCGCCCCAGCACCAGGCCAATCACATTGCGCGGGCCCAGAGCGTCGACGGCCAGCGCCGCCAGCAGGGACGACGGCAAGTCACCCTCGAGTGCCACCACAGCACGCGACGCACCGTGGGCTCGGGCGTTGTCGCGCACGGCGAGCACCAGCGCCTGCCACAGCCACTCCTCGGAACGAAACTCGGGCAGTTCGTGATCTTCCAGGGCATCGAGCATCACGCCGCGCTGAATCTCCTGAACCAGCAGGCTCTCCTCAAAACACGGCGCCTGGGCCACCACGCGACCACAGTCGTCGAGCACAAACGAACCGCCGGTATACACCGACTCGTCATAGGCACCGACCGGCGCCATGCAGGCAAACCACACGCTGCGCTTGGATGCGATCTTGCGGTAGGCGCCGCTGCGTACGGCGGCAATGGCAGCAGTCTCGCGGTCGGTCATGTCAAACGCGTTGAATTGGAAATACGCAATGAGGTCAACACCGGTCGGCAGCATCTCGAGTTCGCGGTCCAAGTCAAAAATCACGGCGATGCGCACGCCGTCCACGTCGAACACCGGCGGCGCCCAACGTGTGTCGTTGTTCTCGCCACGCTGCAGGGCAATGCTCGAACGCGCCGGCACCACATGACCGTCCTTGAGCATCATGTAGTCGAGCAGCGGCTGGCCCTCAAACGAAACCGCCGCGGGCACGATGCAGATCATGTCAAGCTCCTGGATACGCTCGGCGACACCAGTCAAGCCGGCAAGCATGTCGTGCTCAAAGTCGGCAGCGCCCACCAGGCCACCGGGCATGGCGCCCATAAAGAGCGGAGCCGGAACGCACAGCACGCGCGCCCCGCGCTCGCGGGCCAGACGAGCCTGGTCCTCGATGCGGCCGCAAATGCCCTCAATATCACCCAGGCGCATATCGATCTGTGCAAGCGCGAGCTTCATGGCCCAGCCCTTTCCGTCGTAAACCATCGAAATCGTAGTAAAAGCGCCGGCCGCATAATGCAGTCGGCGCTTGCATGTGCATATGCTAGCTATGATACCCCGAGCGGGGGCGCGCTCCTAGAATGTCGCGGACCACAGCCCGTGCAGGTTGCAGTAGGCATAGACGGTACCGGTCTTGGAGCCGCCCGCGAAAAACGTCGCGGGTTTCATGCCGGGCTCAAGGTAATGGACCTCTAAGCGGCCCTCGGCCTCAAGGGCGATCCACTCAATGTAGTGCTCGGGCAGGCTGGGGTGCTCGACCGAGCCAACGCGGGCGCGAATCACGTGACCGTCGCGCTCGGTCTCGACAACAGGCACGTGCTTCTCGTGCGCCGCGTCCTCAGTGTTTGCGGTCAGTTCCGTGCAACCGGCAGGGGTCGCAACGTCGTCGCCAAGGGCAGCGATGAGCTTACCGTCGGGGTCCTTAAAGAATTTCGCCATGATGTTCTCCTTTGCTGATGTGCCAATGTTCTTGATGGTTCTTATGCCCAAAGGCAGACAAACCATCCACGGCATTACAAATGAACACATAACGGGCGGGGACGATGGGGCAGCGCGTGCCATCCGCCCTGGCGGCCCCACCCGAGCGGGTTAGCGACCGTCGCCGCCGAGCAGCGCCAGAACATCCTCGCGCGTGAACAGTGCCGACGAGATGCCGTCGCCGCCGAGCACGCTGTTGACCAGATCGCGCTTGGACTCCTGCATCTGCATAATGCGCTCCTCGATCGTGTCCTTGGCGATGAGCTTGTACACGGTCACGGTATGTTGCTGGCCAATACGATGCGCGCGGTCAGTCGCTTGGTCCTGCGCCGCCACGTTCCACCACGGGTCGTAGTGGATGACCACGTCGGCCGCCGTCAGGTTAAGGCCCACGCCGCCCGCCTTGAGCGAAATCAAAAAGACCGGCACCTCGCCCGCCTGGAACTGTGCGACCATCTTGGCGCGGCTCTCTTTAGACGATGCGCCAGTGAGCTTAAGGAAGGCGATATCCTCCTTGGCCAAGCGCTTACCGATGATATCGAGCATGCCCGTAAACTGGCTGAACAACAGGATGCGATGCCCGCCGTCGAGTGCGCCGTGCACGAGCTCCATGCACGTATCGAGCTTGGCGCTCCCCGCCTTGTAATCCTCGTAGTGTAGACGCGGGTCGCAGCAGATCTGGCGCAGCTTGGTGAGCTCGGCGAGTACCTTGAGCTTGTCCTTCTTAAACTCCCCGGCCTCGCGGTGCTGCACCTGCTGGGCGATGCGGTCCTGATTTGCCAGGTAAAGCTTGCGCTGCTCACCGGCGAGCTGAGCCATGACCGTATCCTCGATCTTTTCGGGCAGATCGGCCACCACGTCTTCCTTGACACGGCGCAGCACAAACGGCGACACGAGTGCCTGCAGGCGAGCGGCGCTGTCGCCCTCGGAGTGCTCGACCGGACTTTCAAAGCGCTTTGCAAACGATTCACGCGTGCCCAGCAGGCCCGGCATCAAAAAGTCGAAGATGCTCCAGAGCTCGGATAGGCGGTTTTCGATGGGCGTGCCCGTCAGAGCAAAGCGCACGCCGGCCGGCAGGCGCTTGGCGGCGCGAGCCACCTGGGTGAGCGGGTTTTTAATGTACTGGGCCTCATCGAGCACCACACGGGCAAAGTTCTGCTCGACGTACTCGTCGATATCGCGCCGCATAAGGTCATACGACGTCACGACCACGTTATGCTCAGCCACGCCGGCAATCTGCACGCGGCGCTGCGCCTTGGCGCCCACGATTGCGCAAACATCGAGCGAGGGCGCAAAGCGCTCCAGCTCGGCAGTCCAGTTGTACACGAGCGAGGCCGGGCATACCACGAGCGCGGGCTTGATGTCCCCCGCCTCCACGCGCGCCAGGACATGCGCGATCATCTGGAGTGTTTTGCCCAGGCCCATGTCGTCGGCCAAGATGCCACCAAGGCCCAGGTGTTCGAGCGAGCCGAGCCACTGGTATCCGTCGACCTGGTAGCCACGCAGCGTGGCCTTGAGCGAGGCAGGTACCGTAAAGTCCATCTTGCCGAGCGTGTCCAGGCGCTCGAGGGTACGGCGGAACGCAGCGTCGCGATCGGCCTCAAGCGCCGGCGTGCGCGCAAGCATGCTGTCGACGAACAGGGTACTCGACGCGGGAAGCGACACGCCGTCGAGCAGGTCGACAGCATCGACCCCCAGATCCTCGGCAAGGCCAAACGCGGCGCGCGCCCCCTCGTCCAGGCGAATGATATCGCCCGACGTGAGACGCGCAAACGTCTGGTGACGCTTGTAGGAGTCGAGGTAGATGGCAAGGTCCGCAGCCGAAAGCCCGCTCGCGCCCAGCTCGACATCGAGCAGGTTACTCTTGACGGTCGCACGAACCGAGAGCTTGGGCGCAGGGCGGACCGAAATCTGGCGCAGACGGTCGCTGAGCATGACCTCACCCAGCTCGGACAGGGCAGACAGACCCTCGGTCAGCAGGCAGAACAAGCTCTCGTCATCGCGCTCCTCGAACGCCAGACCGCCCTCGTAAAAGTCGAAATACAGGGCCGCCGTGTCCATAACGCGAAACTCCGCCACCTCGTCGCGGGGCGGCACGCCGGGGCGTTGCTCTTCGAAGGGACTGCCCGGAGCGCCCAGGCTAAAGAGATCCGCTGACCAATCGCCGTAGGTAACCGTAATTTTGCAGGTCACGAGCCCATCGTCGACGCCGATTGCCATAGCAAAGCTCGGCTCGGGTGCCACGGTATCGAGCGCGGCGGGCGCGGTGAGGTCGGTGTAGTCGCGCAAAATGGGTAGAGCCATACGACAGAACTCCCCCACCTGGTCGGCAGCGATATGGACTGGCGTGCGACAGGGCAGCAAGCGCGATAGGAACGGCGCTGCATGCTGGGCAAACGCTACATCGGTGCGGCGCGCACGGCGGGTGTCGACCAGATAGGCTACGTCGCCCGAAGCAAAGCAGTATGCATCGGCCGGCAGGCGCAGATCGTAGCTACCACCAGCCGCCGGCGCGATTTTGGCGGCAAGGAGCGGTGGGCGCTTAGACAGCGCCTCGTCCTCCCCTTCCGGAGGCATCTCAACCGCCACGTCATAGGTGCGATGCGTCGTCGTCCCCCGCGACCAGGCGGGCTCAAAGGAGATGGTCTGGCCGCGCAGCAGGTCCAGCACATATACGATGCTATGCTCGGACAGCGGCAACTGACGCTCGGCGACAAAACCGCTGCGGGCAAAGTCGTACGACGCCGAACGCGAGCTTGTGATGTCATCGAGATAGGCAACTGTCGTCACAACAAGGTTGAGCAGCTTTGTCGACACGTCTTCGAAGGCTTCGGGCGTATGGACAAACGTGAGCTTCTTGCCGTACGAGAAGGTGCCGCCTCGGACATAGGCGTCGGCCATGCCGTCGATATCCTTGACCACGTAGGAGACCGATCCACAGCGAATGCGAAGCTCGAGCGCCCAGCTAAAGCGGTCGGCGAACAGCGGATTGTAGTACGGCACCAGCGAGGGCTCCAACACCGCCTTGGGGGCATCGGGATCCACACTGCCGGCGAGCTTGCGGCGCATGCTCGCCAGCTCATCCATGCGCGCGTCCGAAAGATCGGAGAGCGCCGCCATGAGGCTGGGACTCGTGGGGACAGGCGCCGGAAAGGGAAAGTTGGGATTGACCGCGGGCGTTGTAGACGCGGGACGCGCGGACTGCTTGGATGGTGCGGCCGGTGCCGTAAACGCGCGGACCGGCGTGCGCAGGCCCTCGACGGGCTCGGCACCGCTGGCGTCCAGGTACGCCAGCGCCGTGGCGATGGCGTGCTTGCACATGCCGGGGTAGCGATAGGCAGCGGGGCAATCGCAGTCGTAGTCGATCACCTCGTGCTCGTCCATGTCGAGCGCCACGTGCGTCTTGTACAGGTCGCCGCGCGAGCCGCGCACCGAGCCCTCAACCGTCACGTTTTTGGAGAAGCGCGAGCCGCTGTCCTCAATCGACAGAACGGCGCCGTTGAGCATGAGCGAACGCCCCTTCATAAAGGTACTGCTGAGCGCCGCCTCCTTACGAAGCGCCTGCACAAACGTCCCCTGCGCCATCACTTCCTCCAATCTCGCGCGGACCAGCAAGGTCGCCCTTAGATCACCGTCACGCGACCCTGGTTACCCACGATGGCTTTTGCCTCTGCCAACAGCGGAATCGAGCGTGCGTTGACCTTGGCCGGCACCTCGGCACGTAGCACGCGCCCGTCCACCTGCTCGATAAAGATCTCCACGCGGTCGCCGCCCGGGTTGGCGGTAAGCACCGTGGCAAGACGCGCCATATTGCCCTGGCTAAAGCGGCTGTTGGGCACCATGACCTCAAACACCTTGGGCTTGTTGTTCTCCTCGTTGAGCTCCAGCGGCACGATCTCCTGCGCGATGATCTGGTCGCCGCGGTCCGAGCGCTCGAGCTTGCCCTTAATGCGCACAAACGCATCGGACAGCTGCGCGCCGGTCTCGGGATCGACCTCGCCGTACAGGTACCCCTCGGCCTCCTTGTAGGTCTTGGGGAACACCACGACCGTGGCCTCGCCTTCCATGTCCTCGAGCTGCACGATACCCATGGGATCGCCGTTTTTGGTCACGCGCTTGGACACACTCGAGACCATGCCGGCCCACCACAGCGCCTTGCCCTCGGGAATCTCCTGGTTGATGGTACCGCCCGTGGGGTTTTGCACCTCGTAGCCGGTGTCGATCTGCGAGAACGAGAAGTCGCGCGCTTTGCTAAGTGCATACTCAAACGGGCGCAGCGGGTGGTCCGAGACATAGATGCCCAGGACCTCCTTCTCCTGGCTCAGCTTAAGGTGGCGGTCCCATTCCTGGCCATCCGGATCGGGCACGCTGACCTCGAAGCCCGAGCCCTCAACGTCGCCAAACATGTCGAAGAACGACGTCTGGCCGCTTGCGCGATCTTTCTGACGCTTTACCGCGGCATCGATGATGTTCTCGGGGTTGTTCTTGTCCACAAAGTGCATCATCTGGCGGCGCGGATACCCCGTGGAGTCGAAGGCGCCTGCCTTGATGAGCGATTCGATCACGCGACGGTTGGCCTGGCTCGAGTCCACGCGCTCGACAAAGTCGTGCAGTGTCTTAAACGGGCCGCCCGCCTCGCGCTCTGCGATAATCGCCTGCGCCACGCCGGTGCCCACGCCGCGAATGCCGGCCAGACCAAAGCGCACGCCTTCCTTGGTAGCCGTGAACTCGGTGCCGGACTCGTTGACATCTGGCGACAGCACGGGGATGCCGTCGTGACGGCACGCCGAGACGTAGTGCACGATCTTGTCGGTCTTGCCCGTATAGGACGTCAGAACGGCCGCCATGTACTCGTGCGGATAATGCGCCTTGAGCCACGCCGTCTGCATAACCAGGATGGCGTAGCCGGCGGAGTGCGACTTGTTGAAGGCGTAAGACGCGAACTCGAGAACATCGTCCCAAATCTTCTGGGCGACCTCGCGCGTGTAGTTGTTCTTGATAGCGCCATTCATCCAGTGGTCGTAAGTGGTCTCGTCCGAGCCATCCTCCCAGTGGAGCACCGTCGACGTGAGCAGCTTAATCTTTTTCTTAGCCACGGGCTTACGGATACGCGAGTCCGATTCGCCCTTGGAGAAGCCGCACATCTCAACGGAGATGAGCATAACCTGCTCCTGATAGACCATGGTGCCGTAGGTTTCGCCCAGGATGTCGTCCAGACGGTCGTCGTAGGAGACCGCCGGCTCCTTGCCGTTCATACGGTTGATGTAGGACGAAACCATGCCGGCGCCCAGCGGGCCTGGGCGGTACAGAGCGATCAATGCCACGACGTGCTTGTACTCGGTGGGCTTCATGTTCTTGATCGTGGCCGTCATGCCGGCGGACTCGACCTGGAAGACGCCGGCGGTGTGGCCGGAGCCCATGAGCTTAAAGATCTCGGGATCGTCAAAGGGGATCTCTTCCTCTTTGATGTCGATGCCGAAGTTCTTTTTGATGTTGGCCTTGGCCTTGGAGATAACCGTCAGCGTGCGCAGACCCAAGAAGTCCATCTTGAGCAGGCCCATGTCGGCAACGGTATGACCCTCGTACTGGGTAATCTCGACGCCGCCCTTGGTATCGAGCTTGGTGGGCACGTGCTCGTTGACGGGGTCACGGCAGATCAGAACGGCGCACGCGTGCACGCCCTCGCCGCGGGTGAGGCCCTCGATCGAGAGCGCCGTGTCGATGATGCGGCGGGCGTCGTCGTCCTTTTTATAGGCCTCGGCAAAATCGGGGTTAAACAGATCCTCTTTGCCGGGTTGTTTGTCGAGCACCTGCTTGAGCTTGACCTTGGGGTCGCTCGAGACCATCTTGGACAGGCGCTGGCCCATGTAGACCGGATAGTCCAGCACGCGCGCGGCGTCGTTGATGGCCTGCTTGGCCTTAATGGTCGAGTAGGTGATGACGTGGGTGACCTTCTCGGGACCGTAGAGCTGGCGAACGTGCTCCACGACCTCGAGGCGCCGCTCATCGTCGAAGTCCATATCGATATCGGGCATCTCGGTACGCTGCGGGGACAGGAACCTCTCGAACATCAGGCCGTTCTCGAGCGGGTCGAACGCGGTGATGTTCATGGCGTAGGCGACGATAGCGCCGGCGGCCGAGCCACGGCCGGGGCCGACGCCGATGCCGTTGTCTTTGGCCCATTGCACGTACTCGGCAACGATGAGGAAGTAGGCGGCAAAGCCCTTGTCGCAAATGACCTTGTATTCGTACTCAAAGCGCTCTTTGATGTTGACGCCGCCGATCTCGCGCGTGGCCCAGTCGTCACCGTAGTGCTGGCGCAGGCCCTTCTCGCACTCGCGGCGGAACTGGCTCTCGTGCGTCTCGCCGGGATCGAGCAACGGGAAGCGCGGCAGGATGATGGAGTCCCAGTCCAGCTCCACATAGCACTTGTCGGCAATCTCGAGCGTGTTGTCGCAGGCCTCGGGGCAATACGGGAACATCGCCCGCATCTCCTCCTCGGTCTTCATATAAAACTCCGAGCCGGTCATGCGCATGCGGTTGGGGTCGTCGACCTTGGCGTTCATGCCGATACACATGATGACATCCTGCACGGGCGCGTCCTCGCGGCGCAGGTAGTGGAAGTCGTTGGTGGCGATGACCTTGACCCCCACCTGCTTGGCGATATCGATGAGCGTGCGGTCCATCTGCTCGTCGGTCAGGCCGTTATCGGTGGTAATGCCGTGTTCCTGGATCTCGATATAAAAGTCGCCGGGATCGAAGGTATCGCGGAAGGTCTCGGCCCACTTGATGGCGCCCTCCATGTCACCGCGGTCGATGTACTTGGGGATGATGCCCGCGATGCAGGCGCTGGTGCAGATCATGCCCTTGGCGTGGCGGCGCAGGTTGTCGAGCGTCACGCGCGGCTTGTAGTAAAAGCCCTGCACAGCGGCCTCGGAGACCGTCTGCATCAGGTTAACGTAGCCCTCCTGGTCCTTGGCCAGAAGGATCATGTGGTAGAGCTCGGGCTTGTGGTCGCGGGCAAGGGTCTCGTCCGGCGTAAAGTAGACCTCGCAGCCAAAGATGGGCTTGATGACCAGGGGCGGCTTGAGCTCGTCGATGTTGCCTTTCTCGTCCCACATGGCTATGTCCTTCACATACTGGGCATGCTCGCGCGGGTTTTCCTCGGGATCGGGCTCCACCAGCTCGTCGCGGCGGTCCTTTTCCAAGAAGGCCTTGTCGTGGCTCCAGGTTTTATACTCGGGCGTGTTGTGATTGACGGCGTCGCAGGCCAGCGCCAGGTCGGGCACGCCATACATGTAGCCGTGGTCGGTAATGGCCACGGCGGGCATGCCAAGCTCAACGGCACGGTTGACCATATCCTGGATACGGGTTGCGCCGTCGAGCATGGAGAAGACAGTGTGGTTGTGCAGATGGACGAATGCCATGTGATGAGCTCCGATGCGGGTTCGTGTTCTGACTGAACGATTTTACCCCACGGCACGGACAGCACCCGAACCTAGCCAAACCAACACGGCTCCTCTTGCAGTTGCGGTGAAATGCGGACTGTTTGGCGGCTTTTTTGGCCAAAACAGTCCGCATTCCACCGCAAGTTATCTGAGGGCTAGAGATTGTAGATGACTACTTGAGGTTCGGCGGGTTCGACGAAGATGGCTGGATTCGCCTGCTCCACGCGAACGAACTTGACCGTCACCGTCTCAAAGCCCGCCTTGTGCAACACGTCGGCGTAGACGCGCGCCTGCAGGGCGTGCTTCTCGAGCAGCTGATCCGGCGTCTCATCCGGCGTGCCACCCGTCTTGTAATCGATGACCAGTGCGCGTGACGGATCGGCCGGGTCGGTCGCCAAAGCGTCGATGGCGCCTTCGGCATATGCACCGTAGCGGGCGATGTCCTCGTCCTCGCAGCCCAGCGAGAAGAACGGCACCTCGGCGCGAACGCACGGCCACGCGAACAGCTCGGCACGAACCGACGACTTGAGCCAGCGCTCCAGAGCGACATCGAAGCGCTCGCGCTGTTCTGGCGTCAGGTGCCACAGGCGAGCCAGGGCGTCGGCACGCTCAGCGGGCAGCGCATCGGCACCCATCTCGATGAGCCACTGGCAGGCGGCGTGGAAGGCCGAGCCCAGCGCCATGGGATTGCCGGCGGGCTCGACAGCGGCCACGTCTGCGTCCGTCATCTCGGAACCATCCGACTCCGCATCATCGCCGGCCTCGTCCATGGGAACACGAGCCTCGGCGGCACGGTCTTCCGTCTCGGCATGGAGTGCCGCGGCGATTGACGAGTAGCTATACGAGTCACGCATCGGATACGGACAGATGCCCATGCGCACGTCCACTGCCTGGGGATACACAAGCTCGAACGAATCGGGCTTGGGGTCGACAGGACCGGGGACGATTGTACTGGCCAAATCGTCGGCAGCATCCGTATCGGCATCGCCACGAACAAGCCTGCCCTCGGCATCCAGCGAAGCGTTGGCCTCAAACGTCTGCTCGCCAAAGGTAAAGCCCGCGAGCGAAATGAGCTCGTAGTCGCCCAGCTGGGAGTTGTCGAACACCAAGCGGTCGGCATCGAGCTGCGGCATATCCAGAGCATCGGTCGGCAAAATACGGCGCAGCACATCGTAGGTCAGATCGGTCTCGACATCAAAGGTCGGCGCACACAGCTTGCCGCGGCTCACGCCGGCATCCATCGCCAGAATGACCAGCTCACGCGCTCGCGTCATGGCGACATAGAGCAGACGAGCCCGCTCCTCGAGCGAAAGCTGCAGGTCGTCGTTGCGCAGGCGAGCAAATGCCTCGGCGGGAGAACCCGTCGCACAGACGTCCTCCATGAGCTCCGGCGGCAGCCACAGCGACGTGCCCTTGCCCTTAAACGCATGCTCAAACTGCTTTTTGACGTCATCGCCCTTCACAAAGGTCCCATCGGCAAGCTTAACGCCATCAAAACGAGCTGGCAGTGCCACGACCTGCGCTCCGCCCTCGACACGCCCCATCTGAGCCGCACCGGACGGCTTGCGCACGCCAAAACACTCGGCAACCGCTACGACCGGATACTCCAGACCCTTGGACGCATGCACGGTCATGATGCGCACCGCGCCGTCGCCCTCCTCGTTGAGGGCACCCGGGGCCTCCTTGCCCGCCAAGAAGCGGTCGAAGGCCAGCGCGATGGAACGCGGCGAGTTGCCGAACTCGGCCTCCTCCTCGGCCACGGCGTCGAGCGCCTTGAGCACGTTGGCGGCGATGGCCTTGCCCTCGGGGCCGCGCTGCGCCAGGCGCACGAACCAGCCGGAGGCATTGACCGCGTCGCGCGCGATGGCGGCGAACGAATCACGCCCCACGCGACGCAGTGCGTAGCGCAGCACCTCGCGGGCACGCGTCACAAGCGGCAAGCCCTGCAAGCCCGGCACATCGGAATCGCTCATGATGCCCATGTCGATATTCCGGCGCGAGGTCTCCCCCGTCTCGCCATCGAGCTTGGTCGCCAGCGCCAGGAACTCCTGGGCGCCGAGCGCAAACATCGGCGAGGCGAGCAGCGGCATAAGGCCCTGCGCCGTATCGGCCGGATTGGCGAGCGCACAAACCAGGGCGCGCACCGTCTGCACCTCGGCTGCTTGGGCAAAGACCGAGCCGCCCGCGATGACGCAGTCGAGCCCCTGATCGCGGAAGGCCTGGGCGTAGACGTCGGCGTTGGTCATGCGGCCCAGCAGCAGTACCATGCCGCCCTGGGGCTGGCCCGCTTTTACGAGCGCTTGGAACCGCTCCGCAATCGCACGAGCTTTCGCCTGCGTTCGCTCCTGGGTGCTGCCACCGGCAACGAACAGCGCCTGGCGGCGCGAAGCCTTCGCCTTGAGCTTGTCCTCGCGTTTGTCGCTCGGTTCAAGATCCAAGAACCCCTGCATCAAACCACCGGTGTTGCCGTCAAAGACGCGTGCTACGTAGCGCAGCACCTCGTCGTGGCTGCGGAAGTTGCGCACGAGTTTGACGAGCTCGCCAGCGGGGGCATCGGATGCGACAGCCGTCTCGGGCGCAGCAGAGGAGCCCACCTTGCGCTCCTGGCGGCGAAACACCTCGACCTCGGCGCCACGGAAGCGATAGATGGACTGCTGTGCATCGCCTACGGTGCACAGCGCGCGCTCCCCCGCACCCGTCAGGTAGCGTATCAGATCGACCTGCATCTGGTCGGTATCCTGAAACTCATCGATCATGACCATCTTAAAGCGGCCCTCGTACGCAGCACGGATGGCAGGGTAATCGCGCAGGGCCTCGTAAGCCATACGCAGCAGGTCGTTATTATCGAGAGCGGACTGGGCAGCCTTCAGCGCGCGATACTCAGCCTCCACGGAACGGGCCAGGCCCACCAGCGCATCGAGCGCCGGGCCACCGCAGGCAAGCACGATATTGATAAACGCATCGGCGGCCTCGGCCTTGAGCAGCTCGACCTGCTCCTTGGGGAACGCCTTGCTCGCGCGCGGCATGGCGCACGACATCATGAGTCGCGCCGCATCGGCCATGGTCTTGCCACTCGCCTCGAACGCGTCGATGGCATCGAGCGCCATCTGTGCCTTCTCGGTCGCCGCCTTGCTTGCACCCAACGCCGATCGATAGGCATCGGCGAGTGCCGAGGTATCGGCCTGGCCGCGTGCCACGCGCACGTCGTCCATGCCGCCCGGCAACTGGCTCGAGAGCTCCAGCAGCTCGCGCACCAGGCCCTTGATGGTCGTGCCGGTGCCAAAGGAACCGCCCTCGCCCGCCATGGGATACCAGGCATAGAGGGCCTTGAGCGATGCCGCGAGCTCGGGGGCGGCATCGGGCGCCGTCGCGCGGGCCAGCACATGCTCAACAGCCTGGTCCATAAGCTCGTCGGTATCGGTGAGCACCGTGAACTCGGGGTCGATGCCCAGCTCCAGCGCATGCGCGCGCAGGATACGCGAGCACATGCCGTGAATGGTCGAAATCCACGCGTCGTCGACGGTCAGCGCTTCCTCGTCCATGCCCTCGTCGATAAGCGCACGGCGCACGCGGTCGCGAATCTCGGCCGCGGCATCTTTGGTAAAGGTAATAGCGAGCACCTGATCCAGATGTTCAACGAACGGACCGGATTCGGGCGAGAGCGCGTAGACGATGCGGCGCGTAAGGGTAAAGGTCTTGCCCGAACCGGCGCCCGCCGAGACAAATAGCGGACGGTCGAGCGTTTTGACAATCTGCAGCTGTTGCGGCATCAAAGTCGAAAGATCCATGGTCTACACGTCCCTCCTTACAAACGTTCCTTGGTGGTTATACGAACAGCGCGCATGCGCGGCTTGCGCCGATGTCGGGTCGACAGCGGCGACGTCACCTGCCTCGAGCTCGCGCAGGCGCTCGGCAATGCCGGTCTCCACGCGGTCGAGCAGGGCATCGAAGTCCATGCTGCCGCCCTCGCCCGGGAAGCCCTTCTTGAGGCCCGGGATGCGACCGTCACCACGCTCTTCCTCGAGCAACTCGGCACTCGCCGCGCCGCGCAGCGCGGGCTTGCCGCCCTTGGTCGAGAAATAGAGCGCAGCACGGGTATCTAGGCCCAGCGCCCGACGCATGGCCTGCGCGTAGATGAGTGTCTGGGTATGGGGTGGCAGCCAGCGCGGGTCGTCGATGGGCGCCGTGCCCGATTCCTCGTCGCGCACCGTAGGGTCGGCGAGCTTAAACTCCTCAACGCCCGTGCGATGCTTGTAGTCGATTACCACGGCGCGATTCTCGGCATCCACATCTACGCGGTCGATGCGCCCGCCGAGCGGCCAACCGGCATACTCAACGTTAAGATCGTTAAAGGCAAACTCCAGGTAGCGCGGAGCAAAAGGAGTCAGCGCCTCGGACTCGTAGGCAAGGACGCCCTCCAGCTGCGGCAAGATCTCGGCCACCTGACGCTCCTCCACCGGGGAGAGCGGCACCAGCGGGCCCTCGTTGCCACGCTTGCCCGCATGCTCGGCCAAGGTATCGGTAAAGACCTCGCGCAGCAGCTCCTGTGCGCGCGGCAGATTCTCGGGCGTCACGCGCTCCATGCCCTTCTGCGGAAGACACGCATGCAAGTGCTCCAGCACGTCGTGGACAAAGTTGCCCTTCTCCATGTTGCCAAAGCCCGCGTCGATCGACTGGGGCTTCACGCGATACGAGACGAACCAGCACAGCGGGCAGGTGGAATAGGCCTCGATCTGCGAGGCGGACGTCAGACGCGGCACAAGCGGCGCGTCCTCACCCTCGCCATCGCGACGGCACAGGACCAAATACGGAATGGCTTCATCGCTCAGATGCTGAGGAGCTTCGCAGGTCACGCGCTCGCGCCTAAGACCTTCACCTGCCGCGGGATCAAAGTCGGCGATGATATCGCCCTCGCCCACGCGCATGGGCTTGGCAGCGCCAGCGGCCTCGGCATGTGCCCACAGCTCGGTCCATACGGCTGCCGGGTAGCACTCGCGTGCCTGGCGATCGTGCGTCACACGGGCGAGCGCGACCGGACCGCTCGCCGCCTGCATCGCACGGCCAAAGCGCACGCGCAGCAGGGCAGCGGGCTCCAAAGACACGCCGTCGCGGCGCAGCTCGGCTGTCAACGTGGCAAGCGGGCCCTCTTCGTGCGAAAGCGGATAGCTGTCCAGGTCGACATCGGCAAACAGCACGGCATCGTAGCTGCCAGGGCGAAGAACCGACGCATCGGCAAGCGACGCGAAGCGCACTTGTGCTCGTGGTGTGCGATCGACCTCGTAGGTCTCGTAATCGTAGGCGGTACTGCGCTTGTCCACCTTGGTTCGAACGCCGTCGAGAACCGGCACGGTCGCGGCCTGCGACACGTCGAGCGCGCGAGCATCGTTCATAAGGATGTCGATGGCATGGCGCAGCAAAGCCGTCTCTGCCTGGCGACGGGCCTGGCCGTCAAGGCCGCCTAGAGCGCGATCGGGCAACGCCTCGGCAACGGCAAGCATGGCCTTAAGCGCCGTCACGGGCTTGTCACGCCACAGCGCCTGGAACACGTCCGAGACCACACACGGTACGTTCTTAAACCAGTTATCGTCGCTCGTCGCCTTGCGCGCGCCCCTCACCTGGCCCTGAACGCTCTGCAGCAGGCTCTTGACGCCCGCGGTAGTCTTGCTGCGCGAGAGACGCATATTCTTATCGAAGGTACGGGCATTGACGGCATCAGCGCCCGAAAGCGGACTGTAGATCCAGTCGGTAAGCTCCGGCGCGGGCCACCACTCAGTCTTGGAAGCGGTGCCCTCGTCGGCGGCTTTCATACGCTCGATCAGGTTGGCGAGCGCCGTAAACTGCCTGCCCGCGATGGACTGGGAAAACGCCGTGAACTCAGTCGTCTCGGCCGCAATGTGACGCGCCGCCAAACGGGCGGCGAGCTCGCCGAACAGCTGGGGTGCCCGGGCAGAAACGACGAGCACGCGCACGGGGTCGGCGGGCGTTGCAGTAGCTTTATCGGCCTTGGACTCCTTGTGCGCTTTCACCAACTTATCGATGGCGTCCGCATAGACATGAGCACGGGCATGGGGGCCGGCGACCTCAATAAAGGCAGGCTGAGCGGCGGCCCCGCAAGCGACATCAGACGCGACGGCGTCCTCCCCCAGCGGCGCGATCTCAAACAGCACACCGCGGGCATCAAATGCCGTGGCAAGCTCCTCGCGCATCGCCGCCTGCTCGCGGGCAAGCAGCACGACGACCTCTCCCCCATTGTTCGCCACGGCAGACAGCAGCTCGAGTAGACCGTGCGTAAACGACGTGGTACCGCGCACGCATACGGCGCGGGCGCACGCCGGCAGGCTATCGGCCAGGGCACCGGCCATAATGTCGGCTGCCTCGCAGGGCTCGACCATATCTCGACGGTCCAAACCGCCCGCGTAGGCACGCAAAAGCTCAAACACACGAGCCTCGGCATCGCTTTTTGGCTCAGGCTGGCAATTGTTGCCACCGCATCGCTCGGCCGTCGTCCCCGCCACACCCGGCAGCACATCGCGGGCCATGCGCGCGAGCATGCGCACCGTGCCCTGGCTACGCGAAAGCGGCTGCAGGTCGGCATCGTCGCGGCGGGCAATCATATCCGAAAACAGCATCTGACGTTGCAGGTTGTCGACGAAACCGCGCCCGTCGCCCAAAAGCTCCCAAAGCGAGCGAAGCCACGATGCGGGTGTCTTGTAGTCGATACCCAGCGAAATGCCGGCTTCCGCCGCATCATGACGGCACAGATCGAGCTCGGCAAACGTTGGTGCCAGCAACACGACACGCCCGTGACGGGCAATAAGGTCGGCAAGCAGCGCCGACTCGGCATCGCTCAAATCCGTGCCGGCATTGGTGGTATAGATTCGAACAGGCATGGTCCTCCGCTCAAACCGTTCGCAATAATCAATGCATCCATCCTACCCGCCCAAGCGGACACATTGCCACCGCAGTTCCATCTTTTGGTACAAAGCAACCTGAACCCAACGCACCAGCCGATTGCAGGCATATAAAAACCGCCCCCGGAGGGACGGTTCTTCGTAATTCAATGTTGTCGCTGGCCTACTCGCCATCCTCCAACTTAATGAGGATCTTGCGGTAGCCACCGTACTCGCCGTTCAGCGCCTTTGAAACGCGGCTCACCGTGGTGGACGAAGCGCCGGTACGGGCCTGAACCTCAACATAAGGCTCGCCCTCGTCCAAATAGCGCGCAACCTGCAAACGCTGAGAAAGGTCGCAAATCTCGCGCGGCGTGCAGATATCGGTCAAAAACGCTTGGATATCCTTCTCGTCGTCCAAAAGGCTAAATGCGTGGACCAGCTGCTTGACATCAGGCTTGTCAAACATGTTCTCGATATTCATCGATCACCGCCAAACCCGCCAAAAGGCATCGAAGTTGATACTGACATCGGGCATCGTTCGCCCGTTCTATGCAATAGGGCAACGCCTGTGGCTTTTGCCCGTAGCAGTGTAGCACACCACCAAACTAAAGCGACAAGACTCTCTGCCAGCGGCGCGTTTTTCAGGACGAACGCCGTTTAGAAACCATATGCGCACGTAAGCTCCACGAATATTTGAGACAATGGGCGCCCAAACACCGCGGCGCGCCCGCGCAACCATCCAGGTCGCCGCCGCAAGCCGCTTCACGCGACGCCAGCAACCCCGGCGCAAGAAAGGATTCACGCCATGCGCTTTATGCTTAACTGGCTCTTCACCTCGATCGCCATCGCGATCGCCACGTTCCTCGTCCCCGGTATCCAACCCTTCGGCTTTGCCGAGACCTGGGTCTGTTTCGCCTTCGTGGGACTGTTCCTGAACATCGTCGATTCGTTCGTCAAACCGTTCCTCACGGTCATCTCGCTGCCGCTCACTATTATTACGCTTGGTGTTTTTCAGCTCGTAGTCAACAGCTTTATGCTCGAGCTGGCCAGCTACCTGTCGGTCAATCTGCTGGGCGCGGGCATCTCCATCGCCAGCTTTGGATCGGCCTTTATGGGCAGTATCCTGGTATCCATCACGCGCAGCATCCTCGACAGCATCGCCGAGGACTAAAACGGCCATTCCGGCCGTGCCCGTCTCAACAGCCCAAAACGAAGGCCGCCCATCGCAAAAATGGGCGGCCTTCTTATTTGTCAAGTCTCAAAGGGCGAGAGAATCTACCATTTCTACCCCGTCCCCAAATGGCAGGTGTGGGTTAGATGACGTAGTCGTAGCCATGGTTGGGAGCGACAAGTTGATCGAGCGTCACGCCGTCGAGGTAGTCGTTGATGAGCTTGTCCAAGTTCTTCCACACGTCGAGCGTGGGGCACTCATCCGAACGCGAGCAGCCCTTGCAGTCGCCGTCCAGGCAGGCGACCGGCGCCAGACTACCCTCGGTCAGGCGCAGGATCTCGCCCACCGTGTACTGCTCGGGCGGGCGCGTGAGCACGTAGCCGCCGCCCTTGCCACGCATGCCCGAGAGCATGTTGGCACGTACGAGCGTAGCCAAGATGTTCTCGAGATATTTCTCGGAAATCCCCTGTCGCGCCGCGATCTCTTTGAGCGGGATGCGACCGGCCGCCTGGTGCTCGGCCAGATCAACCATAACGCGCAGGGCATATCTGCCCTTAGTGGAAACCAACATGTATAGTGCTGCCTTTCGGTCATTTAGTCCGTAGAAATTCTAGCCGAAAAATTGGTTTTGAAAATACCCATTCCCGTCAAGATGGTTAATCGACTCGTAATAATCTTCTATTTCCTATTGCGTTACTAGGCTTTAGTGTCTACTATGCTTGCCAACAGCAAAACGAACAACCTATACGTTTTGTGGGTTTCGCTGCTACACACACCGTAAAACCACACGGTATCCAGTCATTTGAACACTTTGGAGGTTCACCATGAGCAACGTTTACACGTCCATCGATCAGCTTATCGGCCACACCCCGCTTCTGGAGCTCACTCACTTTGAGGCCGATGAGGACCTCAAGGCCCGCGTGCTCGTCAAGCTGGAATACTTCAACCCCGCCGGGTCCGTTAAAGACCGCGTCGCCAAGAACATGATCGACGAGGCCGAGAAGGCCGGCAAGCTCGTGCGCGGCGGCGACTACACCATCATCGAGCCCACGAGTGGCAACACCGGCGTCGGCATCGCCTCGGTGGCGGCTGCCCGCGGCTACAAGGTGATCATCACCATGCCCGAGACCATGTCCGTCGAGCGCCGTAAGCTTATGCAGGCATACGGCGCACAGCTCGTGCTCACCGACGGCTCCAAGGGCATGAAGGGCGCCATCGCCAAGGCCGAGGAGCTGCAGAAGGAGACCCCCAACAGCATTATCGCCGGCCAGTTTGTGAACCCCGCCAACCCCGCCATCCACAAGGCCACGACCGGCCCCGAGATCTGGGATGACACCGACGGCAAGGTCGACATCTTCGTCGCCGGCGTTGGCACCGGCGGTACCGTGACCGGCGTGGGCGAGTTCCTCAAGGAGCAGAACCCCGAGATTCAGGTCGTCGCCGTTGAGCCCGCCACTTCCCCGGTGCTCTCTAAGGGTCAGGCCGGCCCGCACAAGATCCAGGGTATCGGCGCCGGTTTTGTGCCCGACGTCCTCGACACCCAGGTCTATGACGAGATCATCCCCGTCGAGAACGACGACGCCTTTGCCACCGGCCGCGCCGTGGGCCACAAGGAGGGCGTGCTCGTGGGCATTTCGTCCGGCGCCGCCGTGTGGGCCGCACTGCAGCTGGCCAAGCGCCCCGAGAACGAGGGCAAGACCATCGTGGCGCTGCTCGCCGACACCGGCGAGCGCTACCTGTCCACGGCGCTCTTCCAGGACTAGAGCTTCTCGTTGCACGCCGGCCTCCCCTCTCTTCTGGCAGCCCGGGCTCATCCCAACAGGGTGTCCCACGAGACGTCCGAACTTGCTACAATGTCTGCGGCGCGGAACCAGCCTCCCGCGCCGCTTTTCTTTTTTGGCCACATGCCACCAAGGAGAACCTCCCCATGCACAACAAGCGCGTGCTCGTCGCCATGAGCGGCGGCGTCGATTCCAGCGTGACTGCCTATCTGCTCAAAAGTCAGGGTTACGAATGCGTCGGTGCCACCATGCGCCTCACCTGTCCCGCACCCGATCCCGTCACGGGCATGAGTAAGGTCGACCGTGACATCGCCGATGCAAAGGCCGTCGCCGATCGCCTGGGGATACCTCACCATGTGCTCGACCTGCAGCAGGCCTTCGACCGCAACGTGATCGAGCGCTTCGTGACTGCCTATCAGGAGGGGCTGACGCCCAACCCGTGCATCATCTGCAACCGCCATATTAAGTTTGGCGCGTTGCTCGATGCAGCGCTCGATATGGGCTGCGACTACATCGCCACAGGTCACTACGCCAAAACGAGCCAAACGTCCGACGGCACCCGGCAGCTGTACCGTGGCGAGGACCCAAAGAAGGACCAAAGCTACTTTTTGTATTCGCTTACGCAGGAGCGCTTGGCACGCACAATCTTTCCGCTGGCAGGCCTGGACAAGGAGCACGACGTGCGCCGCATTGCCGCCGAGCAGGGCTTCATCAACGCCAAGAAGGCCGAGAGCGAGGATATCTGCTTTATCGCGGACGGCGACTACGCGGGCTATATCGAGCGCCGCTGCGGACATGCCGCCGAGCCAGGCGACATTGTGTGGCGCGACGGCAGCGTGGTCGGGCGTCACAACGGCGCGCTGCGCTATACCATCGGCCAGCGCAAGGGCTTGGGCGTCGCGATGGCGCATCCCGTGTACGTAACGGGCGTCGATGCCGCCAACAACATTGTGCATCTGGGCGAGGCCGACGACCTGACGGCCGCAGCGCTCACGGCCAACGACTGGATCTGGAGCGCCCCTGCCGACCGCATGGAGGCTGAGCTCGACGCCGGCGGCATTCGTGTAGGTGCCAAGTACCGCTACCGTCAGAAAGACCAGGCAGCGACCCTTACACGTGGCGAAGACGGACAAATGCTGCTAACTTTTGACGAGCCACAGCGAGCCATCGCCCCCGGCCAGGCAGTCGTTATCTATCGCGGCGACGTCGTCTTGGGCGGCGGCACCGTTACGGCAGCCATCAGGTAGTCCCATCCCCTTCATAAGTTGCGGTGAAATAGGGACTGTTTAAGCGTTTAAAACCGCCAAACAGTCCCTATTTCACCGCAACTTAGAGAGGACGGCCTCGGTCGGTACTGCCGTATCAGCCGAGGCCGCTGCATCGCTAGCGCTGTACGTAGGCGCGGACGAGCTCGAAGGTGTTGCGCACGCCGTCCATGTGGCTACGCTCGTAGTTGTGGCTCGCATACACGCCGGGGCCGATCAGACCATGGCGAATGTCGTAGCCGGCAGAGAGCGTGGCTTCGACGTCCGAACCGTAATGCGGATACACGTCGATAGCGTAATCGAGCTCAAGCTCGCGCGCGATATTGGACAGCGCCGTCACCAGGTCGTAGTTGTACGGACCGCCCGAATCCTTGGCGCAGATCGACACCATGTGCTCGGTGCAGCCTAGGTCGTCGCCCACGCAGCCCATGTCAACGCTGATCATCTCGCGCGTGTCGGCCGGCACGAAGGCGCCGCCGTGGCCCACCTCCTCGTACACGGTAAAGAGCAGCGAAACCTTACGCGAAAGCGTCACCTCGCCAGCGGCGACGGCACGCGCCAAGCCCAACAAAATGGCGGCCGATAGCTTATCATCCAGGAAGCGGCTCTTAATGTAGCCGCTCTCCGTCACCGTCGTGCGAGGATCCATAGCGATGATGTCGCCGGTCTGAATGCCCAGCTCAAGCACATCGTCCTTGCTGTCGACGTTCTCGTCGAGCAAGATCTCCATGTTCTTCTCGATGGTCTTGACCGGCTCGTCGGCCACGTGCGCCGAAGGCTCGGTGTTAAGAACCACGCCCGTGTAGACATTGCCGTCGCGCGTGTAGACGGTGCAGTTCTCGCCATCGGCCGTAGACCACTGATGCCCACCGAGCGTCGTGGGGCGCAGGCGGCCATTGTCCTTAATGGAACGCACCATGGCGCCTAGGGTATCGACATGGCTCGCCAGTACGAGCGGCTCGCCCTCGCCGCCAAGCTCAACGAGCACGTTACCCTTATTAGAACGCTCGGGCCCAAAGCCCATATCGCGCAGGGCCTCCATCAGATAATCAGTAGCCGCACGGGTATAGCCCGTAGGCGAGGCGATAGAAGTCAGCGTCTTAAGCTGTCCCGCGATATAGGAGAGCGTCCCCTCTAGAGAAGCATCAACATTAGAAGCCATATGCATCCTTCCAAGTAAAACTAAGACCGAGTCCCGATTTTAACCGTTCTGCACGGTCAATGCCCTAGGAGCCGAGCCGCCTCCCGACGTCCCCGCACCGGTTTTGTGCACGCGCACGGTTTACAACCCGAATCTTGCATAAATCCTATCAGTATCTGCATAAATATGAGACATCTTTTTGCTTCGTCTCAGGGTACCCCACCTTGGACCGTGCAAAAAACGGAGTATTCAGCACCGTGGGCCCCAACGACCCCATCACAAACGACAAAACGACGCGGTTACAGCAGTGTTGTAGACCGTCGCAAACCAAAAACGCGGCGACAGCCATCTCCGTCCATCGATAGCCCGCCCACAGGGGCTGTCGATGGGCGCCCGCGGGCCACTACGGCCCATTCACAACGTTATGCATTTTTCAGAGCTTGCTGAATACTCCCAAAAATGCACGCTGGGAAGTGCACCACCTATCCGCAGCGGGCAGCATGCTTTGGTTTTACCCGTCTCAGGACATTGACGCAGCACAAAAAGCCCCGCCGTGCGCAGCACGGCGGGGCCAGCAGCAAGTCAAAAGACCATACGCCTACGGGCGAAGGACCACCAAACTGGGTTAGGCAGCCGGGCAGATCTTCTTGAAGAGCTCGATGACGTCGTCGAGCGTCGCCTCGCGCGGGTTGCCCGGGAAGCAGGCGTCAGCCATGGCGTCCTTGGCCAGGATCTCGATCTCGTCAGCCTTCATGGCCTCGCAGACGTGTGGGATGTTCACGTCGGCAGAGAGCTGCTTAACGGCGGCGATGGCGGCATCGGCGGCCTCGGCGGTGCTCATGCCCGTGGTGTCAACGCCCATGGCGACGGCAACCTTGGCCAGGCGCTCAGCGCAAACCGGCTTGTTGAACTCCATGGCGATCGGCAGCAGCATGGCGCAAGCGACGCCGTGCGGGGTGTCGTAGTGAGCGGACAGGGTGTGAGCCATGGCGTGGTCGATGCCCAGGCCAACATTGGAGAAGCCCATGCCGGCGACATACTGACCAAGAGCCATGCCCTCACGGCCGGAGCCGGGCTGGCCGGACTTGGCCTCGGCGACGGAGTCGCGCAGGTTCTCGCTGATCAGCTTAATGGCCTCAAAGTGGAACATGTCGGAAAGCTCCCAGGCGCCCTTGGTGGTGTAGCCCTCGATGGCGTGGGTCAGTGCGTCCATGCCGGTGGAAGCGGTCAGGCCGGCGGGCATGGAAGCCATCATGTCAGGGTCGACGACGGCGACCTCGGGGGCGTCGTTGGTGTCGACGCACACGAACTTGCGGACCTTCTCGGGGTCGGTGATGACGTAGTTGATGGTCACCTCGGCAGCGGTACCGGCGGTCGTCGGCACGGCGATGGTGAACACGGCATGGTTCTTGGTGGGAGCAACGCCCTCGAGGCTGCGGACATCGGCGAACTCGGGGTTGTTGATGATGATGCCGATGGCCTTGGCGGTGTCCATGGAGGAGCCGCCACCGATGGTCACGATAGCGTCAGCCTCGGCGGCCTTAAAGGCCTCGACGCCGTCCTTGACGTTCTGGATGGTGGGGTTGGGCTTAATCTCGGAGTAGAGGCTCCAAGCGATGCCGGCAGCGTCGAGCTCGTCGGTCACCTTAGCGGTAACGCCAAACTTGACCAGATCGGGATCGGAGCAGACGAAAATCTTCTTGTAACC
The DNA here is from genome assembly GCA_963628025.1 of Alloprevotella sp. Taxonomy (GTDB): domain Bacteria; phylum Actinomycetota; class Coriobacteriia; order Coriobacteriales; family Coriobacteriaceae; genus Collinsella. The sequence continues at coordinate 15,397 of CAVGCW010000027.1, read as the reverse complement.
GCGACGCTGGAGCTCGCCGGGGATCTCCTTGATGGCGCCGGAACCATGATAAGAAATGGTGTTGAGAACGAAACGATTAGCCATTGATAGCCTCCCATCGTGTGCGGGGCACCCATTACGCCCCACGCTATGAGTCCCATCCTAACGCTTTTGAAACGAAAAATGCGTGAGAACGTCAAAAGTGTTAAAGCGTTTCAACAGAAGATGAAAAAACTGCGGCAAAGGGACAGTCCCTTTGCCGCATTCGGTTACTTTCGGCAGCCCTCTTTCCAAGCCTCGGCCGCAACCTTCCAGCGTAAGCGCAAGTCGCGCTCGCGGTCGATGAACATGATGGCAAACGCGACAAACAGCAGCAAGCTCGCCACGACGATGGCGTGCAGGCCCATGCGTTCAATACACCAGTTGCCCAACACGGCGCCAAACACAAAGATAAAGATCACGCCAAAGTACAGCAGGCCGTTTTCCAAAAAGCCGCGCCTGTGGGTGATGATGTAATCGTCCACGTTTTGCAGCGCGTTGCGCAAGTTGCCGATGCACATGGTCGTAGCGATACCGTGACCGTGAATCTTGCGGAAGCTCTCGACCTGCATACCGCAGGCAAACGAAGTGAGACAGTTGGCGAGCAGGTTGTAACCGCCACCGGGGATAAAGCTCACGCCCAGCAAGATGACGGCTTCAAAAAACACCGTCACCTGGCGCCAGTGAATCACGCTGCCGAACCGCTCGTGAACCAGGTCGGCAAGCATAATGCCCACGGCAAACGACACCACGGGGAAGAAATAGCGTCCCGCCAGCTGCCAGTTGCCCTCCGAGATGCTTACACCCACGAGCAGGATGTTGCCCGTCTGCGCGTTGGCGAAAACATGGTCGCGCCCAATGTACGAATACACGTCCATAAAGCCACCGGCGAGCGCCAAGATGATGCCCAGCTCAATAGACTCCGATATCTGTTTGGCACGCTGCATCGTCGTGCATCCTCCTTGTTGACGACTCTCTCGTGCGTTGGCGGAAACATAACCGCCGTTCATACTGTAACCCATTGACAACATGGCGTGCGCGCGAGACGGGTTCTCCAATGCGCAGATACACAGTCTGGAAACAAACGATCCCCGCATCGACGCGCCGATCCCCAGCTCATGTACTCCCCCAGTCTTTTTAGCCCCGTCCCAAAAAGACTGGTTACAATTACGTGCAGCATACAAACACCGGGAGGGATCGTGGCAAAAAAGCCTCAGCACGCTCAGAACAACCAGCGCAGTCAGCAGGGCAAACAGGGCCAGCAGCAAAAGCGCGGCGGTAAGGCGCAGGCCACGGTCGCCCGCACCAAGCATTCCCAAGCGACGCCCGCCCGCCCCTGGCGACCGGGCCGCGATAAGTTCCTCCCCGTCAGCCGCGCCGACATGGATGCGCGTGGCTGGGACCAGTGCGACTTTGTCTACATCTGCGGCGACGCCTACGTGGACCATCCCAGCTTTGGCATGGCCATCGTCAGCCGCGTACTCGACGCGCACGGCTACAAGGTGGGCATCATCTGCCAGCCCGACTGGACCGACCCCGCCAGCATTACCGCGCTCGGCGAGCCGCGCCTGGGCTTTTTGGTCAGTGCCGGCAACATGGACTCCATGGTCAACCACTATTCGGTGACCAAACACCGCCGCCACACCGACGCCTATACCCCCGGTGGCGAGGAGGGGCGCCGTCCCAACCGAGCCGTCACGGTCTACGGCAACCTCATCCGCCAGACGTTTAAGGACGCCCCCATCATCATCGGCGGCATCGAGGCAAGCCTGCGCCGCCTGGCCCACTACGACTACTGGCAGGATAAGCTCAAGCGCTCGGTGCTGCTCGACTCGGGCGCCGACATCCTCATCTACGGCATGGGCGAGCACGCGATTGTCGAGATTGCCGACGCGCTCGACGCGGGGCTGCCCATCGATCAGATCACCTATATCAACGGCACCGTCTACCGCACAGGCTCGCTCGACGAGGTCTACGACTACGACCTGCTACCCAGCTGGGACGACCTTACCGCCGACAAGCTCAACTACGCACGCAGCTTTAACGTGCAACAGCAGAATATGGACCCCATCACCGGACATCGCCTGGTAGAGCCCTATCCCAACAGCGTCTATGTGGTGCAGAACCCGCCGTCGGCGACGTTGACGACCGATGAGATGGACGAGGTGGCCGAGCTCCCCTACGCACGCGATTGGCATCCCGACTACGATGCCGCGGGCGGCGTGCCGGCCTTTGCCGAGATCAAGTTTTCAATCAGCTCCAACCGCGGCTGTTTTGGCGAGTGCTCGTTTTGCGCCCTTACCTTCCACCAGGGCCGCGTGTTGCAGATGCGCAGCCACGACTCGATCATGCGCGAGGCCGAGCTGCTCACGCGCGATCCCGAGTTTAAGGGCTACATCAACGACGTGGGCGGACCGACGGCAAACTTTAGCCGCCCTGCCTGCGACAAGCAGCTCAAGCACGGCGTGTGCAAGAACAAGCGCTGCCTGTGGCCGAGCGTGTGCAAGAACATGGTAGTCGACGAGAGCGGCTACACGCAGCTGTTGCGCGACCTGCGCCAGCTGCCGGGCGTCAAGAAGGTCTTCGTCCGCAGCGGCATCCGCTTCGACTACACCATGGCCGACGCCTCGGACGAGTTTTTGCGCGAGCTGCTGGAGCATCATGTCTCGGGCCAGCTACGCGTGGCACCCGAGCACGTGAGCGACGCGGTGTTGTCCGTGATGGGCAAGCCGAGCCGAGCCGTCTACGATGCGTTCTGCCGTAAATTTGAACGCCTGAACCGCGAATACGGACTCAAGCAGTATGTGGTGCCATACCTGATCTCGAGCCACCCCGGCTCGACGATGAAGGAAGCCGTAGAGCTCGCCGAAGCCGTGCGCGACATGGGCTATATGCCCGAGCAGGTGCAGGACTTCTACCCCACGCCGTCCACCATGTCGACCTGCATGTACTACACCGGCGTGGACCCGCGCACCATGGAGCCGATCTACGTGGCGCGCGACCCGCACGAGAAGGCCATGCAGCGTGCGCTCATCCAGTATCGCAAGCCCGAGAACTACAAGCTCGTGCGCGAGGCGCTGGAAAAAGCCGGCCGCCGCGATCTGATTGGCTACACCAAGCATTGCCTGATTCGTCCCGTGCCCCCGCGCCCGGGCGAGACGTCTGCTGGCGGCGGGCATGGCACCGGCAAGAAGGGCGGCAAACCGCATGGCGGCGCCGGCGGCAAGGGGCCCAAGGGTAGCAAGGGGCACGGCGGCATGTCGCGCGCACAGAACACTGCCGGTCGCAATCGCGCGGCCCAGGGACGGCAGGGCGCCAACGGCGGCGGACGTCGCAACTAGGGCAGCGGCGCGCTCGCTGCGTCCATCCCACACGCGTGGCGCAGCGAGCGCATCGCCCCTACCAGCACAAAGCCGGCGATGGCAACCGTGACCACCACGTCGAGCGGAGTGTTCACAAACCACAGCAGCCCCATGAGATACGACCCGGCATTAAAGGCAAAGTGCAGCAGGATCGTGTAGCGGAGCTTTCCGGTCGTCACGAGCACCCAACCAAAGATGAGGCCGGCGGCACCCGCGTAGCAACCCTGCACCCAGTTCATGTGCATAAAGCCGAAGACCGCCGCCTGCAGCACGATTGCCGCGGCGACGCCCCAGGTACTCGGGGCCGACCAGGGCACCATGGCGCCGTCCTGCGCGCTCGCACGACGCCGGCGCTTCCAAAGTGGGCGGCACTGCGGATTAAACGCTCGGAGCGAAAACTCAAAAATAATGCCGCGCACCAGCAGCTCCTCACAAAATGGGGCGCCGAGCACCGTAGTCAGGACGGCGAGATAGCTGGTGTCGCCCATGCCTGTTTCCTCGACAAGCTCGCTGTAGTCGGCCGCGGCATCGGGCAACAGCGACAGCACGGCGTCGGTCACGTAGCCAACGACCACCTGCAGGGCCAAGCCAATCACGATAACGCAGGCGATGCGTTTCCACGCCCCACGCGCTCCCCCGCCGAGCGGATGCTCGCTTTGCCGGCGTGCCATAAACGAACGCGGCCACAGATAACGCCACCACAGTAGCGCCATCAAAAACGATGCCGTCTGCGCGACGGCCTGAAGCAATTGAATGTCGAGGCCATCGATCGAAAAACCCATGAACACCGATGCGACGCCAAGGGCGGAGAACAAAACGACGCTCAGGGCAATATCGGCAGCGACGACGCCAAAACAGGCAAGCGCCCAAATCATCGCATTGAGCATGCCAACCTCCTCCCGACAGGTAGTCGTTAAAGAACGTCCCCAACGACTAGTCATTGGGGACGTTCTTTAACGACTAGTTGCTGGGGACAGTCTTTGCCAAAAGCCCCGTTGGGCGAGATGTCGAACGGGAAGGTGCCGCAGCGATTGAAGGCGGCGATGAACATGCGGATGGCGTTGGACGGCGTGGTGCCCACGAGCTGGGTTGCCGCCGCGAAGGCCGCCTTTTCCTCGGGCAAGACCTTCGCGACAACCGGGGTCATGTGTTCTGCCATGGCGCTTCCTTTTTGAAACGACGGTGGTGCGGATGGATGCGGGCCACGCGGCTGGGCGACGGGCTGTGAAGGCAACCCGATTGGCCCGCATCTGGAGTTTGTTCTACGGCGTTGGTATTACTTGGTATTCCTAAGTATTACCCCGCAGATAGAATACCATACCCGATCCCATGGGGACGGAGAAAAAACGGATCAATTTGTTGCTGAGTAAGTATTTAGAGCGTGATGATGTCCGAGATATTGAGGGCCTGAGCGTCGACGGCATCGTGCGTAGCAAGCAACAGCATGCGGCCGTCGAGCAAGTCGCGCACGACCTCGGCGCATGCGTCGCGCGCAGCGATGTCTAGACCGGTAAAGGGCTCGTCCAGAATCACCGCGTCGCCTGGGCACAGCAGAGCTCGGGCAATCTCGACGCGACGGCGCTGCCCGCCCGAAAGCTCGGCCACACGAGCATGCACATCGACCCCCGGCACCAGCAGGCGCAACAGGGCTGCGGCACTCGAGGCGTCCATGTGCGCGTCGGCGCACACCAGCACGTTATCCAGGGCAGAAACGTCCTCGACCAGGTGCACATCCTGAAACACCATCGAGCACGGTGCGCACTCCCCCGCCGCCAGCGCGAGCAACGTCGACTTGCCCACACCCGAGGCGCCCATCACGCAGGCGCGCCCACCCGCGGGCACGCGAAGCACCAGTCCGTCGAGTGCCGGCGCCCAGGGCGCCCGGTCGCCCACCGCGAGCGCAAGCTCCGCAGCAGCGCCGGCGCCAGCAGAGTCGCCCGAACGCCCGCGAGTACCACGCCCATGTGCCCACACGGCAGCACGCCACGCCGCGGGCCCCGAAGCCCGCAGCAACCACACCAGCACACGCTCGCATGCCCACGATGCCGCCACGACTAGCACGGTCCAAGCCAGCAGGTCAGCCGTCTCGATGAGCAGCTTCGCCTGATAGATGCGCTCACCCACGGTGCCCACCGCCATGCCGATCAGCTCCGCCGCCACGCCGGCCTTCCAGCTCATGCCGATCACAGCGCGGGCGCACGAAAGCACAAACGGCAGGACCTCGCGCCAGGTGTGGGCGCAAAACAGACGCCAACCCCGCACGCCATGCAGACGAAACATCTGCTCCAGCGGCTTATCCACTTGCGCCAAGCCCTCGACCAGCGAAAAATATACGCCCGGCAGCGCCATCAAAAAGACCGCCGCAATGCTCACGCGCGCCGACCCCAACCAAATGAGCAGCAGGACCACCACGCAAGCAACCGGTGTCGCCTTAACAAACGAAAGCGCCGGCGCCACCAGGCGGGCAAACGTCCGCGACCGCACCGAGGCTCCCGCCATCACGCCGCCGCACACCGCGGCAAGCGCCAAACCGCCTAGAATCCGCGCACCCGAGCCCGCCAGAATCGCCCACGTGCCGACATCGCACACCAGCCGCAGCAACGCCACCACGACAGCGCCCGGCCCCGGCAAAATCAACGGCTGCGCCACGAAACCCGCCATCAGCACCCACACGGCAAGCCAAAAGGCGGCAACGGCACCTGCTGCCGCCACCGCCTTCATACGCTCTATCATTTGTCGAGCAAACGCACGCACGGGCTACTCCATGTAGTAGAAATCGTTAGCCGGGAGCTTGCCGCCCACGGCGCTCGGGTCCGCATCGGCCAGCACCTGCAGGTACCCACCGAGCGCGGCCTTCATATCCTTCCCCGTCTGACACACGAGCATGCACCCGGGAATCGCCTTTTCGGCAATCGTGGCGTTATCCACGATACCTGCATCGACCACGGCCTGAGCCCAGTCCGCCGGCGCCGCGTTCACGGCCTCAACGCTCGCCGCATGGCAGCTCAAGAACTCCGCCACGGCCTCGGGATGTTCCTCGGCAAACGCGCGGCGCACCACGGTCACGCCCGTCAGCAGGCGCGAGCCCGTGTCTCCTGCCAGCTCGTCCCACACATCGGTCAGGCTCACCGGTGCCGACAGCTTGCCCTCGCTCTTGGCGATGGCCGCCGTCTTGAACGGCTCGGGTAGCACGCCCACGGCAGTCGGGTCGGCAAGCAGGGCCGACAGCACCTCGGTGGGCTCGCTCTTAAACTCGAGCGTCACCTGGTCGGTCAGGCCCGCGCGCTCCAGCAGGAAGTTCATGACGTACTCTGGCGTGGTGCCCTTGCCCGTCATGTAGACGGTGCGACCCGCCAGATCGCCAAACGAGGCCACATTCGCGTCGCCCGTCACAACGTTCAGCACACCCAGCGTGTTGATGTCGATGACCTGCACCGCGCCCTCGGTCTTGTTGTAGAGTACGCTCGCCACGTTGGCGGGCACCAGGGCGATATCGATATCGCCCTGAATGACCTTGGGCACAATCTCGTCGGCGGCAGTGTTGATCGCAAAGTCGAACTCATTGTCCGTCTCGCCATCGGCAGCCTGGTCCATAAACTGCACCAAGCCAATCGAGGTTGGCCCCTTGAGCGAGGCGACGTACACCTCGACCGGCTCTGCGGCAGCACCGGCGCCGCCCGTGGCAGCCGAGCCCGCGGCGGACCCGGCACCGGCAGCCCCGCCGCCACAGCCCGCGAGCGCAAGTGACAGGGCGCCCGCGGCGAGCGCCGAGGCAAACCCCCGGCGCGACATTTCAAAATCAAACGCGCGCATCGCTAGCACGTCCCCTCGTTAGGCATCGTCCATGCGTGATGGTCGGTATGCAGCAATTCCTCGGCCAGCGGCGAGAGCGGCGCACCCAAGAACTCGCTATAGCACGCCTGAACATCGGGATTCTCGTGCGAGAAGCGAATCTCGGCGTTCGCATCGAGGCCCCAGAGCACCTGGCCACGCTCGGCCGCCAGCTCGCAGCCGTCATGGATGGGCTGACCGCCGCCACCGACGCAGCCGCCCGGGCATGCCATGACCTCGACGAAGTCATAGCTCACGCGGCCGTCGCGAATCGCGTCGAGCAGACGGGCGGCGTTGCCCAGCCCGTGTGCCACGGCGACGCGCACCTTGGTGCCATCGATATCGGCCACGGCTTCCTTCCAGCCGTCCAGGCCGCGCACATCGGTAAAGAAGTCGGCGTCGGGGTTCTTGCCCGTCACCAGGTAATATGCCGAGCGCACGGCGGCCTCCATCACGCCGCCCGTGGCGCCAAAGATCACGCCCGCGCCCGTGCCGAAGCCCAGCGGCGTGTCGAGCGGCTCCTCAACCAGCGTGTCGACGCTCACGTGGCTCGCGCGGATCATGCGCACCATCTCGCGCACCGTCAGCGCAACGTCCACATCGGGCGTGCCGTCCTCGCCCACCATGCTCGGCAGCGCGCACTCGGCCTTCTTGGCCGTGCACGGCATCACGGACACCACGAACAGGCGCTCGGGCTCCACGTCCAGCACCTTGGCGTAGTAGGTCTTGGCGATGGCGCCGAACATCTGCTGCGGCGACTTGGACGTAGACAGGCTGTCGACAAACTCCGGATAGCGGGCCTTCACAAAGCGCACCCAACCCGGGCAGCAGCTCGTAAACATGGGCCAGCCGCGGCCATCATCCTCACCCTTAGCGGCGGCACCCAGGCGCTCGAGCAGCTCGGAGCCCTCCTCCATAATGGTGAGGTCAGCCGAAAAATCGGTGTCGAACACGTACTCAAAGCCCACGCGGCGCAGCGCGCAAGCCAGGCGCTCGACGGTAGCCTCCTCGCGCGGAATGCCGAGCTCCTCGCCCCAGGCGCTACGCACGGCCGGCGCAATCTGCACCAACACGATCTTGTCAGGATTAGCGAACGCGTCAAACACGGTCTCGGTATCGTCGCGCTCGCGCAGTGCGCCCGTCGGGCAATGCGTAATGCACTGGCCGCACGCGACGCAATCGGTCTTGCCGATCGGCGCGCGCCCGCGGGTACCCACGGCGGTATGCGTGGCGCGGTTGGTCAGGTCCCAAATCCCTAGGCCCTGCACGCTCTCGCATACCTTGATGCAGCGCATGCATTTGATGCACTTGTCGTTTTCGCGGATGATGGGGAAATCGAAATCCCAGCCCTCGCCCGCCAAATGCCTTTGATACGGCAGATAGAAAATGCCCAGGTCGTTGGCGATGGTCTGTAAGTTGCAGTTGCCGCTGCGCACGCAGCTCGTGCACTGCGAATCGTGCTGGGACAGCAGCAGCTGCACGTTGGTGCGACGGGCCTCGCGGGCCTTGGGGCTGTTGGTGTGGACCACCATGCCATCGAGCACGTAGTTGTTGCAGGCGGCAACCAGCTGGTCGCAGCCCTCAACCTCGACCACGCACACGCGGCAGCCGCCGATCTCGTTCAGATCGCGCAGGTAGCACAGGGTGGGAATCTGGATACCGACGGACTTGGCCGCATCCAGGATCGTGGTGTGCTCGGGCACCACGACTTCGCAGTTATCGATAATGAGCCTGACCGTGTTGTGCGCTCCGTTTTCGCTGTTGTCGCCGACGGTGGTTTTGTTGAGCTCTACCATTCCAGGTTCCTCCCTCCGCGGAACGCACCAAAACCAAAGTGGTCGCAACGCAGACAGCGACTCGCCTCTTGGCGTGCCTCCTCCTCGGTAAGGCCCTGTTCGACCAGATTCCAATCGTGAATGCGCTCGCCGGCCTCGCGCTCGCCCAGCTCGCAGCGGCCGCACTCGTGCTTGCCCTTAAACTGGACGGTCGGCAGCTCGACCTCGAGCTTAATCTTGTGGTCGAAGCCCAGATAGCGGTCGATGTTTGCCGAAGCCACGCGACCGGCATTGATGGCGCGGATGACGGTGGCGGGGCCGGTCTGGCAGTCGCCGCCGCTAAAGAGGCCATCGAAGTTGGGCACGGCGCCGTCCGAATCGGTGACGACGCGACCCCACTTGCAGGCGATGCCCATGTCCTCAAACGGCTTGGAGTCGATGTCCTGACCAATGGCCACGAACACGCGCTCGCAGGGAATGACCTGCTCGGACGTGGCGGCGGCACGCGGGGCCGGGCGCCCGCGGCGGGGCTCGCCGATAATCTGCGGCTGTACGCGCAGGCCGCTCACGCGACCATCTTCGCCCGTCTCGATGGCGAACGGCGCCGTGAGTTCCAGAACCTCGCAACCCTCGGCCTGGGCGCCGGCAATCTCAGCGTCCTGAGCCGTCATATCGCAGATGCGACGGCGGTAGACGATGCTTACCTTTTCGGCACCGCAGCGCACGGCAGAGCGCGCCACGTCCATGGCCACGTTGCCGCCGCCGATGACGCACACGCGCTGGCCGCTCAGGTCGGGTAGCTCGTCGTCTCCAATGGCACGCAGCATCTTGACGGCCGACTCCACGCCGGGCGCCTCTTCGCCCGGAAGGCCGAGCTTCTTGTCGCTATGGGCACCGATGGCCAGGTAGACGGCATCGAACTCGTCACGCAGGCGGGCAAGCTCCTCGCCGTTCACGGAGTGGTCGAGTTCCACGTCGATGCCGGCGCTCAAGATCCAGTCGATCTCGGCCTGCAGGCGCTCGCGCGGCAGACGGTAGCTGGGAATGCCATAGCGCAGCATGCCGCCCAGGTGGTGGCGCCGCTCAAAGATGGTCACCTTGTGGCCCATCACGGCCAGGTAGTAGGCGCAGGAAAGGCCGGCCGGGCCGCCGCCGATCACGGCGATGCGCTTGCCGGTGTTGTCCACTACATGCGGCTTGTGGTCGTTGAGGTCACTGTGCTCAACGGCAAAACGCTTGAGGGCGAGGATGTTCATGGGGTCGTCGACCATGCCACGGCGACAGTGCATCTCGCAGGGATGCTCGCACACCAGGCCGCAGACGAGCGGCAGCGGGTTGTTCTTGCGGATGACCTTGACGGCATCAGCATAGCGGCCTGCCTCGACGAGCGAGATGTACCCGGGAATGTCGACGTGCGCCGGGCAGCCCGAGACACACGGGACGCGAGCCTCGCGGTCAAAGCCGCAGGAGTGCTCGCGGATGTGGTGCTCAAAATCGTCGCGGAAGCCGCGAATGGCCGTGAGTGCCATGGCGCCAGCTTCGTAGCCGATGGCGCAGTCGCTCGAAAGGTAGATGGTGCGGGCCGTGCGCTCAATCAGGTTGAGCGTGGACTCATCGGCGCGCCCTTCGAGCACATCGGCAAGCAGGTCGCTCAGCGCGCTCAGGCCCACGCGACAGGGCGTGCACTTGCCGCAGCTCTGGGTGGAGCACAGGTTGACGAGCGCTGCCGTAAACTCCACGGGACACGGGGCGAGCGAGCTCACCGCCAGACGACGTCCGAGCGCATCATGCAGGTCGTCCATGACGGCCTGAGCGTGGCTGCGTTCCATTACATGCAGTCGAGCCATAAGATCCCCTCTCACATGGCAGCCCGGAGGCGAGGCCGGGCGAAATTGCTACACGCACAACACTGACCTAAAAAGTTGTTAGGTCTCCACGCAGTTCGGCAGGCGGCATGAAATGTCACCCTCAGCGGTGAAATAGAACATTACCGCAGATAAATGCCATATTTGATAAAACGCGTTACCAAATGACAATGCCCCGTCCACGCAATCACGTGGACGGGGCATTACTCTAGGTATGCGGCCAGCGACCCTGTTGCTTTTATTTAAGCTCGGGCCAGAAGTCCTTGTTGGCCTCGATCATGTCGTCGAGAACCTCCTTGGCGATCTTCATCGACGGCACGGTCTTGTTCAGCGTAAAGGCCTTGAGTGCCTTCTCGTACGAACCCTCGATCGTAGCCTCGACCACGAGCTTCTCGGAGTTCAGCTGCTGCATCATGAGACCCTGCTGGAACAGCGGAATGTTGTCGCGGCTGATGACCTCGGGGCCGTTCTTGCCAATGTAGGCAGGCAGCTCGACCATAGCGTCGTAGGGCATGTTGGGGATAGCGCCCTTGTTCTCGCAAATGACCAGGAAGCGCTGCTTGGTATCGTTCTTCAGAGCGATGGCCAGGTCGGCAATCCAGTCGCCGTGGCTGCCCGCATAGAACGTGCTCTCGTCGATCTCGCCCGTCTTCTCGTAGTGATCGATGCCGTCGAAGAGGTTCTTCTCGCGCGTCTCCTCAACCTCGTTTGCACGGGTGCGCTCGGGGTTGGAATGCTCGACGAACTCCTTCTGCTGCAGGTAGTAGTTCAGGTACGTGTTGGGCAGGTACTCCGGGAAGCACTCCATGATCTCGTACTCGCCCTTCCAGACGTAGTACCAGCTGCCCTTGGTGTGGCGGTTCTGCTCGGGGTGCTCGTCGGCGGTCTCCTCGGGCTTCTTTGCCATGAGCGAGCCCATGCCCTTGAGGTAGGAATCAGGCAGCAGGATCTCGTGCTCCTTGATGTACTCGCGCAGCTGCGGGAGCACCTCCTCGCCCTTGTGGCGAATCGAGGTGAACCAGCCAAAGTGGTTGAGGCCAAAGTAATCGTACTCGACATCCTTCTTGTCGATATCGAGCGCGGCGCAAACCACGTCGATAATCGCGATCGGCATGTCGCAGATGTTGATGATGCGAGCGTTGGGACGCAGCACACGGCAGCCCTCGGAGACGATGGCGGCAGGGTTGGAGTAGTTGAGAATCCAGTAGTCCTTCTTGGCGTACTTCTCAACGTCATCGATCAGCTCGACCATGGGGAAGATGGTGCGCATGCCGTAGGCAAGGCCGCCGCAACCGCAGGTCTCCTGACCAACGCAGCCGTGACGCAGCGGAATCTTCTCGTCCTGCTCGCGCATGGCGTAGCCGCCCACGCGCATCTGGGCAAACACGAAGCTCGCGTCGGTAAAAGCCGTCTCTTTGTCGGTGGTCACCGTGAGCTTGATGTCCAGGCCGAGGTCCTCGTGCAAAATCCAGTCCACGAGCACGCCGATCTTGCGCTGGCGCTCCTCGTTGATGTCGTACAGGCGAATCTCGTCAACGTCGAGCTCGTCCTTGCGCAGAGCGATGGACTTGACGATGCCGGGGGTAAAGGTGGATCCGCCACCACACAGAGTAATGATCATTGTTTACTGCTCCTTCTCAATTGCGTTTTCGACCTTGTCGCGCATCTCGGCGACCTTCATGCCAAAGATGATCTGGATATTGTTGCCGTTGCGGTTGATGCCGCTGTTGGGCACGTGGTTGATGAGGTTCTCATCGATGAGGTCCGGGTTCTTAACGTTCACACGAAGACGCGTAAAGCAGTTCTCGAGCTCCTCGATGTTGTCCTTGCCACCAAGACCCGCGACCAGATCGGCAATACCTGCATCGACGCCCTCTGCGGGAGCTGCGGCAACAGCGCCCTGCTTCACCGCGACAGACGCGGCGGCCTCGCCCTCGGCAACGGACTCAGCAAGCTCGGACTCTTCCTCGCGACCAGGGGTGTGAAGGTTGAGCTTCTTAATAATGAAGGTGAAGAGGAAGAAGTACAGAGCGGCGTTGACGACTCCAAGCACCAGCATAACCGGCCAGTTGGTCTTATCGACACCGAGGACCAGGTTGGAGACCACGATGTTGATGATGCCGCCTGCAGTCGAAGCGGGCACGGAGAGGACCTTGAGCAGGACCAGGAAGATGCCGGAAAGAACCGAGTGAACGACAAAGAGCACAGGAGCGGCAAAGACAAAGAGGAAGTCCATGGGCTCGGTCACGCAGGAGAGCACGGCGGTGATGATCAGCGGGATGATAACAGCTTTGGTCTTATCCTTGTTCCCCTTGTAAGCAGTGAAGATAAAGGCGAGGCCGATGCCGATGTAGGGCCACAGGTTGTTGAAGGTGTAGCTGTTGAAGTAGGTGCTATCGGAGAAGGGCTGGCCCGTCATTGCCATCTCGGCAACACGGATGGGATAAGCGCCGGCGATAACCTGATCACCCAGCGTCAGGGTGCCGCCCACATCGGAGAACTGGAACGGGGTGTAGATGAGGTGGTGCAGACCGGTAGGAACGAGCAGCTTGTTGAGCATGCCGTAGATAAACAGACCGATGTTGCCCGACTCCTTAATGATGCCGGCGACGGAGGAGATGGCACCCTGAACCGGAGGCCAAACGATGCAGAAGCCAGCGCCCATGATCCAGGAGATGATGATCATGATCAGGAACGGGAAGCGAACGCCCGAGAACATCGAAAGGGCAATGGGGAACTGCTTGTTCGAGTACTTGTTGAACACGGCACCGGTGATGCAACCAAGGATGATGCCGCCAAACACGCCGGTATCGAGCACCTGAATGCCCATAACGGTGGCCTGGCCGGTTCCGGTAAGGCCGAGCATGCCGCTCGCATCGGCAAGAGAGCCGGTGGCGTTGAGCACGATGTTGTTAGCCTGCAGGAACAGGAAGAACGACATCAGGGCGATCAGCGAAGCATGGCCCTTGTTCTTCTTTGCCATGGCGCCGGCGATGCCAACGCAGAACAGAATCGAGAGGTTGTTGATGATAAACATCAGCGACTGGTAGACAACGGCGCCCACAAGCTGGAACGGACCGGAGCCCAGTACGGGGACCAAAGCACAAATGGTCTTGTTGGTCAGAATGATGCCCACGATGAGCAGGATGCCGGCAACCGAGAGATACATCATCGGCTGGACGATCGACTTTGCGAACACCTCCAACGGCGCTTTGAAATTGAACTTCTTTTTTGCGGCCATAGCGGTACTCCCCTTCCTTTTCCGCAAATTAAGACAGATGTGCCCTAGACAAGACTGTGAGCCTTGCCTTATATCAATCGATGTGTGGGCACGTTATGCCTAGAGACCAGGTTCTCCAAGCAGGTTAACAATGTGATATGCGAGATAACTCTTCTCGGCATCGGTAACGACAACGTTATAGGTAGACGACAAGTGAGCGGCTATGGCATCCGCGCACGAGAATGCGCACGGATACGCCGTTTCGTCGATTCGGAACAGCGCGTCGCCACTGATTTGCCCGGCCGTAGGATCGAGTGCTCGCTGTGCGAAAAACTGCAGGTGACGAACGAAGCGTTCGTAAGGCAGCGAGGTGTCGTCGAGGGTCGTGGCATAGCGCTCGGAAACAATCGCAAGCACGTCGCGAACAAGCTGGACCGAAACAATCAGGCGGTCAGAGCGCTGCGGCATGGTGGCGTTGACGATATGCAAGGTAATGAAGCCCTGCTCCTCCTCGCTCATCTGGATGCCCATATACTCCTTGATAATCTGCAGCGCGCGGCCCGCAAGCGCATACTCCTTGCGATAGAACTGCTGGATCTCGAGCAGCAACGGATTCTCACAGGGGACACCCTTGCGCTCGCGCTCCAAAGCAAGGCTGATATGGTCTGCGAGAGCAATGAGGATCTTATCGTTGATGTCGACATTGAGCTCTCGACGAAGCATCTGAACGATGTCCTCGGAAATCACGAGGTTGACGGTGGGGATGGACTCTAAAAGATGTGCCAAGCGGTCGATCGTACGCGAATCCTGAGAAGTTCCCTCCTGCAACGCGTAGGTCTTTTCGACCGACGTCTCATCGATGGCATCGCCGGCATGGCGACCAAAGCAGAGGCCTCGACCGATGACGATGAGCTCGGAGCCATCGTCCGAAGTGACCATTGCGACGTTGTTGTTAAAAACTCGCTTGATAACCACGGTACCCACCACAAGAATTTACTCGGAAAGCCAGACGACAGGCTCTTTAACAGCAACAGGGCCGGAAGCATGCTCACGAAGAGTCGAGTTCTCCGAACGCTCGCACACAATAACGAAGACCGTGGGATCAAAGCCGGCAGCGCGAACCACGTCGAAATCGACCTCGACGAGGGGCTGGCCCGCGTCGACATGGTCACCCTGGGCAACAAGCGCATGGAAGCCCTTGCCCTCAAGTTTAACAGTGTCGATTCCGATATGCAGCATCACCTGAGCAGAGCTGTCGTCGGACATGATGCCCTTGATTATCAACTTTATCCGAACACTTCCCACATTCATCCGTACATGTGCGGA
>CAVGCW010000026.1:0-23360 GCA_963628025.1 Alloprevotella sp. | reverse complement strand
CTGCGGGAATGGCCTATTTGCTCAATGTGTTCGGCTGAGATCGGAAATCAACCATTTGTTTAAACGTCTAGGTTTGTTACAAGTTGATTACGTTACTGCTTTTTGACTCATTACACGACAAGGCGTCGCTCATCAAGCCAAGCATTTTACAGATACAAGCAGGCTGTTCATTAATATCGATTTTAGGCAAGCGCGAATGCGCTTGTACTGCCGCTATTTTGTTTAAACAGACATGGCTTGACTATTTTCGTGACTTATGGTCTATGAAACCACTCAAAATAGTTGCGGTGGAATAGTTCTTGTTTAAGAGCCAGAAGGCTGGATTTAGGAACTATTTCACCGCAACTTATAGGGAATCCTAGGCGATGTGGAGTGGGTTGGCGGCGTCGACGGCATCGGGGGCGTCGGAGAGGCCGTCAGGAGCAGCGTCTGCCGGATCCTCTTCGGGGGTCTCGATCTGTTTGATCATGACCTCTTGGCCCTGCAGCAGGTATGTCTCGCCGCTACCGCAATGGGGACAGGTCTTGCCGTGCTCGACCGTCGCGTAGTCGCGGCCACATGCCTCGCAATGCGTCACAGCCTCGACGGGCTCCACAACAAGCTCCGCGCCCTGCGCGATAGGCTTTTTATCTGCTGCCCAGCGCCAAGCGTCGAGCAGCAAGTCGGGAACGACGCCCGAGACCTCGCCCAACAGCAACGTTACGCTCGAAACGCGACGCACGCCATGAGCGCGCGCTACATTCTCGACATCGCGAATGATGTGGTAAACGATCCCCAATTCATGCACTTTTTCTTCCGCCGTTCCCGTTATGGCTACTTACTTGCGACCGAACTTAATCTTGATGGCGCGCTTGAGCGCGTACTTGCCCAGGCTTGGGAGCTTTTGCTCGTATTTGACCATCGTGGAGCACTCGGGGCGGTCGCGATCCAGATGGATGGCGTCAAACGCGCACTTGGTGGTGCACAGGCCGCAGCCGATGCACTTGTTGGGGTCGACAATCGAGGCGCCGCAGCCCAGGCAGCGGGCGGTCTCGGCGCGCACCTGCTCCTCGGTAAAGGTCTCAACATACTCGCTAAACGGCGCAGCCTTCTCGCGTTCGCGGTCCACATGCGCAACCTCGCGGCTCGCGTTGTCGTAGCTCTCGAGCACAACGTCGTCGCGGTCGAGTGCGGTGTAGCGGCGCTGATTGCGGCCGATGGTGAGCGTGGAGCCCGGCTGCACAAAGCGATGGATGGACACCGCGGCCTCGTGGCCGGCGGCGATAGCGTCGATGGCAAAGCTGGGGCCAGTGTAGACGTCACCACCCACAAAGATGTCGGGTTCGGCGGTCTGGTAAGTCTGGGGATCGGCAAGGGCGCCCTGGCCGCGGCCGAGCTCCACCTTGGAGCCAGCCAGCAGGTCGCCCCACACAATGGACTGGCCAATCGACATGACGACACGGTCGGCATCGACACGGCGCAGATCGTTCTCGTCGTACTCGGGCGCAAAACGGCCCTCGTCGTCAAAGACACGCGTGCAGCGCTTGAAGGTGATACCGCACACACGACCGGCCTCGTCCAGGTGAATCTCCTTGGGGCCCCAACCGCAGCTGATGTGAGCGCCGTCCTCAACGGCCTCGCGACGTTCCTCCTCGCTGGCGGGCATCTGGACCTCGCTCTCCAGGCAGAACATCTCAACGTGCTCAGAGCCCAGACGGCAGGCGTTGCGGGCAACGTCGATGGCCACGTTGCCGCCGCCCACCACAATGGTGCGGCCGGACAGGGTATCGATCTTGCCGCTGTTAACCTCGCGAAGGAAGTCGACGGCCACGGTCACGTCCTCGGCATCCTCGCCCGGAATACCGGCAAGGCGGCCGCCCTGGCAGCCAATAGCAACGTAGAAGGCCTTAAAGCCCTGCTCGCGCAGCTCGTCGAGCGTCACATCACGACCGACCTCCACGCCATAGCGGAACTCGGCACCCATCAGGCGAATGATCTCGACCTCGGCCTCGATGACGTCCTTCTGCAGCTTAAAGCTGGGAATGCCATAGGTGAGCATGCCACCCGGGCGCTCGTTCTTCTCGAACACGACGGGCTTGTAGCCCTTCTCGGCCAGATAGAAAGCACAGGACAGGCCGGCCGGACCGGCACCGATGATGGCGATCTTCTGATCAAAGCCGCCAGCGCGCGTCGGCGTCACCACGGGCGGGACGTAGCGGGTCGCGGCATCCAGATCGCGCTGGGCGATGAACTTCTTGACCTCGTCGATGGCCACGGCGGCGTCCACACGGCCGCGGGTGCAGGCGTCCTCGCAGCGGCGGTTGCACACACGGCCGCAGATAGCGGGCAGCGGGTTCTCGCGCTTAATGAGTGCTAGGGCCTCGTCATAGCGACCCTGAGCCGCGAGCTTCAAATAGCCCTGAACGGCAACGTGCGCAGGGCAGGCCGTCTTGCAGGGAGCGGTGCCGGACTCATGCGTCTCGATACGGTTGTCGTTGCGGTAGTTGGGCGACCACTTGGTGTGATCCCATTTGGTGGCGTCGGGCAGCTCCTGGCGCGGATACTCGGGCACCTGTCCGCCGGCCTTTTTGCTGCAGAGCTTCTGGCCCAGCTTGGCGGCGCCGGCCGGGCACACCTCAACGCAG
The DNA here is from genome assembly GCA_963628025.1 of Alloprevotella sp. Taxonomy (GTDB): domain Bacteria; phylum Actinomycetota; class Coriobacteriia; order Coriobacteriales; family Coriobacteriaceae; genus Collinsella. Next base: position 20,736 of record CAVGCW010000026.1, on the reverse strand, counting down.
CGACCGCAGGCAACGCACTTGTCCTTCTCGACCTTGGCGACATAGGCCGAGCGCGACAGGTTGGGCGTGTTGAACAGCTGCGAGGTGCGCAGGGCATAACACACGTTGACGTTGCAGTTGCAGATAGCGAAGATCTTGTTCTCGCCGTCGATATTGGTGATCTGGTGCACAAAGCCGTTGTCCTCGGCCTGGCGCAGGATGTCGTAGACCTCGTCGCGCGTCACGTAATGGCCGCGGTCGGTCTCAACCACATAGTCGGCCATATCGCCCACGGCAATGCACCAGTCGGCGGGGTCGTCGGCGCAGCCCTCACCCATCACGCGACGGCTCGCGCGGCAGCTGCAGGTGCTAGCGGCATATTTGCCATCGTATTTGTCGAGCCAATGCTCGATATGCTCGATCGGCACCGAGGTGCTCGCGGCGTCGATAGCCTTCTCGACCGGAATGACATGCATGCCGATACCGGCGCCTCCGGGCGGCACCATCGGCGTGGCCTTGGACAGCGGTCCCTTGGACGCCTGCTCAAAGAACTTGGCATAGACCGGGTGCTCCTCGAGCTGGCTCACGCGCATGTTGAGGAACTCGGCGGAACCCGGCACCAGCATGGGCAACACCCATTGCTTGGCGCGCTCGGGGTTTTCCCAGTTGTACTCGAGCAGGCCCGTGTAGCTCATGTCGTCGAGCATCTTCTCGATATCGGCTTCGGGCATGCCGGTGAGCTTGACCATCTCGGGCAGCGTATAGGGACGGCGCATCTTCATCTTGCAGAGCACTTCGGCCTGCTCGTCGGTTGCGGCCTCGGCAAACGACCAGTACTCGTAGCCCAGCAGCTCGTCGCGATGCAGCAGACGGTTGGTGCAGTGCTCGCACAGCTTGACGATGGCCTCGCGCGGATGCTCCGGCAGCGGCGGCACGAACTCCGAACCGATGTCGGGCTCGGTGTAACTAATCCCCGGTCCGTTGAGAATCATGGTTGTCCCTTCTCTTGCCGCAGCCCGGCGGGACCGCAGCGCCCCTCTTTTTTTGCAGGCCGGACATGCCCCCATGCCGTTCACCCGCCATTGTTGACATTGTGTCAAAAATAGTATTGACGAACCGTCAACAATATTCAAGACTGTTAGGCGAACGGTCAGGCAAAAGAGGATGAAAGGCGGCAAAACATGGGCAATAACACAGCAGGTACCTCTGTGGTCGATGCCGTCCCCGCATCCGATAGCGCGGCAAAGCGCCTGACGGGCGACGAACGCCGTCGCGAGATCCTCGATGCCGTGCGCACCGTAAGCTCCGAGCTGGGCGTGTCCCACCTATCGGTATCGGCCGTGACCAAGCGAGCCGGCTGCACGCGTTCATTGTTCTACCACTACTTCGCCGACATGGACGCCGCCGTCACCGCTGTTATGGACGAGGCGATCGACGACTTTATCTCCGAACTCGAGCGGTGGAACGCCGACCGCACCGTCGGTGATATCGAGGGCGCGCTCGACACCGTCGCCCCGCTCTTTAAGCGCCTGGTCGCCAGCGGCCACGAGCTGCCGAGCACGCTTACCTCGAGCAGCGGCGCGCTCTACGGCGGCTTTTTGCACAACGTGGTCCAGCGCGTGGCGCAGTATATCTGCGACACCACCGTAGTGGATTTTGTCGCCCATCATGAGCTACGCATCGACCATGTCTACGAGACGTTCTACACCCTCATCATGGGCCTTTTGATGTATATCCGCACGCACCCCGATGTGCCCGACGAAACGGTCAAGGAAATCATCGCCTCGACACTCCACATCGAGGGCTATACCGCCAAGTATCCGGAGCGCAAGCCCCAGAACTGACGACATTTGGCCAAACTGCCCGCGATCAGAAGAGGGGCCGCGGGCGTGTGAAAGGAGAGCAGCATGCTGTTCGATGTTTGGGGTAGCGATACCCTTATCCACTGGGCCGGCTGGGCCATGGTCTTTATTGGCCTGATCGTGCTCAACGAAGTCGGCCGCCGCACCAAGCTGGGCGCGGCAATCATCTTTGGCGTGGCTCCGCTGGCCATGACCATCTACTGCGTCGCCATCGCCGTGGGCGTTTCGCAAGGCGCCGAGTGGGCGCTCACCAACCCCACCCATGTGTACCAGAACAGCTGGTTCCACTACGCCAAGGTATACGCGGCGCTCGCCGGTTGCTGGGGCTTCATTGCCATTAAGTACCAGTGGGGAAAGATCGGCAAGGCGCATTGGTTCCGCGCATGGCCGTTTGTGATCGTCGCCATCAACATCATGATCGCCGTCGTATCCGACTTTGAGAGCGCCTATCACTTCTTTGTCCTGGGCGAGTCCACCTGGGTCACCTCCGAAGGTGCTACGCAGCTGGCCGGCTGGAACAACGTGTTCAACGGCATCGCCGGTCTCATCAACATCTTCTGCATGACCGGTTGGTGGAGCGTCTACGCCTCCGAGGATCAGACCGATATGCTGTGGCCCGACATGACCTGGGTCTACATCATCGCCTACGATATCTGGAACTTCTGCTACACCTACAACTGCCTGCCCACCCACTCCTGGTTCTGCGGCTTTGCGCTGCTGCTGGCGCCCACCGTCGCCGCCTTTATCTGGAACAAGGGCGGCTGGATCCAGAACCGCGCCTTTACGCTGGCTATTTGGTGCATGTTTGCCCAGGTATTCCCCTACTTCCAGGAGGAGTCCATCTTTGTGACCCACTCCACGCTCGACCCCGGCGCCGCTACCGCGGTCTCGATCGCCGCACTGGTCGCCAACGTCGCCGCGATCATCTACATCGCCTACCGCGCCAAGAAGCTCGGCCGCAATCCCTACAAGCAGGATGTCTTTGAGGGCACCAGCGATTGGGAGAAGGCTACCGCTCGCCGCGCCAAGGTGGATTACGCACACGCCGAGTAACGCACCCGGCGCAGACATCGCTTGAGCACGAAGCAGCATAGCCGGCTCCGCGCAACTCAACGCATTGTAGAGCCCCCGGAATGTGATTCGTTCGCGTTCCGGGGGCCTTTTGCCGCCGCGAGGATGCGGCCGAACGATGCGCTCAGGTTAAATCGGATCTTATATTTCGCACGCGCTTTATATGGCTCCATTTTTGGGTACAGTGTTGTCCCGATATTGAGCTTGGGGGATGTATGAATGATGAGACGATGGGCCAAGAGGATGCGGCCCAAGATGCAGAAGCTTGCGCTGAGGCCTTGGAGAGCTTAGACCGGATTTCACTCGATGAGATTGCGTTTGACGATTCGGGCGTTGATGTGCAGGATGAGCCGGAAACCGAGGCGCAATCCGATAATCAGGATGCAGGCGACGTTGAGCCTGCCGAGGATGAGGCAGATCACGAAGGCACCGAAAGCGAGGCCGGCAACCAGCCCGAATCCGACACGGGCGAGGAAACCGTCTTGCTCGACAGCTTGCCGGCCGAGGATTCGCTGACTCGCGAGCTTCCTGGCCTGGGTTCCGCACCAGCCGTGGACGAGACCATCGCCATGGGCGATATACCCCTGCCGTCCGTTCCCTCGGCACGCGAGGCCGAGGTCCGCCATCGCAAGATGTCGCCCAAGCGCCGCAATCTGATGGTCGCCGGTGTCGTGGCCGTCGCGCTCGTCGCCGGCGGTGCAGGCTATGCTGCCTGGAACGGATATCAGCAAGAGCAGGCTGCCGCTGTCGCCGCCAATGCCCACACGATGATGTCGGTGCAGATTGGCATGCATGCCGCGGGCCTCGACTGTTCCACTGGCTCCAAGATTCCCGTACAGGTGAGCGGTCAGGATTCTGACGGCTCCTCCGTGAGCGAAACGCTCTATGTTGACGAGCACGGCCGCGGCATCAAACTGCTGCCCGGCGATTACACGCTCTCCATCGCTGCCTCCCCCATCGCGGCCGACGGCACCATCTATACCGTCCCGACCACCAAGACGCAGGTCACCGTTAAGAGCGATGGACAGGATTTAAGTGCCCAGGCCACCTTTAAGCTCAAGGTGCCTTCGGCCGACACGGTGACTGACGACCAGATCGATGCCGCCGCCAAGTATGCCGAGGAGGGCGGTGCGAGCTCCGCCGCGGCTGCCAAAGTGCTCCAGCAGGCAGCAACCGCGCGGCGCGACGCCGCCGTCAATGCCGTGAGCGCGCAAAAGGCACAGGCGTCCCGTGATGCTGACGCTCGCCACAAGGCAACCGACCTCTACCAGCTCGATATTCCCGTCGAGTGGTACGGCAAGGTCGCAACTTGGCAAAACGGAAGCACGCTATGCATCTATCTGGGCGACGACGCCAATACGCCGCTCGTGACGCTCGTCGCGGTGCGCGAGGGCGAGAGCTTTACGCCCGATGAAGGCGATACGGTTTTGGGTGCGGCCAATCTAGGCAACGGTTATACCGTCTACGCCAGCGGCCCCGTCTATCCGTACGTGGTGCCCCAGACCATCAACGGGCGGACGCAGAATCCCGTGTCGACCTACCCCATGGATACGGCCATTGAGCTTGTCGAGCTGACGACCGGCAACCGCTATACGTATAGCCAGATCAAGAACGACCTGGTGGGTAAAGACGGCAAGGCCGATGGTGCCACTAAGCTCGAAACCGACTACCTCGCGCAGATCCTGCTGCCGAGTATCAAAGCCCAGGACTAGCCTGGCGCAGCAAGGTGCTCCCCAACCGTGATGAAGGAGCCAGGAGGTCCTGACCCCACAGGCCCATAGATGATTAGGCAAGGAGCCACTTCCATGCGGGCATAACGTGTACCACACCGTGCTCGCATGGAATATCGGTCTGTTCATCCATGGTAACGATTGCCGACTCGCCAAGATCAAACTGGGCCATCGAGGCATCAAGCGCGGCGATTTCGCGCTCGCGCGTTTTCTCACTTGCCATATCCGCACTCACCTGAATCAGGCTATAAGCCCGCATGAGAAGCGCATCCCCAGCCACAAAGTCCACCTCATGGCTTTTGCTCTTCTCTTTGATTAGCAGGCGGCAGACCGAGCCGGTCCTCACCGCGGGAGTCCTTCTTCTTAGCGCATTGAACACTGCGGTCTCGAGCCTCTGGCCCTGGTCCAATGCCGATGCGGGAGAGAATGCTCCAAACATCGCAGGGTCGACAGCGTAGACCTTAGACGCAGACCGCATGTTATTTGCCAGTGAACGCGTGAACTCCGGCACAGAAAATAACAGGTAGGCGTCCTCATAATACTCAAGTAAGTCGCTGAGCGAATTACGACTGACGGGTATCTGTCTGCTCTTGAACTCGTTGTACACTTTGTTCACTGACAGCTCTCGTCCCGAAGATGCCATACACCGCGTCAAGAACAGCGATGCCAGGCGAGGGTTCTTGACGTCGTAACGTTCAACGACGTCCATGGCGACCGTTCGCGAAGCATATTCCTGTAGCAGCTGAATCGCGTCTGCAGGCGTCTGCTCAAGTGTCGCGATGAATCCCCCTCGTTCAAGATACCCGATCAGATGATGTCGAAGCAGCGCTGCATCGCTCGGGGAAAAGGTCGCATCTGACTCGAGAACGCTCCCCGTCTTATATCGAACGTATTCCGAAAAACTCAACGGAAAAAGCTCTCGCACAAGAGAACGACCCCTGAACTCGCTCTTAAGTTCTGAGGACAGCATCTTAGAAGAAGATCCCGTCACATAGACGGTCGCTTTCTCCGTATCGACTACACGCCGCAGAAACGCACCCCATTCGGGAATTTCCTGGATCTCGTCAAAGAAAATGTAAGCGCCCTCGGTTCGAGCAACAGGATACAGCGCATAGAACGTGTCGAGCACGTCCGCCAGCAGCGATGGCTCATACGGGCGCAAGCGCTCATCCTCAAAATTGAAGTAAAGCATCCGGTCAAGCTCGACGCCCCGGCTCTGAAGCCGCCGCATCTCCTGATACAGGCGATACGTCTTTCCACAACGGCGGGCCCCCACAATCACATTTACGATGTTGTCGCGCTTTGGCTCCTGTGGGTTTCCTAGATCAAGGTCTCGCTCAAAGACCTGCGGAACCCCCTGCTGTTCAAAGTCCTTTATTTTCTGGGCGATCAAGTCGTTGAATGCCATGATTCTCCAATCTTGCTCTCTAGCTAATCAAAATTATAGCGATTCTTGATTAATTAGAGATCAAGATTATGTCTGACTTGATTAACACTTAAGCAAGTTTTTTCACTATTACTGCTCGAAGGATGCCGAGTGGCTGAGAGGGCAACCAAGCTCGAATGCGACTCCCTGGACAGTCGATTTGGGACGGGACTTTTTTGACTACCCCGTCCCAGGAAATCATCGCCAAATTAGCTACTTGATGCAACTAGCGCCAGGGGTCGGCTTCGAACAGCGGCTCGCGCTCGGGGCGGCGATCGCTGTAGGGATCGTAGCCGTCATCGTCCTCGTTCTCGGCACGGATGTAGGGGTCGCGCGGCTTGGGCGCCGGTTTCGGCGCGGGCCTTGGTGCGGCGGACGCGGCGTTAGTCGCCGGCGTGTTCGTCTTGATCTCGACGTTCATCTGCATATCTCCTTGCCATGTACTCATGCTCAACATCATCGATTGTCGCACGAAAAAGGGCGGCGGACCCAATTGGATCCGCCGCCCTTGGCGTTTTGCGATGAGGGGCGGTTTTAAAGCCGGCCCCAAAAATCTACTCAGCGTCGGGGACCTCGTAGGTGGCCGCCGGCGTGTTGTCGCACACGACGGTAAAGCCGCCGTCCTTGTCGGCATCGACCGTCACCTGATCGCCCTCGCGCACCGTGCCGTCGATGATAGCGGCGGCGATGGCATCCACGACCTCGCGCTGAACCAGACGCTTGAGCGGACGGGCGCCAAAGACCGGGTCCAGGCCGCCCACGGCGAGCATCTGCTTGGCCGCCGGGGTGATGGCAAGCGTCATGCGCTCCTTGGCCAGACGCGCGCGGACGTCGGCGAGCTGGATGTCGACGATCTTCTCGATCTGCGCCATACCGAGCGGATGGAACACCACGATATCGTCGATACGGTTGAGGAACTCGGGGCGGAAGGTCTGAGCCATGGCAGCGTCGACCTGATGGCGCATCTCCTCCTCGTCCTTACCGGACAGATCGGCGATGGCCTTGGAGCCCACGTTGGACGTCATGATGATAATCGTGTTCTTGAAGGACACCTGGCGACCCTGGCCATCGGTCAGGCGGCCGTCGTCGAGCACCTGCAGCAGCACGTTGAAGACATCCGGATGGGCCTTCTCCATCTCGTCGAGCAAGATTACGGAGTACGGACGACGGCGCACGGCCTCGGTGAGCTGGCCGCCCTCGTCGTAGCCCACGTATCCCGGGGGCGCACCGATCAGACGCTGGACGCTGAACTTCTCCATGTACTCGGACATGTCGATACGCACGAGCGCGCGCTCGTCATCGAACAGGCACTCGGCCAGCGCCTTGGCGAGCTCGGTCTTGCCCACGCCGGTGGGGCCCAGGAAGAAGAAGCTGCCGATGGGCTTGTCCGGATCGGAGAGGCCCGCACGGCTGCGGCGCACAGCTGCGGCGACGGCGGAGACGGCCTCGTCCTGGCCGATGACGCGCTTATGCAGCTCGCCCTCCAAGCCCTTCAGCTTGTCGAGCTCGCCCTGCATCATCTTGGAGACGGGCACACCGGTCCAGGCGCTCACGACCTCGGCGATCTCATCGGAGGTCACCTGTTCGTTGAGGCCCTCGCCGTCCTGCTGCTTTTGCGCCTCGAGCGCAGCCTCGGAATCCTGAATCTGCTGTTGCAGGCCCGGAATCACGGAGTAGCGCAGCTCGGACGCACGGCCCAGATCGCCGTTGCGCGTCGCGCGCTCCTCTTCGCTCCTGGCCTCGTCGAGCTGTCCCTTGAGCTCTTGCACGTGGTCGATGGCGTTCTTCTGGTTGAGCCAGCCAGCCTTTTGCACGTTGAGTTTTTCCTGGACCTCGGCGATCTCCTGACGCAGGGCCTCCAGACGCTCCTTGGAGGCGTCGTCGGTCTCCTTCATGAGCGCCTGCTCCTCGATCTGCAGCTGGGTGAGCTGACGCGTGGTGGCGTCAATCTCGACCGGCATGCTGTCGAGCTCCATGCGCAGGCGGCTTGCCGCCTCATCGACCAGGTCGATGGCCTTGTCGGGCAGGAAGCGGTCGGCGATATAGCGATCGGAGAGGTCGGCGGCGGCCACGAGCGCGCTATCGGTGATGTGCACGCCGTGGAAGATCTCGTACTTCTCCTTGAGGCCACGCAGAATCGAGATGGTGTCCTCGACGGTAGGCTCGCTCACCATAACGGTCTGGAAACGACGGGCGAGCGCCGCGTCCTTCTCGATGTACTTGCGGTATTCGTCGAGCGTGGTCGCGCCGATCGCATGCAGGTCGCCACGGGCGAGCGCCGGCTTGAGGATGTTGCCTGCGTCCATGGAGCCCTCGGTGGCACCCGCGCCCACAATGGTGTGAAGCTCATCGATGAACAGGATGACCTTACCTTCGGATTTTTGCACTTCTTTGAGCACGGCCTTTAAGCGGTCCTCGAACTCACCACGGTACTTGGCGCCGGCGACCAACGCGCTCATGTCGAGCTCGATGAGGTCGCGGTCGCGCAGGGTGCTCGGCACATCGCCGGCCACGATACGCTGGGCGATGCCCTCGACGATAGCCGTTTTACCGACGCCCGGCTCACCGATGAGCACGGGGTTGTTCTTGGTGCGGCGGGACAGAACCTGAATGGTACGGCGGATCTCGTCGGTACGGCCGATGACCGGGTCGAGCTTACCGGCGCGGGCAAGATCGCAGATGTTGCGACCGTACTGCTCCAACGCCTCAAACTGGGTCTTGTCCTCGGCAGACGTCACGCGGTCATCGCCACGCAGCTCCTCGTAGACCTGCTCGATGCGCTCCTTGGTCACGCCAGCGTCACGCAGTACACGACCAGCCTCGCCCTTGTCCTCGGCAAGCGCCATCAGCAGATGCTCGGTCACCACAAAGCTGTCGCCCATCTTGGTGGCCTTCTTCTCGGCCTTTTCGATGACGCGGACGAGCTCGTTGGACAGGCCCATCTGCTGACCCTCGCCCGAAACCTTGGGCGCGCGGTCGACGGCATCCTGCGTGGAGCGTGCGAGCTGGGCCGGATCAGCGCCGATGCGCTCGATGATCACGGAGATATTGCGCTCGCCGGCACCGAGCAGGGCAGACAGCAGGTGAATCGGCTCCACCGCGCCGGCCTGCGCATCGGCAGCCGTGCTCATGGCGGTCTGCAACGCCTCGCGCGACGTCATTGCTAGCTTATCGATTCTCATGGAATCACCTCTCTTGGGGCGGCCGCCCTACGGGGCGGCTTCACGTTGTTCGAGAAGTATTGTTGCCAGCTTTGTGCGATCTTATACATAAATCTAAGTCTCTATATATAAGATTTTCTGAGTGTTCCCACGACATGCAAACCACCACAAAGGGGACAGACACCTTTGTGGTGGTCGCGGTCTCTACTCCTTCGCCGGACCCGTACTTCCCGATTCGACGGTCCAGGGCATCTCATCCTCGAACAGCCATGTACGGGCAGACCCACTATCGCGTGCAGCCTGCGGGTCAGGCAAGCAGGTCTGTTTATAGGCATCTTGGATACACTGGCCCATAAAATCGTTGAGCTCGGTCTGGTCGCCCTCCATGACATAGGCGACATCGCCGTCCATGATGTAGATGCCCGGACCCTCATTGTCCTCGTAGCCCGGATCGTACGAGACATCACATAACTTTGCGCCGTTTGCAGTGTCCAGCTCGATGGAAGAGTGGCATCCGCCAACCATGTCGTTCGCTTTTGCCCGATAGGACGCATATCCATACCAGCGCTTAAAGATTTTGCCCTTGAGCAGCTCGGACGCCCTGTCGATCAGACCAGAATCCGTGGTATAGCGCATAGCCCCAAGCTGAATGCGTGGATAATTACTAATGCCCAGCGCAGCCGGTTGCTCATCAAAATCAACGGTAATGGTCTCAGGCTTGTCGTCGCCGGTCAGAAGTTCGACAGATTGAGTCACAGGCTTGACCACCGGCTCCGTCACCGCAGCAGGTAGAAATGCCATACCGACAGCGCCCGCGCCAACCACAGCGATCGCAAGCGCCAAGACAATCAATCCAATACGGGCAGGACTTCTCACAGCAAAGCACCTCACAATGCAAACCCGCGCCATTTGTCCTAATGATACCGCCGGCTAACACTATCACCAAAGAAGCCGCGCGCTCCCCACCACCACAAAGGGGACAGGCACCTTTGTGGTGGTTTTCGACGCTAACGGTCGACCATCTCACGCCATGAGATTAAACTTGAATTGTTCTCTGAACATATCCATTTCTGCCTATCCTCAACAGCTCTTTGTCTCGAGGAGCGCATATGAAGCCGTCTCATTCCACCGGTCGCAACGTCATCGCCATTCTCGCCATACCCATCGTGATGCTCTTCCTTATCGTCATCACGCCCTTTTCTTTTGGTATCGCCTCGCCCTTCGATCTTTGCGGGATGATCGACGCCGGCTCGCGTGCCACCTCGCTCTCCTTTGTCTGCCGTGGCGTGTTCTACGAATATGCAATTCCCACCGGAAGTTGGCAGTCCAAGTTACCGTTGCTCGGCAAGGTCGACGGATGCTCTCCTTATTTCTGCCTCGAACCTCAGACAATGAATTATCTGATCGACGACCAGCCCCTTGACTCCATCACCCTCGCCTACGACTACGCACCAAACACCGATGAGCGCCACATGAACCAAGTCCTCGACAAGCTGCTTGGACAGTGCGGGCTCACCGCGGAAGCCGGTCGAACCATCTATAGCAACCAGAAATTAAAGCGAACAGAACTCCGCCGTGTCGGAAAAATCAAAGGGCGAAACGGGGCCGCCTACTGGGATGCCTGGGCAACACGCGACAAGGGCGAATTCGGACACAGCACCTATATGGTCACTGTCTACACCAAAGACGGAATTAAGGACAATGTTGACGATTTCGCGTCATCCAAACTCGGCATCCCCAAAACAACCAAACCCGCCAGCCCAGATGAAATTCTGTAGAGGTGCCCATTAACATGCCGCTCAACGATCACAACAACATCGAGCTCGTCCCCACCGCCACAAAGGTGCCTGTCCCCTTTGTGGCGGTTTTCGACAAAAAGAAGCCGCCCCGATAACAGAGGCGGCATCAAGCAAGCCTATTTATTAGCGTCCCTCAAGACCCAACGAAAACGCAGCGATGGAATCGAGAACCGACAATAGCCCGTTCGCACAGATAGAGGCGGAGATTCAAGGTCAGAGTCCGGCTTAAACGGCTTAGCTATCGCACGTCACAACGTTCTCGTCGTCCTCCCTATCGTATTTATAGTGCTTACTGTGAAAATAGTGAGTTTAGTGAGAATAGTATCGCTCAAGACTCGTGAACTGAATTATTGACCTCTCGCCCAGAATGAGTGGGGCAAATATTCCTATTAGAGGTCAAATCGAAGCCCAATAGGGCCTTTTCGCCCCGTCATTTCGACCGATCGCTTTCTTTTGAATATTGTCGTAAGCTGGTATCACTTATCTTAATGAATGCATACTGTTTGCGAGGTACCCGCCGTGAAACGCTCCACCTATATCGGCCTGCTCGTCTTAGCGTTTGCGATTACCGCAGTCGGCGTAGGAATTATCTATCTCGCATTTCTCCCTGCCTCGGCAACGCAGGCGGCGGTTGAAACCGTAAGCTACCCCATCGAAATCCTCACCGATATCGTCAAACCCGATTCGATCACCGTCGATTTCGACGGTACGCCCGCAGCGCTTGGGGTCAGTAACTATCCCCGAATCGAACTTGGAGCCACGCGCTATACCCAAGATGAGCAGCTTATCGGTAAGGCAACCAGTTTACTCAAAGGCAAGACGTTTAAGCGGTGGTACGGCGCCGCAACATATCGAGCCAAGAACGGCCAAATGGTTGGCGGGTATCATTCGACCCTTGAGCTCGATGCGGCAAACGGGAGCAAATTGTGCAACGTCTCATACGACCCCGGCTGCGTGGACAATGAAGGACCGGGGGTCTATATCTCGGATGGCGACGTAATCTACGTCATGGAGGGCGACCAGACGGCAGTCGTCGATTTTATGGATCGGTGTACCGAGGATGCCTACGAACAAACCTGCGAGCCCGATCCGCAGACAGCGCGCAACAGTGGCTCGGCACGCACTTGGCTATTTGACGATGAAATAACCTGGACCCCATCGAAATAAGGACCCGCCGGGCAGGCACCTTTGTGGTGGTTTCGGCTCCGATGTTCCACTGTCTCGATCTGTAACATCTAGCGGCCCTTTTCGATCCTAGATGTTACAGATTGAGATGAAATGATCGGCGGCGATCGTTTGTCTCAATCTGTAACAACCGCTCGTCAAATAGGGGCCCAGATGTTACAGGTCGAGACAAACGGAACCACCGCAAAGGCGCCTACCCCTTCATGGTGGTTTTCGACAAAAGAAGCCGCCCCGATAACAGAGGCGGCATCAAGCAAGTCTATTTATTAGCGTCCCTCAAGACCCAACGAGAACGCAGAAATGTAGCCCGGGGCTTACCCTTTCCCGAACGCGACCCTCGCGAAGCGCGTGAGCGGGCGGGAAAGGGTAAGCCCCGGGCGGACAATTAAGTGCGTTACTCGGCAGCGGCCTTGAACTTGTTGTAGTTGATCAGGCAGCCGGCCTTGACGATGGCACGCTCCTCTGCCGTCATATCGGCAATGTAGAGCTCAATCTGCTCGACCGCACCGTCGGCGCGCACCACGTAGGCGGCGATGTCCTTTAGGTCACCGTCGAGCGCGGCACGGATACCCGGCACAAAGACATAGTCGCCCACCTCAAAGCTGGGCTCGGCCTCCATCTGGAAGGGCACCATACCCCAGTTCATCACGTTGGAGCGATAGCGCTTGGTGGCGTACTCGTGGACGATGTTGGCCAGACCGCCGATCACGCGCTGACAGCTCGCGGCCTGCTCGCGGGCGGAACCGTCACCGGGCTTCTTGGCATAGAGCATGGAGCCGTACTCAGTCGCCTTGGCATCGGCCGCGACACCCGCGCCGACCAGCGCCTCAAACACGCCCGCAAGCTCGGCATCGAGTGCCGCCAGATCGCCTGCTGCCTCGCCGGCAACGCGGCGCTTCTCCACGGCGTCGACCTCCTTGGAGCGACCCACGTAGGCCGGATCGCGACGGCTGAGCGTAAACTCGGCCAGGCCCAGCGGGTTGGAGCGGAAGGAGCTCGTCTCGCCCGAAGGAATGAGCTCGTCGGTCGTGGTGACCGGATCCATGATCTTGGAGCACACCTTGAGCAGGATATCGTCGCCGAGCGGCTCCATCGCGGGCCACGGCTTGATGTTGGGACCCTCGACCAGCTCGTCGGCAGGCTCCGCCTTGCCAAAGCCCCAGTACACGCGCTTTTTGTACGGCGCGTCGTCAAAGGTGTACTCGCAGGCCTCGTCCCAAGTCTCCTCGGACAGGTCGGTCGCCGGCGTCAGGACGCCGCCGTTGGCAGCCGTCGCCGCAATGGAGCGGGCGTCCATCAGGGCCACGGCGCTCAGCTGGCCATTGCCCGGCTTGGAACCCTCGCGGTTGGGGAAGTTGCGCGTAGTGTGGCGGATCGAAAGGCCGTTGTTGGCGGGCGTGTCGCCGGCGCCGAAGCACGGGCCGCAGAACGCCGTGCGCACGATCGCGCCGGCCTCCATGAGGTCGTAGATGTAGCCGCGGCGTGTAAGCTCGAGTGCCACGGGCTGGCTCGTGGGATAGACCGACAGCGAGAACTCGCCGCAGCCGGTGTTGGCGCCCTTGAGCACGCGGGCAGCCTGGACCACGGAGTCGTAGTTGCCGCCCGAGCAGCCGGCGATAACGCCCTGCTGCACGTGCAGCTTGCCGTCGACGATCTTGTCGAGCAGGCTAAAGTGCGTCTTGCCCTCGCCGATCTTGGCGGCCTCGAGCTCCACCTCGTGCAGGATGTCCTCGAGGTTCTCGTTGAGCTCGTCAATCTCAAAGCCGTTGGAAGGATGGAACGGCAGCGCGATCATGGGCTTGATGCTCGACAGATCGACCTCGACGCAGCCGTCGTAGTAGGCGACATCGGCGGGCTTGAGCTCGCGGTAGTCGTCGCCGCGGCCGTGCATGGCCAAAAACGCGTGTGTGTCCTCGTCGGTGGCCCAGATGGAGGAAAGGCAGGTGGTCTCGGTGGTCATGACGTCGACGCCGTTGCGATAGTCAGTCGTCATGCTCGCGATGCCGGGGCCCACGAACTCCATGACCTTGTTCTTGACGTAGCCCTTGGCAAAGACGGCGCGGATGATGGCGAGCGCCACATCGTGCGGGCCGACGCCGGGGCGCGGAGCGCCCGTGAGGTAGATGGCGACGACGCCGGGATAGGCGACATCGTAGGTGTCGCGCAGCAGCTGCTTTGCCAGCTCGCCGCCGCCCTCGCCCACGGCCATGGTGCCCAGGGCGCCGTAGCGGGTGTGCGAGTCGGAGCCCAAGATCATCTTGCCGCAGCCGGCGAAGTTCTCACGCATAAAGGAGTGGATGACCGCAATATGGGGCGGAACGAAGATGCCGCCGTACTTCTTAGCAGCGGAAAGGCCAAAGACGTGGTCGTCCTCGTTGATGGTGCCGCCCACGGCGCACAGCGAGTTATGGCAGTTGGTGAGCACGTAGGGCAGCGGGAACTGCTCCATGCCCGAGGCACGCGCCGTTTGGATGATGCCGACAAAGGTGATGTCGTGGCTCGCCATGGCGTCGAAGCGGATCTTGAGCGCCTCGGGATCTCCGGACGTATTGTGTGCCTGGAGGATCGAATACGCGATGGTGCCACGCTTGGCATCCTCGGGCGTCTGCGTAATACCGCGCTCGGCAGCCTCGGCCGCAGGCACAACCTCGCTGCCGCCGCGCAGGTAGATGCCGTCCTCGTACAGCTTGACCATACTGTCTCCCACTCTGCCCGAAAGGCTCGGGCGCATAGCATACATTCATTCAATATCGTGCCATAGAACAGTTGCGAGTGGGTTGCGAATCTGCACGTTCACTTTATCTCGGTAAAGTAAAGGACGAGCCCCTTGCATCACTCTCCTAACAAGGAGTGTCCCAAAGTGCCGGCACAAAAGGAACGTCCCCAAGTGCCAAATGCCGCAAGAATGTCCCCTTTGACTAGTCATTTAAGAACGTCCCCAATGACTACCCTGCCGTATCCGGAGCAAGGCAACGCCGCAGGTAGAGGACGGACAGCGAGCGACGTCCAGAGCGAACAAGTTGGCATGAAAAAGGCAAGGCATAGACCTTCTGGTCATGCCTTGCCTTTTGAATGACAAATTGTCGCTCTGGACGTCGAGCAGCGTCGGCCCGTTACGCGGTTTGGTAAAACCGCGTAACTACAAATCCCCGCCGGCGCCCAGCAGCTTGCGCATGACTTGCTCGGGGTTAACTGAGCCGTCGCGCGGGGCCAGGGCGGTGATCTTCTTTTGCATCTTGTACTCGTGCAGCTCGTCCTCGAGCTGGCGTACGCGGGCGCGGAGCTTCTCGTTCTCGCGTTCGCGCTCCTCGGCACGCTCCTTCATATCGAGGATGCGCACCACGCCGGCGAGGTTGATGCCCTCGTCGGTCAGTTGGTTGATGAGCTCCAGGCGCTCGATATCGGCACGCGAATACAGACGCGTGTTGCCGCCCGAGCGCTGGGGATTCACCAAGCCTTTGGACTCGTAGACGCGCAGAGTCTGCGGGTGCATGCCGGTCAGCTCGGCCGCCACGCTGATCATGTACAGCGGTTTGTTCCTATTGTCCTCGGCCATGCTACCTGACCCCTTTCCGTCTCGTTATCGTCCATCATAAGCCCGTGGGCGCGGGCGTGCGCCGCGACCGCCCTAGTACGTCGCCTTGTAACGGTTGACCTTCTCGCGATAGTCGCGTGTGTCGGTCTCGCGCAGCTTGGTCATGGCATCGCGCTCGTCATCGGATAGGTTCGTGGGGACCTGCACCTTGATCTCGACGAGCAGCGCGCCTGTGCGGCCACGGTGCTTAACGTCGGGCGCCCCCATTTCCTTAAAGCGGAACTTCTTGCCCGTCTGGGTACCCGCGGGCACCTTCAGACGAACCGTCGCACCGCCGGGCGTCGGCACGTCCACCGTGCAGCCGAGCGCCGCCTCGTAGACCGAGACCGGTACCTCCATGGTCACGTCGGCACCTTTGCGCTTAAACAGCGGGTGCTCCTCCACATGCGTGGTCACGACCAGGTCGCCGCGCTCGCCACCCGCAACGCCATACTCGCCGCGACGCTTGTAGCGCAGCTTGCCGCCGTCGACCGCACCCGCAGGCACCGAGACCGTAATGGTCTGCTGCTCACCTGTCGAGGGAATGCGATAGGTGACCTTGTGCGTCACACCGCGAAACGCGTCCTCGGCCGTCACATCGACGGTCAGCGACAGGTCGCCGCCCTTGCGAGCACGGCTGCGGCCAGCGCCGGCACCGGCAGCGCCCGCAGCCCCGGCAAAGCCCGAGCCCCAATCGCTGCCCCAGGCGCCGTTGCCGCTAAAGATGCTGTCGAAGATGTCGCCCCAGCCGCTGGCACCCGCGCCGGCACCGTAGCCGCCGCCATACGCGCCGCCCGCGCCCGGCATACCGCCAAACATGAGCATCTGGTCGTACTCTTTGCGCTTCTTCTCGTCCGAAAGCGTCTCATAGGCCTCACTGATCTCCTTAAACTTGGCCTCGTCGCCGCCGGCATCGGGGTGATATTTTTGCGCGAGCTTGCGAAACGCGCTCTTGATCTCTTTGTCGGAGGCGCTCTTGGATACGCCCAGGATGTCATAGAAGGTTTTGCCTGCAGCCATCGTAGCTCCTCTCCTGTTACGTCCGCCGCCCATGCAGACGACGGTTCATGCTTTCATATGGCACTAGGCCAGAAAGGGCCCCGGGTGTTGCCCCGGGGCCCTTCTCAATTACTCCTCGGTGCTCTCGGCCGTATCGGCCGTAGCATCCTCGGGCGCCGCTTCGGGCTCCGGTGCGGGGCGCTTCTCGCCACCGTAGGTCACCGTCACCATCGCGGAACGCAGGATGCGATCCGCCATGCGGTAGCCCTTCTGGTACACATCGTTGACGGTCTCGTCGTACTGCGACGCGTCCTCGACGCGACCCACGGCCTGGTGCTCGAGCGGATCGAACGCCTCGCCCTTGGGGTCGATTGGCTCAACGCCCTCGTGCGCGAACACGTCGAGCAGCTTGGCATGTACCGCGTCAACGCCATCGACGAACTGCTTAAAGTCGTCGGAAAGCTCTTGACTGCGGGCATGGTCAATCGCGCGCTCGATATCGTCGATCACCGGCAACAGCGCGGTGACAAGCTTCTCGGTCGCGCGCTCGCGCTCGGCGATACGCTCATTGGCGGTGCGGCGACGGAAGTTCTCCCAGTCGGCCTGCAGACGGGCGGTGCGCTCGGTGGCGTCCTTTGCCTTGTCCTCTGCGGCCTTCTGAGCCTCTGCCGCAGCATCGAGCTCGCTGCGCACGTCGGCGAGCTCCTTTTGGGCCTGCTCGAACTTGAGCTTAAAGTCGTTGTCGGCGGCTTCCTCACCGGCGCGGATAGCAGCTTCCACCATCTCGTCCTCGGTCATCGTCGCCTCCTTGTTGGAATCCTCTACCTGGTTCTCGGCAGCCTCGGCGGCCGCGGCCTCGTTGGCCTCGGTATCGTCGACGGCCTCTACGGGAATCTTCACGTCCTTCTCCTCAGAGTCAACGGGGGCGGCGCCAGCGGCAGCCGCCTCCGTGCGAGCTTTACGGGCGGACATGATTACTTGTCCTCGTCGTCCACAACCTCGTAGTCGGCATCGACGACGTCATCGTCGGCAGGCTGGGCGCCGGCGGCACCGTCGGTCTGCTGCTGAGCGTCGGCGTAGACAACCTGGGCCAGCTCATAGGCCACGGACTGCAGGGACTCGCCGGCGGCCTTGATGGCCTCGACGTCAGAGCCCTCGAGCGCCTTCTTGGCGTCGGCGATAGCGGCCTCGGCCTTGGACTTCACGTCAGCGGAAACCTTGTCGCCCAGCTCGTTGAGGGTCTGCTCGGTGGAGTAGCACAGGCTGTCGGTCTGGTTGCGGACCTCGACCTCTTCCTTCTGCTTCTTGTCCTCCTCGGCATGAGCCTCGGCGTCCTTGACCATACGATCGACTTCGTCGTCGGACAGAGCAGTGGAGCCGGAGATGGTGATCTGCTGCTCCTTGCCGGTGCCCTTGTCCTTAGCGGAGACCTTGACGATACCGTTGGCGTCGATGTCGAAGGTGACCTCGATCTGCGGCACGCCGCGGCGGGCAGCCGGGATACCGGTCAGCTGGAACTTACCGAGCGACTTGTTGTCGCGGGCAAGCTCACGCTCGCCCTGGAGCACGTTGATCTCGACGCTGGTCTGGTTGTCGGCAGCGGTGGAGTAGACCTCGGTCTTGGAGGTCGGGATCGTGGTGTTGCGGTCGATCATCTTGGTCATGATGCCGCCCATGGTCTCGACGCCCAGCGACAGCGGGGTAACGTCGAGCAGCAGGATGCCCTCGACGTCGCCGGTGAGCACGCCGCCCTGGACGGCAGCGCCGTCGGCAACGACCTCGTCGGGGTTCACGGACATGTTGGGCTGCTTGCCGGTCATAGTCTTGACGAGCTCCTGGACGGCGGGCATACGGGTGGAGCCGCCGACGAGGATGACCTCGGTCAGATCGGAGAGCTTAAGCTTGGCGTCGCGCAGGGCGTTGGTGACAGGCTGCTTGCAGCGCTCGAGCAGGTCGCGGGTGATCTTCTCGAACTCGGCGCGGGTCAGCGTGTAGTTGAGGTGCAGCGGGCCGGACTGGTTCATGGTAATGAACGGCAGGTTGATGGTGGTCTGCTGGGCGGCGGAGAGCTCCTTCTTGGCGTTCTCGGCGGCCTCCTTCAGACGCTGCAGGGCCATGGGGTCCTGACGCAGGTCGACACCGTTCTCCTGCTGGAACTTATCGGCCATCCAGTCGATGACGCGCTGATCCCAGTCGTCGCCGCCCAGGTGGTTGTCGCCCGAGGTGGACAGAACCTCAAACACGCCGTCGGCGAGGTCGAGGATGGAGACGTCGAAGGTGCCGCCGCCCAGGTCGAAGACCAGGATGCGCTGGTCGGTGCCCTGCTTGTCCAGGCCATAGGCAAGAGCAGCAGCGGTCGGCTCGTTGACGATACGCTTGACGTTGAGGCCGGCGATCTTACCGGCGTCCTTGGTGGCCTGACGCTGGGCGTCGTTGAAGTAGGCCGGGACGGTGATGACGGCGTCGGTGACGGTCTCGCCCAGATACTTCTCGGCGTCAGCCTTCATCTTGGCGAGCGTCATGGCGCTCACCTGCTCAGCGGTGTAATCCTTGCCCTCGATGTCGACGACGGCACGGCCACCCTGGCCATCCTTGACCTCATACGGCACGGTCTTGATCTCGGAGGTGCACTCGGAGTACTTGCGGCCCATGAAGCGCTTGATGGAGAACACGGTGTTCTTGGGGTTGGTGACAGCCTGGTTCTTAGCGGCCTTACCCACGACGCGGTCGCCGTCGGCACGGAAGCCCACGACGGACGGGGTGGTGCGGTCGCCCTCGGCGTTCACGATAATGGTCGGAGAACCGCCCTCGAGAACGGCCATTGCGGAGTTAGTAGTACCAAGGTCGATACCAAGAATCTTACTCATTAGAAATTCCCTCTCTCTTTTGCGTTCGCGCCGCCTCGACGATCTGTCGCGCGGCGCTTCGGCTTGTCTTTCAGGATGTAGTGTATCCCCTTATGGGCCGGAATATACAAAATCTAAGTCAATTCATATAAGATTTCTTATTGCTGAGAGTTTAGGTTCTTAAATGCGCAGGTAGACGCACTGTTTGAGTTCTCGGCAAATCTATCGAGATCTATGTAGAGATGGCTGAGGTTTGCGTCCGGGGGTGCCTGGGGGCCGTCTTGCGGAAAGCTCATCCCGGTTTGAGCGTGGATTCCGGGTCGCAGTTTCCGTCTGAAGGCTCAACCGGAAACCGTATCCCGTTTTGAGAGCTGATACCGGCTCGCATTTTCCGCTAGCGGGCCTAACCGGAAACTGCAACCCGTTTTTCGACAAAATAATGGGATGCGGTTTCCGCAAGCACGCTCAATCGCCCTATATTTCAAGTCACCTTTAGCTAACATTTATGCAGCTCAACGGCCCCACCTGCGCGTTTTTTAGTAAACCTTGGCATACTCGGCGAACGGTATGAAGATGCCGGCCAGAGGGTATTGCAAACGGTCGCTCCCGTGGTATGTTTTTGCCCGAATCAAACCGGCGCGCATCGCCTGTAGCGTCGGTCAACAGAGAGGAAACTACCATGGCTCATCCCGTAATTGATGCCGACGAGTGCATCGCTTGTGGCGTTTGCGTCGACTCCTGCCCCGCTGGCGTTCTGGAGCTCCAGGACGTCGCTACCGTCGCTGACGAGGACTCCTGCGTCGCCTGTGGCGCTTGCCAGGACGCTTGCCCCGCTGGCGCGATCACCGAGATCGTCGAGGAGTAACAACTCCCCCACTTGCACACTCAAAAGTACACCGTGCACAAAATAAGGAGGCTTCCGCATCGCCGCGGAGGCCTCCTTTTGCATATGTGGGCAGCTAATTTGGAGCGGGACCCTTGGCAGTTGCGGTGGAATAGTTCCTGTTTGGGGGTGCGGACAGAAAGTTGGACCGCGGGGCGGTCCGGACTGGTGGAGTGGGAAGGATAAACTGGACTTTCTTTTAAGGATCCTCAAGCGTATTG
>CAVGCW010000025.1:0-21228 GCA_963628025.1 Alloprevotella sp. | reverse complement strand
TTTCTCAATCTTGAAACAAAACGCCGCCCGGTTTCCCAGGCGGCGTCGCTATGGCAAGGGTTACATGCTGCTATCGATCAGCAACCTTGTCCTCAAGCATCTCTTGAACGAGCATGCCGGTACGGACGCCCTCAAGATACCACTCGCCACGTTCGGTGAGGCAAATGCCATTTGCAAGCTGACCGCCGTCGTCGCTATAACGCGAGACGACATCAATCATGCCTTCGGAATCCAAGCGATCGATTGCGGCGCGGGCACGATACGGCGAAACCCCCACGCGCTCGGCAAGCGTTTTGCGCGAGAAACCATACGGCCCGCCATTGTCTTCGGTTTGCTGGTCGATCTCCATCAACACCAGCACCTCGACACGCTTCATATCGTTGACACTCGCACGACCCTTGCCCGCCATAGCAGCCTCCTCAAACCGAGCACGAGCATCTAACGCGCCGTGCGCGACCGACACACCTCACGATGGCAGGTAATATCCATCATGCGGCATCCCGCTAAGGATGAAACAGTTACGGTTATTGTATACCGCTCAAATTGTTTCTAGGCAGGTAAACGGCTATTTTTCGCCGAAATAGGCGCTTTATTGATCAAAAAGCCGTACCGGGCGCTAACCCGATACGGCCAAATGCAATGCAATTACCGCGGTGCTTCAAACTTAGCGATGGAAGAAACCGCGGCGCTCGAACTTGGGCTCGCAGCACACGTTGATACCCAGTTTGCGCAGTACCGTCTCGTCCGTCGGCGAGATGATCACGCTAAAGAAGGCATCGCAACCGCGCAGCTGCTCCAGGCCCGAAAGGACGCGAGCGGCCGTCTCACTCGTGGCCGAGGTGATCGACAGCGCCATAAGCGTCTCGTCGGTGTGGAGGCGCGGGTTTTTGCTGCCCAGGAAATGCGTCTTGAGCTTGCTGATGGGCTCGATCGCCTCATCGCTAATGACCTCGAGCTCAAGGTCGACGCCCGAGACATGCTTGAGGGCGTTCATAATGAGCGAACTTGCGGCGCCCAGGCGCGTGGAGGTCTTACCGGTCACCACGGAGCCATCGGGCATGACCATGGCACCCACGGGACCACCCGTCAGCTGCTCCCTGGTGAGGGCCGCTGAGCGTGCCGGTGAGTAGTTCTTATCGATGCCGGCTTTCTTCATAATAATCTTGAGACGGTCGACTTGCTCATCGCCCACGCCGGTACGGCGCACATTTTCGACCGCGGTAAAGTAGCGGCGGACGATCTCCATCTTGGAAGCGTCGCGGCAGGCATCGTCATCGGTGATGGCAAAGCCGACCATATTGACGCCCATGTCCGTAGGGCTCTGGTAGGGGCTCTTGCCCAGGATCTTTTCCATCAGGGCACGGACTACCGGGAAGGCCTCGACGTCGCGGTTGTAGTTGACCGTGGTCTTGTTGTAGGCCTCAAGGTGGAACGAATCGATGATATTGGCGTCGTCGAGGTCAGCCGTGGCGGCCTCGTAGGCAATATTGACCGGATGCGTCAGAGGAAGATTCCAGACCGGGAAGGTCTCGAATTTAGCATAGCCGGCGGCCGTGCCATGCTTGTGCTCGTGATAGAGCTGAGACAGGCAGGTGGCAAGCTTGCCCGAGCCAGGACCGGGGGCAGTGACCACGACGAGCGGTCGGGTGGTCTCGACAAACTCGTTCTTGCCGTAGCCATCGTCGGACACGATCAGATCGACATCGTGCGGATACCCCTCGATGGGATAGTGCAGCTTGGCGGGAATACCGAGCGCGTTCAGGCGGTTGCGGAACACATCGGCAGCGGGCTGGCCGGCATACTGGGTGATGACCACAGCCGCGACGGCAAAGCCGTTGCCGCGGAACAGGTCGACCAGGCGCAGCACATCCTCGTCATAGGTAATACCGAGGTCACCACGAGCCTTGTTTTTCTCGATGTGGTTCGCGTTGATCGCGATGATAACCTCGACATCGTCGGCGATGCTCTTGAGCATGCGGAACTTGCTGTCCGGTTCAAAACCCGGCAGCACGCGGCTCGCATGATAGTCATCGAACAGCTTACCGCCAAACTCCAAATAGAGCTTGCCACCAAACTGCGAGATGCGCTCCTTAATGTGAGCAGCCTGCAGCTCGATATACTTCGCGTTGTCGAAACCCTGGCGCATGTATGGCTCCCGTCCCGTTTCCAATTAATGTTCTAGGCGATTATAACGGAGCCCGCCCTCCCCGATACCCAGACCATCAACAGGCACCAACCAAACACGCCATCGATAAGTTGCGGTGAAATAGTTCCCGTTTAACCCCTCAAGACGGCCAAACAGGAACTATTCCACCGCAACTTCCCCTTTTTGGTTCAAACAAACCTGGCCTTTGTATCAATAATGGAAACGTCGCAGGTTGAGCATAAGCCAGCGAAAGCCCGCCAGAGCGAGCAAGGTGACGTGAAAGAGGAGGGCATAGGCCTTTTGGCCATGCCCGACGATTGGACGTCAGATTGCCGCTCTGGCGGGCTTGCAGCGTCGAGTGGTTCCGGCGTTTGGTAAAACGCCGGAACACAAGAGCGCCCCCTCCCGCGCACGGAACGGGAGGGGGCTAAAGGTAGGAGTCTACCGGTGGGTTGACCCCACCGGACAGACGATGACCAGGTGATCCTTTACAGGATCGTCAAGGTTTCCGTGGGGTACCCGTTGGGTACTTAGATCAGCACGCAGGCGACGGTCAGGATGACGGCGCAGACGACGGAGAGAGCGACGATGAGCTTAAGGGCAAACTTGAGCCAGGTCGTCCACTCGATCTTGGCCAGGGCGAGACCGCCCATGATGGCGCCGGAGGTCGGGGTGAACAGGTTCACGACACCGATGGCGGCGGAGAAGATCATGACCATGACCTCAGGCGAGAAGCCGAGCTTAACAGCCAGCGGTCCCATGATGGGCATGGAGACGGTGGCCATACCGGAGGTCGAGGGGATCAGGAAGGACAGGCCGAAGTAGACCAGGAAGCTCATGGGAGCGAAGATCACGCCGGACAGGCCAGCCAGGGCATTGGCGGCAGCGTCGAGGACGAAGACATCGAGGCCGGTGTTAGCCATGAGGACGGAGATACCACGGGCGAGGGCGATGACGAGAACAACGGACATCATGTCGGCAGCGCCGGTGATGAAGGTGTTAACGATCTGCTTCTCGGACAGGCCACCGATGATACCGATCAGGACGGCCATGAGGAAGAACCAGGTGGAAGCCTCGTCGAAGTACCACTGGCCAATGGGCAGGCCGGTGATCAGGGCAGACCAGCCCTGGACGACGGCGTTACCGTCGGCGTCGTAGACAGCGCCAGCGTCGAAGAAGTTGGCGACGCCCTCGTTAAGGTCGGCCAGCGGAATGAAGCCGACGATCATGACGACGAAGGTGAAGGCGAAGGCGATCAGAACACCCTTCTGACGACCGGTGAGCTTGACCTCCTTGTGGACCTCGGAAGCAGCCTTGCCGTGAGCCTCTTCGGCGTCCTTGAGCTCCTGCATCGACAGGATGGTGGAACCCTTGTCAGCCTTGACCTTCTTGGCGTAGCTCATCACGAAGAAGATGGACATAGCGGTAGTGACAATCCACAGGACGGCACCGAGGCCGATGATGATGGACTGGTTGACCTCAATGCCAACGCCGGTCAGAGCGTCGACGGCAGCGCCGACGGCGAACGGGTTAACCGTGGAGCCCAGGCAGCCGCAGCCAGCGCCGAGCAGGACGGTAGCGGCACCGACCATGGGGTCGAAGCCAGCAGCCATCATGGTAGCGGCGAGCAGGGCGTAGAAGGGAACGGTCTCCTCGCACATACCATAGGTGGTACCACCGAGGGAGAAGATGAGCATCAGCACGGGAATGAGCATAATCTCGTTGCCCTTAAGCTTCTGCACCAGAACGGCGATGCCGTTGTCCAGAGCGCCGGTCTCGGTCATCATGCCGAGGAAGCCGCCCAGGATCATAACGAAGAGGCAGACGGGCAGAGCGTCAGCGAAGCCCTTAATCGGGGCGGTGCAGAAATCGCTCAGACGGGCGGCAGTAACCGCGCCGCCGGACGTGCCGGAGACGATAACGGTAATCACTGCGACAATTGCCAGCAGAGCAAGAAGAATGGTGAACGATGAAGGCATACCGCGCTTTTTCTTAGCGGTCTCAGTCATAGTTCTCATCCCCCCTTCATAAATCATTTACTGATCTCGCCAGAAGCGGCTCTTCCGTGCCGTGCCTGCCGCTTGATGCGAGATTATTACCAGATAAAACCGCTCGGGGTGTGCAGCAATACACCCCGAGCGAGATGCTAGATGCTCTTACTTGAGCGTGGCGTACATGACAGCCTTAATGGTGTGCATGCGGTTCTCGGCCTCGTCGAAGACCTTGGAAGCGGGGCTCTCGAAGACCTCGTCGGTGACCTCCTGCTCGGTGATGCCGAACTGCTCGCACTTCTCGGCGCCAATGGTGGTGTTGGTGTCGTGGAAGCTGGGCAGGCAGTGCAGGAAGATAGCACCCGGGTTGGCCATAGCCATGACCTCGGAGGTGACACGATACGGGGTGAGCTGAGCGATGCGCTCGGCCCAGACCTCGTCGGGCTCGCCCATGGAGACCCACACGTCGGTGTAGATAACGTCGGCACCGGTGACGCCGTCCTTGACGTCGGTGGTCAGCTTGATGGTGCAGCCGTTAGCCTCGGCGATGGGCTTGCAGGCCTCGATGACGTCGTCAGCGGGCATGCACTCCTCGGGGCCGCAGGCCACGAAGTTCATGCCGAGCTTGGAGCAGACGACCATGAGGGAGCGAGCGACATTGTTCTTGCAGTCGCCCATGAAGACGAGGGTCTTGCCCTTGATGTCGTAGTTGAAGTTCTCCTGGACGGTCAGGATGTCGGCGAGCATCTGGGTGGGGTGCCACTCGGTGGTCAGGCCGTTCCACACGGGCACGCCGGACTTAGCAGCGAGCTCCTCGACGTCGTCCTGGGCAAAGCCACGGAACTCGATGCCGTCATACATGCGGCCGAGAACGCGGGCGGTGTCCTCGATGGACTCCTTCTTGCCCATCTGCGACGAACCCGGATCGAGGTAGGTGACGCCCATGCCCAGATCCATGCCGCCGACCTCGAAGGCGCAGCGGGTACGAGTGGAGGTCTTCTGGAAGAGCAGAACGATGTTCTTGCCCTCGAGATAGCGGTGCGGAACGCCAGCGCGCTTCATGTCCTTGAAGTTCTTGGAGAGCTTGAGCAGGTACTCGATCTCCTCGGTGGTGAGGTCGAGGAGCTTGAGGAAGCTACGGCCGGAGAGGTTAACACCCATGGTTCGAATCCTTTCGAAGAAATGAATTACATAAGTATCAGTGTTGCCCGTTTGACGGGCGAAACCGGTGCGGTTGTAGGGAGACCG
This sequence comes from Alloprevotella sp., assembly GCA_963628025.1. GTDB lineage: Bacteria > Actinomycetota > Coriobacteriia > Coriobacteriales > Coriobacteriaceae > Collinsella. Next base: position 15,843 of record CAVGCW010000025.1, on the reverse strand, counting down.
CACCGGAAACGGAAAGACTTAGAGGTCCTCGCGCCAGAAGGGCATGCTCATGCAGCGCGGGCCGCCGCGGCCGCGGGAGAGCTCGGCGGAGGGCACGACGAGAAGGTCCAGGCCCTCCTTGTACAGCACGTCGTTGGTGACGGTGTTGCGGGCGTAGACGCAGATCTTGCCGGGCTCGACGCACAGGGTGTTGGAGCCGTCGTTCCACTGCTCGCGGGAGGCCGCGATCGGGTCGCCGCCGCCGCAGGGGATCAGCTTGACCTGGTCGACGCCGGTGGCGTCCTCCAGGACGTGCTCGAGGGTGTCCTCGATCAGGCGGATGTTCACGTCGCCCGGGTTCTTGCCGGCGGTCAGCTCGTAGACGCGCAGGGTGCCCATGATGGCGGGGTGGATCGTGAACTTATCGACGTCGATCTGGGTGAAGACCGTGTCGAGGTGCATGAAGGCGCGCGAGACCGGGATGTCGAAGGCCAGGATGCGCTCGACCTTGGAGTCGGAGTTCCAGAAGATGTTCTGGGCCATGACGTCGATAGCGGCGGCCTGGGTGCGCTGGGAGATGCCGACGGCGAGGGTCTTCTCGTTGATGTTCAGCACGTCGCCGCCCTCGGTGTGGAACTGGCAGTCGCGGCGGAAGTACAGCGAGACGTCCTTGTAGTCGGGGTGGTACTTGAAGACGTACTTGCCGTACAGGGTCTCGCGGTTGCGGGTGACCGAGTACATGCGGTTGAGGTTGACGCCCTCGCCGACGACCGCGAACGGGTCGCGGGTGAAGTAGAGGTTGGGCATCGGGTCGATGATCAGGTCGGACTCGGACTCGGAGTTGACCAGGGAGTCGAGGGTCGTGGACGCCGTGAGGGGCATGTCGATCTCGGCCTTGGTCATGCCGGCCATGGTCTTCTTGACGAACTCGAGGTTGTCCTCGATGGAGTCCAGCTTCTCGCGGACGATCTGCGGCATGTGCTGGCCGCGGATGCCTGCCTCGGCGATGTACTGGTCGGTGAACTCGGCGCGGGCGCCGGGGACCTGGTCGAACACCTCAGCGACGAGGTTCTCGAGATAGAGGACCTCCACGCCCTGGTCCCTCAGGATCTGGGCGAAGGTGTCGTGCTCCTGCTGCGCGACCTCCAGGAACGGGACGTCGTCGAACAGGAGTCGCTCGAGCTCGTCGGGCGGCAGGTTGAGGAGCTCGTCGCCGGGACGGTGCAGGCAGACCTTCCTGAGCTTGCCGATCTCGGAAGGCACGTGCAGACCTTTCATCATGGCCTCCTACCTTTCTTTCGGGCCTTTCGGCCGAATCTCTCAGCGCCCTTCCGTAACGGGCACTGCTTGCTGACAGCTCTAGTTATATCCAAATTCCACCCGCAATTCCACCTCGCCCCCGAACGGTCAACAAAGTGCGATGAACGGTATATCGCATGTGATTCCCCCATGATGTACTTCGGCGTTCTAAAGTAACTTTTCTAAGGTAAACGCTCTTTTTTCTTAAAAACCATTTGCGATTGCGTCTCTAAACTTTTGATTCAGAATTGCATAGCTAAATCGGTTTTATGTATATAAATGATGTTTGTTTACGTTTCCGCCTACATTCAATGATATTCAGCTATCCATCATTCTTATTCACACTTACGTACCAGTTGAGTGAGGATATAGACCGCTTGCAGACGAGCAGGGCGTCAGTCCTATGACTCGTCAGCGTAAGAAGTAGGTAAAGATACCGTTCACGCGATACGTTCGTGCCAGCGGTCGACTAAATTGAGACAATAGTGAATAAGAGTTAGGCTACCGTCCCCTACGGGGACTGAACGGACAGATGCATATGCCGAGCAAAATCGAAAAGAAGCAAGCCGCTGCAAAGCTGCGCAAGCCGCCGCGCGACTTCTCGTACACGCAAAACCGAGAGCTTAGCTGGCTGCGCTTTAACAACCGCGTGCTTGACGAAGCCTTCGACGAAACCGTTCCGCTGTTCGAGCGTCTAAAGTTCGTGTCGATTTTCGAGTCTAACCTCGACGAGTTTCTCATGGTGCGCGTGGGCGGCCTGTCCGATCTGGCAGAGCTCAAAAAACAGCCTGTCGACAACAAGAGCAATATGACCGCCTCCGAACAGGTCGATGCTGTCATGGCCGAAATGCCCGGGCTCCTTACTCGTTGGGAATCCATCTTTAAGAGCATCGAAGGCAAGCTCGACACCTTGGGCGTTCACCGCGCCCGCATCGATTCGCTTACGCCCGAGGAGCGCACCTTCGTAACCCGATACTTCCAGGCCTACGTGTCGCCGGTCATCTCGCCGCTGGTCATCGATCCGCGCCACCCCTTCCCCAACCTGCGCAACGGCGCGCTCTATCTGGCCTGTGGTCTGGACGGCGCCACCGACGAGGAGAGCCTGCTGGGCCTTATCGAGATTCCCGCCTCGATGAACCGCGTGGTCGAGATTCCCTCGCCCACCGGCACCTACTCCTACATCTTGCTCGAGGACGTCATTCTCGCCTGCCTGGACAGCTGCTTTGGCTCCTATAAGCCGCTGGATCGTGCGCTGATCCGCGTCACCCGCAACGCCGACATCGATCCGGACGGCGAGGGCGTCGAAGAGGAAGAGGACTACCGCCAGCACATGAAGCGCATCCTCAAGAAGCGCCTGCGCCTGCAGCCGGTAGTGCTCGCCGTCTCGGGGTCGCTCGAGAAGGCGACGCTCAAGACTATCCGCAAGGCGCTCGAGCTCTCGCGTCGCTCGGTCTTTACCTGCGATATCCCGCTCGACCTGGGCTACGTCTTTGGCATTGAGGGCAAGATTCCCGAGCACCTGCGCAACGAGCTGCTCTTTACGCCGTTTAAGCCGCAGCCCAACCCCAACATCGACATGACCCGCTCCATCCGCGAACAGGTGCTGCAGGGCGACAAGCTGCTCTTTTATCCCTACGAGGCCATGAACCCCTTCCTGGATCTGGTGCACGAGGCCGCCTACGACCCCGAGTGCATCTCGCTGCGCATCACGCTCTACCGCGTGGCCAAGCAGAGCCGCCTGTGCGAATCGCTGATCGATGCTGCCGAGAACGGCAAAGAGGTCACGGTGCTCATGGAACTTCGTGCCCGCTTTGACGAGCAGAACAACATCGAGTGGGCCGAGCGTCTGGAAGAAGCGGGCTGCACCGTCATCTATGGTTCCGAGGGCTTTAAATGCCACTCAAAGATCTGCCAGCTCACCTATCGCGAGGGCATGGCGCTTACACGCCTGACGCTGTTGGGCACCGGCAACTTTAACGAGAAGACGGCCAAGCTCTACAGCGACTTTATGCTCATGACCGCCCACCCCGGCATCGGCGAGGACGCCAACCTGTTCTTCCGCAACCTGTCGCTGGGCAATCTGCGCGGCGATTACCGCTTCCTGGGTGTGGCGCCGGTCGGCCTCAAGCCGCTCATCATGCGCGGCCTGGATCGCGAAATCCAGCGCGCCCTCGCTGGCGAGCCCGCCCGTGTGTTCTTTAAGCTCAACTCGCTCACCGACCGCGAGGTCATCGACAAGATCGCCGAGGCATCGTGCGCAGGAGTCCGCGTGGACATGATCATCCGCGGCATCTCGTGCCTCAAGCCCGGTGTTCCGGGCAAGACCGAGAACGTGCATGTCCGCTCCATCGTCGGACGCTTTTTGGAACACGCGCGCGTCTATGCTTTCGGCGTGGACTCGGACATGATTTACCTGAGCTCGGCAGACATGATGACGCGCAACACCGAGCACCGCGTGGAGATCGCCTTTCCCGTGCTCGACCCCACCTGCCGCGCCCTGGTGCACGAGTACATGGGCATGCAGCTGCGGGACAACGTGAAGGCCCGCAGCCTCACGAGCGACGGCACCTGGGTCCCCGTGGAGCGTGCAGAGGGTGAGAAACCCTTCAACTCGCAGGAAGCCCTGCTGGAGCGTGCCTATCGCAACGCCGAGGCCGCCGAGGCAAAGCCCACCCCTGATCCTAAGCCGCAGCCGACCACACCCGAGGTTCAGAAGGTCCAGGCGACCGTCATTGAGCCCGAGCCCGAGCCCGCACCTGCACCTCAGCCCGAGCCGCAGGTCACCAAGCCCGCACCCGAGACGAGCGCCCGTCGCGATAAGCCCGCCGGCAAGACCAAGGCCATCGAGCGCCATCGCCCCGGTCGCGTGCGCATGGGTCTGGGCCTGATCGGCCTGGGTCTTAAGACGCTCATTACCGGCAAGACGAAATAGTCGTTTGTAGAAGCAGTTTGTAGAAGCGCCCCGCATTTGAGGAAAGCCTCGGATGCGGGGCGCTTTTCCCTGCTACCATGGTGCGAACAACAACGCGAATGACAGGCAGGGATATGAAGCTCACTATAGAATCGATGACCTACGGCGCCGACGGGCTGGCACACGCCGACAACGGCAAGGCCGTCTTTGTGCAGGGCGCCGTGGCAGGCGACACCGTCGAGGCCGAGGTCGTGCAGGACGGCAAGTCGTTCATGCGCGCCCGCACCACCGAGATTCTGGAGCCAAGCCCCGATCGCATTCAGCCTCCCTGCCCCTTCGTGGGCATCTGCGGCGGCTGCTCGTGGGGCAATCTCTCACGCACGGCACAGCTCGCCGCCAAGGAGCAAAACCTGCGCTCCACGCTCGAGCGCATCGGCAAGTTCGCTCCTGAGCAGGTCGATGAGTTGGTACAGCCCATCTGTCACACCAAGGACGACTGGGGCTACCGCAATAAAATCGAGCTCGAACCGACCGTCGTCAACGGTCGCGTGCGCCTTGGCATGCACGGTGTCGACCCCAGCAAAATCGTGACTGTCGACACGTGTCCGCTGTTCGATAAGCGCTTCCCGAAGGCGCTCAAATCGGTCGTCGGCGCACTCAACTATCTAAGCGGCAGCCATGACTTGGGGCTCGAACGCGTGGGCATTCGCGCATCGCGCCGCACCAAGGCACTCGAGGTCGCACTCTGGACGCCCACAGGCTCTTTTCCGCGCTCGCAGGTCTCCCGCGTGCTGGCGGACGCCGCTCACCCCACGAGCATCGTGCGCGTGATGAGCAAGGGCGAAAAGAAGGCCCGCCGTGTCTCCAAGGTCGAAATGCTCGCCGGAGAGGGCTCATGGACCGAGAATATCGCCGAGGGTCAGATGCGCTTGTCTGCCCCGTCTTTTTTCCAGGTCAACACCAAGGGTGCCGAGATTTTGATCGATCTTGTCATGGAAGCGCTCGACCCGCAGGAAGACGAGCTTGCCGTGGACCTGTACTGCGGTGCCGGCACCTTTACCCTGCCGCTCGCCCGCCGCTGCGACTTTGTCGCCGCCGTCGAGGCCTACGGCCCCGCCGTGCGCGACCTGCGCCGTAACCTGGAGATCAACAAGCTCGATAACGTCGACGTCATTGGCGGAGACGCGGTGCGCGAGTTCCCCGACCAGGATGCCGACGTCTTGGTGGTCGACCCGCCGCGTGCAGGCCTCGCCCCCGAGGCGATCGACCTTATCGCCAGCACGAGTGCTCGCGATGTCGCCTACGTGAGCTGCGACCCGGCCACCCTGGCGCGCGATCTCAAACGCTTTGTCGAAGAAGGCACCTTCTCCCCCGTAAAGATCACGCCAGTCGACCTGTTCCCACAAACCTTCCACTGCGAGACCGTCGTCCACCTTAAGCGCAACTAGCCACTTAATCATTGCTCAGAAAAATCATTGGGAAATCGAGCGTGGCAAGCGGAGGTCTCCGGGGTATAAGACGGCTAATTGTATGCCGCCTATGAAAGGAACCCTCATGCCCAGCGTTGCCGTTCTCGCCGCCGATGGCTTTGAAACTATTGAATGCTTGACCATGGTCGATGTCATGCGTCGCGGCGGCGTACGTGCCACGCTCGTCTCGATCATGCCCACGCGTGAGGTCGTAAGTTCGCTGCAGATCCCCGTGACCTGCGATGCGCTCTTTGATGAGATCGACTTTGACGAATACGACTGTGTCGTGCTGCCCGGCGGCCTACCCGGTGCTACCAACCTGCGCGCCGATCAGCGCGTCTGCGACGTGGTCCGCGAGTTCGCCGCAACCAAGCACGTCGCCGCCATCTGCGCCGCCCCGTTTATCCTGGGCGAGCTCGACCTGCTCGAGGGGCGCCATGCCACGTGCTTCCCTGGCTTTGAGAAAAGCTTCCCCGAAGGCGCCTATACCGGCGAGAAGGTCACGCAAGACGGCAACATCATCACTGCCAGCGGCATGGCACAGTCACTCCCCTTTGCATTGGAGCTGCTGCGCACGCTCGCCGGCGACAAGGCCGTCGAGAAGGTTGCCGAGGGCATTCAGCTATGATTTTGGCTTCGCAATCACCGCGCCGCATCGAGTTGATGCACGAAGCGGGCTATGACGTTCGTGTGATTCCCGCAGATATTGATGAAACGCCTTTTGATGGGGAAGCTCCGCTAACACTCGTCGAGCGCTTGGCGCGCGCCAAAGCCTCTGCCGTTGCCGCCGAACACGCCGAGCCCAACGAGCTTACCGTCGCGGCCGACACCATCGTCACCTTCGATGGCAAGATCTTAGGCAAGCCCGCAGACGAGAATGATGCCCGCACCATGCTCCGTGAGCTTTCGGGCCGCACGCACCAGGTCGCAACCGGCGTCTGCATCGTTAAGGCAGGCGATGCAGACGCCCCGCATGCCGCCGAGAGCCTGTCCTTTGTCGATGTGACCGACGTGACGTTCTACGAGCTCACCGACGAGCAGATCGAGCGCTACGTCGCCTCGGGTGAGCCCATGGACAAGGCCGGCGCCTACGGCATTCAGGGCACAGGCGGACGCATGCTCGTGCACGATATTTCGGGCGACTTCTATAACGTGGTGGGCTTACCCATCGCCCGCGTCGCGCGCGCGATTCAAAAACTCTCGTAATTGCATCTGGCGCTGGGTATTCCCCAGCGCCTACAATTTTGGCGTACCGTACGGATCCCGACCGGGCACAAGGCGCGGCGGAAAACCGATAGGAGTTAAACATGGATACACTGCTCGAGGCCATTGACGTCTGCGATGTCGATGGCTTTTGCTATGGCAACTATACGGACGAGGAGGCCGGCACCGGTTGCACCGTAATCGTGGCACCCGAGGGCGCCACCGGCGGCGTTGACGTTCGCGGCGGTGCTCCCGCTTCGCGCGAGACCGACCTGCTACGACCCGAGAACACCGTCGACAAGGTCCACGCCGTCTGCCTTTCGGGTGGATCGGCCTTTGGTCTGGAGGCCGCAAGCGGCGTCGCCCGCGAGCTCGAGAGCCGCGGCATCGGCCTTCCCGTCGGCCCCACGCAGGTGCCTATCGTGTGCTCGAGCTGTATCTTCGACCTCGCGTTTGGCGACCCCACCGTACGCCCCGACATTGAGGCCGGTATCGCCGCCGTGCGCGAAGCACTCGACAACACCCCCACCACGCTCGAGCAGGGCAATGTAGGTGCCGGCACCGGTGCCACCGTGGGCAAGCTCATGGGCCCCGCTACCTGCATGAAGGCCGGCCTTGGTGCTGCCGCCGTGGCACTCGGCCCCGTTAAGGTAGGCGCCGTGGTTTCGGTCAACGCCTGCGGCAACGTCGTCGACCCCTTCACCGGTGAATGGGTCGCTGGTATGCGCGCTGCAGCAGACAGCGACCAGATCGTCGACATGGAGCTCGCAGCCTTTGCCGCCGCCGGCTCTATGCAGATGCCGCTCGACCGCACCAACACCACCATCAGCTGCATCGTCACCAACGTGGAGCTCACTAAGGCCCAGGCCACCAAGGTCTCCCAAATGGCCGCAGACGCCTACGCGCACGCCATCCGCCCCACACACACCACCAACGACGGCGACACCATCTACACCCTCGCCAGCGGCAAACTGGGCGCCCAGGCAAGCGCCGCCGTTCCCCTAGACCTGCTGGGCATGCTCGCAGTAAGGGCCTTGGAAACTGCCATCGTAAACGGAGCCAAAACCGCCAAAACCTCCCACGGCATCCCCGGCGCCGCAAAGTAAACTAGCTCGTCCGGTTGTCCGGTGGGCCTTGGTTATGTTTGCTGCTCTACAGTCCTGGCTCGCACGAAGAGCACATTAAGTGCTCTTCGGCTCGTGCGGAACTCGCGACAAACATAACCAAGGCCCACCGGGCAACCTACCAACCAGATTCTTTTCAGCCCAGGCCCCTGTGTACCGCGCGTCGAAGATCTTCAAATTCACCTATCTGACAATCGATTTATAGCAGAGGCCCCTTGGCCTTTAGTTTGATACAAGTTCCGCACGAGCCGGAAAGCACTTGATGTGCTTTCCGTGCGAGCAGGACTGTTCGCAGTAGCAAACTAAAGGCCAAGGGGCCCAGTCAACCTATCAGCAGCGATTACTCAGCAGCTAGTTGAATTTGAAGATCTTTGAGGCAAGACGGTATAGGCCGAGTGTGGTTTTGTCTCCGGCCCGTCCACACAGATTGGTGAAGAACCCGACCACGCCGTAGCGGGCACGACGATACATGCGCTCGTCGTAGGCCTTCAAATCATTCCACAGCGTCTTTAGGCGCTCGTCGGCGCAATCTTCCTCAGAAAGCTTGGTGAGCACCGAGCAGATCGCCATCATCATGGTGAAGTAGCCCATCATGTACGAACGCAAGCGCGTCGACTCAACATCGCTGTACAGATGGTACGACTCCATCATGATACGCGTAACACGGAACTGCTGGTCCAGACGCTTGACCATCGTTGCCTCGTTGACGCTCTGGCCCTCGCGACCGATAAAGTAGCGGTAGAGGTCGATGTCGGCGTAGTACATGGTCTTGCAACGCGGCAGCGGCACGTAGGCGTAGATGTTGTCCACATAGAACGTGTGCGGCGGCATGGGAAGGTTGGACTCGCGCAGCACATCCGTGCGATAGCACAGGCTGTGCATAAGTAGGTTCTGGTCCAGGCGGAAATGACCGATCTGATCCCAGGAAAAGATCTTTTTGCGCGGCAGGGCAAATTTGTAGCCAATAGCGGTATGCGTTCCCTCGTAAACCTTCTCGTACACGTAGTTCGAGATAAACAGGTCAACGCGCTGGTCGCGCTCCTCAAAGCCACGCAGAATCGACAGCATGGTCGAAAGGGCAGCGCCGTCAAGCCAGTCGTCCGAATCAACGACCTTGTAGTAGGTGCCCTGCGCCTCGCGCAGACCCGAAAGGACGGCAATACCGTGACCGCCGTTCTCCTGGTGCACCGCGCGGATGATTCCAGGATAACGGGCCTCCCACTCGTCGGCCTTGGCGGCCGTCTCGTCCTTGGAGCCGTCGTCCACCACGATAATCTCGATATCGGTGGCGTAATTGCTCCCCTCCAAGATGGAGGTGATGCAATGGTCCATGTCCTTGGCGGCGTTATACGAGGGAATACCGAATGTTATGACTTTATGCATGGCAGGCGATAATCTCATCCGAAAGATCGAGGGCGGAATTGGTCACGGCGTCCATATCGTAGTAACGATACTCGGCCAGACGACCCACCGGGTGGAAGTTCGTCAGGTTCTGGACGCGCTCAAGATAGCGCTCATAGAGCTCACGGTTCTCGGGCTCAAGAATGGCGTAGTACGGCGTCTCGCCCGAGCCGGGCGTATAGGCCTTGGAGTACTCCTTCATGATGGTGGTCTTGCCGGGCAGGACCTGACCGGTCATGTTCTTGAACTCGGTGATACGCGTGTAGTCCTCGCTCGTGGTGTAGTTGACGGTGCCCACGGGCTGGAACTGATCCATATCGAGCGTCTCGAACTTCATGTCGAGCGTACGGTACGGCAGGGCGCCCAGGTCGAGATTGAACAGCTCGTCGAGCGGACCGGTGTAGACGATCTCGCCGCCATAGACCTTGCCGCCGATCTTGACGGTGGTCTCATCGATCTCAAAAAGATCGCGGGCGTCCACGTCGCAGAACACGTCGATCAGATCGTGGTCGAGCATGTGCTCAAAGAGCGCCGTGTAGCCCTCCTGCGGCATGCCCTGGAAGGGAGCTTGCGGGAAGTAGCGGTCATCATCACCCACAAAGACGGGAACGCGGCCGGTGATCGAGGGGTCGATCTGATCGGGCGTCTGGCCCCACTGCTTCATGGTGTAATGCAAAAAGACGTTCTCGTAGACGTAATCGGCGACCTCGGCCAAGTCGGGGTCGTTCTTCTTACGCAGCTCCATAATGGGCACCTTGACATCCTTGCCAAAGGTCTCCACGAGCTTCTGATACAGCTCCTCGCCGCGCTCGTCACCAAAGGCGAGCTTGAGACTCGCATGGTTGAAGGGCACGGGCATAAGGGTACCGTTGATGTTGGCGAGCACCTTGTGCTGATAATCCGTCCACTTGGTAAAGCGCGACAGGAAATTGTGCACGCGCTCGTTAAAGGTGTGATAGATATGCGGACCGTACTCGTGGATCAGGATTCCGGCCTCGTCAGTGCAGTCATAGGCATTGCCCGCAATGTGGCTACGGCGCTCCAAAACGGCAACACGATAGCCGATGGTCTCGGCAAGACGGCGGGCGCAAACGGCACCGGCATATCCAGCACCGACGACAATCATGTCGTACGCGCCGGCGTTAAAGCCTTCAGGCAGGCCTGAGGTAATCTGCATCGATACTCCTTGTCAAAAGCCACGGGCTCGTTAGCTGGGCTTTTCTCGAACATTCTTCGAGACATATTTATCAGAGCGATTATAGCGCTAATGCGTCCTATAATGAGCTTGCCACACAAGGAAAGCTCAAGCACCGCGGCGTACATTATTGAAAGGTAAACCCGCTAGCAGCGGGTTTATTCGTGAACAGCCGGGCGCCTGGAGCTTAGTGAAACGCTTGTAAGGAGTAACATGAGCGATTTCCTTAACCGTATGAAGTCTGCCGCCAAGGCCGACCTTAAGACGATCGTCCTGCCCGAGGGCGAGGATCCGCGCACCATCGTCGCGGCCACCAAGATCATCGAGGAGGGCCTGGCAAAGATCGTCATCCTGGGCAACCCCGACGAGATCAACGTTCCCGGCGCTACCGTCATCGACCCGCGCAATGCCGAAAAGCACGAGGAGTACGCGCAGAAGTTTGCCGAGCTCCGCGCCAAGAAGGGCGTTACCATCGAGCAGGCTCGCGCCCAGGTGATGGATGCCACCTACTTTGGCACCATGATGGTCAAGATGGGCGATGCCGATGGCCTGGTCTCCGGCGCCTGCCACTCCACCGCCGATACCCTGCGCCCCGCGCTGCAGATCCTCAAGACCGCCCCGGGCACCAAGCTGGTCTCGGCCTTCTTCGTGATGTGCACCGACACCCCGCAGTTCGGCACCGACGGCACGCTGATCTTCGCCGACTGCGGCCTCAACATCAATCCGTCCTCCGACGAGCTCTCCGAGATTGCCATCGCCTCCGCTCACTCCTGGTCCACCTTCATGGGCAACGTTGAGCCGCACGTGGCCATGCTCTCCTACTCCACCATGGGCTCCGCCGGCGGCGAGGTCGCCAAGAAGGTCCAAGAGGCCGTGAAGTTCTGCAAGGAGAAGGCTCCCGAGGTCGCCATCGATGGTGACCTGCAGCTCGACGCTGCCATTGTCCCCACCGTCGCCCAGCTCAAGGCTCCCGGCTCCTCTGTCGCCGGCAAGGCCAACGTGCTCGTATTCCCCGACCTCGAGGCCGGCAACATCGGCTACAAGCTGGTCCAGCGCTTCGCCGGCGCCGACGCCTACGGCCCCATCCTGCAGGGCATCGCCAAGCCGGTTAACGACCTTTCGCGCGGCTGCTCTGCCGACGACATCGTGGGTGTCGTGGCCATCACCGCCGTCCAGGCTCAGATGGCTGAGTAGCGTACGCACTCGCCCGAAGGCCGTACGGGCTAACCTCTGAAAACGTCCTCGACCAATGAAACGCCCCCGTTCTGCTCCTCCGGAGCTACGAACGGGGGCGTTTCTGGTCTGCGGATTGTTTTCAGGGGTTAGCCCGTACGGCCTTCTACCGCAACGTAGCAATTAGGGTATCTGAGGTGGACGGCGGCTTGGCTACGAGCTGGAGCTGAAGACCTGAATGATTGGATGCCGTTGCTGGGAGCGCAGGCGTTGCTGGCCATGGTCACTTTGGGACCGAAATGTTGGCTGAAGTTCGGTGTCTAACCCACCGGAAAGTGTGTCCCGGTTTGGAGGCGGATTGCGGGATGTAGCTTCCGCTTGGGGGCTGTTTGGGAAACTGTGGACCGGAATTTTGCTTTATTGTGGGTCGCACTTTCCGCAACCAGCCCCAAGCGGAAAGCGTGTCCCAGAATTAACGCTCGGAATGGGACAGAGTTTCCGCCGTTAATCCAGCTGCCAGCAAAAAGGCCTCCTGAGTCGTTGCTCAGGAGGCCTTTCGTTCAATCGCAAGCGAACGCGTTAGTTGTTCTTGGTCAGGCGCTCGACGTCGTGGGCGATCATGTATTCCTCGTCGGTGGGGATGACCATGACCGTGACGGAAGAGCCGGCGGCGCTGATGACCTGCGGGCCGTTACCAACGGCCTCGCGGTTCTTGTTGTTGTCGATACGTACGCCCAGCCACTCAAAGCAGTCGCAGAAGGCCTTGCGGATCGACCAGTCGTTCTCGCCGATGCCGGCGGTAAAGGTGATGGTGTCCACGCCCGCCATGGAAGCAATCATGGAGCCGGCCTGCTGCATGGCCTTGTAGGCGAACATATCGAAGGCGAGCAGGCAGCGCTCGTCGCCCTCGGAGGCGCGTGTACGGATGTCGCGGGCGTCGTTGGAGATGCCCGAGATGGCAAGCAGGCCGGACTGCTTGTTCATCATGTCATCGACTTCCTGATAGCTGTATCCGCCCTCGCGCTGAAGATAGCACACGGTGGCCGGGTCGATGGAACCGCAACGGGTACCCATCATCAGACCGTCAAGCGGCGTGAGGCCCATCGTGGTGTCGCGGCACACGCCGTCCTCGATAGCAGCAAGCGAAGCACCGTTACCCAAATGGCACGAAAGCAGACGGTGGCAGCGCGAACCCAGGATCTCCTTGGCCATCATCCACTCATAGCGGTGGCTCGTGCCGTGGGCGCCGTACTTGCGCACGTGGTACTTGTCGCACACGTCCTTGGGCAGCGCGTAGGTATAGGCGACCTCGGGCATGGTCATGTGGAACGAGGTGTCGAAGACCGCCACGTTGGGCAGCTCCGGATACTTCTCACGGCAATACTCAATCGCCGCGGCCTCGCCGTAGTTGTGCAGCGGGGCGAGCGGGGCCACCTCGAGAATCTTGGCCATAACCTCGTCGTCAACAACTGCGGAATCATCGAAGTGCCAGCCGCCCTGAACGATACGATGACCAATGCCATCAATCGTAAAGTCGGTCTTCTCGAGTTCCTCGAGCACACGAGCGATAGCAGAGCGATGATCGGGGAAAGGGACCTCCTCGGTCTGCTTGGCGCCACCGTTCTCGGAGTGGCCAAAGATGCCCATGTCCGAACCGATACGTTCGCAGTTGCCCTTGGCGAAAACCTCGCGGGTATCGGTATCCAAAAGCTGATATTTAAGGCTTGAGCTGCCGGCGTTGACAACAAGTACGTTCATGAGACTCCTTTGCAGTGCAATACGGTCGACGCAGACCCCTTAAGGCGGCCGCATTTTAATAAGAAGTTATCACAACTTGATAAATAGCTATCAAGCATATCGCCCAACGAGCACAAAAGAGGGGCCGAACGGCGCTCGGTCGTCCAGCCCCTCCCCTCTTGCAATTACTTGCCGTTGACGATGCGCTCGACGTCGGAGGCGATCATGAACTCCTCGTCCGTGGGGATGACGAAAATCTTGACCTTGGAATCCTTGGCGGACAGGCACCAAGCGCCGTCGCCACGCAGGGCGTTGCGGGCATGATCCATCTTGACGCCCATAAAGGCCAGACGGTCGGCTACGCCAGCGCGGACAGCCGGAGCGTGCTCGCCGATGCCGGCGGTAAAGACCAGGGTGTCCATGCCGCACATGGAAGTAGCCATCTCGGCAGCCTTGGCGGCAATCTTGTAGACAAACATGTCGAAAGCGAGCTGAGCCTCGGGGTCACCAGCGGCGGCGAGCTCCTCGACGTTGCGGCAGTCATTGGTCTTGCCACCGGTCACAGCCAAAAGGCCGGACTTCTTGTTCATCATCTCATCGACCTCGTCGAAGGTGTAGCCGCCCTCGCGCTGCAGGTAACACACGGTAGCCGGGTCGATGGAGCCGCAGCGAGTTCCCATCATGACGCCGTCGAGCGGGGTGAGGCCCATGGTGGTATCCATGCACTTGCCGTCCTCGATAGCGCACAGGGAAGCGCCGGAGCCGATATGGCACACGACGACCTTGCGGGCCTCGCCGTTGGTCATCTCGGCGACCTTTTTGGAGATGTAACGGTAGCTGGTGCCGTGGGCGCCGTACTTACGGATGTGCAGCTTGTCGCAAACGTCCTTGGGCAGAGCGTAAGTCTTGGCGACCTCGGGCATGTTGAAGTGGAAAGCGGTGTCATAGACCGTGACGTTGGGCAGGTCGGGATACTGCTCCAGGCAGAACTCGATAACGTTGGCCTCGGGGTTGTTGTGGAGCGGCGCCAGTGGGGCGACCTCACGGATCTTGGCGAGAACGTCCTCGTCGACGAGGGAGGAATCGCCAAAGTACCAACCGCCCTGAACGATGCGATGGCCGATGCCCTCGATCTTGACGCCGTTGGCCTCGAGGTCCTTCAGGACGACCTCGATGGCGACCTTGTGGTCGGGGAACTCGATGTTCTCGGTCACCTTCTTGGAGCCATTGGCAGCGTGGGTGAAGGTACCGCCGGTAAAGCAGACGCGCTCGCAGGAGCCCTTTGCGGACACCTTGTGGGACTTGGTGTCGATGACCTGATACTTAAGGGTCGAAGATCCCGCGTTGACGACCAGAACGTTCATGTGTCTCCCTACTAACAGGCGGTGTGGCGCCGCCAGGTTACATACGCTTCAATAATAAACCCAAACGCCCTCGCGCTCGGGTTTATTGGCGTTGATATATAAGTTATCGGTGCCTAAATACTCATGTCCTTTGGCTTGTAAGACGAAATAGCGCGGGAATATACACCAAAGAAGAAATCCCGAGCGCGACAAGCAATACGACTCGAATGCCCGCAGCGCTGCTCAACGCAGCGTTTAGCAGATAGAAAAGAACAGCACCCACCGCCACCATCTGGCTTTGAACCGAAATCAATGAACAGCGCAACGAAGAATCAGCAGCATTTTGAAAAATTGAGTATTTAATTGGAGCAAATAACGAGTAAGCGACCGTCTGCAACACATAGAACACGGGCAGCAAACAGACCGGAGTAAAGGGAATCAAAAACAGAGCAGTCAGGGAAAGGCGCACAATGCCGCAAATACGCGCAAAACGACCCTTGTCGACATGAGTAATCACACTGGGCACAATAAGCCCCATGGAGGCCGAGGCAAGGAGCTGGACCGCAATGGTCACACCCGAAGCGACGGCATTCATTCCGCGACCCGCAAGCAGCAGTGAGAAAAACTCTTCCAGGGCGACAAAAGCAAATGCCTGAGAACAGTCCATGATGAACGCTGAACGAAGAATGCCATTACACGCAATAGCGGCACCGATCATCTTCGGGCTAATTCCACGCTCAGGTGCCCCCGCAGTGCCCCCTCTTCGCATCTCAGGAATGCAGACAACGACAACCAACGTCAACACCATTGCGATGATATCTGCCGAAAGACCAATGAGATATGCACCGACAGACGAAATGAAACCGCCCACGCAAGCGGAGATGGCATAAGAGGCATAGAAAACAAATCGCTCAACGACATTAAGTCTTACGAGCTGGTCCTGAGAGACGCTGTCGGTAGTGTCGAGAAAGTTGGTGTAGCGCCCGATCCGAAGCGAGTCGGCCCGGCG
>CAVGCW010000024.1:0-24401 GCA_963628025.1 Alloprevotella sp. | reverse complement strand
CCGAGCGCAAAATGGATTCTAAAAAACACCTTGCCAAATAGGAGCGTCAGACCAGAAGTGCCCCCGTTCGTAGCTCCGAAGGAGCAGAACGGGGGCACTTCATTGGTCGAGGACGTTTTCAAAACCAAGCCCGGTCCCGGCCGGACAGCCCACGAACGCTACAGGTTCTTGACACCCATCGCGCGCATGGCGTTCAGGATGGCGATGATCGCCACACCCACATCGCCGAACACGGCAAGCCACATGTTGGCGATGCCCAGTGCCGCAAGCACCAGAATCAGCAACTTAATGCCCAGCGCAAAGATGATGTTCTGCCAAACAATCGACATGGTCTTGCGCGCCACGCGGATCGCGCGGGAGATGTTGGACGGTTTGTCGTCCATGAGCACCACGTCGGCGGCCTCAATCGCGGCGTCGGAACCCATAGCGCCCATGGCAATGCCAACGTCTGCGCGGGTGAGCACAGGCGCATCGTTGATGCCGTCGCCGACAAAGGCGAGCTTGCCCTTGCCACTCTCGGTTGCAAGCAGCGCCTCGACGCGCTCGACCTTATCGCCCGGCAGCAGCTGCGCGTGGAACTCGTCGAGACTGAGTTGCTTGGCCACAGACGCCGCAACCTCCTCGCGGTCGCCCGTGAGCATGACGGTGCGCTTGACACCGGCGGCGTGCAGGTCGCGAATCGTTTGCTCAGCATCGGCCTTGACGGTGTCTGCAATCACGATGTGGCCGGCGTACACGCCATCAACGAGCACATGCAGAATCGTTCCGATGACCTCGCAATCGGGCGCTTCGACTCCGGCCGCGGCGAGCATCTTTGCGTTGCCAACGACGACGTGCTTGCCGTCGATGGTTGCCGTCACGCCATGGCCCGCGTCGTTGGTGGAGTCGCTTACGCGCTTGGGGTCGACCTCGCCCTGGTAGGCGACACGTACGGACTGCGCGATGGGGTGATCGGAGAACGACTCAGCAAGGGCTGCGACTTCGAGCAACGACTGCTCGGTATAGCCGGCCTCGGGGTGTACCGCGACCACCGAGAACGTGCCGTTGGTGAGGGTGCCCGTCTTGTCAAAGACGACGGTGTCCACGTCGGCGAGCGTCTCGAGGTAGTTAGAACCCTTGATGAGAACGCCCAGCTTGGACGCGCCGCCGATGCCGCCAAAAAAACTGAGCGGCACGCTGATCACCAACGCGCACGGGCAGCTGACGACCAAGAAGGTCAGGCCGCGCAGAATCCAGTCGGACCAGGCACCGGTGACCAGGCCACCGCCGAGCGCGAGCACCGCGGCAGCGCCGGTGACGGCGGGCGTGTAGATGCGGGCAAAGCGCGTGATGAAGTTCTCGGTGCGTGCCTTCTTTTCGCTGGCATTCTCCACGAGTTCCAGGACGCGTGCGACGGTGGACTCGCCAAAGGGCTTGGTGGTGCGCACGTGGATGAGCCCCGTCATGTTGATGCAGCCGCTGATGATATCGTCTCCGGTTTTGGCCGGGCGGGGGACCGACTCACCGGTAAGGGCGGCGGTGTCGAGCTGGGTTTCGCCCTCGACGATGACGCCGTCGATAGGCACGCGCTCACCGGGCTTGACCACGATCACGGTGCCGACGGCGATGTCATCGGGGAAGACCTGCTCGAGTGTGCCGTCGGGCTGCTCGGCGTTAGCGTAGTCGGGCGCGATGTCCATCATGGCACTGATCGACTTGCGGCTCTTGCCCACGGCGTACGCCTGAAACAGCTCGCCGACCTGGTAGAACAGCATGACGGCGGCGCCTTCGGCCATGTGCGGGTCGGTATCGGGGAAGAGCACCATGGCAAACGCGCCGATGGTCGCGACGGCCATGAGGAAGCTCTCGTCGAAGGCCTTGCCGCGGCGGATGTTATTGAATGCCTTTTGCAGTACGTCGTAGCCGGCAATCAAAAACGGCACGAGGAACAGTGCGAAGCTGGCGTAGATGTCGCCCGGGGTGCCGAATGCGGCGGTAAGGGTACCGAGCTCGTCGAGGACGTACACCACGGCAAAAATGCCCAGCGCTACCAGGATGCGGTTGCGCTTATGCTCGAGTGATTCTTTTTTCTTGCGCTTCTTCTTTTTCTTTTCGGGGTCGGCGGTGGCCATGACTCGTATCCTCCCATTTGAATGTATGAACATTCGCTCATATAATTTCGCGAGCAAAGGCCGCAGCAAGCGCGGCCTTGCAGGTTGGCGTAAACCTTGGCTAGAGAATGATCTCGCAGTCCGGCTCGGCGTCGGCGGTGAACTCCACAACGCGGTCGAGGACCTCGTCGAACTCGGCGTCATCGGCCTCGAGCGTCAACTTCTGGGTCATAAAGTTGACCGAAACGGATTTGACGCCCTCGAGCTTGGCCAACTCGTCCTGAAGCTCGCGCGCACAGTTGGCGCAATCGATCTCATCGAGCTTGTACTGCTTTTTCATGGTGGGTTCCTTTCCCGTTTTTGCGGCTTGGGTGCAGGCCGCGCTGGTACCGTGGTTGGTTGCTATTCGCAGATATGGCTCATGCCCTGGTTGAGCATGGTGTAGACGTGGTCGTCGGCGAGCGAGTAGAGGATATTGCGCCCGTCGCGCCGGAATTTAACCAGGTGCGACTGCTTGAGTGTGCGCAGCTGGTGCGACACCGCGGACTGCGAGGTTTCGGTCGCTTCGGCGATGTCTGCCACGCAGAGCTCGCGGCCCATGAGGGCGTAAAGGATCTTGATACGCGTGGTGTCGCTGAAGACCTTGAACAGGTCGGCGAGGTCGTAGAGAAGCTCCTCGTCGGGAAGGTCCTCGGGCGAGCAGGTGGTGGGGATCACTGGCTCGGTGGCCTCGGTGTCGGGTTTCGTTTCATCAACGCGGATGCTCATTGCAATATCCTTTCATATGAACATACGCTCAAATAACTTACTTCCGATTATATGAGCGTATGTTCATATGTCAATAACGTTTAAGTAATTCATCGCACAAAATGATGGGGAATAGTGGACGAGATTCCGGATTGAGCGGTTTTGATAGTCGATGCCGAGGTGGGTGCCCCCGCGCCGTGCAAAAATTGGAGTATTCTGCAACTATAGGGGTCTGTTTATCTATTTCGGGCCAAATAAAGCCGCTCAAGAGTTATCCAAGGGCGGTAAACAGATAAGATCTTCCTCAAGTGTTGCCTAACGTTCCCGTTCGATAGCGTCTTTGTTTCTCATTTGGATTAACTTGTGGGTGCTGGAGGGCCGACCCTGCTGAATACTCGCAATTTTGCACATCGCTAGGGTACCCACCTTGTTAGCCGGTCTAGCTTCCGGCCCCGAAGATCCTGCCCTCGGGCGCGAGGCTGCTTGTTTGGGCAAATGATGGGCTGTCGGATTCGACTGTCTGCATGTCATCGATTGCTGTAACTTCATTAATTTTCGGGTCATCCAGCGTGATGCCTTCGAGTGTTGCTTTTTCGAGGTCGATTCGTTGGCGCTCTTCGGAATCCTGGCGAAGCTGCTTCTGAATTCGCCTTTTCTCTTCTATAAACCTTCTGAGCACAAACTGTCTCAGGTCCTCTTGCATGATTTGAAAGTCTTTTGGTAGACGCGAGGGGCGTACGCCCTCTTTCCGCTGGATTGCTTCCATGACCCTAACGAAAGAGCTGGCATGCATAAAGGAATAACGGCTGACGGTGATGATTCCGTATCCCATGGACGCAAGCGCATTCTTGCGTTCCTCATCGATGGCGCGGTCTTCTTCCGCGTCATGATAAAAACCGTTGTATTCAATGTCTGTGCGAGATTTCTTTAGATACGCATCCATAAAGAACTTTTTGCGTCTCGTGAGATTCTTTGCGGCGGCGGTGACCTGCACCTCGTAATCGGTCTCAATTCCCTTAATACCAAGCCCTCCTTCGCTTTTGGGCAGCGTTAGCATCATGACAAATGCCGTTTCCATGGGAGACCGGCATCCGTCGCGTACACATTGGATCGCCTTTCGGGCAAGGGCCAAACCGTCGCATCTGGTAATGGAATTAAAGAACTGCTTTAACCTCTCGGTCGAGGTGAGCGCGAAACGCTCGTTATAAGAGGTGGAAGAGCCGGTTCCAAGGGAGTAAGCGCTGCACAATTCAAAGTAGTACTCCACCAGTTCGCGAAAAGGGAGATAGGTGGCGGCTTGAAGTGCGCAAAGCTCAACGCCAACAATGAAGATGCCATCTTTGAGCTCTATAAAGCGTGAGTTCGAGAATCGTTTTGACGAAACGTGGCATTGACAGTTCATTGCATAGCGCGCATTCCTGCGATCAAACACCATCACCTCGAGGGAATCATTTGCGCCGAGGGAAACATCATGTTTGGTGAGCCATTCTGCGGCTGCGTCAAGGAGCGTTCCGGTGGGACATGATCCGTAAATCGCGGCAGGGTTACAGGACTCGATGCCTTTCGCAGACACCGAATGCACGGCCTGGTAGACCGCTTTTGCAGTGGTATGTGACAATACGATACTCATGGTATATATCGTGTCAGCTAATGCCGTGTTGATGGCGCTGAGTGAAAAAGTCGTTTTAGAGGTCTAACCAAATGCTGTCCAAAAGCTTGACGCAATTATGAGTTGGTATGCCCTAAATAAAAGTTTTCGCAGCTTAGCTATAGCATATAACTACTCAATTGCTGCACATTTGATTGTGATGCATCACCATTCGACAACGAATTACGTGTCGGGAATTGGCCAAAATCGTTCAAAATGAGGGTTCAGAATTTGTGATGGCAGATCTATCTGTGGAATGTAGGGCGGCCCCGCTGCGGGGTTTTCCGCTGCGAGGCCGCTCGTGATCTACGCCGGAGTTTGTCGTAGACGTTTCTACTTGGCAAACAGGTTCTTGAGGTTGAACTCGGCTTGGACGGTGCGGAGCATGAGGTCGGTGTCGTCCAGACCCAGATGCTGCTCGTTGGCATCGGCGGCGAGGGTGCCACGGCGGCGCGCCCAGTTCTCGAGCGCGGCGGGCGCGGACTCGCGGGGGAGCGAGCGCACGTCGGCGTCCAAGCTGCGGCAGATCTGGCGCGAGTCGATGACGATAATCTTGCCGGCGCGGCGTGCCTCGGCGTAACCGTCCAGATGAATTTTGAACCAGCTGTCCTCGAACGCGGCGTTATGCGCCATGTACGGGTGCTTCTTCATAAGCTTGAGCAGCTGCTTCTGCAATTCCTTGTTCTCGCGGAAGGGCGTTTTGCCGTCGATGTCGTCCCAGGTGATGTGGTGGATATTCGACAGCGGCACGTCCTCGCCGCGGTAGATATCGGGCAGGCCGCAGTAGTGTGCCTCGGCGTCATGCGGCATGGCGTCGCTGGTGAGGTCCATGATTTCCCAGCCCACGTTGATGATATAGCCGCGCTCGGGTGCACGGCCGGTGGTCTCGATGTCGATACCGAGCACGGTGCCCTGGATGGGCTTGCGGGCGTAGGCCACGCCGAGCGCGTCGCGGTCGCCGCGGATCTCGCGCATGACCGACGCGGCGGTGCGCTTTTGCATCTTACCGATGGCGGCGCAGGTGTCGGCATCGGACAGGCCGCGCGAAAGCGTCGCGGGCGTCACGTTGCGCAGGCGCGCCTCGCCAATCTGGTCGCACAGGTCGCGGTTGCGGTCAGCCAGGTCGCGCACGGTGGCAAAGTCGAAGCTGGGGTCGCCCTCGGCGGTAAAGTACTCGGTTTCGAGCACCTTAAGGGCCTCCTCGCCCTTCTGGCGCTCGGACTCCATGGCGCCGTGATCGCCATAGATAAACATGGGAATAAACGGCTGGCGCTCGTATTCGAGTGCTTGTGAAACGTTCATATAACTGCTCCTTGGACGGGCCGCAGCGCGCGGCTCGGGTTCATTGAGATGTGGCGAGATGATAGTTTACCATGGGCAACTATTGGCATCGCGCCTAGGACAACTACAATACCCTAGTTGACCGCTAGGACTTTTACAATGCTGCCGAAAGACACGAAAGGTTCCATCCGTCATGGATTTGCTGATTGATATTCTGCTCGACGCCGGCAAGGACACGCTCTCGCTTGTGCCGTTTTTGTTGGTGACGTATCTGGCCCTCGAGACCTTGGAGCACGTCGCGGGCGACCGCGTTAACGGGGCCATCAGGCGCGCCGGCGCCGCGGGTCCCGTGGTTGGCTCGTTGCTGGGTATGGTGCCGCAGTGCGGCTTTTCGGCCATGGCGGCAACGCTGTACGCCGGTCGCGTCGTGACCTTGGGCACGTTGGTGGCGGTGTTCCTTTCGACCTCCGACGAGATGCTGCCGCTGCTACTTGCCGAGCAGGTTCCCGTGCAGACCATGGCGATGCTTTTGGCTTCGAAGGCACTGATCGCGCTGGTCACGGGCTTTATCGTGGACGCGGCTATCCGCGGCCTTCGTCGTAACGCTCGCGCGCATGCGGCGATTCGCCGTACCGTGCTGGGGACCGCTTCCAATCCGGCTCATGTGAACTGCGCGCACGACGACCATACCGGGGGCGACATCATTGATGAAGTGGCCGAGGCGGGCGTGAGCGCCGATCACATCCATGAGCTGTGCGAGCGCGACCATTGCGGTTGCGATGAAGACGAGGACGAGTACGAACACGGACATGGACACGATCACGGTCATGGGGGCGAGCATGAACACCATGATGGCCACGGTCACTCCCACTCTCACGAGAGCGCGCCCCTCCTGTCGATTATTCGCAGCGCCATCTCGCACACCGTGCAGGTATCGGTATTCATTTTTCTGGTGACGCTGATTCTGGTCGCCGTGCTCGAGACCTTCGGCGAGTCCGCGATCGAGCAGTTCCTGCGTGGCAACGAGACGCTCGCCGTCCTGGGTTCGGCGCTTGTCGGCCTGATCCCCAACTGCTCGGCCAGCGTCGTCATCACGCAACTGTACCTGGAAGGCGCGCTGCAGCTGGCCCCGATGCTCGCCGGCACGCTCATCTCTGCCGGTGTGGGCTACCTGGTGCTGTTCCGCACCAACCGCAGCGCCCGCGAAAACGTCCTGTTCCTGATCATGATGTACGTCATCGGTGCCGGCTGGGGCCTCATCCTCTCCGCCGTTGGCCTTTAAGTAGATTATTGGGACATGTCTTACGATCTACCCCTGTGACCAGGGCATTTCCGCTGCCAAAACAAAAAGGTAGATTTCCGGGCATGTCCCGAAAATCTACCTTGGTTAGCGCAGCAGCTCGGTGAGGTTGCGCTTAAAGCGGGCCCGGTCTTCGCTGGTAAATGCCGCCGGACCGCGAGTGCGACCGCCGGCGCGGCGCACCTTCTTTTCCTCGTGGCGAATAAACAGTTGCATGTCGATGGTCGCCTTATCGTAGACGCGCCCGCGCACGCCGATGGCGGCGGCATCGCGCCCGAGCACCATGCTCGCCAAGCCAATGTCCTGCGTCACGACTACGTCGCCCGCCTGCAGGCGTTCGACAATGGCAAAGTCGGCGCTGTCGGCGCCCACGCTCACATCGAGCGTCGTGACCCAAAATCCGCGTCGCGCATGCTCGACGTCGCGCGGATCGTTGCGGCGAATGTGGCGTTCCAGGTTCTGTGTGCTGTTGCCGGCGATAACGACGGCAACGCCCGCCCGCCGCGCGCAGTCAATCGACTCGCGCGTGACCGGGCAGGCGTCTGCATCAATAAAGAGCGTTCGCGGCATCTAGTGCACCAGTTTGCCAAATTGAATAGCGCGAACAATCAGCGTTACGCCAAACACCAGCAGTGCGGCGCCGCTAAAGATGACGAGCATCTTGGCCGACCACAGCGGATAGATAAACACGAACATGCCGGCGATGATGGAGAGCGCGCCGCTCAGGATGGCGAGGGCACGGTTGGACGAAAGCTCGGACTCCAGAATGGACATGACACCTTCGACGATCCAGCCAAAGCCGGCCACGATAACCACCATCGTGGTGAGCGTCGCGGTCGAGAAGGCCTGGTTGCGCAGGATTATGACGCCGCCCAAGATAATGAGTAGGTTGGAGATGATGCTCGTCACGCGCCAGCCGGTGGGCAGCAGTGGCTCGAAAACAGCGGTAAACAGCCTGATCGCGGCCGTGATCACAAAGTAGAAGCCCAAGACGGTCGTTAGGAAGACGAGGGACTTGGCAGGCGCAAACAGCAGTGCGATGCCGGCGACGAGCGCCAAGACGCCCGTGATGGCGTAAATCCAGCGCACGGCCTTGACGGCCTTGCCTGCCATGCTTTTCTCGTCAAATCCAAACTGGCTCGATTTTTGGTCATCATTCTTAAAGATGCCCATAATGTCTCCTTTCCGTGCGGTGCACGTCGCGTTCATTGCTCTCCGTGCGGCGTACGCCAAAAGTGCTGCAACAAGTATCGCCCAAGGGCGCCGATGCATGGGGCGGGAAGGACGAATTGCCGCCCCACATTCCCGAATTGTTACTTTTGTTCCCGCTCCAGTGAGGATTAATCAACAATTGTAGAACATTACGCCGCTGTATGTAATTGCCTAGGTTTTAGGTTAGATTCTCCTAAGAACAATTGCCCGAAATTGGGGGTCCCTATGAACGAAGCAGTTCCCGAGGCACCGTCGAGTGTCGAATCGATGGCAAAGCAAGGTTGCGAAAAGCTCGGCCTGGACGCGTTCGATGCGTTGGTTCGCCGCGCCCGCACGTGCCGCCGCTTTGACGAGTCCATGCGCGTGCCGCGCGAGTTTTTGCTCGAGCTGGCGGAACTGGCGCACCTGGCTCCCTGTGGCGCCAATGCTCAGCGTCTGCGTTTTCATGTGGTGAGCGGTTCCGAGGACTGCGCTCGCGTGTTTGACGAGCTTGCATGGGCCGGCGCGCTTAAGGACTGGTCGGGTCCTGCCGAGGGCGAGCGCCCGACCGGCTACATCGCGATTCTTGCCGAGCGCGCCGTTCCGGGCAAGCCCGCCGCTCCTATTACTGAGGTCGACACGGGCATTGCCGCGCAGACGATGATGCTCGCCGCCCGCAGCGCCACGCCCGAGGTGGCTGCCTGCATGTTCAAGGCCTTTACGCCCCACGCGATCGATGCCATGGGGCTCGATAGCGACAAGTATGAACTCAAGCTGATCATGGCGTTTGGCGTTCCGGCCGAGACGCAGGTGATCGATGCGATCGATTCCAATCCCGACGGCTCAATTAATTACTGGCGCGACGAGGCGCAGGTGCACCACGTACCCAAGCGCCCGCTTGCCGACGTACTGGTGTAGCTGAGCGTCACCGCGGTGTGATCCGGCGGTAAACCACCACAAAGGTACCTGTCCCCTTTGCGGTGGTGCGAGGGGAGGACGTGTGGCAGATTTGTATTTGGTGCGGCATGGGCAGACTGAGCTCAATGTGCAGAACATTTTGCAGGGTGGGCACGATTCGCCGCTTACGGCGCGCGGGCGCGAGCAGGCGCTGGCGACGCGCGCGGCGTTTGAGGCGCGTGGCGTGACCTTTGACCGTGTGTATTCCTCCCCGTTGGGCCGGGCGCGGCGTACGGCTGAGCTAATTGCTGGTGAGGGCCGCTCGATAGAGCTGGTCGATGACCTGCGCGAGTGGCATTTGGGCTCGCTGGAGGGTACATCAAATCGCGAGATGCCGCCGCAGCCCTGGGGTGATTATCCGGTGGCCTTTGGTGGCGAGTCGGAAGTGCAGCTTCAGTC
Organism: Alloprevotella sp.; assembly: GCA_963628025.1. Lineage (GTDB taxonomy): Bacteria > Actinomycetota > Coriobacteriia > Coriobacteriales > Coriobacteriaceae > Collinsella. The sequence continues at coordinate 14,788 of CAVGCW010000024.1, read as the reverse complement.
GCGAATGGTCGCGGCGCTGTCCCGCATCATGGCCAGGCCGCAGCACGACTGCGTGCTGGCGGTTTCCCACGGCTCAGCCTGTCAGGAGTTTCTTGAGTATGTGACTGGCAGGGGAGAGCTACCCGACAACGGTGCCGTGCTTCATTTTGGCTATTGCGACGGGGCGTTTTCGCTCCTTGATTGGTAACGAACGAAAGGACCCCTATGAATAAAGACCTGTATCTGGTTCGCCATGGACAGACGATATTCAACCTTAAGCGCATTATTCAGGGTTGGAGTGACTCGCCGCTCACGCAGTTGGGCTGCGACCAGGCGGCGCGCGCCGGCATGTTTTTGCGTGCGCGCGGCATTGAGCCCGACCACGCCTACACCTCGACGCTGCACCGCACCGAGCAGACCATCGCCAACCTGTGGCCGGGTTTTACCTACGAGCGCCTAGACGGTCTGCGCGAGTGGTTCTTTGGCGACTTTGAGGCCGAGCGCGTGATGCTTATGCCCGAGCGCCCGTGGCGCGACTTCTATCGCCAGTTTGGTGGCGAGGGGCAGATGCAGGTGCGCGAGCGCATGGTGGCGACGCTGACCGAGCTTATGCAGCGTCCGGACCACGAGTGCGTGCTCGCGGTGAGCCACGGCTCGGCCATCAAGGAGTTCATGGACCATACCAAGGGCGCGGCGGCCGATGAACGCGATCGCGTTCCGGGCAACTGCTCGGTGCTACACTTTGCGTTTGACGACGAATCCGACACGTTTGAGCTGGTCGAAGTCTTTACGCAGGAGGATTACGCGCGCGAGCTGGGGCTTGAACCGCTTGTGGCTACTGCAGGTCCGCAGCGCGGATAACGCGAGCGTGGCGGCACGGGTCGCCGGCATAACTTCTCGACGCAAAAGGGGCGGAGATGCATGTACCTGCTGCATCTCCGCCCCCTGTTTGTTGAGCTGCCGATTTTTGTGCTGGGCGGTCTGGTCTTGCTAGAACCGCGCGACCTGGTGCGTGAGCAGACCTGTCGGAACTTGCGGCGCGGCGCCGCTGACCTGCGCGGCGGGGAAGAGCACGGCAACGGTAAAGTTGAACGGCTCCTTGCCGGTGTACGTTCCGGCGGCACGGGCCTCATCGGCCAGCAGCTGCGACGCCCCGGTCAGAGCAGCGGCGTAGGCGGAGTCGTCGGCCAGTGCCGGCTCCGGTGCTTGGTCGAGCATAGCGCGGATGGCCCCGACGGCGTCCTCGCGCTTGACCTCCCACGCGCGGTGCGTAATGCCCGCGGGGTCGGTAACGGCGTAGAGCGACGCGCCCTCTTTGGCGGCGCCCAGGATGATATCCATGACGGGCGAGGCCTCGTAGGCGAGCGACACGGGGCGCGGCTGCACCTTGAGCTCGGCGATCGCGCGCGCGGCGGCGGCCACGTCGGCGCTGGCATCGCCCTTGCCGCCCGCAAGTACACTCGTCGGGCAGATCGCCACGACACCCGTCACGCGTCCCGGCTCGCCCGAGCATTCGTACACGTAATACGCCGCACCCGGGTCCTTGAGCATCAGGCCATCGGCAAGGGCTCCGCGCAGAGCATCGTTGCCGCTCAGGATGCTGCCCATTGCAGGCAGCGCCTCGAGCACGCGGTCCTGAGCCGGGCGGATGCAGGGAAACGGAAGTGCTTTCATGGGCGGTCCTAACGCACGAGTCGGTTTGTTCGCGGCTTATTATGCCCCAACTTGGCCGCTCGCGTCCCAGAGCACGTTATCGGCGAGCGCGATTAGCACCTGCTGACAACGAACGATATCGGCGTGGGGCACATATTCGTTGGGCTTGTGCGCGAGCGCAAGCGACCCGGGACCGTAGCTCATGCAATTGCGGTTGCCCGTCTTGCCGGCAATGACGGCGGTGTCGGTGTAGCCGGTAAAGAAGCCGACGGTCGTGTCTGCGTCCGTCACGTCATCGGCGGCACGCTTGAGCGCTGCTAGAAGGGGAGAGGCCGGATCGCGCTCGATAGCGGGGCGGTCGCCTGTCACGGTATAGCTTCCATGGCAACCGGGGACCGCGGCTTCGGCGCCGGCGATGGCTTGCTCCACCATCCGGACCACGGCCGCGGTGTCGGTCGGCGGGGTCAGGCGCATGTCGACCCAGACCTTGGCATGGTCTGGCACGACATAGGGGCGATATCCGCCCTCGATTTGGCCAAACGTGATGGTCGAAGGCCCCAGCTCATCGTGCGCGGGCAGCGCCACAAACGCGCGACGGAGCGAACACACGGCCTCGGCCATGGCGGCGACGGCATCCGCGCCCTTCCAGGGCTGGCTCGCATGCGCCGTCACGCCAGCCATTTCAATCTCGAACCACGTACGCCCCTTGTGCGCCACCTGGATCTGTCCGTCGGTGGGCTCGGTGTCCAGCACCCATTCACGCGAGCCGACCCAGCCGGCATCGATCGCGGCCTCTGAGCCGCGCATAAAGTCCTCCTCGTCGACCGAGCAAATGAGTGAGAAGCCGCGGCGGGGCAGCTCGCCTTCTGCCGTCACGCGCTCGAGCGTATGGACCAATGCGGCAATGGCGCAGGCCAGGCCACCCTTCATATCGCAGGCACCGCGGCCATAGAGTTTATCGTTGCGCACGATCGCTCCGAGCGGCGGAATGTCCGCGTCCCAGCCATCGCCCAGCGTAACGGTATCCATATGGCAGATATAGACGAGCCGTGGCTCGTCGCTTTGGCCCGGCACGGTGACCATAAGGTTGCGGCGCCCGGGGAGTACTTCGAGCTCTGCAATCTGCACGGCATCGAGTACCGGATGGCTCAGCTGCGCCAACTGTTCCTCAACCAACGCTTTGATATGCCGCTCAATTTCATCCTCATACGCGCCCGGGTCTGAGCTGTCGATTCGCACAAGCTCCTGCGCAAGCCGCCAGGCAAAGTCCTCATCAACCATATGCAACCTCACAATCAGTTTGTTTTCCAAACTGATTGTAAGCCTCCTGAGAGATCACGACGTGCACGTAGCAGTATTTACCGTTCGCAGGCTAAGCCATCGCGTTTGTCGTCTGGGCGGGCTCACAAACGACGTAGTGGGTACGTACCCTTCATGGACGACATGCTGTGCGACATATCTGCCTTTCGGTATCACCGGATACCTCCACAGGTCTTGGCAATAATGCCGGACCTGCCCGATTCTGCGGACGATCCGCGCAGGGAGCGCCTTTGTGAGCATCCGCTTGTCAAGCATTTCCTGGGCACCCCGTTACACATGTTGGCGCAGGGCGGCTGCGGACGTAAAGGCGGTCGCATTATCAGGCATGTTTGGAACGGGGAGAGGCCGTTTGGCTCCGTGCGGCAGACAGAGTTTGGCCTCGATGTCACGTCCCCGCTCTTTACGCTGTTGACCATTGCTTCCTCGGTCTCAAACGAGCGTCTGATCATGTGCATGTATGAGATGTGCGGCACCTTTGCCGTGTGCAAGATTGCGTCCCAGGTAAAGTTGGCACTTGAACAGGCATATGGGAACCGGTGGGGTGACGCACGGTCGGGCTGGGAAAACGTAAATGATGTCTCTGGGAATCCAATGGACTTGTGGAAACGACCTCCCTTGATCGAGCTCTCTGAACTAACGGAGTTCGCCAATAAGATCCAGGGACTCCGCGGTGCCAAATCGTTCACACGTGCCGCGAAATGCATTACGGGGGTTGTGGCATCGCCGCTCGAGGTCCAGGCTTCGATGCTGTTTGGCCTTTCGAGGCTGCGCGGCGGCGAAGGGCTGCACCTCACCAATAACGTCGAGATTCGCATGACGCGCAGCGCTCGCCTGATTTCGGGGCTTGATAGGCGCTACGCCGATATCCTGCTGTCAAATAAGGACGGCAGCCGAGAGTGCCTGGTTGAATGCCAGGGTAAAGCAATTCACGGATCCATAGAATCCAAGATCTCGGACTCCGATCGAACGACGGCCCTGCAGACGATGGGATATCCTGTCGTTCTAATGACCTATGGTCAGCTAGTCGACTCCGATGCCTTCCGCGTGGTGATGGAACTCATCATGTCCTATCTCGATATGCCGCTGAAAGACAAGACGCCGCGGCAGCAGGAGCTCGAACGGCGGCTTCGTGAGGAGATTTTTATCGATTGGGCGGGAATGTAGTTGTGCAGGTAGAAAACGGTCGCGGGAACTAGGGTTTTAGTTGCGAAAAGGCTTCAATTGCTCCCTGGAATTGGCTTGAAAAGTGCTACCCAGAACAAGTTATTTCGGAAAATGGACAGTCAACTTTAATTTGGCATATAGAGATCGATTTTTACCTACTAAAACCCCTGATAAAGCTGTTGATAAAAGCAGCTGTGCTTAGCGACTAGGGCCTCACTGTCTATTATCCGAAATAACTTGTTCTGTGTAGCACTTTTCAAGTCGCCGGGAGCACGAAATTCGCCCCCCGTTTCGTGAAAACGGGGGGCGAATGGTCGTCGTGGTCTGTCTGGCAGGCTTGGCGCCGACGCTACTTGATCACGCGAACGCGATACATCGACGGAATCTGCTTGAGCGCATCGATGGTGCTGCCGTCCAGGTGCTCGTCCGTGTCGAACATGGTGTAGGCGTTCTCGCCGGCGGACTCGTTGGTCATACGTTGCACGTTGGCGTTGTCTTTGGCCAGGATGGCCGTGATCTGGCCGATCATGTTGGGCACGTTGGCGTGCAGGCAGGCGATGCGGCTCGCGGCGCGCGCCTTGCCCATGCTGCAGGCGGGGTAGTTGACGCTGTGTGCGATGTTACCGTTCTCCAGGTAATCCTTGAGCTCGCTGATGGCCATGTCGGCGCAGTTGGCCTCGGCCTCGCCGGTGCCGGCGCCCGAGTGCGTGGTGATAAACGTATTGGGCATCTTGACCGTCTTGGGCGTGGCAAAGTCGCAGCTAAACCAGCTGAGCTTGCCCTCGCGCAGGGCGGCGTCGACGGCATCCTCGTCAATGATGGTTTCGCGCGCGTAGTTGATCAGCACGGCGTCGGGTGCCAGCAGGTTAATCTGCTCGGTGCTGATCATGCCGATGGTGTCGGCCTTGCTGGGCACGTGCACGGTGAGGTAGTCGCAGCCGCGGCAGAGATCCTCGAGCGTGCCCACGCGCTGCACCTCGCGGCTCAGCACCCACGCGTGCTCGACGGAAATGAACGGGTCGTAGCCGTAAACGTCCATGCCCAGGTCGACGCAGGCGTTGGCGACCTTGGAGCCCACGTTGCCCAGGCCGATGACGCCGATGCGCTTGCCCTTGAGCTCGCGGCCCACAAAGGCCTTCTTGGCCTTCTCGGCATCGACCTGAATCTCGGGGTCGTCGGCGTTGTCGCGCACCCAGTTCATCGATTGCACCACGCCGCGGCTCGAGAGCACCAGCATGCCTAGGACGAGCTCCTTAACGGCGTTGCTGTTAGCGCCGGGGGAGTTAAAGACGACGACGCCCTTCTTGGCGTACTCCTCGACGGGGATGTTGTTGACGCCGGCACCGCAGCGGGCGATGGCGCGGATGCCCTCGGGCAGCTCGTAGCCGTGCAGGTCGGTCGAGCGCATCAGGATCGCGTCGGCCTCTTCGGCGGTGCTCACAAATTCGTAGCCCTCGCCAAACTCGACTTTGCCGTCCTTGGTGATATCGTCGATGGTCTTAATCTTACGCATGGAAAAACTCCTTAGCAGGTTTTGATCTAAACAGGGTGGTTTGAGATGGCTGGTCGGCCCGCGTGCTGCGGGCTAGTTAGATCGCGGGCTCAAACTATGCTGCGCTTCGAAGTCCTTCATGTACGAGGCCAGTGCCTGCACGTCTTCCATGGTTACGGCGTTGTAGACGCTGGCGCGCATACCGCCCACCAGGCGATGGCCCTTGACGTTTTGAATCTGGTGCCCGGCCGCGCCTGCGACAAAGGCCGCGTCGAGTTCGGCGTCGCCGGTGCGGAAGGTGACGTTGGCGATGGAGCGGCTGTCGGCCTGCGTAGTGCTATGGAACAGCTCGCTGTGCTCGAGCAGGTCATAGAGCAGATTGGCCTTGGCCCAGTTGCGCTCGGCCATGGCGCCAAGTCCGCCGGTTTTCTCAACCCAACGGAACACCTTGCCGCATACGTAGATACCAAAGGTGTTGGGCGTGTTGAGCATGGAGCCCTTGGCGGCCTGGGTCTTGAGGTCCATGTACTGCGGCGTCTGCGCAAAGGCGGGGCCATCTGCGATGAGGTCGTCGCGCACGATGACCACGGTCACACCCGCGGCGCCGGCGTTTTTCTGCGCGCCGGCGTAGATGAGCCCGTAGCGTTCGACGTCGAGCGGCTGCGACAAAAAGCAGCTCGAGACATCGGCGACCAGCGGCACGTCGCCGCAAGCGGGCAGCTCGTGGTACATGGTGCCAAAGATGGTGTTGTTCTGGCAGATGTAGACGTAGTCGAGCCCGTCGCCCGCGGCCTCGTCGGCAATGCACGCGTTGATGTCGGCCATGGTGGGAATGCGGTCGAAGTTGGTGTCCTCGGAACTCGCGAGCAACACGGCCTCGCCGTACTTGGTGGCTTCTTTGTATGCCTTGTTGGCAAAGTTGCCGGTCACGATGTAGCCGGCGCGGCCGCGGCGCATGAGGTTCATGGGGATGCCCGCAAACTGCAGCGTGGCGCCGCCCTGCAAAAACAGGACGCGGTAGTTGTTGGGGATGCTCAGCAGGCGGCGCAGAGTTGCCTCAGCGTCATCGATGATCTGCTGGTACATGCTAGATCGATGGCTCATCTCGAGCACGGACATGCCGCAACCGCGGTAGTCCATCATCTCGTCGGCGATCTCGGCGAGCACGCTTGTGGGCAGTGCGGCCGGGCCAGCTGAGAAGTTGTGCACACGTGCCATCTTCTAGTTCCCCCTTGTAGTCGTTTGAACGTTCGGGATACTTTAGCACAGTGGAGCGCCAGGCGCGACCGCATCACGGTAAAACTCGAGTGCGTCGCTATGATTTACAGGATGGTTACATGGGGGAGGGATGCTTTACTCCTCAGGCAAATCCAAATCTGCGAGCGAAGGCATTAGGTTCTCTTGGTGCTTGATCTCTTCGCCGCAAATTAGCTACCTCCTGCCCGCTACGACGCCAGTGTGGCAATGACGGCTTCGTCGCCGGCGTATATTAGGGTGTTGCCATCGGGAATGATCGTTTGGCCGTCGCGCTTGAGCATCACCACAATAAACGGATGCTTGCCTTGCGGCACGTCGCGCAGGCGCTGGCCGGCCAGGCGACCGTGGGGCGTCACGGTGACCTCGCGCAGCGTAACCTCGGCACGCTCTTCAAACGTCGGGGCAGCCATCACCAATAGGTCGCCTTCCTCAATCACGGTATCGCCATTGGGCAGCACCGGGTGCGCGCCATCGCGCAGCACCAGGACGACGAGCATGTCCGTGGCGCTGCCAATATCGGCGAGCGAGCGTCCGGAAAACGGATGGCCCGCGCCCACCTTGAACTTGACAAACGACATGCCGTCCTCGTCGCGGTAATCGTTAAACGTACGGCGCACGTCGCCTTCCGCGTCGATCATATTGAGCTTTTTCGCCACCGCCGGTAGCAGCGAGCCCTGCACCACAATGCTCGACACGGCAATCACAAATACCAGGTCAAACAGGTCGTGACCGCCAGGAACACCGGCCACCACGGTAAAGAGGCTAAACACGACCGAAGCCGCGCCGCGCAGACCCGCCCAGCTTACGAGCGCAACCTGGCGAGGGTTCGTCTTAAAGGGCGCTAGGAGCACGCCGACGGCGATGGGGCGGCTCACAAAGAGCATAAACGCCATGAGCGCCAGGCCCGGCAGCAGCATCTGTGGCAGGCGTGCGGGCGTTACGAGCAGGCCGAGCAAGAAGAAGATCGTCATCTCGGCCATCTCGGTGAGGGTATCGAAGAAGTGCGCCATCTCGACCTTGCCGGTGATGTCGCTCGCACCCAGCACAATGCCGGCCAGGTACACGGCCAAAAATCCGTTGCCGCCCAGGTAGCTCGGCAGCGCGTAGGCGACGATGGCCACGGCGAACAAAAAGATGGTCTGCGCACCTTCGGCCGTTGCATGTGCGCGTTCAATCAGGCGGCCCGCCGCCCAGCCGAGGGCAAGGCCCAGGCCCGCGCCCAGGATAATCTGCTTGGCCAGCAGTGCGGGAATGTTGATGTCGCCGCCGGTCGCGAGTGTGGCGAGCACGGCGGTGAGCATGTAGGCGACGGGGTCGTTGGAGCCCGATTCGACCTCGAGCAGCGAGTCGGTGCCACCTCTCAGCGACAGGCTGTGCTCACGCAGTACGCTAAAGACGCTCGCCGCGTCGGTGGATGCCACGACCGATCCCAGCAGCAGGCCACCGATCCAGTCGAACCCCAGCGCGAAGTGGGCGAACATGCCGGTGATGCCGGCAGTGATGACGACGCCGAGCGTGCTCAGCAGCACCGCCGGCGCAGCGACGGGCTTGGCGCGGTCGATATTGGTGTTAAAGCCGCCGTAGAACATGATGAACAGCAGCGCCGTGCTGCAGACGGTTTCGGTGAGTGTGTAGTCGCTAAAGTCGATATGCGTCGGGCCGTTGACGCCCAACAGCATGCCCAGCGCGATAAAGATGAGCAGGGTGGGGAAGGGGAGTTTTTTGCCGACGGGTTTGATGGTCAGGCACAAAATGATGACGAGGCCGATAAAGAGAAGGATCTGGTTCATGGATAGTGTCCGCTCCTGGGTGGTTGGCGTGGCACGGTCAGTTGTCTGCGGTCATTTGTACCCAGAGATGGTGGGTTTATGGGGTTGGATTGCGGGCGTGCGCGATATCGTCATAGACGGCTGCCGTCTTTGCCTCTGCTCGGAAACCCTTTCCAGCTTTATTGCAACGGAGTACAATGGGTAACGTTTAAGTTCAACTTGAAGTTTTAGTTGCGGCGCCGGGCTTCGGCCGCAATGCAAGGAGAGGCGTACCATGGCGATCTATGTGACATCTGATGCTCACGGGCACGTGCGTGCGCTTGACGAGGCCCTGTCTAAGATCTCGTTGACGTCCGACGACACGCTGTACGTGCTGGGCGACATGATCGATCGCGGGCCCGATCCGGTCGGCGTTATTAAGCTCGTGCGCTCGCTGCCCAACGCCCGCGTGCTCAAGGGCAATCACGAGCAGATCATGCTCGATGCCATCATTGGCCAGGATTCGCTCGATGCCGAGACCTGGGATATCAACGGTGGCTGGACGACGCGTGAGCAGCTCAACGACATGGAATTTGAGGCATACGAGGAGCTCGTGCGATGGATGGCCGCGCTGCCGCTCTACGCGGTGGTCGAGACCGAGGAGCGCCCGTATCTGCTGGTACATGCCGGTATTGAGACCGAGGCGGCGCGGGCGTTTTTGCTTGAGCATGGCGTCGATTGTGCCGATGGCGTTGGAGCGGTGGGTGCCGATCGCGAACTGCTGCAGCAGATGCTCGCGGTGCAGTCGTCCGATGACCTGCTGTGGATTCGTCATGGCTATTGGGATGCGTCGACCGGGCTGCTTTCTGCCGAGGGCAAGGGCCCGGTCGTGGTGAGCGGTCACACGCCCACGGTATCGCTTGGGCGCTATTGCGAGGTCGGTGGTCTGGCGGGGCTCGATGAGGAATCGGGACGCGGGCAGATCGTGCGCTTGGGCGGCGAGGACACTGCTGGTGTTCCCGATCGCATCGACATCGACTGCGCCGCCGCCACCGGCTCCGAGTTCGGCCGCGTGGGCATCCTGCGCCTGGACGACGGGGCGGAGTTCTACGCGAACATCAACCCGGGCGAATAATCGGTGCAAGTGGTAGCTAATTTGGGAAGGGTTTTTTGACTTCTTTTGCCCTTCTGCCCGCTAATTGATTTCTCTGGGACGGGGATTAAATAATCATTTGGCTGCCCGCTGGCTAAGTGAGTAGACTTTTTTGGAAATGCCGAGCACCCAACATATTTGCCTCAATAAAACCGCAGGTCACAGACTTGTGCTCTGTTGGTGTGGTCGGGGATTCGGTAAAAGTCTACTCACTTAGTTTTGCGTGATGAATATTGTCCGCAACGAGACCCCAGACGGGGTGATTCCATCGCAAATTCCGGTGACCGGGCAGCTAATTAGGCGCCGTATGGGTTGCGGTCGCGTTCGATGCGTTGGCGGATGTTGGCGTACTCGATTATCAGCAGCACCAGGAGTAGGGCCATGATGGCTAGGTAGCTCACCACAGCGCCCATCAGACCCAGCAGCTTAATCAGGATCACCGGCAGCACCACGCTTACGGCGAAGCAGATCAGGTAGATCTTGGTGACGTCTCTAGCGTGGCGCAGCACCGTGATGATGGCGTAGATAAAGTCGATGGCCGCGGTGACGCCGCCGGCGACGACCATCAGCAGCGCCAGCGTACGGTAGCGTTCAAAGCTGAGGCCGTACATAAAGCTCATGAGGGGAATACCGGGACCTGCCATAAATGCGGCGCACACGCCGGTGATGACTACGATCAGCGCCATAACGGCAACAATAATCAGGTCAAAGCGACGACGCTTGCGAGGATTAGCCCAAATGCTCGACAAGCGCAGGAGCTGCGGTTTATAGATAAATCCAATGCTCAGCAAAATAGCCTGCGCCGGAAAGAACAGGGCATTAAAGTACAGCTGATATTTGTATGCCAGCGTGCCTTCCATCACAAACTTGGGCATGCTCTCGATGAGGTTGAACAAGAACAGTGCACCAAAGAGTGGAGCGCACTGGACAAACAGGTGGCCGACCTCGCGAAGGCTCACGCGGCGCGATTTTTCGGTCTCGAGCAGGGCGAGCGGCGCGGTGACCAGCACGAGCGAGGCGATCGCGGCGATGCCCATGGCCATGGCCGCGATGGGCATGTTACGCGTAAGGAACAGCGCCACGCTAAAGACCACGATGACGCCGACGGAGCGTAGCGTTTGGCTCATGCCGGCCAGGTAGAGTTTATCGGCCTGCTGCAGGCGGCCCTCGTACACGTCCGCCACGCCATCGATGACCTTATACAGGTAGACGCCCAGGCCGATCGTCGCCATCTGCGCATCATAGCCGCGGGCGCTGCTGTACATGAGGCCGCAGCCTAGGGCGAGCGCTCCACAAAGCCAGCGGTTGAGCTGGTAGGAGGCAAAGGACGTCTTTTCGTCGATGTCTGAGACCTGGAAATTGCGCACGCCGTAGTTGCACGCGATCATGATGAGCGTGCCGGTGACAAAGGCGATGGAGAATTTGCCTGCTTCTTCGGCGCCCACGAGCTGCGTAGACACGATGGTGAGCAACGGAAACGCCAGGCCCCATACGGCGGTGCCGAGGGTGTTCCAAAGATAGTCGCGGCTGGTGGCGTGCTCCTCGTATTCCGCTTCCTGCATGGAGAAGCCGCCGCCGTAGACGGCGCCGAGCAGACGGTTCCACCAAGCGTTGACCATGCGGCGGACGGGGCCGGGCTCCCGATCGCGTTCGCGCCGGCGACGTGTGGCTTGGCTGCTATCGGGTCCGCCGGCGTTGCGCTGGCTCAGCTCCTGGATGCGCGCGAGCTCTTCGGCCGTGTGGGAGGCGGGGAACAGGCCGTTCTCGATGCGGCCGCCCTGGGCCTTCGCGGCGCCGTCTTTCGATGCAGCGGGGTTGGAGATGCCGTTACGGCGGGCGATGGCGCGGCGAATGCTATCGAGGGGCGTGATGCTCAAAGCGGGGTCCTTTCTATTGCTGCGCTCTAGTATAGACACCGCGGTGTCCGCTCGTGTTTTTGAACAGGTTGTTCGATAATTTCGGCGGCGCCATTCGGTAGTCGGCACTTAGGGACGTTCCTTATGTGCAGGCACTTTGGGAACGTCCCTAAGTGCCGGCATCTGGGGACACTCCTTGGCTGTTGCCTGTTCAAGAGTGTCCCCAACGACTAGTCGTTTAAGAACGTCCCCAATGACTAGGCCGCTTGCGTGCGATTTTTGACCGTTGGGCGGGCTTGCCGCCCTTGCCGCAAAAACGTTTTTGCATATCGGGTACAACGGGCTTTACGTGAGTAAAGTGCGCGCCGCGTCCACGTGCCGCGTTTTTAAAGGAGGCCCCATGCCTGGTGTTACCCCTGCAGAAGTTCTGTCCAATTTTGGTATTACGCTGGTCGAAGATCCCGCCGAGAATCAACCCCGTCTGCTGGTCGATCTGCCCGCCGCGGAGCTCGTCGAGCACGCTATCCGCCGCGAAGAAGGCCGCATGGCATCCAACGGCGCGCTGGTGATCGAGACGGGGGAGCGTACCGGCCGTTCCCCCAATGACCGCTTTATCGTTGACACCCCCGATGTTCACGACAAGATTGCCTGGGGCGCGGTCAACCGCCCGCTGTCCGTCGAGAGCTATGAGGCCATCAAGGCCGGCATCGTCGACTATCTCAACGAGCGCGACGTGTTCGTCACCCGCGGCATGGCAGGTGCCGACCGCAACCACACGCGTCGACTGCTCGTTGCCTGCGAGCGTGCCAGCCAGGCACTTTTTATTAAGCAGATGCTCGCCCGCCCGCTCGCTCGCGAAATCGCGCGCACCGGCGAGCCGGACTTCTGCGTCCTTGCCGCGCCAGGTTACCAGTGTGACCCCGCCATCAAGGGCCTCAACTCCAGCGCCGCGGTGGTCATCAACTTCCAGGAACGCGTGATTCTGGTCGCCGGCACCGGCTACTCCGGCGAGATTAAAAAGTCGATCTTTAGCGTCATGAACTATCTGCTGCCCGTCGAGGACGACGTGCTGCCCATGCACTGCTCGGCCAGCATGGATCCCGTCACGCACGAGACCGCCGTGTTCTTTGGCCTGTCCGGCACCGGCAAGACCACGCTTTCGGCCAATCCCACGCGCCTGCTGATCGGCGACGACGAGCACGGTTGGTCCGACATGGGTATCTTCAACATCGAGGGTGGCTGCTACGCAAAATGCGAGGGCCTGGACGCCTTCCGCGAGCCCGAGATCTTCAACGCCGTCCGTTTTGGCGCCATTTGCGAAAACGTGGTGCTCGACGAGAACCGCAAGCCCAACTACGACGACATCTCGATCACGCACAACACGCGCGTGGCCTATCCCGTGGAGCACATTCCTAACGCGTGGACTAAGGGCATGGGCACCACTCCGAGTGTCGTGCTGTTCCTGACTTGCGACGCTTTTGGCGTGCTGCCGCCCATCTCACGCCTGACGGCCGATGCCGCTATGTACCACTTTGTGACGGGCTTTACGGCTAAGATTCCCGGCACCGAGGTCGGCGTCACCGAGCCCACGCCCACGTTCTCTTCGCTGTTCGGCGAGCCGTTTATGCCGCTCGACCCCATGGTTTACGCCAAGATGCTTGGCGAGCGCATTGCCGACGGCCGCACGCGCGTGTACCTGGTCAACACCGGCTGGATTGGCGGCGGCTACGGCGTGGGTCATCGCATCGAGCTGGCCTACACGCGCTCGCTGGTCGCGCGCGCCCTCGACGGCACCATCGAGGACAGCGAGTTCGTGCACGACGACATCTTTAACGTTGACATTCCCACGACGTGCCACGGCGTGCCCGATGGCATCCTGGTGCCGCGCCAATACTGGCAGAGCACCGCGCGCTACGACGAGGCCGCGCACAACCTGGCGGTGATGTTCGAGGAGAACTTCGAGAAGAAGTACTCGCACCTGCCCGAGTCCGTCAAAGCCGCCGGCCCGCACGCCCAGGTGTCCGCCGAGGCCCGTCATCGCGGCCACGGCTTGCTGGGACTCCGCCACTAGCGTCGCCTCAGACCCAAAACCACCATAAAGGGGCCAGTGCATCTTTGTGGTGGTTTTGCTCGCGTGGATGACTCGGGTTACAATACGCCTGACATATCGTCCCCTTCTCCGGATGGGGACAGCGCAAGCGTTCTTGTGACGGCACCGTAGGACTTTGAAGGTGGCCGTTGTAAGGGCGCTTTTTGTTTAGGCGCCCTCACTCGGGCGCGCACAATGAAGGGAGAGCGTATGAAGAGCTTTATTACCGAGGATTCATTCTGGGAGCTGTTTCCGCAGGCAGCGGTCGGTGTTGTGATCGTGGAGGGCATGAAGCCCACGGCTCAGATTCCTCAAGAGGACGTGGATGCGATTGCGGCGTTGCTCGACCGCGCCAATATCGATGCGGAGCGTCATCTGACCAGCGACACTATCAGCGAGAACGCACCGGTCAAGGCATGGCGCGAGGCCTATCGTCTGTTCAAGACCAAGAAAGGCGCGCGCTGCTCGATCGAGAACTTGCTCAAACGCGTGCTCAAAGGCAAGCCGGTGGGCCACATTACGCCCGCGGTGGATATTTACAACACGGTGTCGCTGACCTACGCGCTGCCCGTGGGAGGCGAGGATCTGCATGCGATCGAGGGAGACCTTCGCTTGAAGGTGACCGACGGTGGCGATGCGTTCTTGCCGCTTAGCGAGGAGGCGGACGATCCGACGCTGCCCGGCGAGCTCGCCTACATCGACGATGCGGGCGCTGTGTGCCGCTGCTGGAACTGGCGCGACGGCGTTCGCACGGCGCTGTCCGATGATTCGGCCGATGCGTTCCTGGCGATTGAGTGCGTGGAGCCCGAGCGGATGGGGGATTGCCAGGCCGCGATCGATCGCTTAGCCGAGCTGCTCGAGCGCTATCTGGGAGCGACGCTTGTCGTTAAGACGCTTGTGACCCGCGACAGCCCCTGCGTGGAGCTGTAGCGACGCCTGCGGATCATGTTCGCCGGTCAAAACCACCACAAAGGTGCCTGTGAACTGCCTCCCATTTCTTGGACATCGGGAAATGGGAGGTTTGGAGTGGGTATGATGAATTGGACACCTAGTTAAGAGCGAAAGGTGTTCAAGATG
>CAVGCW010000023.1:0-49603 GCA_963628025.1 Alloprevotella sp. | reverse complement strand
GCCATAGCGACGCCGCCTGGGAAACCGGGCGGCGTTTTGTTTCAAGATTGAGAAATGCAATCTCACGCGAGAAAAATTGCGAACGGTCCGCGGCGCGAGTATTACAATGAAGACCCGTAAGATGTGGATAAACAACTTCTACGGGAAGCGCAGGTAACTCAATATGACCAAGCATGTGTTCGTAACCGGTGGCGTGGTTTCGTCTCTGGGCAAAGGTATCACCGCGGCCTCGCTGGGCCGTCTGCTCAAGTCGCGTGGCTACAAAGTAACGATGCAGAAGGCCGATCCGTATCTGAACGTCGACCCCGGTACCATGAGCCCCTTCCAGCATGGTGAGGTCTTCGTTACCGAGGATGGTTACGAGTCCGACCTGGACCTGGGTCATTACGAGCGCTTTATTGATGAGAACCTGACCCGCGATTCCAACTTTACGACCGGCGCCATCTATAAGAGCTTGATCGCCCGCGAGCGTCGCGGCGACTTTTTGGGCGGTACCGTGCAGGTGATTCCTCACGTCACCAATGCCATTAAGGACAAGTTCCGCCGCATCGAGGAGCAGACCGGCTCCGATGTAGTCATCACCGAGCTGGGCGGCACGATCGGCGACATCGAGTCCCAACCGTTTGTCGAGGCCATCCGTCAGTACCGCAAGGAGGCCGGCCCCGAGAACGTCTGCTACATCCACGTGTCGCTCGTTCCCTATATCGCCGCCGCCCACGAGGTCAAGACCAAGCCCACGCAGCATTCCGTCAAGGAGCTCCGCAGCTTTGGCATCCAGCCCGATATCATCGTGCTGCGCTCCGACCACCATATCGATGACGCTATCCGCGGAAAGATCGCAAGCTTCTGCGACGTCGACACCGATTGTGTCTTTACCAACGAGGACTGCGCGAGCATTTACGATGTTCCGCAGCTGCTTGCCGAGCAGGATTTTGACCTGCGCATTTGCGAGCGCCTGGGTCTGGACCCGCGTGAGCGCGACATGAGCGAGTGGAACGAGTTCCTGCGCAAACAGAACCACGCCAACCATCACGCCGACAAGGTGAAGATCGCCGTCGTGGGCAAGTACACGCAGCTGCCCGATGCGTACCTGTCGGTTATCGAGGCCCTGCACCATGCGGGCGTCTTCTACGATCGCCATGTGGACGTCCAGCTGGTCGACGGCGAGAGCCTCGACGAGCAGAATGTCTCCGAGGTTCTGGGCGACGCCTCGGGCATCCTGGTCCCCGGCGGCTTTGGCAAGCGCGCCCTGGAGGGCAAGATCCTCGCGGCCGAGTTTGCCCGTGAGCACAAGATTCCGTATCTGGGCATTTGCCTGGGTATGCAGGTGGCCGTGTGCGAATTTGCGCGCAACGTCGTCGGCCTTGCCGGCGCCAGCTCCTCCGAGTTCGATCCGGATGGCCCGTATAGCGTCATCGATCTGATGAGCTCGCAGGAGGACGTGACCGAGAAGGGCGGCACCATGCGCCTGGGCGCCTATCCGTGCAAGCTCGCCGCCGATACCCTCGCTCGCGAGGCATATGGCGAGGAACTCGTCTACGAGCGTCACCGTCATCGCTTTGAGTTCAACAACGCCTTCCGCGACCAGCTCGAGGACGCCGGTTTGGTTATCTCGGGCCTGTCGCCCGACGAGCGCCTGGTCGAGATGGTCGAGCTGCCGCGCGACGTGCATCCGTGGTATGTGGCAACCCAGGCTCATCCCGAGTTCAAGAGCCGCCCGACCAACCCGCAGCCGCTGTTCCGCGAGTTCGTGCGCGCTTCGATCGGCCAGCACGAGGGTGTCGACCGTCTGCAGGTGACGCCCATGAACCTCGCTACGGACTAAGGGTGCCGGCGAATAAGGAACATACCGAAGCTACTCCCTCGTCGCTCGCCGTGGCGGCGGGGGAGTATCTCGATTACCTCTCGGTCGAGCGGGGTTTGGCGCGCAACACGATTGCGGCCTATCGTCGTGACCTGACGACGTACTGCGCCTATCTGGAGCGGGCGGGTATTGTGTCTTTTGAAGAGGTGACTCGTCAGGTCGTGGAGGGCTTTGTTGCCGACCGTCGCGATGGGGGCTATTCCGATGCCTCAGTGGAGCGTGCGCTTGCGGCCGTGAAGGGCCTGCATGCCTTTTTGGTGCGCGATGGGGCTGTGGCCCAAAATCCAACGGCGGCGTTGCGCCTGCCTAAAAAGGCTGAGCGTTTGCCGGAGTATCTATCGGTGGAGGATGTCTCGGCGCTGCTCGATCAAGACTTTCCCGAGGGCGAGATGGGCTTGCGCGACCATGCCATCTTGGAAGTGCTCTACGGATGCGGTTTACGTGTGAGCGAGTTGGTGGGGCTCGATGTGGGCGATATCCATATCGACGATGGCTTTGTGCTCGTTCGCGGTAAGGGCTCAAAGGAACGCCTGTCCCCGCTGGTGGGAAGCGCGGCGCGAGCTCTGACGCTCTATGTAACTGAGGGGCGTTCTCGCTTGGCGGCCCATGCCCGCGGAACCGAGACCTCGGCGGTCTTTTTAAATAAGAACGGCCGCCGTCTGTCGCGCCAGGGCATCCATACCATCTGTGAGCGCTACGGGCGCCAAGTGGGGCTGGTGGGACTCCATCCCCACACGCTGCGTCACTCCTTTGCTACCCATATGCTTGCGGGCGGCGCAGACCTCCGTGTGCTACAGGAGATCTTGGGACATGCCGATATATCGACCACGCAGGTCTACACGCATGTCGATCGTACGCAACTGACCGAGGTCTATCTGGCGGCGCACCCGCTGGCACATCGTTAACACATCGCTGACCTGCATATTTATAGGTATTTGGGGACGGGCTCCAGATTGCCGCGGCGTGCTTTTGCGCGCGCATGGGCAATCTGGGGCCCGTCCCATTTTTCGCCACTTGGCGTCGCGGTGGTGGGCCGCACGTGCCTTGGGTGGGGGAGTTTGGGGGCGATGTGAACGGCATGTCAAGGGACGTAAAAATCGCCTCAAGGTCAACTTGAAGGTTGAGGTTGAACGGCGGGGTGCCACAGGTGGCATCCCGCCGTTGCTGCAAACACAACATATTGTGTTTTCGAACATATGCTCGGGGGTGTTTTACAGCATATTGGGGGTGGAGTGGTGGTGCGGGGTGGGGGAAGGGGTGGGGAAAGGTGTTGAAAAATGGGGCGGTTCCCCATATTATTGATGACGTCGACAGGCGGGGTGGTTCCCCGCGTACGTGCCATCTGAGTAACCGAGGGGAGGGCGCACATGGGAATGACTGGTGCATACGAGCGCAATCTCGATGCAAAAGGTCGTCTGTCCCTGCCTGCACCCCTTCGCGAGGAGCTTGGAGAGCACGTTCGCGTGTTCAAAGCCCTGGATGTCGATGCTCTGTACGTGTTCTCTGCCGAGGCCTTCGATAAGTGGGTCGAAGGACTCTTCGCGGGTCGTGAGGGCCACGAGGGTTTTAACCCGCGTGACATTAATGACCAGAAGCTCATGAGGGCGATCAACAAGCGCACCACGTCGATGGACGTGGACAGCGCCGGTCGTATCGGTCTTTCCGAGTCTCTCCGCAAGCAGGCGAACCTCGACCGCGAGGTCACGGTTGTGGGCAACTACGACCACCTTGAGGTTTGGGATCGCGCCGCGGCCGATGAGGACGATGACGATGAGGCCCTGCTGGACCTCTTCTTCTCGTAAGGGCAAGGCACGGGTAACGGATGGAGCGTGGGATCTTGACACAAGAATATCGGCATGAACCTGTCATGCTCGGCGAAGTGCTTGAGTCGCTGCGGCTAAAGAGCGGCTCCGTTGTCTGCGATTGCACCCTTGGCGGTGCCGGCCATTCGGTAAAGATGGCCGCGCAGGTGGGGGAGACGGGCCTTTTGCTCGGCGTCGATCAGGACGACATGGCCCTCGAGGCCGCTGGCGCCCGTCTGGACCGCGAGGTTCCCGGCGTTCCGCACCAGCTGCTGAAGGGCAACTTCGGCGACTTGGACGAGCTGCTTTGCTCGGCCGAGGTGCCCGGGGTCGATGGCTTCCTGTTCGATTTGGGCGTTTCGTCACCGCAACTCGATATCCCTGGCAGGGGCTTTTCGTATAACGAGGACGCCCCATTGGACATGCGGATGGATCCGGGTAATAACACCTTAAACGCAGCTGAGGTCATCAACACCTATAACGAACACGACCTCGCCCGGATTCTACGCGTCTACGGCGAAGAGAAGTTCGCCTCGCAGATCGCGCGCGAGATCGTGCGCCGCCGCGAGCAAGAACCGATCGAAACCACCGGCCAATTTGTCGAGATCATCAAGGCGGGTATCCCGGCTGCCGCTCGTCGGCATGGTGGACACCCGGCCAAGAAAAGTTTCCAGGCCATTCGCATCGAGGTCAATCACGAGCTCGATGTGCTCGAACGAGGGCTTGATGCCGCCACCAGGTGGCTCAACCCGGGCGGACGTATCTGCGTCATCTCGTATCACTCGCTCGAGGACCGTATCGTAAAGAACCACTTTAAGGAGATGAGCCAGGGGTGCACGTGTCCGCCGGAGATTCCGGTGTGCGTGTGCGGCAACGTGCCGATACTCAAGGTCATCACCCGCAAACCCCTGGTTGCCCAGCCTGATGAGGTTGAGCGCAACCCTCGGGCGAGATCAGCCAAAATCCGCGTGGCGCAGCGTCTGTAGGCGCGACCGCGCGATATTGGACCTCCCGCTCGCACCATAAACGAAGCTTAAACACACTACCAACGTACTCGGGATGGGAGGCGGCATATCATGGGCTACAACACTTCAAGCGCAGCACTCGCCTATGATATGAACGCCATGCCCGCCTATCGTGAGACGCCGCAGGCCCCCGTTGCTCCCCGTGAGCAGCGCACGCCGCGCTTTGATGTCTACACGGGCGCGGGCCGTCAGGCAAACCAGGCGGTAAGCCCGGTTTTCATGAGCGTTCTTAAAACGTTTTGCATCATTGCGGCTATCTTCATGACGATCGGCGTCGCCCGCGTGGCGCTCGCCGGCGTTACGGCCCAGGTGCTCAACAGCAACGCCGAGCTTACCAGCACGCTCGAAAAGGCGACCGATGAGAGCTCCGACCTGGAGGTCATGCATTCGGTCTATGGCGCCGACACGCGCATTCGCGACCTTGCGGGCGCTTATGGCATGGTGGAGCCCAGCGAGAGCGTTACACTTGACTTTTCGCAGGATGCAGCCGCGGGCGCCAACGCGACCGCGACCGCTCAGTAGCAAGACGGTAGCTGAGTATGACAAATGACTATCGCCGCGGTTCCGATGGGGGCCGCGGTTCTGGACGTCCCTCGTCGCGGGGACGTTCTGGTTATCAAGGAACGGGTCGGCAATCTTACAACGCCGGGCAGTCCCGTGGCAACGACCCGGCGTCGCGACTTCGCGGCTCGGGCGGCCCTCAAGTGCATAACACCAGATCGCGCAAGAGTTCGTCGACCGAATGGCTCACAGGCGCGCCTCTGCCTCGCCGCAAAGCCGTCATGGGCTTCATCGGGCTTGGCTTGGGCTTGGGCGTCTTTCGCCTTGCCGACTATCAAATTGTCGAAGCCGATAAACTGCGCGAGCGTGCCGATGCGCGCCGCCTGCTTGCGCAGACCCTCTATGCCAAACGCGGCACCATCTACGACCGCAACGGCAACGTGTTGGCGTCGTCGGTCGAATGTCGCAACATCGCCGTGAACCCGCAGCTTGTCGAGGATGTTGACAAGACGGTGTCGGCGCTGGTCAAGGCAACTGGAATCGATAAAAAGACCTGCCGCAAGCTCGTCGAGTCCGATGGCACCTGGGTGTATATCAAGCGCCAAGTGGACGAAGACGATGCTGCGGCGCTGGAGAAGAAGAACCTGCCCGGCGTGCTTTTTGAGCAGGCCATGAAGCGCGTATATCCATACGGCAATCTGGCATCGCAGGTGCTGGGTGTAGTGAATGTGGACAACGACGGCTTGACGGGTCTCGAAAAGCAATACAACAAGCTTCTGACCGGCACGAACGGTTCTCTCGTACGAGAGCGCGCGAGGGACGGCAGCTATATCGCGGGCGGTGCCTATAAAAAGGTGGCTGCGGTCGACGGCGTTGATATCGTGACGACGCTCGACGTCAATATCCAGCGTGCGGCCGAGGATGCCCTGGCAGAGGCAGTTGAGAAGACTAAGGCCAAGAACGGCTCGGCGATGGTCACCGATCCTACGACAGGCGAGATCTTGGCAGCCTGCTCGTATCCGACTTACGACCAGACCGATCTGGAAAACGCCAAGACCGAGGATATGAACTTGCGCCTGGTCACCGACGCCTACGAGCCCGGCTCGGTCTTTAAGACGCTCGTGGCGGGCGCCGGCTTCGACTTGGGCGTCGTGCGATCGAGTACGTCGTTTGAGGTGCCGGCGAGCATCAAGGTGGGTGACGATACCGTCACCGATGCCGACAAGCGCGACTATGCCATGACCATGGATGTGCGCGAGATGATGCGCCGTTCGTCCAACGTGGGCTTTGTCCTGGTGGGGCGCAAGATCGGTGCGGATGACTTTGCCGCCTATGTGGACAAGTGGGGCATTGGTCACAGCTCCGGTGTCGATTTTCCGGGTGAGAGCCTGGGCATCGTCAAGGAGCGTGACCAGTATGACGGCGCCACGCTGGGATCGATGAGCTTTGGACAGGCGCTGTCTGTCTCGCCGATTGAGGTCGCACATGCCGTGGGCGGCATCGCCAACGGCGGCGTGATGATGACCCCGCACTTCTATAAGTCCAGCAAAGGCGACGAGAAGGACTGGGGCGAAGGCGAGCGCGCGATTTCGGAGGACGCCGCATCCCAGGTGACATCGTGCATGCAGACGGTCGTGTCCGAGGGAACGGGCGTTGGCGGCGCGGTTGACGGCTATGACGTGGCGGGTAAGACCGGTACGGCCGAACGAGCCGACGAGAACGGCGGCTACCTCAAGGAGAACTACATGTCGTCCTTTATGGGCTTTGCGCCGGCACAATCGCCCAAGGTGCTGTGCTATATCACGCTCGACGGAACGCCGAGCGGCTCAGATGCCGCTGCGGTGCCGTTCCAGTCCATTATGGCCAACGCGCTCGACGTGCTGGGTATCCCGCACACGAAGTAGGGGGTTACAATCTTTGGGGCGTGGTTTGTTGTCCCATATGAGGGGTGTTCACATGCCCTGCACCACGCATGCGCGGCGCTGGGATACAATACGCCGATAGCATTATTAGGTTTACAGGGGAGCTGCAATGATAGAGATCGCCGTCAACAACCTCGCGGCCGCAACAGGGGCCCGAACCGTGACGGGAGAAGCCGATCGGGTATGCCGCGGGTGCGTTATCGACTCGCGCCAGGTCGAGGAAGGGACGATTTTCGTCGCCTTTCCCGGTGAAAACGTCGACGGCAATGATTTTGCTTCCCGTGCCGTCCAGTCGGGCGCCGGCGCCGTCGTGATGACGCGTGAGCCCGAGGCCGAGCTGGTCTCGCTGGCGCAGGACAAGGGCTGTGCCATCTTGCTGACCGATGATCCCGAGGAGTTTCTGCTGCGTTTGGCGCACACGTACCGTCTGGAGCTTGGCTGCCTGGTCGTTGGCATTACCGGTTCCATCGGCAAGACGACGACCAAGGACGTGCTCGCCGCCGTGCTCGCCAAGCGCTATCGTGTCTGGGCCACCAAGGGCAATTTCAATAACCTGATCGGCATGCCGCTCACGGTGCTTTCCGCTCCGGCCGATACCGAGGTCCTGGTGCTCGAGATGGGCATGAACCATTTCCACGAGATTGAGCGCCTGTCCCAGTCCGCCAATCCCAACCTTGCCATCGTGAGCAAGATTGGTACCTCTCACATCGGCATTTTGGGCAGCCGCGAGAACATCGCCCGCGCTAAGGCCGAGATTGTCCAGGGTATGTGCGCCGCTGGCGACTTCTTACCGCTGCTGGTTTTGGGCGGCGAGGACGACTTTACGCCGTTCATTCGCGATACGTTCGCCCAGCCTGCTGGTATCGACGTGATGCTGGCCGGCGTCTCGGACGATGATGAGGTCCGTGCCCGCGACATTCGAGTTGATGACGAGGGCCGTCCGGTCTTTACTCTCGATTTTGGTCAGGGCGAGACAATCGATGCCATGCTTGCCATCCCCGGCGTGCAGTCCGTTCCTAATGCCGTTAAGGCCGCCGCGGTTGCCTATCGCCTGGGCGTGACGCCCGAGCAGATCGATACTGCCTTTAGGGGCCTCACGATCACCGGTCACCGCCAGGAGATTAAGCGCGCCAAGAGCGGTGCCCGCGTCATCGACGATTCCTATAACGCCAGTGCCGAATCCATGGCTGCTGGCCTCGATCTGCTGTGCTCGCTTTCGTGCACGGGGTCTCGCATGGCGATCCTGGGCGAGATGGGCGAGATGGGCGATGAGGCTCCTCGCATGCATGAGCTCGTGGGCGCCTATGCCGCCGCCAAGAAGCTCGACATGCTGGCGTTCGTGGGTGGTGAGCTGGCCCAGCTTATGGCCGATGCCGCGCGCATGATGGGTATGGACGAGGACCGCATCCAGGTGTTCTCCGATTATCAGCAGGTGCTCGACCGCATGGGCGGCGCGCTTGAAAAACATGATGTAGTACTGGTCAAGGGTTCCCGCTTTGTTGAGCTCGACCGCTTTGTGGAAGGTGTGTGCTAGCCCATGTTCGGCAATCCCTCGTATCCAACGTATCAGGCTTTTTTGGGGCTTGGCATCGCCGCTGCCATTGCGCTGCTGCTCATGCCGTGGTGGATCAAGCTGCTTAAGGTCGAGGGTATCGGCCAGCAGGTTCGTGCCGACGGCCCCAAGCGTCATTTGGTTAAGCAGGGAACGCCCACCATGGGTGGCGTTGTCATCCTCGTCGCGATCTCGCTGACCTGCCTGCTGATGGGCAAGCTCACCACCGAGCTCGTGCTCGTGCTGCTCGCCACGCTGGCGACCGGCGTGCTGGGCCTGATCGACGACCTGACCTCCGTTACGCATGGGCGCTCGCTCGGTCTGACGCCTCATGCCAAGATGATCGGCCTAACCATTATCTGTGTCACCTTTACGGTACTTGCCGTCAACTGGTGCGGCGTCGCCCCCGAGATTCGTTTTCCCGGCGGCCTGACGATTGACCTCGGTGTTCTTTCGACCACCATCTGCGGCCTTTCGTTCCCGTGGCTCTACATTGTCTTTTGCTGGCTGATGATCGCCGGTCTTTCTAATGCCGTGAACCTGACCGATGGCCTTGACGGTCTTGCTGGCGGCACCTCCATGATCGCCATGCTCGCCATGGCTGCCATGGCGTTTTTGCACGGAGACGTGAACCTGTCCATCTTCTGCACCGCGTGTGCCGGTGCCTGCTTGGGCTTTCTGTGGTTCAATTGCTATCCGGCGAGTATCTTTATGGGCGATACCGGCTCGCTTGCCCTGGGCGCAGCGTTTGCCTGCACGTCCATCATGACCAATACCGAGGTCGTCTCCCTCATCATCGGCGGCCTGTTTATCGTTGAGACCCTGTCGGTCATGATTCAGGTTGTCTACTTCCACTTTACGCACAAGCGCGTCTTCCTTATGGCGCCCATCCATCATCATTTCGAAAAGAAGGGCTGGGCCGAGACCAAGGTCGTCATCCGTTTTTGGATTATCGCTGCGGCCTTTGGTGCCGTTGGCCTTGCTTTGTTCTTCCAGTTGGGATAGTGGTCTTTCATGCCTCTTGCTGATGTCTTTAGCCTGCTCGTTTTGGGTCAGGGCAAATCCGGTCTCGATGTCGCCCGCTGGGCGCTGGCACATCCCGAGCGCGTAAGTGCCGTTACCGTGTATGGCGGCGGCACCTCTGAGCCCAATGACGCCACGCGTGCGCTCGAGGCTGCTGGTGCGTCGTTTGTCTATGGGACCGAACAGGTCGAGGGCGCCTATGACGTATGCGTGACGTGCCCGGGCATCTCGGAGTTCTCGGGCTTCTTTAAGGCCGGGCGCGAGCATGCCGCCCAGATTATGGGTGAGCCCGAGTTTGCCTATCGCCTGTCGCCCGATAACTGGATTGCCATTACGGGTACCAACGGCAAGACGACTACCACGTCGCTGACTGATTATCTGCTCAAGGCTGCCGGTGAGGCCAGCGTAGCTGTCGGCAACATCGGCGAGCCGCCGGTCAACGAGATTGACGGCCGAGCTCATAATGAGTGGTTTGTGGCCGAGCTCTCGAGCTACCAGATTGCTACGACCGCCGAGCTTCATCCTCGCGTGGCGGTGCTGCTCAACATCACTCCCGACCACTTGGGCTGGCATAAGAGCCATAAGAACTATGCGCTTGCCAAGATCAAACTGTTTGACAATATGGTCGATGACGATCTGGCGGTTGTCGACGTCGAAGACGCCGGCATTCACGAGTTCGATGAGTACATTTACACGCCGGGTCGTCGCATCTGCAAGGTTGCCTTTGACGAGCCTGAGGGCGAGGATGCCGCCTTTGTGCGCGATGGCAAGATGATCGTGCGCTTGAAGGGCGTCGAGACCCCGCTCATCGCTACATCCGAGCTCAAGATCTCGGGCCATCACAATGTTATCAATGCCCTGTGCGCTGCCACGGCTGCCTTGGCAGTCTGTGCCGATGTCGATGGTATCTGCCGCGGTCTGGCCTCGTTCCAGCCACTCGAGCACCGCGTGGAGCCGTGTGGCGAGATTGACGGCGTGCGCTACTTCAACGATTCCAAGGCGACCAACACCGATGCGGTCGAGAAGGCACTGACGGCATTTTCCGATGACGACGTGATCTTGCTGCTCGGCGGCCACGATAAGGGCACGCCTCTCACGGACTTCGCGCGCGTTGTTATGGATAACGTACGCTCGGTCGTCTGCTTTGGCGATGCGCGCGAGCGCTTCACCGCCGCTATGGACGAGGCCGATGTCGATGGCGATGTGGATATCGCCCAGGCGGATGACCTGCGCGATGCCGTGGACGTCGCCCGTTCGCTGTCGAGCCGTGGCGATGTGATCTTACTTTCTCCTGCCTGCTCTTCGTTCGATGAGTTCTCGGGCTATGAGGAGCGCGGCCGCGTGTTTAAGGACTATGTGGCCCAGCTTGCCGCTGCGGCGAAATCGCAAATGGAATAGGGGTTGCCGGTGAGAGAGGAGAGCCCCCGACAAGGTATGAGGAGGCCCGACTCGGACCGTGCTTCCTCGCGGCGCAGCACACCGCGTTCCGGTCGCGGCGGGCAGACGTTTAGCGAACGCTATATTGCCGGCGTTCCCGCCCGTATCATGCGCCCCCGTTTGATATTCATGGCCTGCCTGTTTACCTTGGTGTGCTTTGGCCTGCTGATGGTGTACTCGGCGTCTTCGGTCGAGGCGCTGTACGAGAATGGCTCGGCGACGTTTTTTCTGTTTCGACAAGCCGCGTTTGCCGGAGTTGGCGTGCTGGCTATGGTTGCCATCGTGCGCATCTTGCCGGACAGTTGGTTTGGGGAAGACGTGCTCAGGATCTTCCTCATCGGCATGATGGGGCTACTGCTTCTGGTGTTCTTGGTGGGCAGCGGCAGCCGTGGCGCCACGCGCTGGCTCAACATCGCCGGTATTCAGTTCCAGCCTTCCGAGTTTTTAAAGCCATTTGCCATTGCGTATTCGGCCATCATGCTTGATCGTTTCTTTTCGCCCGGTGGCAACATCAACGAATTCCTTCGCAAGATGGGCATCTACTTGGGCATTTCGCTCTTTCTGATCTTTATCCAGCCCGATTTCGGTACTGTCCTGATCATCCTGTTGACCCTCATGTGCATGGCGTTGTTTGCGGGTCTCGACCCCAGATTTATCATCGGCGTGCTAATCTTCGGCATTCTCGTGATCGTGATTGCGCTTGTTGCAGAGCCGTACCGTATGGTGCGTATTCAGGTTGCCTTGAACCCTTGGGCCGACGAGTATGGTGACGGCTATCAGGCCACGCTTGCCATCATGGCCTTTGCCTCGGGCGGTCTGTTCGGCCGTGGCATCGGCAACTCAACCATGAAGTACTCGTATCTGCCCGAGGCGCACAACGACTACATCCTTGCCATCATTGGCGAGGAGGTCGGTTTTGTCGGAACCGTGCTGTTCTTCTTGGTGTTTGCGATGTTGATCTACTCGGCGTTTCGCATTGCCGAGCAGGCGACCGATCGTCGGGGCGCACTCATGGCGTCTGGCTCCGCGGTCATTCTCGCGGTGCAGTTTTTGATTAACGCGTTGGGCATCCTCAACGTGTTTCCCATGACGGGCAAACCGTTGCCGTTTATTAGCTACGGCGGTTCGTCGATTATTGTGTCACTTATGCTTGCCGGGTTGATCCTGCGCGTTTCGTACGAAAGCGCCCGTCGCGATGAGTACGACCGTCGCCGCGAGAGCTTTGCCGTTATGGATGAGAGTACCGCCGGCGTGCCCCACGTGCGCGGCGAGCGATCTTCGCGTAACGGTTTTACCGTCCTGGATGGCTCTGCGACCGAGCCGGCAGCCCGCCCGCGTCAGCGAACGGCGCCGCAAGGTCGTCCTCAGCGCCCCACTCCTCGCAATGCGGGCGGCGGATATAATCGGATCGATTTGAACTCGGACCCGTCGGCGCGTCTGCGCACCGACGACCAGGGACCGCGTGTACGAAGGGACTACCATGACCGATAAAATGACCGTTGCTATTGCAGCCGGCGGCACGGCTGGACACATCAACCCCGCGCTCGCCTTGGCCGAAGAGCTGCGTGACCGTGGCCACCATGTTGTGTTCGTGGGCCAGTCGCGCAAGCTCGAGGGTCGTCTGGTCCCCGAGGCTGGGTTTGATTTTGTGCCCATTACGGTCACGGGCTTCGACCGCTCCCGTCCTTGGACGGCGCTGACCTCGCTGTGGCGTGTCAACAAGGCCAAGCGTGCTCTCGCCAGTCATTTCTCAAAGGTCGGCAAGCCCGATGCCGCCATCGGTTTTGGTGCCTATGTCGAGGTTCCGCTGCTGGGGTGGTGCAAGGGCGCAGGCGTTCCGTATCTGCTGCATGAGCAGAACTCTGTTCCGGGACTGGCCAACAAGATGATGAACTCCCACGCCGCCCGCGTGTGCATCTCGGTGCCGGCAGCGCGTTCGGTCTTTGAGCGCGAAGGTGACCCTGACCACGTGCTCATGACAGGCAACCCCGTACGTCGCTCGGTAATCGAGGGCGATCGCGCTCGCGGCCGCAAGGCACTTGGCGTTCCCGAGGACGCTACGCTGCTGCTCGTCTTTGGCGGTTCACTTGGCGCCCAGCACCTCAACGAGCGCGTGGTTTCGCTCAAAAACGAGCTGCTTTCGCGCAAGAACCTCTATGTGTTGCATTCGACGGGTGCCGACGGCTTTGAGGAGACCGAGCGCGCTTTGGCGCTGACGCCCGAGGAGGCGAAGCGTTACCGCGTCCAGCCTTACATCGACAACATGGGCGATATGCTGGCTGCTGCCGATTTGGCGCTCTCGCGTTCGGGCGCATCGAGCGTGGCCGAGATCGCTGCGCTCGCCGTACCCTCGGTGCTCGTGCCGTATCCGCATGCGACGGCCGACCACCAAACCACCAATGCCCGGTATCTGGTCGACGCCGGGGCCGGCGTGCTCTGCGCCGATGCCGATATCGACGGTTCTGCCTTTGCCGATGAGCTGCTGCACCTGGTCGATGATGCGGTGGCGCGCGAGGCCATGCGTCAGGCGGCGCGTGGTCTGGCTCAGGATAGGGCTGCCGCTCTTCTGGCCGATGCGGTAGAGGGTTTGCGTTAGTTAGACGGGATATCGTCGGTCGCCCTCGCGCTGATGCGGTAGGTGCGGTACAGTTAACGGGTTACAGGCAGTGTTTACGCAAGGAGTACACGAGCACATGGCTGATTCCCAGACCGCAACCTCCGCGCCCGAGTTTAAGAGCGCCCACTTTATCGGTATCGGCGGCGCCGGCATGAGCGGCATCGCCCTCGTTCTGCACGAGCGCGGTTATGCCGTTACCGGCTCCGACCTTAAGACGTCACGTTATATCCGCCAGCTTACGCGCGCGGGTGTGAAGGTGCATGTGGGCCATGAGGCCGCCACGATCGACGAGGTCAAGCCCGACGTGGTAGTTGTCTCCACCGCTATTCCGGAGTCCAACCCTGAACTCGTGCGCGCTCGCGAGCTTGGTATTCCCGTGTGGCCCCGTGCCAAGATGCTCTCTGCTTTGGGCCACGGCTACACCACTGTCGCTGTTGCCGGCACGCATGGCAAGACCACCACGTCTTCGATGTGCGCCACCATGCTCGACCGCATGGGTCTGGATCCGAGCTTCTTGATCGGCGGCATCGTCGAGGGCTATGACACGAACGGCAAGAACGGCTCGGGCGACTACTTTGTCGCCGAGGCCGACGAGTCCGACAGCTCCTTCCTGTTCCTGAACCCCAACGTAGTCATTGTGACCAACGTCGAGGCCGACCACCTCGATCACTACTCGGGTATCGAGGAGATCGAGGCAACTTTCGCCAAATTCATGAGCCTGGTGGGCGAGGACGGCACCGTCATCGTCTGCGGTGAGGACCCGCATCTGGTCGAGCTCGCCAAGTCGACGGGCCGTCACGTGCTTTCCTACGGCTTTGCCGAGAGCAACGACATCGTCTGCATGCACCCGGATGTTAAGGGCATCCAGAGTGACTTTATCGTTCGCTTTGAGGACGGCACTGAGCATGCTGTGGAGATCAAGAGCAATCCCGGTCGCCACAACATGCTCAACGCCACGGCGGTGCTTACCGTCGCCCATGTCCTGGGCCTTGACATCGACGCCGCCGCCAAGGCGCTCTCGAGCTTTGAGGGCGTCCGCCGTCGCTTTACCCACGTGGGCGATATCGATGGCATCACCGTGGTCGATGATTACGGCCATCACCCCACCGAGATCAAGGCGACGCTTGCTGCCGCTTCGTCGCTGGGCTACAAGCATGTCGACGTCGTGTTCCAGCCGCACCGCTATTCGCGCCTGCAGGCCCTGTGCGACGACTTTGCCGATGCATTTGCCAATGCCGATAAACTGCTGCTGATTGATGTGTTCTCGGCTGGCGAGATGCCCATTCCGGGTGTCACCTCTAAGATGCTCGCCGATACCGTGCGCGCCAAGCATCCTGGCAAGGAGGTCGTGTACTGCTCCAGCCGTCTTGAGCTCAATCAGGAGCTCGAGCAGATGGTGGGCGAGGGCGACCTGCTGCTCACTATGGGTGCCGGTGACGTTACGACCGTCGGTCCCGAGTTCATTGAGTATCTGACTGCCAAGAAAGACGCTTAAGTCTAATGGGTCTGTTTAACGCCGTCATGGCGCTCTCGGGCATGATCGACACGGATGTGATCGAGGACGAGCGCCTTGCGCGTCATACGAGCTATCGTATCGGCGGCAAGGCCGACCTCTTTGTGACGTGCCATAGCTATCATGCCCTCCGCCGCGCCGTGGCGGTGCTCGATCGCGAGCAGGTGCCGTGGGTCATCATCGGCAAGGGCTCCAATCTGCTGGTTGCCGATGGCGGTTATCGCGGCGCCGTCATTTCGCTCGGACGTGAGTTTCAGCGCACGGTTGTTGCCGATGACGGTTGTACGCTGACGGTCGGTGCGGGCGTGATGTTTGCGCGCCTGGTCAACGATGCCCTGTCGCGTAGCCTCTCGGGCCTTGAGTTTGCCGTTGGCATCCCTGGTTCGGTCGGCGGTGCGATATCTATGAATGCCGGCACACGGACCGAGTGGATTGGCTCGCTGGTTGAGGATGTCGTAACGTTTGACCCGGCATCCGGTATCAAGCATTATGCGGGGTCCGAGATCACTTGGGGCTACCGCGAATGTAGCCTTCCCCGCAATGAGATCATCCTCGAGTGTGTGCTCAAGCTTAAACCGGCGCCCAAGGCCGACATTCGCGAGCGCATGGAGCGGTACCTGACGAGGCGCAAGCGTACACAGCCCATGGGTCGCGCATCCTGCGGGTCGGTCTTTCGCAACCCGCCTGATGCGAGTGTGGGCAAGCTTATCGAGGATTGTGGATTAAAGGGTTTTTCGATTGGCGGCGCGGAAGTTTCGCCCGTTCACGCTAATTTTATCGTTAATAACGGAACTGCCTCGGCCGATGACGTTGCCGCGGTTATCAGACATGTGCACGGAAAGGTGAGGGAGGCGTATGGCATCGAGCTCAGACCGGAAGTTAAATTCCTCGGCTTCTAGAGCATCGAAACCCACCTTCCGCCGCGCCGGAGGGCGTTCCGGCGCGCCTGCCAAACCTCAACGCAATACCGTCGCGCACTCTAAGTCTGTCGGGCATGCTCGACAGACCAGTCGTCCGGTCGTCGGCTCGCAGCTCGGTAATCGTCCGGCCGCAAAAAAGTCCTCGCGTCCCTCGGTGACGTCAAAGCCTGTTATGGGCGCCAAGCCTGCCCGTCCCATGGCAACTCCCAAGCCCTCGACGGGAACTAAAGCGGCGCGTCCGGGTCGCACGCTGGGCGCATCGAAACCGCGCTCGCTGACATCGGTGTCGGCTACCGCCAAGAAGCCTTCGGGTAAAAAAGGCGTCAACCTGTTGTCTTCACTTGGGGCGATGGCAAATAAAACATCAGACGCCGCTTCTGTCGTTGCAGGCAAAGGCAAAATCGTGGGCGGCGTTCTGGCCGTCTTGGCCGTGCTCGTCGTCGTTGCCATCGTGGTGATCAACTCTGGATTGTTTACCGCCACTGATATTCAGATTCAAGGCAGCGAGCATGTGACGAAGCACGATGCTATCCAGCTGATCGATTTGCCCGAGGGAACGTCGCTTTTTAACGTCGATCCCGACCAGATTACCGAGGACCTCAAGCAGAACCCGTGGGTCTCGGGCGTGGATGTCCAGCGTCAGTTCCCGCATACGCTCATCATTACGCCTATGGAGCGCAAGGTCATCGCAATTGCCTATATCAGCTCCGATGACCTTGCCTGGGCCATCGGGGATGATGACACCTGGATCGCCCCGCTGTCGACGTCGGTCGAAGTGGACGACCAGGGCAACGTCATCACGACAGGGCAGGGCTCAGATACCCTGACCGGCATTGATGCTGCGCTGGCGCTCGCTAAGCACTATGGCGCGGTGTTGTTGACTGATGTCTCGGCGGATGTCGCTCCGGTTTCCGGCCAGGCGGTGAGCTCCAAGGCCGTTAAGGCCGGCTTGGATTATGTGCGTGGTTTTTCGAGCGAGTTCTTGGGACAAGTCAAGGATATTTCCACGCCTTCGGTCGAAGCCATCTCGGCAAACCTCAATAACGGCATTGAGGTGTCGCTGGGTGATTCGGACGATATCGCCAAGAAGGAACGCGTAGTCACCAAGTTGCTTTCGCAGGTAGAGGGCGTAACGTATATCAATGTGCGCTCTCCGGGTAACTATACATTTAGGAACGCTCCGACCTCGTAGCGCTGGTTGATGCTTTGTTGAGGGGCCATACCACGCCGTTTATCTGGTTTGTTTGGTTTTCACGGTCAATTATTTGACTGATACGTTCATAATGTGCAAACATAATACGGTTTACCTTTGCATTTACTTTCAACCTGAAGGTTAATGTGCGCAGGGGTCGACCCATGCTATGGCTATAACCTTTGTTCGGAGGACCGACATGCACGAGACAGAGATCAACAACTACCTTGCCGTCATTAAGGTGGTCGGCGTCGGCGGCGGCGGTACCAACGCGGTCAATCGAATGATCGAAGAGGGCATCCGCGGCGTCGAGTTTGTTGCCATCAACACCGATGCTCAGGCACTCGCGATCTCTG
This sequence comes from Alloprevotella sp., assembly GCA_963628025.1. GTDB lineage: Bacteria > Actinomycetota > Coriobacteriia > Coriobacteriales > Coriobacteriaceae > Collinsella. The sequence goes on along the minus strand of CAVGCW010000023.1, from coordinate 31,879 downwards.
ATGCCGATATCAAGGTGCACATCGGCACCGACCTTACCCGCGGCCTGGGCGCCGGCGCCAACCCCGAGGTTGGCCGCAAGGCTGCCGATGAGTCTCGCGACGACATTGCCGAGGCGCTCGCTGGCGCCGACATGGTGTTCATCACCTGCGGCGAGGGCGGTGGCACCGGTACCGGCGCTGCTCCCATCGTTGCCGATATCGCGATGAACGAGGTCGGTGCGCTGACCGTCGCCGTCGTGACCAAGCCCTTCACCTTCGAGGGCCGCAAGCGCAAGAAGAGCGCCGAGGAGGGCATTAAGACCCTCTCCGATTGCGTCGACACCATGATCGTCATCCCTAACGATAAGCTGCTCGACATCGCCGAGAAGAAGACCACCATGCTCGAGGCCTTCGCGATTGCCGATGGCGTCCTTTCCCAGGGCACCCAGGGCATCACCGACCTCATCACCGTCCCCGGTATCATCAACCTGGACTTCGCCGATGTTAAGACCATCATGAAGCAGGCCGGTACCGCCATGATGGGTATCGGTACCTCTTCTGGGGACACCCGTGCCGTCGACGCTGCCCAGCAGGCCATCTCCAGCCCGCTGCTCGAGAGCTCCATCGATGGCGCCACGCGCGTGCTGCTCTCCATCGCCGGTTCCAAGGACCTGGGCATCCAGGAGATCAGCGACGCCGCCGACGTTGTCGCCAACGCCGTCGACCCCGAGGCCAACATCATCTTCGGTACCGTTGTCGACGAGTCCCTGGGCGATCAGGTGCGTATCACCGTCATCGCTACGGGCTTCTCCGACTCCAACGTCAACCGTCAGGACGAGCTCTTTGCTGCTCAGCAGTCTCAGAGCAAGGCCGCTGCCTCCGCTGAGCCGCAGCGCACCGCTCCTGCCACGAGCCCGGCTCAGGCCGCTCCGACCCGCAACGTCGGTGGCACCGAGCTTCCTAACTTCGGCAACGATCAGTTCGAGCTTCCCGACTTCCTGAAGCGCGGTAGCTTCTAAGTCGTTCTTTGCATTGTTGTGCACAGGGGCGTGTCCGTATGGACGCGCCCTTTTTATTTCGACTTTGTAAACTAGAACCTCCAATCTCTTTACGTTCCCTTTACGATTGCCTCCAGCGCAGCAGGTATCCTTTTAGAGAAGTATGACAGCCGTATAAACGCGGGCTGTAGCGGCGATGCCGCGGTACTTGTGTTATTAGGAGGCTTTAGTATGGCAGCACGTGCGGACAAAGTTTCGCGTGTCGACCATGATGGAGTTACGTTGGTGGAGGGCGCGACATCCGATGTTCGCTTTGCCTTCACCGAGCGCGCCGGTGGCGTTTCCGAAGATGCGTACTCCTCACTCAACTTGGGCTCGCATGTTGGCGATGACCCCTTTGCTGTTCAAGAAAATCGTCGTCGTGCGCTCGAGGCTATGGGTGCCGCCGAGTGCGAGCACAACCTGCTCGTTCCCAATCAGGTCCATGGTGATCATATCGTTGCGGTGACCTCGAACGGCGCCGATGACCTTGAGGACGTTCGCGAGCAGATTGCCGAGGGCTGTGATGCCATCGTCTGCACGGCGCATAACGTGCCCGTGCTGCTCTGCTTTGCCGACTGCGTTCCCGTGGTGCTGGTGGCCCCCGGCGGATTTGCCGTGGTGCACTCCGGTTGGAAGGGCACGATTGCACGTATTTCCGCCAAGGCGTGCCAGGCGCTTTGCGATGCTGCCGGTTGCGATGCGAGCGACGTTTCCGCCTATATCGGCCCCCATATCTTGGGTGACGAATATGAGGTATCCCAGGAACTCATGGATCGCTTTGCCGCCGAGTTCTCTTGCATCGATGCGAATACCTCTCGCATGCTTGATCTTTCCGCTGCCATTCGCGAGGCGCTGGTAGATGTCGGTGTCGACGCGGATAATATCGTGGATACCCAGCTTTCGACCGTGCGTCAGAACGACCGCTTTTATTCCTACCGTAACGAGGACGGCACCTGTGGGCGCCATGCTGCGATCGGCGTGATGCTATGAGAAAGATCGTATCGGTCCTGAGCGCCGCTGTGCTTACGCTTACGCTGTGCGCCTGTTCTTCGGGATCTTCTACCTCTTCCATTACCGTGGCCGGCTCCACGACCTGCCTTCCTATCGCCGAGATTGCGGCCGAGGGCTTTAAGGAGGAGACCGGCATCGACGTGCTCGTTTCCGGTTTGGGTTCTTCCGCTGGGATCGAGGCCGTCAGCGCCGGCACGGCCGATATCGCCAGCTCCTCCCGTGGACTCAATGCCGACGAACAGGATCTGGGCCTGACTCCCATCGTCATTGCCCACGACGGTATTGCGGTCATCGTGAACGACGACAACCCCGTCGATAACCTCTCGACCGAGCAGCTCCGCGATATCTACGCCGGCAAGATTACCAATTGGAAAGAGGTCGGTGGCGAGGACCTGAGGATTCAGGTCATCAACCGAGACGAGGCGTCCGGTACGCGCGAGGCCTTCCGTACCATCGTGATGGATGGCACGCCGTTCGATCGCCGCTCGGCTGTTCTTTCGGGTACGGGCCAGGTGCGCGACGTGGTATCTCGTTCGCGTGGGGCCATCGGCTACATTTCGCTGGGCTTCGTCGATAGCCTCAACGCCAAGACCTCGGTCAAGGCTGTCTCGGTCAATCATGTTGAGGCGTCCGAGAAGACGGTCGCGAGTGGCGGCTATCCCATCTCGCGCGACCTTTACTTCTTTGTGAAGGGTGCGCCTTCGCAGCAGGCGCAGGATTACATCGACTACGTGACGTCCGAAAAGATGGACAAGCAGATTCGCGAGGCGGGCTTTATTCCCGTCACCAACGACGAGAAGGGGAGTGAGTAGCATGGAAGCACAGGAAAACTCCCAGACTGAGCAGAATGCTCAGGCACCCAAGAAGCGCGAGCTGGCGCTCGTATCGCGCAGTACCTATATCAAGGAGAAGGCGCTGCAGTGGATCTTCTTTGCCTGCGCGTTTTTGGCGGTCGTTACCGTCATCCTGATTTTTGTCTTTACCACGTACTCGGCGCTGCCCGTCTTTACTGACATCGGTCTGGCGGACTTCTTTAGCTTTACGTGGGCGCCTTCCGAGGGCCACTACGGCATCTTGTCGCTGCTTGCCGGCTCGGGTCTGGTGACCGTCGGTGCGCTCGTCATGGGCGTGCCGCTGGGCGTGGGTACGGCCGTTTACCTGGTCGAGATTGCCAGCAAGCGCGTGCGCAAGCTCATCAGCCCCGCCGTTGACCTGCTGGCGGGCATACCCTCCATCATCTACGGCTTCTTTGGCATGATCATCATCCGCCCGTTTATCGCACAACTGACCGGCGGCCTTGGTTTTGGTGCGCTGACGGCGTGGTTCGTCCTCGCCATCATGATCGTTCCCACCATCACCACGCTCACCATCGATGCTCTCAATTCCATTCCCATGGGCATCCGCGAGGCATCGTATGCCATGGGCGCCACCAAGTGGCAGACCATCTATAAGGTCGTGCTACCTGCCGCGAAGCTGGGTATCGTTGATGCCATCGTGCTGGGTATGGGCCGTGCCATCGGCGAGACCATGGCCGTGCTCATGGTCGTGGGTAACGCCCCGGTTATTCCCGACAGCATTGCGAGCCCCATCTCGACGCTCACGAGCCAGATTGCGCTCGACATGAGCTATTCCTCGGGTCTGCACCGCTCGGCGCTGTTCGGCATGGGCGTGGTCCTGTTTATCATCTCCGCCACGCTGGTGGGCATCGTCCGTCTGATTTCCAAGAAGAAGAGGGGGTAGGCTATGTCCGATTCCGTTGACACGACGGTCGATACGACCTCGTCGCGCGAGCGCATCAAGCGTGCCCTTTCCCACGGCAAGAAGGGCCGCATCAACAAGGACCTGTCCAACAAGATCATGCTTGGCGTGTTTCGTGCCGCTGCCTACATCACCACGCTGGTGCTGGTCGCTATCATCGCCTACGTGGTCATCAACGGCCTGCCACACATCTCGCTCGACTTTATCTTCGGTTGGCCCCAGGGCGTCAACGCCGAGGGCGGAATTTGGCCCACGATCGTCTCGACCGTCTACGTGACGGCGCTCGCCATGCTTATCTGCACGCCGATCGCTGTGCTGGCAGCCGTCTATCTGGCCGAGTACGCCAAGCAGGGCAAGGTCGTCGAGCTCATTCGCTACGCTGCTGACGCTTTGGCCTCGGTGCCCTCCATCGTTATGGGCCTGTTTGGCTACGCCTTGTTTGTCGAGGCCATGGGCCTGGGCCTTTCGATGGTCTCGGCCGCCCTGGCACTCGCGCTCTTGATGCTTCCCATCGTCATGCGTACCACCGAAGAGGCCATTCGCGCCGTTCCGCGCTATATCCGCTGGGGCGCATATGGCCTGGGCGCCACCAAGTGGCAGGTTGTCTCCAAGATCGTGCTTCCTTCTGCCTTTGGCCGTATTGCCACGGGCATCGTTCTCGCCATCGGCCGTGCCATTGGCGAGACCGCGGTGGTGCTCTATACCATGGGGCAGGCCATCAATCTACCTATTTCGCCGCTCGATTCCGGCCGCCCCATGACGGTTCACCTGTATCTGCTTGCCAACGACGGCATCAACATGAACGCAGCCTACGGCACCGCGCTCTTGCTGATGGTGATCATTCTGGCCTTCAACCTGTTTGCGCGCTTCCTGTCGCGCAAGCGTCGCTAGTTAAGGAGTCCCATGTCCGTTTATCAGTCCGCTCCCACGTTGGAGCAAGCGGCCATTACGGCCAAGGATTTCAACTTTTGGTACGGTGACTTTCATGCGCTGACGGGGCTTGACCTCAACATCGCCAAAAACGCCATCACCTCCTTCATTGGCCCTTCGGGCTGCGGCAAGTCGACGTTTTTGCGCTGCATCAACCGCATGAATGACCTGATCGAGGGCACGCGCGTCGAGGGCACCATGACGCTCGACGGCAACGATATCTATGCCGAGGGTGTCGACCCGGTCGATCTCCGTCGTCGCGTGGGCATGATCTTTCAGCAGCCCAACCCGTTTCCTAAATCCATCTACGAGAATGTCGCCTTTGGCCCTCGTCTGCAGGGCGTGACTAGCAAAAGTGACCTCGATGACATCGTGGAAGAATCGCTCAAGCGCGCCAACCTCTGGAAAGAGGTATCCAATCAGCTCAACAAGGATGGTTTGGCGCTCTCGGGCGGTCAGCAGCAGCGTCTGTGCATCGCGCGCGTGCTTGCGGTGCAACCCGATGTCCTTCTGATGGACGAGCCCTGCTCCGCCATCGACCCCACGTCCGTCTCTAAGGTCGAGGATCTGATGGCCGAGCTGGCGCCCGAGATGACGATCATCATCGTCACGCATTCAATGCAGCAGGCAGCTCGCATTAGCGACTACACCGCATTCTTCTTGCAGGAAGTTGCCGGCGAGCCCGCTACGCTCATCGAGTATGGTCAAACCGACGCGATCTTCACCAGCCCGGTGGACTCGCGGACGGAAGACTATATCACCGGCCGCTTTGGCTGATCGGTGCGACTAGTCCCAAGCCGATCGGATCTGGTCCGGTGCGTATTCACTGTGCGGGCGGCATGACCGCACCCAACTGATTGGAGTGAACCATGCGCAAACTGTTTTCCCGTCAGCTCATCGAGGCCCGTCACGAGATGCTGAGCATCTACGAGGCCGTCGATCTGGCCCTCCACGATGCCGTGAAGGCCTATGTGACCGACGACCGCAAGCTCGCCACCAAGACCAAGAAGCGCACGCTTTCGATTGACGCACGCTGCGCCAACCTGGAGGCCGTCTGCTACAACCTGATTGCCACGCAGTCACCGGTCGCCTCCGACTTCCGCTTGCTGCAGACGATCATCTACGTCGACTTTAACCTGCAGCGCATGACCGATAAGGTTCGCCAGATTTGCCGCGCCACGCGTCATATGATCAAGGCCGACATCTCGCTGCCCAAGGAGCTTGTCGGCACGGTCGAGGCCGAGGCTGAGGCCGTCTACCAGGTGCTGGGCTCTTCGCTTTCTGCGCTCGTCACCAACGACATGTCCATCATCTGCAACTTGGCCGTCGAGGACGAGCCAGTGCACGCCGCCTACGAGAAGTTCTTCCGCACCTTTAACCGCATGGACACGGGCGATTTTATGGACGACGACAGCAACTATGACGACCTGCGCCGCGCCATCATGGTATCGCGCTATCTCGATCGCATCGCCTCGATTTCCATCGATGCCGCCTGCCGTCTGACCTTCCTGTTGACCGGACAGCGTATGACTGCCGGTGATATCGCCTGCACTGATGAGGATGAGCTCGAGAGCATGCGCGTGCCTTCGGGCGAGGGTGTTATCATGAGGCCCGCCGTCGATGCACGCTACGTTGCCAAGGTGCCCGTTAACGAGGTCAGCGAGGGTCTTCGCTACCTGCTCGATCATCTTGAGGATGAGGACGATGGCGAGGACGACGAGGAGTAAGTAACCCCGTTCGTCGAAAGATTGTAAATACCTAAGTGAGCGCGGCCTTGCACATGCGGGGCCGCGCTCTTGCGTTAGCATGGGACTACTTGTTTGGCTGTCAGCGGAGGCGATTGGCAATGGATAACTATTTGGACTTGATGCGCGCTCGCCGCGAGCAGATTCTGGAACGTTTTTATGCGGCGCTCGATCGCGCGGGCCGTCCCCACGACGCCGCGAGCCTCATTGCCGTGTCCAAGACCGTTGGTGTCGATGAGACCGTTGCCGCCATCCAGGCGGGGTATCGCCATTTTGCCGAGAACCGCCCGCAGGAGCTGGTTCGCAAGCTCACGGGTCTGGCGGAGCATCCGGAGCTGCCCGAGGTGCGCTTCGATATGATCGGCAACCTGCAGACCAATAAGATCAATGCGGTGCTGGGCTCAGCCGAGCTGATTCACTCGGTGGGTTCGCTGCATCTGGCGCAGGCGATCTCGAGCCGTGCTGTTCGCAAGATTGAGGCAGGCGAGCTCGTCGGCCCCCAGCGTGTGCTCATTGAGGTCAATGTGAGTGGTGAGGAGTCGAAGGGAGGCTTTTCACCCGATGAGATTCGCGCCGCCGCGGGTGAGCTTGCAGAACTTGAGGGAATTTGCGTACAGGGGCTTATGACTATGGCGCCCCGGGGGAATAAGGATGTGGCACGCCGCACCTTTGCGGGGCTTCGTGAGCTGAGGGATGAGCTGGAGGCGGCGCATCCCGATTTGAACCTGCCTGAGCTTTCCTGCGGCATGAGCGAGGACTTTGAGCCTGCCCTTGAGGAGGGCTCTACGCTCGTTCGCCTGGGCAGGGTAGTATTTAGCCCGGAGTTTGCAGTAAAATAAGGCTCTGAAGTGCGCACTGATTATCGGGGCGCCTGCACTAAACCGCGAGAGGACACAACCATGGGCTTCCTTGACGAGATTAAAAATAAGATGCACCTGGGCGGCCAGCAGGGTTACGACCAGGGTTATGGCCAGGACGACGACTACGGCTACGATGACGGCTACGACGATGGCTATCAGAACAACGGCTACAGTGGTGCTTCGGGCGAGGGCTTCTACACCCAAGACGAGCCGAGCAACGGCCTGCTTGGCCAGACGCGCCGCGGTGAAGCTGAGTCGGTTGCCGTGTATACGCGCTCCGGTCAGCTGGTCGGCGATGACTCCCGCCATGCCACGACGTATAACCCGCCTTCGCGCTCGCAGGACAGTGTTGCGAGCGGTTATCGTCCTGGTGCCTATGACACGCCGTCGAGCTACGCCGAGAATACCCGCGCCCGTGCCGCCGCTGCACCCGCGCCTGCACCGAGCGATGCCTCGGCCTATGCGAGCAATATTATCAACGCCACGCCGCAGCTGCCGGCCTATGTCCTGCGCCCCGAGAGCTATGACGACGTGGAGACCGTGGTGCGCCGCGTTCGCACCAAGCAGCCTGTCGCACTGATTTTTGTGGGCGTACGCACCGAAGTTGCCAAGCGCGTCTTGGACTTCTCTTACGGCTTTGCCTGCGGTCTGGGTGCCACGGTCAAGGAGGTGGGCGACCGCGTGTTCATGGTGCTGCCCGCCGGTTGCGAGGTCAAAGATTCCGATCTCAAGAAGCTTCGTGCCGACGGCTACCTTAAGTAAAGACAAGACGAGGAGATTCCCATCAACATCTACACTATCGTCCAGCTGGTCAACACGCTGTTCAACTTCTATTCCACGCTCATTGTCGTCTACTGCTTTATGACGTGGATTCCCATGAAGCAGGGTGGTTTGCTTCAGGATATTGCCGCGGTGCTTGATAGCGTGTGCGGTCCGTGGCTCAACCTGTTCCGTCGTTTCATCCCGCCGATGGGCGGTATCGATTTTTCGCCGGTCGTTGCGATTATTGCGTTGCAGTTGGTGCAGAGGCTGGTTCTGCAGCTTCTTATAGGTATACTCGTGTAGAACTGACTTAGTAACTTACGTCGGGCGTGTAGCGCCGAGGCGATGAAAAAGGAGACTTGTTATGGCTATTACCCCTGCAGACATCCAGGCTCAGACTTTCTCTGAGGCCAAGCGTGGCTACGATCCTGCTGAGGTCGACGTCTTCTTGGAGACGCTGTCCTCCGAGGTTGACGCTATGCTCGCTAAGATCGTCGACCTTAAGGGTCGTCTGACTGCTACCGAGCAGCAGCTTGCCGATGCGCAGGCTCAGCTTGCCCAAGCTCAGGATGCCACCGCCCAGGCCGTTCCTGCCGCCCCCGTGGCTGCTCCCGCCCCTGACTTCTCCGCTCAGGAGCGCCAGATTTCCGCTGCCCTGATCGCTGCCCAGCAGACCGCTGAGACCATCGTCAACGATGCCAACGAGAACGCTGAGCGTATCCGCAACGAGGCTGACGCCAAGGCCCGCGAGGTTATCCGCCAGGCTCTGACCGAGAAGCAGGCCGAGCTCGAGGAGATCGATCGTCTCAAGGCTTCCCGTGAGGAGTTCAAGGCAGAGTATCTCAAGCTCATCCAGCACTTCATGGACGATGCCCAGAATTCCTTCCCGGCCGATCTGATGGCCTCCACGCCGGTCGGTTCTGCCGCTTCTCCTGCAGTGACTGTTCCCGCCGAGCCGCTGCCCGTCGCTGACCCGGTTGTCCCCGTGGCCGATCCCTTCGCCCCGATCGACAACTTTGCTGCCGACGACCTGGACTAACATTCGGCCTACAATTTAGTGCCTAGAAAGGACCCGCAGCTTGCGGGTCCTTTTTTATGACTGTGCAGGGGCGCGCAACATAAAAAAACGAGCCCTGCACATTGTGGCGCAGAACTCGGCGAATGGGTGAGCGGTAAAAGGTAGGTTTTAGGGCATGTGCCAAAAAACTACTTGAGGAGGAAGTTGGGGAGGGGAATGGTACGGGCCTCGCGATGCTCGGGGTCGGCGATGTGGTCGGCAGGATAGCCACAGACAAGCATGTGATAGGGATAAACGCCCTTGGGCAGATTGAACTGCTCCTGTGCCACCTCTGGCTTAAAATGGCATACCCAGCACGTTCCCAGGCCCTGCTCGGTGGCCTCCATCATCATCTGATCGCAAACGATGGATGTATCGATTTCGCTGGAATTCATCTGATCATACGGGCGCACCCAAGCATCATCGGTAACGCTGCAAATAAGGAAGATAAGCGGAGCGCCAAAGATAGACCCATCACGAGCAAACCGAGGCTGACAAGCAGCAGCCTTCTCCAGAAGCTCAGGCGTATCCAACACCATCACACGGGTTGGATGGTTATTACAAGCAGAAGGAGCAATACGCCCAGCCTCAACAATGGCATCCACCACCGACTGCTCAACAGGACGGTCTTCAAACAAACGACAAGAATACCGAGAACGAGCCAAATCCAAATAACTCACAACCAAGCCCTCCAAATTCAACGAATCAATCCAAATAAACCAAAGGGTACCCAAAGCCCCATCCACCCAAACGTTTAAGGCGGTCCCAAAGTTCCCAATCGGGTCCAAAGGCCCCGCCAACAAAAGCCCCATCGCTTTCAAAGTATCAGCCAAAGTTCCCAATGGTGGTACGTAAGGCGAAGGGCCGGCACCTGTTTACTTTCGAACGACTCTGCCATGCAGCCGGAGTGAGAAAGCAAACAGGTGCCGGCCCTTCGCCGCCGGGACACGTACCCCCAATTAACTGTTCTTCATGACAATCGAATCCACAACATCGGCCACATTCTCACAGCAGTCAGCGCAGTACTCCAGGAAGGCGTACACGTCACGCCAGGCGATGACCTCGAGCGGGTCCTTGCCGTTAACGTGCAGGTTGCGCATGGCGTTGATATAGAGCTCGTCGGCTTCGGACTCGATGGTGTTGATCTGGATGACGAGTTCGCGCAGGGTCTTGGACTTGCGGTAGTTGGGCAGCTCGACCATCAGGTCTTTCATGGCGCGGCAGGCGTCAGTCACCTTGTGAGCGATGACGATGGCGTCGGGATGGATGCTCTGGATGTTGGTGAAGTAGACGCGCTGCACGACGCCCTCGATACGATCGAGCACGGTGTCGAGCGAGCAGCTCATCAGGTCTAGATCCTCGCGCTCAAGCGGGGTGATAAAGGCGGTGAGCAAGGCGTCTTCGAGCTCGTGGTGCTTCTTGTCTGCCGCATGCTCAATCGCATGCATCTTATTGAGCATGTCGTGGATCTGCGCGGGGTCAAAGTTCTCAAAAATCTTGGTGAGCAGCTCTGCGGCCTGGACGGCGAGGTCGGCGCAAGCGACGTAGTTGTCAAAGTAGAACGAATCGGGTTTCTTTGCCATGGGTGGGTCCTTTCGAGGTGAAGACGGGTGGGCGAAGTAATGCGGTCCGGATGGACGCTCGGTTTGACTAGAGGAACATCATGAACAGCTTGGCCATGACAAAGCTGATGAGTCCGCAGGCGGGGAAGGTGAAGAACCAGGTGAACATCATGTCTTTGACGACGCCGAAGTTGATGGCTGAGAGGCGCTTGACGGCACCGACGCCCATGATGGCGCAGGTCTTGATGTGTGTGGAGGACACGGGGATGCCGGTAAGGGTGGCAAGCAGCAGATTTGCGGCGCCCGCCAGGTCGGCGGAGAAGCCCTGATACTTTTCGAGCTTGACCATGCTCTGGCCGACGGACTTGATGATGCGCTCGCCGCCCACGCTGGTGCCGATACCCATAGTGGCCGAGCACAGCAGCATAATCCAGATGGGGATGCCTGCATCGCCGACGCTCGTCTGGCCGCTGGCAAAGGCCACGCCTAAAAAGAGCACGCCGATGAACTTCTGTCCATCCTGCGCGCCGTGCATAAAGCTCATGGCCGCAGCGCTCGCGATCTGAGCGTATTTAAAGAAGACATTGGCACGTCGCCTGTTGGCGGCGGCGAAAAGAATCGAGACGAGCTTGCACAGGACCCAGCCCATGACAAAGCCCAGGCCGATGGAGAGCGCCAGACCGTAGATGACCTTCATCCACTCGTGGACGTTGACGCTGCTCGCACCGCCGAGGGCGATGGCGGCACCGGTCAGGCCGGCGATAAGGCTGTGGCTTTGCGAGGTGGGGATGCCAAAACGCGACGCTGTGGCGCCGTAGACGACGATGGAGAACAGCGCCGCGCATAGGCAGGCGAGCGCCATGGTGCTGTTTCCGCCAAAGTCGACGATATGTGAGATGGTGTTGGCGACGCTCGCGTTAAAGTGCGTCATGATGAGCACGCCGAGGAAGTTGAATGCGGCGCTCATGAGAATGGCGGCGCGGGCGGGCATGCAACGCGTAGTGACGCAGGTCGCGATGGCGTTGGGCGCGTCGGTCCATCCATTGACGAAGATGGCGCCCAACGCGAGGATCACGGTGACGGCAAGGACTGGGTTCGACACAATTTGGCCGAGGAAGGTTGAGAACGTTACGTCCATATATGGGCTTTCTCGAAGTTTGCAGACACGTTACAAAAACATGATAAATCGTATCACCTCCTGCGGGTCTCTTTACCGAGTTCTGATGGGAGAAGTGAACTTTTTGGCACTAAAATTGAATATTAGCCCTGTTGACCGCGGGTGTTCTTTTTGCTAACACGCCATACGGACACGTGCGATTACTACGACACTCCAAAACCACAGTCTGTTCGCTTTACAACATGCAAACATGCGTTCGATAATAGGAGGCATGGAATATCGACAGACAGACGGCAAAACTCGGCGCGTGCACAAGCAGTATGTGGACGTCGTGGCCCGCATCCTCGCGGGCGGACAAGTCGTGCCGGTTACCGTCTGCTGGGTCGACGGTCGCTGCTTTACGATTGACGAGATCGTCTCGTCCACTGGTTTTGGCCTGACGGTCCACGGCGTTCGTACGGCAACCTATAAGGTGCGTTTTGGCGGGCACGCGACCGAGTTGTATCTGGAGGACCAGGCGTGCGGACGGCCGGACGGCTCGCAGGCCCACGTGATGCGTTGGTGGGTCTGGGCGTTTGATCGTACGCTTGAGGGCGAGCGCCGTAGGTAAGGACGCACGGCGTTCGGGTACAATGGCAGGAATCTTGTCATCTGCTGCGCCGTCTTTCACGGCGCTTTGTGAAAGGACGAAGTATGAACGATATCCAGGGCTATCAGAACGGCCCCATCGAGACCGGTGCAAGCCGTGCCAAGGAGATGTCGCCGCGCGCGTACAACCTTGTCATGTCTGCCCTGATTTTCTTGGGCTTTTGCGCCATGGGCGCCGGCGCCTACTTTACGAGCACCATGTCGTTTGCGCGCATGATGATGAGCGGCGCAGCCTTGCCGCTGGTCTTTGGCTCGTTTATTTTGACCATCGTCGGCATGGTCATGATGTCGGCCGCCGCCAGCAAGCAGTCCGTGGGCCTGTCCCTTGTGGGCTACGTAATCTTTGCGAGTACCTTTGGCCTGACCGCGTCGTTTGGCCTTGCCAACTACGACCTGCCCACCATCAACACCGCTTTTATCGCCACGGCCGCCATCACCTTTGTCTTTGGCGCGCTGGGCGTGACCTTCCCCAAGTTTTTCCAGCGCGTATATGGCATCGGTTTTGGCATTCTGCTCGCCACTGTTCTGGTTGAGATCGTGCTGATGTTCATGGGCGTCTCGCAGTCCATCACCGACCTGATCGTGATCGTGGTGTTCGCCGGCTTTATTGGCTACGACACCTATGTTGCCACGACGGTGCCGCCTACGCTGCCCAACGCCGTGCTCATGGCGTCCAATCTGTTCGTTGACATTATCAACGTGTTCCTGCGCATCCTGAACATCCTTGGCCGTCGCGACTAGTGGCGAATTGCGGCGGTGCTTGCCGTGCGGGCAAATCGATGCGAAAGGCGGTCCTTCGGGGCCGTCTTTTTTGTACGCGGCGGGGTATCATGGATGGGAAAAGCCGATAGCGGCAGCGACAGGAAAGGTGGCCACGTATGGCAGACGTCGACAACAGGAACCGTAACCGCAGGTCCAACCGAGCGGGTCAGCCCAATCCCAAGCGCGAGGCCCGTGCCAAGGCCGCCGAGCGTCACGTGTCAACTGTGTCCGAAGCGTGCGCCAAGGATATCGAGCGTTCGCTTGCCGGTGTTCGCGAGTTTGACGGTATGCCTGCCGGCTTTGTCGCGGCGATGAAGGCCAAGGTTCAGACTGCTGTGGCCGCTGAAGAACAGGTTGCCGAGGACGTCGAGGGCGCGGAGGCTGCCGAGACCGAGGCGGCACCCGAGAGCGAGGCAGCGCCCGAGACCGAGGCAGCTCCTGAGCCCGTCGAGGAGCCTGCCGAGGAAATCGCCGAAGCTGAGTCCGCGCCTGCTGAGGAGCCTGCTGCGTCCCTGCCTGAGGTCACCGTGCTCGATGCCTCCGCCACGCAGGCCATCTTGGACAACGGTCGTGGCTATGCGCAGTTCTGCGACATGGCCGTGCTCGCCTTTGCCTCGTTCACCAATCCGGGCGGTGGCTATATTCAGGGTTATCTGGGCCAGGAGGCCACGCTGTGCGCCGATTCGTATCTGTACAACGTTCTCGATAAGCAGCGCAAATGGTACGGCGAGAACCGTCGCCGCAACATCAACTGCGAGCTTTACCGAAACCGTGCGCTGGTGGTGCCTGCGGTGCGCTTCGATCGCAACCACGTGCATGCATACGCCGACGTGATCGTGGCCGCCGCGCCCAACGTTAAGCGCGCCCGCCAGGAGTATCGCGTGAGCGACGATGCTCTGCTGGATGCCCTGCGCGACCGCATTCGCTTTGTGCTTGCCATCTGCGACGAGCTGGGTCGCGAGAAGCTCGTACTGGGCGCTTGGGGCTGCGACAACAACGGCTTTGACGCCGAGGCCGTGGCCGAGCTCTTCCGCAAGGAGCTCGCGTCGGGCGACTTTAAGGTCAAGCAAGTCTTCTTTGCCGTGCCTTCTACGCGCTGGGATGAGGATTTTGCCAAGTTCGAGCACGTGCTGGCAAACTTCCCCGAGCGCAACGAGGAGTCCTATGCCCAGGTTGCCGCTCGCGCTGCGGCAGCTCGCGCCGCCGAGCAGGCCCAGGCTGCTACCGAGGATGATGAGAACGAGGACGATTGGCGCAAGTACCTGTAATCGGTACGTGCTGACAGATGGGTCGAGCCGGCGGGAGGGCTGCTCCCGTCGGCTTTTTACTGAGCGAGGGGCTTACGATGAAAAACGTTCTATGCTTTGGCGACAGCAACACCTATGGTTACGATCCGGCGGGCATGCGCGACGGCACCGCGGTGCGCTATGCGCGGGATGTGCGCTGGTGCGGCGTGGCCCAACGTGACTTAGGCGAGGGCTGGCATGTAATTGAAGAAGGCCTCAACGGCCGCACGACGGTACGCGACGACATGTGCCATCTGGACACCAATCTTAACGGCATCCGCGCGCTGCCGATGCTGCTCGAGGCCCATAAGCCACTGGACGCCATTGTGATCATGCTGGGCACCAACGACTGCAAGACGGTCTTTAACGTGACGGCTGCCGATATCGCCCGTGGCGCCATGGCGCTGATTCGCGCCGTCCGCGCGTTTCCGTGGACCGACGCTGCGCCTTGTCCGCGCATTCTGCTGATGGCTCCTATCAAGATCAAGCCGCAGATCGCCGATGTATATATGACCGATTTTGACGAGCGTTCCGTCGAGGCCTCGGAGCATTTTGCTGAATACTACGCGCACGTAGCCGAGCAGTTTGGCTGCGACTTTTTGAATGCAGCGGAGTTTGCCGAGCCGGGCGATATCGACTATCTGCATATGATGCCCGAAAGCCATGAGAGCCTGGGTCACGCCGTGGCGGCCAAGCTCCAAGAGATGCTCGGTGAGTAGCACGGCCCCAAACCACCACAATAGTTCTCCTTGCGACGGCTTGTTTCGTTGGTTTGCTTTGATCTGTAACAGTTGTAAGGCCAAAAACGGGCTAGATGTTACAGATTAAGATTATTTAGGTCGATATCGGTCGTTTGTCTCGATCTGTAACATCTAGGGTCGATTTTGCCGAGTTACTGTTACACATCGAGATTATCTTCTCAGTGGAATTTGGATGTCTCGATTTGTAACGGGTGGGCCGAAAAATGGACTTTAACTGTTACAGATCGAGATGTTTGTGGGAACCACCGCAAGGGTGCCTGTCCCCTTTGCGGTGGTTTTGGACTGCGAATCTTAATACTGCCACATGTGGTTGACGGGGCCGGAGCCTTTGCCCATGTTCAGGCCGGCGGCCAGAGCGCCTGTCAGGTAGGCCTTGCCAGCGTTGACGGCATCGGCAAGATCCATACCCTGGGCCAGCGCGCAGGCAATGGCGGACGAGAGCGTGCAGCCGGTGCCGTGTGTGTTATTGGTATCGATACGCTTGTGGCGGAACCACGTGGTGAGTGGATCTCCCAGATGGTTGCCCTCGTCATCGAGCGGCGCGGGTTCGGCCAGTACATCGTTGGCCTCGTTGACAAGATGCCCACCCTTAACGAGGGATGCGCAACCAAAGCGGCGGGTGAGGAGCATGGCAGCATTTTGCTGCGTGCGCTCGGAGTCGACCTCGTAGTCGAGCAGGGCCATGGCCTCGGGAATATTGGGCGTGATAACCGTCGCCAGCGGGAACAGGCGGCGGGTGAGCGCCTCGGCGGCATCTTCGGCAATCAGCCGCGCGCCCGAGGTGGCGACCATGACGGGGTCGACGACCACGTTCGTTGCGTTCCAGGCGCTCAAGCGGTCGGCGATGACTTCGATAATCTCGACAGAAGAAACCATGCCGATCTTGACGGCGCTCGGGCGGATATCGTCAAAAACGGCGTCAATTTGCGCGGCTACGATATCTGGCGAGATATCCTGTACGGCGGTGACGCCCAGCGTGTTTTGCGCTGTGATGGCGGTGATGGCCGTCTCGGCATACAGGCGGTGCGCCGTGATGGTCTTGATGTCGGCCTGAATGCCGGCGCCGCCGCTGGAATCGGATCCCGCGATGGACAGGACGGCAGGTACCTTACTACGATCCATGTTCGCTCCCTTGTTCGGTCGGAATCAAATGGGTCTTTAAGCCAGCATTATAAAGATGCCCGGGCCGACTCTATGTCGAACCCGGGCGGGCGATGCAATCTTTACGCAAATGCAAGCAAATGTTCACACGTCAACAATTGACAGGCACCAGCTCGCCGCCAGAGGCGGCCGCGGCGACAGGGTTAGTCCTCTATGCCGAGGTCGATCGTGGTGCCCTCGAAGATCTTGTTGACGGTGCGGACGGCGCACATCTTGCCACACATGGTGCAAGTGCCCTCGGTGGCGGCGGGGGACTCCTCGTAGCGCTTCTTGCCCGTAACCGGGTCGAGCGCGCACTCCCACATGGCGTCCCAGTCAAGCTTGCGGCGTGCCTGGCCCATCTTGTCGTCCATGTCGCGGGCGTGCGGCACCTTTTTGGCGATGTCGGCGGCGTGTGCGGCGATCTTGGTGGCCATGAGGCCGTCGAGCACATCCTGGGCGTTGGGCAGGCATAGGTGCTCTGCCGGTGTCACGTAGCACAGGAAGTCGGCACCGGAGCTGGCGGAGATGGCGCCGCCGATGGCAGCGGTGATGTGGTCGTAACCCACGCCGATATCGGTCACCAGCGGCCCGAGCACATAGAACGGAGCATTGTGGCACAGGCGTTTCTGCAGTTTCATGTTGGCGGCGATCTCGTCGAGCGCCATGTGACCCGGGCCCTCGACCATGACCTGGACGCCGGCGGCCCAAGCGCGCTTGCACAGCTTGCCCAGCTCGATCATCTCAGCGGTCTCGGTGGCGTCGTTGGAGTCGTAGAGGCAGCCCGGGCGGCAGGAGTCGCCGAGCGAAATCGTCACGTCGTACTCGTGGCAAATCTCGAGCAACTCGTCGTAGAACTCATAGAATGGGTTCTCGTTACCGGTGACCTCCATCCAGCCAAACAGCAGTGAGCCGCCACGGCTCACGATGTTCATCAGGCGGCCGGTCTCCTTAAAGGTCTTGGTGACCGACTTGTTTATGCCGCAGTGGATGGTCATAAAGTCCACGCCGTCCTCGGCATGCGCGCGCACGACTTCGAACAGGTCGTCCTTGGTGAGCTTGACCAGCGGCTTTTCCATGTAGCCGATGGCGTCGTACATGGGGACGGTGCCTACCATGAGCGGCGTCTCGTCGATGAGCTGCTGGCGGAACTGGCGTGTCTTGCCCGAGTTGGAGAGGTCCATGATGGCGTCGGCGCCAAAGTCCTCGGCGATCTTGACCTTCTTCCATTCCTCGGCGGCATCGGCCTTGTCGCCCGAGATGCCCAGGTTCACGTTGACCTTGGTGGACAGGCCCTCACCGACGCCAAAGGCGCGCATGCCCTTTTTGATGTGCACGATGTTGGCGGGAATGGCGATGCGGCCGTCGGCCACGCGCTCGCGGATGTACTCGGGGTCGCGATGCTCGCGCTCGGCGACCTCCTTCATCTGCGGTGTGATCTGCCCGGCGCGGGCGAAGTCGATTTGCGTGACGAGCTTGGGCTCGGTCTGTGTGCTCATTGGCACGGCTCCCTTCGTTGGCATTACCCATATCAGGTTTGCGGGTCAGGGCGGGCGCGCCCAGTCTCAGCCTGCCGTCTTGTCCTGCAAGCTCCCCGTTTATGTAATGGGCTCAAGTATAGCTCGAATGGGTACGATTGGCCTAACGAGCGTGCCTGTGGGGAGGCGTACATGGAAGACAAGCATCTATATCGAGAGACGCAATGGGATGTATCGGCCGAGGAAAGCCGTGCGCACCATGGGTTGGTCGCGATTGGTTTTGCGGTGCTTGCCGTGCTGGTGATTGCCTTTTGTATTTGGACGTTCGGCGGTCGTGGCGGCGCCGCCTGGGAGTTTGAAGCCGACGAGGGCCTGCCGATTATGACCATGAAAGTTTCTGGTGGCAACACGGTTGCCGCACCCGGCGACTATTGGTATCCGTGCGACGAGTTTGTGCAGCTGCAGCTGAGCGGCGGGTCTATTCCTGGCGAGGAAATCGAACGCGTGACGTTTGATGCGGCAATCAAAACACTCACGGTGAAGCTCAAAGATCAAGGGGGCGTGCCCACGACCATGGATATCGCTCTGACGGAGTGGCGTCTGGAACCTCCGTCGGGCGTTACGGTATCCGACGTAGAGCACGTTAAGATTACCTACCAAGATGGCTCGACGAGCGAGATTGCAAAGGCCGATGGCTTGGCGGAGTAATGGGGTGTTTGGAAACGGCGGGCCTATTGTGCCTGCGCGTTCATGAAAACCAGGGTGTTTTTGTCTGAAAGCTCGGGGATGTGCCGATAGCCGATATTGAATGCGGTAAGTTCGCTTGCATCCTCGAGCTTGTTTTCTGCCATCCACCGCACCATGGAGCCGCGCGCC
Source organism: Alloprevotella sp. (assembly GCA_963628025.1). GTDB lineage: Bacteria > Actinomycetota > Coriobacteriia > Coriobacteriales > Coriobacteriaceae > Collinsella. The sequence continues at coordinate 13,107 of CAVGCW010000023.1, read as the reverse complement.
TTTTTGCTGGCGGTCGACTGTTGGATGGGCTTCCCGTTGCGGATACCCTCGCCAAAGAGGCACGTGACGGCTGTGGCGTCGCCCGCGAGGTGGGGCAGAACGGCTTTGGCATACTCTACGCTGGCGAGGTTGACGATCGTGGTGTTTGAACCTGCCGGGGCGATAACCCGCGCGAGCTTGTCGCTCCAAAACGCGTAGAGGTCTCGGGCATCGTCAACGGCGAGCTTCGCACCCATCTCCAGCCGATACGGTTCGACGGCATGAAAGGGGCGTACGCATCCGTAAAGGCCCGAGAGGATCCACAGATGGTCTTGCAGCCATGCGAGCTGCGCGGCATCCATCACCTCGGGTGCCATGCTCTGGTATTGAATGCCGTGATAGGACATGACGGCGGGGGAGGTATTGCGGGCGATATCGGGATTGTCGAGGTCGCCGTTTTCCAAGATGGGCTCGAACTCATGCAGGGTGTTGAGGCAAGGCCCCAGCAGTTTGTCACTCACGTTCCATAGCGCCTGCAGGCCGCCGCTGCCTTCATTTCGCTCAATATCTAGCAACGCGCGATGCAGTCGAGCCGTCTCGCGCGCAAAGGGCGGAATGCCCAGGACTTCAAAAGCATCTTGGGCCGAGCGCATCTGCTTGGCGGGCGAAATGATGACCTGCAGCATGGACTCTCCTCTGTCAAAAAGGAAGTTGCGGTGGAATACGGTCTGTTTTGGCCGTTTATAGGCCAGTTTAGTCCGTATTTCACCGCAAGTTATGAAGGGCTGGTTAGGCGCGCTCGAGGAAGGCCTTGTAGCCGCGGTAGGCCTCGTAGATATCGGCCTTGTTGGCGACCTCCCATAGGGCGTGCATGGACAGAACGGCAACGCCGGAGTCGATGACATTCATGCCGTACTTGGCCATGATGTAGGCGATGGTGCCGCCGCCACCTGCGTTGACGCGGCCGAGCTCACAGGTCTGGAAATCCACGCCTGCCTTGTCCATGATGTCGCGGACGAGGGCCACATACTCGGCATCGGCGTCGTTGGAGCCGCCCTTGCCGCGGCTGCCCGTGTACTTGTTAAAGCACAGGCCGCGACCCATAAAGGCGGCGTTCTTGGTCTCGAACTTGGCGGCATAGCCCGGGTCGAAGCCGGCGGACACGTCAGAGGAGAGCATGCGGCTGCGGGCGAGCGCGCGGCGCAGGGCCAGCGGGCTACCCTCGCCGGCGAGCGTCATGATCTCGGCGACGGTGTTCTCGAAGAAGCGGCTCGTCATGCCGGTGGCACCCACGGAACCGATCTCCTCTTTGTCGACGATGAGCGTGATGCTCGTGCGCTCGACATTGGCCACATTGATCTGGGCGAGCATGGAGGGGTAAGCGCAGACGCGGTCGTCGTGACCATAGCCCAGAATCATGGAACGGTCGAGGCCCATGTCGCGGGCGGGGCCGGCGGGCACGACCTCGATCTCGGCGGAGAGGAAGTCCTCCTCCTCGACGCCGTACTGCTCCTTGAGGATGTCCAGGAACATCTGCTTGACGGGCTCCTTGGGGGCGTCCTTGTCGTCCTCATCGAACTTGACGGGACGGCCGCCCACGATCACGTCGAGGATCTCGGCGTCGACGGCGTCCTTGGCGGGCTTGGACATCTGCTCGCTCGAGAGGTGAATCAGCAGGTCGGAGATGGTAAAGACCGGGTCGTCGGCCTTGTCGCCGATGTTGATGTCGACGGTGGTGCCGTCCTTTTTGCAGATGACGCCTACGAGCGCGAGCGGGGAAGCGACCCAGTGATAGCTCTTGACGCCGCCATAGTAGTGCGTGTCGAGGTAGGCCATGTCGCCGGCCTCGAAGGCGGGGTTCTGCTTAAGGTCCAGGCGCGGCGAGTCCACGTGGGCGCCCAGGATGTTAAAGCCCTGCTCGAGCGGGGCGGTGCCCAGGTTGACGAGCATAAGGTCCTTGCCGTGATTGGCGGCGTACACCTTGTCGCCTGCCTTGAGCTCGCGGCCTTCGGCGATTACGGTCTCCAGGTCGACGTATCCCGCCTCCTCGGCCATCTTGATGCCGGCCTTGACGCACAGGCGCTCGGTCTTGTTCTCACTCAAAAACTGCTTATAGCCGCGGCAAAGCTCCTCGAGCTCCTCGATTTGCTGTGGCGTGTACTTTTTCCATGCGCAGGGACGCTCCATGACGCAGGCTCCTTTCGGATCGATCGTGCTGGTTGATGTACCGTGAGCCATCGTATCACGCGCGGGCTCACGGTGGCGGGGGAGCTTGATGTGAGGTGGCCGCGGGGCGGGGAGCGTGTAAACTGGAGTGAGCAAACCGTGCCCAGCCCAAAGCGAGGTATTCAATATGTCTGACAAGCGCCGTACCTTTGCTGTCATCGACGGCAACTCGCTCATGCATCGCGCCTTCCATGCCGTGCCGCCGACCATGAACGCGCCGGACGGTCGCCCCACCAACGCGATCTTCGGCTTCCTGAACATGTTTCTCAAGATGATCGATGCCTTTAACCCCGACGGCGTGGTCGTGGCGTTTGATAAGGGCAAGCCGCGCGTGCGCATGGAGATGCTGCCGCAGTATAAGGCGCAGCGCCCGCCCATGGACCCCGATCTGCATGCGCAGTTCCCTATGATCAAGGAGCTGCTCGTCGCACTCAACGTGCCGATTCTGCAGTCTGAGGGCTGGGAAGGCGACGATATCCTGGGAACCATGGCGCGCCTGGGTGAGGAGGCCGGCTGCGACATGCTGCTGGTGACCGGTGATCGCGATATGTATCAGCTCGTGACCGAGCACGTCAACGTGGTCTCGACCCGCAAGGGCCTGTCCGACGTGGCGATCATGACGCCCGAGAGCGTGGATGACCTGTATCACGGCATTACGCCGGCGCTCGTGCCCGATTTTTACGGTCTAAAGGGCGATACGTCGGACAACATTCCCGGCGTACCGGGCATCGGCCCCAAAAAGGCGAGCGCGCTCATCGCACAGTACGGCAGCTTGGACGAGGTCATCGCGCATGCCGACGAGGTCAAGGGCAAGATGGGCGAGAACCTGCGTGCGCACATCGACGATGCGCTGCTGAGCCGCAAGGTCGCAACCATTCGCACCGATGCGCCCGTCGAGCTCGATTTTGAGGCGACGTCCTTCCCGGCGTTTTCTGCCGACGAAGTGTCCGCGGCGCTGGGCACGCTTGGTATCACCGCCATGCAGAACCGTTTCTTGGCGCTGATCGGCGGCGAGGGTGGCGCTGCTGCCTCCAGTGTGTTTGAGATACCTGCGATGGTCCGCGCAGCCGCCGGCGATGCTGACGCGCTTGGTGCCGTTGCGGCTGAGGTCTCCCGCGCGATTGATGCCGGCGAGTGGGTCGCCGCCGTGGTGGACGATGACAAGGAAGAGGGCGCGCTCTTTGGACTGACGCGTACGCTGTGGTTGGCGACGTCCAAGGGCCTCTTCGCGCTCGAGGAGGGCGACAGCTGCGCGGCGGCTGAGGTTGAGGGCTTCAACTTCGTCCACGGCGTGATTGCTGGCGTGCTCGCGCGTCTGTTTATGGAGGGTCGCGTGGCGAGTCCGGATATGAAGGTGCTGTTGCACGAGCTTTCGCCCATCGATTCTTCTGAGCCCGAGCTCATGGATCCGCTCGCTGCCGATTCCACGCGTATCTTCGATACCGTGGTCGCTGCCTATCTGCTGGATTCCGATCGCTCCGAGTTCGATGAGGCATATCTTGCCGATACCTATCTGCAGATGGCGCTGCCTGCGGCGCGCGGTGCAGGGGGTGCCGGTGAGGACGCTCCGGCGTCCGCCGCTCGCACGGCGGCCTTGACGCTGGCGCTGGTCGCACCGCTGCGCGACCGCATGGCCCGCGAGAACGCCGCCAACGTGTTCGATGGCATCGAGATGCCGCTCGTGCCGGTGCTTGCCAAGATGGAGCGCGCTGGCATGCTCGTGGACCCCGATCGCCTGCGCAGTCTGTCCGAGGGCCTGGCGACCCAGATTACCGAGGTTGAGCGCAGTATTCGCGACCTGGCGGGTGACGAGACCTTTAATATTGGCAGTCCCATGCAGCTGTCGCACGTGCTCTTTGATGTGATGGGGCTTCCGACCAAGGGCCTCAAGAAGACTAAGCGCGGCTATTATTCGACCAACGCCAAGGTGCTGAGCGACCTTGCGCGTGACCACGAAATCGTGCGTCTGATCTTGGACTGGCGTGAGAAGTCTAAGATCAAGTCCACCTATCTGGACACGCTGGGCCCGCTACGGCGTGGTGACGGTCGCGTACACACTACGTACAACCAGACCATCACGGCAACGGGGCGTCTGTCCTCGAGCGACCCGAACCTGCAGAACATCCCGACGCGCTCGGAGCTGGGTCGTACCGTCAAGACGGCGTTTTCGGCAGGCGAGGGAAGCGTCTTTTTGGCGGTGGACTACTCGCAGATCGAGCTGCGTCTGCTGGCGCATCTCTCGGGTGACGAGCACTTGGTGCGCGCCTTTAACGAGGGCGAGGACTTCCACGCCGAGACGGCGGCGCGCGTATTTGGTGTGCCGGTGTCCGAGGTAACGCCCGACTTGCGCAGTCGCGCCAAGGCCGTGAACTTTGGCATCGTTTACGGTCAGCAGGCCTATGGCCTGTCGCAGTCGCTGCATATCTCGATAGCCGAGGCGCGCGACATGATCGACCGCTACTACGAGGCCTACCCAGGCGTGCGCACGTTCCTCGACAACGTGGTGGCACGTGCCAAGCAGACGGGCTACGCCGAGACCATGTACGGCCGCCGTCGTCATATTCCGGAGCTCAAGGCCAAAAACCCGCAACTCCGCGGCTTTGGCGAGCGCACGGCCATGAACCATCCCATGCAGGGAACCGCCGCCGACATCATCAAGATCGCGATGGCCCGCGTAAGCCGCCGCCTGGAAGAGGAAGGCTTTGCCGCCCACATGATCCTGCAAGTGCACGACGAACTGGACTTTGAGTGCCCCATCGACGAAGTCGAGCGCCTAACCACCATGGTCCGCGACGTCATGGAACACGTAGTAGACCTCCGTGTCCCCCTAATCGCCGAAGCCAGCACCGGCATAACCTGGGCCGACGCCAAATAGGGAAGTGCCCACAACCCTAAAGTAACCAAACCAGAAGGGGGCTCCTTGCCAACAAGGAGCCCCCTTCATTCCAAAAAACCAGCCAAGTATCTAGGCGCCAAGACGCCACCCAGACGGCGAGCAAGTCACCCAAGGACCTGGCCGGGCGAGGCGGGTAAGTTTTTCGTAGATTCCGCACGAGCCGGAAAGCACTTAATGTGCTTTCCGAGCGAGCCCAGGACCTGACCGAGCGAAAAACTTACCCGCCTCGCCCGGCCAGGTCCGACGAGCCACGTTAACGAGCCGCCAAGATGGCGTCGATGAGCGTCAGTACGCCCCCGTCGTTGTTGCTCGGAATGCGCCACTTGGCATGCGCGTTCATGTGCTCTTCGGCATTGTCCACGATAAAGCTGTGACCGACGCGCTCCAGCATGGGGATGTCGTTGTAGGTGTCGCCCACGGCGGCAGCATCGGCAATATCGATGCCCAGGTGCTCGCACAGGTGAGCGACGCCGGCGCCCTTGTCGACGCCCAGGTTCATAAAGTCGATCCACTCGCGTCCGGCGTTGGTGACATAGAGTTTGTCCGAGAACTCGGGGCTATAGGTCTCGCGGAAAGCGGGCTCGGCGTCGTGGCCGGGGAAGAAGACCGAAATCTTGTTGGACTCGAAATCAATGCCCTCAAAGCTGTCGACGTAGTTGATTGTGTTGTAGTAGACGCTGATCTCGTCGTGGTATTGATGGTCGCGGGCAAGCACGTAGAACTCGTCGAAGCAGCACAGGACGGGGACAGCGCGCGGATCCTCCGAGGCACGGCTCAAGACCTGCTGATACAGTTCCACGTCAATATTGCTCTTATAGATATAGCTGCCGCGATAGATCACGCACGCTCCATTGTCAGGACAAAAGGCGAGGCGGTTCTTGATGCCCTCGAACATCTCCTCGAGCTTGGGGGCGGGACGTCCGCTGGCGGGGCAGAATACGATGCCGGCGTCGGCGAGCTTGTCCAGGCGCTCATCAAGGCCCTGCGGCAACACGCGCTCGTCGGTAAGCAGCGTCTTGTCCATGTCGACGGCGATGAGTTTAATGTTGCCGATGTTAGCGTCTGATTCGTAAGTCTGCATAAAATGCGCCTTTCCGTTTCCAGATTGTTTCGGGCGTAATGACCCTCTGCTATGTAATTGAGCGTATTTTCGCAGGATTGGCGCGTTTTTGCATCACCATTCACAAACTAATGAAAAAACTTTTCAGAAAATTGAATTTGTCGCTTGTGCAGCAGGCACTTTAGCGTAATATAGCGACCATCGAAAACGGCGACGGCAAAAGAGCCGCTTACCGAGGAAAAGGTACCGTTTGCGATATTTGAATTGCGCCCGGCGATACGTGAAAGGAGAGGCAGATGCAGTTCGTACAGATCATCACCACTGCTGATAATGCCCTCCGACGCCAGCGCGCAATTTCCCGACGACGATAACAATCGTCTCTGTCCGTATGGGGCGTAACGCCTCAACAGAGTCATTTTGAGGTCGTTGGGTTTTAGCACGACATTGCTGCATGTTTCTAGGGCATGTATGTGCTGATTTTTGCTATTTAACCTGATATTACACGGTTTTTGACCTCAAGGTGACTTGCAACTGACCGATGTTCTAACTAGCTACCAAGGGCGAAAGGAAACAGCCATGAGCAAGGAAATAGTCGTTCTCGCATATTCCGGTGGTCTTGATACGTCCGTATGTGTCAAGTGGCTCCAGGACGAGAAGAATCTCGATGTCGTTTGTGTCTGCGGCAACGTGGGCCAGGAGGAGACCGGCTTGGACGCCAAGAAGCAGAAGGCGCTCGACCTGGGCGTTCTCGATTGCCAGGTACTCGACCTGCGCGACGAGTTCTCCGATGAGTTCCTGACCAAGGCCATCGCCGCCAACTCTATGTACGAGAACAAGTATCCGCTGCTCTCCGCTCTTTCCCGTCCGCTACTCGCCAAGAAGCTTGTTGAGGTCGCCCACGAGTTTGGCGCGACCTACGTCGCTCACGGCTGCACCGGCAAGGGTAACGACCAGGTTCGTTTTGAGGCTGCCGTCAAGGCACTCGACCCCGAGCTCAAGGTTATCGCCCCGGTTCGCGAGTGGGACTTGAAGTGCCGTCCCGACGAGGTCGCCTATGCCCACGCTCACAACGTGCCGGTTCCCGAGGGTGCCAACGACAACCCCTACTCCATCGATGACAACCTGTGGGGTCGTGCCATCGAGTGCGGTCACCTTGAGGATCCCTGGAACGAGCCGCTCGACGACGCTTGGGTTATGACCAAGAATCCCGAGGACACGCCCGACACCCCGACCTACACCGAGATTGAGTTTGAGGCCGGCAAGCCCGTCGCCGTCGACGGCAAGAAGATGAAGCTCTCCGAGATCGTCATCGCCCTCAACAAGATCTCCGGCGACAACGGCTTTGGCCGTCTCGACCTGGTCGAGGATCGTCTGGTGGGCCTCAAGAGCCGCGAGTGCTACGAGGTTCCCGGCGCCCTGACGCTCATCACCGCCCACAAGGCGCTCGAGGACATTTGCGTCGAGGGCGACCTGCTCAAGACCAAGATCAAGCTCGAGCAAGATTGGGCCACTGCCGTGTACAACGGCCAGTGGTACAGCCCGCTCAAAAACGCGCTCGACGCCTTTATGGCCGATACCCAGAAGTTCGTGACCGGCACCGTCCGCCTGAAGTTCTTTAAGGGCAACTGCCATGTCGTTGGCCGCAAGAGCCCGTTTAGCCTGTATGACTACGGTCTGGCTACCTACGACCGCGACACCACGTTTGACGAGAAGGCCAGCGCCGGCTTTATCGAGATCGATACGCTGTCGCTCAAGACGTGGGCAAAGGTCCAGGGTCCCAGCTCTGCTGCCGCCCAGGCCTAGCGCCTCCTTCCCTTGGTATCCGCGCGGCCCATCCGCGTGATACATAACGGGCGCACGGGGTCCCTACCTTTCGTTATGCTTGCTGACACTTCTTAACATCGGTGGCCCCTACGTTCCGCCCGCATATATGCCGCCGCGTCTGCGGCTGAGTCCGAGCCCCGCCGGGGTTGTCCGGCGGGGCTCCTTCTATCAATTTGGCGGCTCCGTGCCTATATATGAGGAGTATCCATTATGTTCAATGCTATCGCGCATGCCTTGCTTGCCCTTGCGCCCGAGTTCGATGCTGCAAAGGTCGAAGACGTTCCTATGAGCCTGAAAGCCTGGATCGATGGATCGCAGGGCAACATTCGGAGGGAGACATTGGGCGCCAAGTGCATGGCGCGTCACTTCTTTGCAAATTAGCTATATGGCCCCGCGCAAGGTGGGGAATATGTAAAACTAGCGGTTGAAAAATCGCTTTAGCGACATGGCGCATTGCTTTGGGCGCTTGTTTTGGTATTTGGAGAAAGGGGACGATTCCATGGCTCTTTGGGGCGGTCGTTTTGAGGCGGGCGTGGCCGAGGTCACGCAGGAGTTTGGCGCGTCGCTGCCGGTCGACAAACATCTCTATAAGCAGGATATCGCCGGCTCTAAGGCGCATGCCAAGATGCTGGCGGCCCAGGGCATCATCAGTGCCGAGGACGAGCAGACGATTGCCGAGGGCCTGACCGGAATCGAACAGGATATCGATGCCGGCAACTTCACCTTCGATATCAACGACGAGGACATTCATATGTCTATCGAGAGCGAGCTGACGCGCCGCATCGGCGAGGCCGGTAAGCGCTTGCATACCGGGCGTTCGCGCAACGACCAGGTGGCGACCGATACGCGTCTGGGCGTCAAGGCGCTGGCCAAGGAACTCATGGAGGCCAATCTTGAGCTGCGCCATGTGCTGGTGGATGCGGCTAAGAAGTACGACAAGGTGATTCTGCCGGGCTACACGCACATGCAGCATGCTCAGCCCGTGCTGCTGTCGCATCATCTGCTGGCGTATTCCTGGATGTTCGCGCGCGACTTTACACGCCTGAAGGCCGCCTTTGATGCTGCCGACAACTGCCCGCTGGGTGCTGCCGCGCTTGCCGGTACGAGCTATCCGCTCGATCGTCAGATGACGGCTGCCGAACTTGGCTTTGCGGGCGTGATCCCCAACTCGCTCGATGCGGTTTCCGACCGTGATTTCCTGCTCGATCTGCATTACGCCGGCTCCGTCATGGCCATGCACCTGTCGCGTCTTTCCGAGGAGATCGTGCTGTGGTCGAGCTCAGAATTTGGCTTTATCACGCTTTCCGACTCGTACTCCACCGGCTCGTCCATCATGCCGCAGAAGAAGAATCCTGACTTTGCCGAGCTTATTCGCGGCAAGAGCGGCCGTGTGTATGGCAACCTGGTGCAGCTGCTCGTGACCATGAAGGGTCTGCCGCTTGCTTACAACAAGGACTTGCAGGAGGACAAGGAGGGCGCGCTCGATACCGCTCACACGCTCATACAGTGCCTGTCGGTTATGGCCGGTATGATTTCGACTTGGACCGTCAACGAGGATGCCATGGCGCGCGAGTGCGGCGTGGGGCACCTTGCCGCTACCGATGTTGCCGATTACCTGGCCAAGCGTGGCCTGCCGTTCCGTGAGGCGCATGCCGTGGTGGGCCATCTGGTCCTGATGTGCGAGAAGCGCGGCTGCAATCTTGAAGACCTGCCGTTTGAGGTGTTCCAGGAGGCAAGCCCGCTCTTTGAGCACGATATTACCGAGGCGCTCGACATCCCCTCGATTGTCGCCGCGCGCACGACCGAGGGCGGTACCGCTCCTGCCGTCGTTGCCGTGCAGCTTGAGCGCGCCGAAGCGCAGCTCGTGGCCGACGAGGGCGTGTTTGGGTCGCTGACCAAGGTCGTCGAGATGGGCCACGGGGCAAAGTAGAGGTTTGGCTGAAGCCGTTTTGGCCATGTATCGGTAAATCGTCTTTGCTTTACGGGCGCCTGCTGATGTGGGCGTTCGTATTTTTGTTTCTATGGGGGAGGGGCTTGTCGAGAACTTCTGTAGGACCTTTGGGCAGGTTGTGAAGGGGGTACGTTCGCGGGCGGCAACCGACCGTCTGCTCTGCTCGATGCGGTTGATGGACAGCCGGATGGTACTCTAATCGGGCTTCGAAACAGAAGTGACACATATGGAACGCTTCAATAAATTACAACGTTTCAATAAACAGCTTTTTGTTTAACTGCAGCTAAAACTCTGTTACGATGCAGTCCAGGCGGGTGCCGGAATGGGACTTGGGCACACGCGAACCTACTTGAAAGGCTACCTTATGGCTATCGAGAAGACCTTCATCATGATTAAGCCCGACGCCGTGCGCGACCGCAAGATCGGCGAGATTGTTGCTCGCATTGAGCGCAGCGGCCTTGTCATCGAGCGCATGGAGATGACCACGCTCGAGCGCGCTACCGTCGAGGAGCACTACGCCCATCTGGCCGACAAGCCCTTCTTTGGCGGCCTCTGTGACTTTATGACGAGCGGTCCTGTCGTCAAGATGGTCGTTTCCGGTCTCTCCGCTGTCTCCAAGATGCGCACCCTTATGGGCGCTACCAACCCGCTTGATGCTGCCCCCGGCACCATTCGCGGCGACTTCGCTGTCGATGTAAACGCTAACGTGATTCACGGCTCCGACTGCCTGGAGAACGCCGAGATCGAGATTAAGCGCTTCTTTGGCTAAACCAGCTTTGACTCCTTAAAGCTGTTAGTGTGTGGCTTGGGCGCCGCGGAACTCCATCCGCGGCGCCCTTTTATTCCAAAATCTATGAAGGGGCCCGCTCGGACATGAGTTCCGAGCGGGCCCCTGCTGTTAGCTTGTGGCGCTGAGTAGTTTAGGCCTCGTCGACGACCTTGAGGCCGCGCGTGTGGTCGATCTCGTTGAGGAGGTTAACGCGACGCTCGTGACGACCGCCCTCAAACTCGGCGTCGAGCCACTCGTCGACAATCATCTTGGCGAGCTCGGAGCCCACGACGCGGGCGCCAAAGGCGAGCACGTTGGTGTTGTTGTGCATGCGGGAGAGCTTGGCACTGAAGGGCTCGGAGCACACGACGGCGCGTACGCCCTCTACCTTGTTGGCAGCCAGGCTGATACCGACGCCGGTGCCGCAGATCAGGATGCCCAGGTCGACGTCGCCGTTGGCAACGGCCTTACCCACCTTGTAGCCGGCGATGGGGTAGTCAAAGCTCTCGGAGGTGTCGGTGCCAAAGTTCACGACCTCGCAGCCGCGCTCCTTCAGGTGCTCGGAGATGATGTTCTTGAGCTCGACGGCGGCGTGGTCGTTACCGATACCGATCTTCATGGATGGTTCCTCTCTGGTCTGTGCGGCGCAAATGCTAAAGGTGTTTACCGCGTTCGACTGCATGATAGCGCGACTCTTGCGTAAACGCTCGGGCGTTTTTTGGTCAAACGCTTTGGCATGCAACAAGATCGGCTTCTCATGAATGATGCCGCCAATTTGTGCTCGAGCGCCGTCCGCCGGAACCATGGTTGCGGTTTTTGATTCATTGTTATCAAATAAAAGAGTTAACTATTATCGAGAGCCCAGTTCGTTATGTAAGCAGGAGATACCTATGCCTACCGATTCCATCCGCGATGCCGCGTTTTGCGATGTCTTGAACCGCGAGCTTGTCTGTGCGCTCGGCTGCACCGAGCCTATTGCCGTTGCCTATGCGGCGGCGCTGGCGAGCCAGACGCTCGGTTGCGAACCCGATCATATGGACGTTGCTTGCTCGGGCAACATCATCAAGAACGTTAAGAGCGTGACCGTGCCCAATTCGGGCGGAATGCACGGTATTGAAGCCGCGGCCGTGCTGGGTGCCGTGGGCGGCGACGCCAAGAGCGCGCTCGAGGTGCTCGAGAGCGTTAACGACAAAGATCGTGCTCGCGTGGCCGAGCTCCTTGCCGATGCCGGTTACTGCGATGTATCGCTTGTCGAGGGTGTGCCCAACCTCTACATCAAGGTGACTGCCACGGCCGGGGGCCATACCGCGGTCGTCGAGATTACCGACCACCACACCAATGTCACGTGCCATACGCTCGACGGTATTCCGGTGTGCGGCAAGTCGGCGGGTGAGTGCGCCGCCTGCGCCGAGCGCGTCGTGGCTGAGCGGGCGGCGGATAAGGCCGACACGCCCATGTCGATCGAGTCCATCATCGACTTTATTGAGGATGGCAATATCGAGGACGCCCGCGCTGCCGTTGAGCGTCAGATTGAGCTGAATGGCGCAATCAGTGCCGAGGGCCTTGCGCACGCTTGGGGCGCCGAGGTGGGCCGTACGCTGCTGGGTGCTCGTGCCGATGACGTTGCCTGCCGTGCCCGCGCCCGTGCGGCCGCCGGATCCGACGCCCGCATGAACGGTTGCGCGCTGCCGGTCGCCATTGTGTGCGGCTCTGGCAATCAGGGCATTACCTGCGCATTGCCCGTCATGGAGTATGCCGAGTACCTGCGCTGCGACCACGAGCGCCTGGTGCGCGCCGTGATGCTGTCCGATCTTATCGCCGTGCATATCAAGAGCTATATTGGTGCGCTCTCGGCGTTTTGCGGTGCTATTTGCGCCGCGTGCGGTGCCGGCGCAGCCATTACCTGGCTGTGCGGTGGCACGCGCGAGCAGATTGGCGCGACGGTCTCGAATACGCTTGGCAACGTGGGCGGCATCGTGTGCGACGGCGCCAAGGCGAGCTGTGCCGCCAAGATTTCGGCTGCCGTTGATGCGGCGATTCTGGGACATGATATGGCCATGCAGGGTCGCGGCTTCCGCGCCGGCGAGGGCCTGATCCAGGATACCGTTGAGCAGACGATCGCCAGCATGGGCTACGTAGGCCGCGTGGGCATGAAGGACACCGACGTCGAGATCCTCAACATCATGATCGGCAAGACTCGAGTCTGTTAGTTACGCGGTTTTACCAAACCGCGTAACCAGTCGACGCTGCAAACCCGCCAGAGCGGCAATCTGCCTTTCAACTTCGGCGGCATGACCAGAAGGTCAATGCCGCCTCGTTTCAAGGCACCTTGATCGCCCTGGCGGGCTTTCGCTCATATGACCCAATCCGCTGTCAAGAGCCACAATGGCCCCGCCGACCGC
>CAVGCW010000022.1:0-133755 GCA_963628025.1 Alloprevotella sp. | reverse complement strand
GCACCTACGTTCCTCAAAGAATTGTTAGATTAAAAGTAACAGACCGGATGAAGATACGTGCGACGGGGGCGAGGCGAATGGCTGAGCGGTATCGATACGCTGGTTCAACGGCATCATATTGACCACATAGATTATCAACTTGCTTGACTTGTAAACCTAATCGTCCTGTCATCATATTCAACATCGAAAAAAGGGGAATGAGGGCATCCCGATGCATCGAGTATTACTGGAACCCTGGCGATACGCTGAATGGTTTGTGACGAATAGTCATGTCCATCAAGAAGGCTCGACGCTTCGGGCAGCTCGTCAATCGATATATCAATTCTTGGAGACATGTATTCCTACCATTTTTAAAGAAACAACGGCTGTAATCGCTATCGCGATTGCGCCAATAATACCGAGCGCCATCTATTTATACTTGATTTAAGGCGGAGTGGAATGTGAGCGCGCAAGGAGATACGGAATCGATGAGAGCCTCAAAAAAAACTACTGCAGTGCTATCATCTTTCATCCTCTCTATTCTTCCATTTCTGATTCTATGGGCGGCTTGGTCAGTCCTCCCCGATACAATTCCCGCTCATTGGAGTGGGTGTGTGGTTGATAGATGGGGTAATAAGCTTGAATTGCTGGTTGTTCCGCTATTTTCTCTGATTGGTTCTATTGCAATTTCCGTGTACCTTATTGTTTCCACGCGGCGAAGAGAGTTCGCGGATTTCTCTGCTCGAATGCGACGGGACTTTGTTGCGTGCTATATTTCCAGTCTTCTTTTATCGACAACCTGCTCAGTGATAATTGCCGTTTGGGTTCAGTTGATTCTTACGCAAAGCACTGCGGTTGATGGGGGACTTGGACTATCGATCCTGTATTCCCTTCCCGGGCTATATGTGATCTTGTGCGCTTTGCCGCCTTTTTATGCGAGCGGCGAGAGCAAAAAGGCAGAGCGCCTGATAACAGTTCTTATTGGCGGCGCGGAGATTGTTCTTTGTGGAATAGTGCTTGAAGGTTCGGCTGCCTCTTATGCGATGATTGGACTGATGATTCTGTTCTGTGCGTTTGAGATTGTGTCACAGGTAAGGGATAGCCGGTCCTCATGAGTTGAATTACGCGCGTGCGGATATAAAGGGTGGCATGTTAAGCTGGTCGTTTTCTCGTTCTGGGACATTTGCAGTAGGATGAGTGGGACTAGGCGCGCTGCGGTGTGATGGTGACGGTTGAGACTTGTATCGCTGCAAATCCGCTGATGCACATTTTGCTATTGGGCTTGAAGGTGGGACCGACAGGCCTTTGTTTGGGTTGTTCTGGTCGTCCAACGCGTGTTGCACGGCTTTATATTGTTACCCTCGTTCGGCGCTCCGTTGGAGCATTTCCTGGTTTGTCGGCATCATGACTTGGCCAAGTGACACGCTTGCCGGGACGGTTGTAACGCCGCGCCGGTTCCGTGTGCTCCTTCGTTGTTGGCCTGTCCAGCCGGGGGCGGATTCGGCCTCATGTTGTGGCGCACGGCCTTCAGGGGCTTCCCCTGGCGAGTTATGTTCGTCCGCATGGGTAAGGGTCGGGTTGAGCTGACAATCCCGTGTCGGAAGGGGCTTGGACCATGCGCGCGATGACAGAGATTGAGTGGCTGGACGGCCGTGTGACGAAGGTGCCGGAGCTCGCCCTGGGCGATGCGTTCGGCGAGAGCGTCCAGGCGGAGCTCGATTTCGGGTTCGACGATGTGTTGGAGGGCCTTTGGGTCGAGGTGCGCCATCATGAGCCGGATGAGGACTCGGACGGCGACCCGCGCGGGAGGGGCTGCGCACTGTACGCGGACTGCCGGTACAGCCTGGTCGAACCGTCGGACCTCGACCGTGTCTTCTGCATCCTTTACGAGGGGCAGCCGAGGGTCTGCCGCGTCGCGGGGGAGCTCGTGAACCTTTCGCGGGCCTGCGCGTTGTCCTGCCTCATGCTCGGATCTCCCTACCCGCCAGGCGCCCTCGAGGCCCTAGCCGCGTGCGCTCGATACCTCTGCGGTCCGGCTTTCACATCCGGCCTTTGGCATTCGCCGCCCCGCCCTCCGGTCCCGCCCGGCCGACGGGTTTCCCGTCTACGGCAAGACGATCGCACTTATATATATGTGTGCATTCCCGGATCGGGAATATGTTTCGGCATACTCCGCCACAGGGCTACACCCGCAGCGCACTACATCGCTACGCGGCTACACGCCTACAGGGCTACACGCCGCCCGGCCGAACGGCGGGAGGTTCGCCCATGGACGCCCTCGGGCCATGCTCCTATTTTTTGAGAGTGGTGCCGTCGGGGCCTCCCGAAAGCCGTCCGCATCTGCAAGCCTTCTTCCGAGATCGGGCGGCGCGGCCGAAAACCCCCGGCCTGGGACGCGGGACCCCGTCTGCATTCCCGCGGACGCATTGCACAACCGTAAAAAGAAGGGCACGGGCGTCCGCGCTCGAGGAAACCCGTGCCAAGATTTGCGCCACCGAGATGACCGAGTAGAATATATCTGAACGCTATTCCACATTCCCGTACTTGCACTACGGATTTGGGAAAGCGCATGTCTCAGCCTCTACTCGACCACGGTCGCCTCGGTCGGGATGGCCCCCAGCACTGCCGCGTACTCGGTGGGGTAGAGGCGGCTGATGGTCTGAACGTCGCGGATGAGGACGTTGCGGTCGTCGGGCTCGGTGATGCCGTAGCCGAACGCCTCGAGCGTCTCGATCGCCTCGCGGATCTTCTGCTGGAACATGGGGCCGGGGTCCACCCTCAGGCCGAGATAGCCGCGCCACAGGCTCGGCGACACGCGCAGCATGTTCTGGATCTTGGACATCGGCTCGATGTCGGCGTAGACGTTGAGCGTGACCATGGCGTCCTTGTGCCCCAGGATCGACTGCAGCGCCTTGATGTCGCCGCCGTGGCGGATCCACTGCGTCGCGAAGGTGTGGCGCAGGCCGTGGAACGTTATCAGCTCGTCGTTGGTGCCCATGAGGCCGTTGGTCTCCGAGAACGTCTTGAACGCCCTGCGGATGTAGCTGGTGGTGGCGAAGGTGCCGTCCGGCCGCGACACGACGTATCTGTCCGCGAGGTCGCGCGTGCCGAGGGTCGACGCCTCCCGGAGCCTCCGAGTATCGATCTCGTGGATCTCCTTCAGGAAGGGGAGCAGGCCCACCGGGTCGATGGGGATCGTCCTCAGGTCGTGGTTCTTGGTGTCCTTGATGAAGGAGCCCCTGTCCTTGACGTAGGCCACCGAGTGCCTGACCGTGATGAGCCCCGACTCGAAGTCGACGTCGCACCAGCGCAGGCCGCAGACCTCGCCGATGCGCATCCCCGTGTGCAGGGAGAATACGACCGCCCTCCTGAAAGTCGAGTCCGACATCATCGAGGTCACCGAGTTGAGCTTCGGCACGAGGTCGGAGCGCAGCGCGTTCCTGGGCCTGGCGATGACCCTGGGCGCGAGGGCGCCGTCGAACGGGTTCCTTCCGATCGTGTCGTTGCTCCTCTTCAGCAGGACGGCGTAGAGCCGCTTGCCGAGCTTGAAGGACTTGTTGAGCGTGTCCGGCGCGGTGCCCAGGGCGATCCTGCGCCTCGACCACGCGTTGACGTCGTCGGTCGTCACCTCGTTCACGGGGACCAGGCCCAGCTCGTCTCGCTCGATGTGCAGGGCGCTGTAGTGGTAGTCGTCGCGGGTCGTCGGGGTGATCCTGTTCATCTCCAGGCAGAAGTCGATGAACTTCTCGAGCGCCTCGGAGAGCGGCAGCGCGGCGTAGTCATCCCGCTGTTCGGCGGGAAGCCCGGCGCCGATAGCGGCCCTCGCCTCCTCGGCCTCGGCGAGTTCCAGCTCGACCTCCGACCTGAATTCCGCGAGGACGCGCATCGCCGCCGCCTTTCCCCGCGTGCTCTGCTTCAGGCAGGGCACGCCGGTGTTCCTGGTCCTCTGGACCTTCTTCCCGGTCATCTCGTCGGCCACCGTCACGACAGCCTGCCATTTGCCCTTGTTCTTCCTCACGCCGCCGGCTCCGCATACGCGTAAGGTTTTATTGCTGCATTTCTCGTTCTGCATGTCTGCTCCTGAATCCGCAGTTGATTAGAAACAGGCGGGCCCACCTGCGGGAACCCGGAGAGGCGACGATTCGGGGCTCCTACCCCCGTTGATTAAATCATCGGCTGCACCGCGCTCCTCGAAGCCGATAATATGCTATCTGGACAGACCGCGCTGAGCTGGTAAAATTTACAAATGCGGAAATGCGCTACTTGCGCTATCTGCGCGTGTTTTAACAAAATAAGCACAGGTCAGGGTCATTCTGACCCCGCTGGGGGTCAAGGGGTCGCTGGTTCGAATCCAGTCGTCCCGACCAGAAGTTTGCAGGTCAGGCACCTAGTGCCTGACTTTTTTTATGCTGGGTCACCAGATGGGTCACGAATGGGTCATCGGCTGTTTTTTTAGATGATAAAGACATGCCTTTCTACCTGCCGCGCCCAACCCGGATAGGTATCCGGCGGTGTCGAACGCCAGTTCATAGCCGTTCAGGGTCGCTTTGCCCAGCAGCACCGCGCCGGGGCAGCGGGTTTCAACTTGATGGATATCAAGGTTGCTACCGTACGCGAAGTTGATGATCGAGGGTGCAGTCTCGGGGTGACGGGCTGAGGCGTTGTTGCGCTTCTCATTGTACTTCATGGTTCACGCCTTTCGGTGTTGTGATGGGCTTCGGTCGCTCGAGCTGATTGCAGCATACAGTCTGAAGCCGAAAAGGCGTGAAAACCTGAGATTGTCATTTTAAGAAATAGAACGAAAAGGACGGCCATGCACGAAATCGCGCAGGCAGAAAGCGCTGTTCGAGGCGCATCCTGCGAAAGGATACCCGTTCAGAAGGGTTGTTGCCAGTTTTTATCGATTCGATTTTTTACGAGCGCACGAAGAGGTTGCGTTTAGAAAAACGCAAGGGCGGCTGTTTTGCCTGTAAGCAAACATGAAATCGGCCGCAGCGGTACCGCCTGGGAGGGCGGACGAGGGACTTGGCCGCAACCTAATCCCCGGGTGCGGCTGCTACGCTCACTACTTGAGAATCGTAGACCGCCCAGTATGTTCCATCCAAGAGTCGCAACACGAAACAGCGGTCATCTTTGCCTATTTCGGCGGCGTTTACGCATTTCTGAAGATCGGCGTGGCGCGCGTAGCGGCCGACGAGCTTATCTCCATTTACAAGCACGACTTTAAGGTCGAGGCCCATCTTCTCGTACATGACAATGCGATCTAAAACGGACACCTCGCTTGAGTCGAAGTCGGGCCTTTGCCCACCGCGGCGAATCCCTCGTTCAGTCAATGCCCTGTCGATCCCGCCCTTTGCGTAGTCGCTCAGCTGGGAATAGATTCTGCCAGCGAGATCATCGGCCAAGACGCGCTCTGGGTCCCCGCCTGACCGTTCCGCTCGAAACTCGCCTAATGCCGACAGCATCAGGTACACCTCATGCAATCGCAGCGGCAGGAAGATCGGGTGAGCCGTCGACTTCAGGCCGCCGCGGCTTGTCGGCTCGGCCTTGATGTAGGAGTCGCCAAAACGCACGCCGCCTGCCAGGGCGCTCAGGCGTTTTTGCACCGCCGTGCGCGAGCAGCCCAGGTACGCGGCGATCGCTTGCTGGGTCATTCCCTTATGCGCCGCTTTGAGCAGCATGAGATTTGCCTCGTCCGTGCCTATGAACGATTTGTCCAAGTTGTAGTGGCGCTTTTTCAGGGCGCCGCCAATCTCGTTGCCCTTTTCGAACAGCTCGTGCACGCTCAGGAACAATTCATGGCGGCCGTTGCTTTGGGGGCCTTCCTCTGAGTTGGCATAATCTGCCAGCGCCTTGCAAAACGAGCGATAGTTTTCGTCGGTGACGAAAATGGGCCACTGCATGTTGTGAAAGCGTGTGCCTTCACGTGTGTCGGCGAATTTCGCATACGCAGACTCAGGATCGCAACCGACCCTTTCCGCAATTTCCGCAACTCTCATGCCAATCCCTTCCGCAACCCAATCAGACGCACGAAAAACCTATCAAGCCAGAAGATTGATGTGGCAAAAAAGAAGAAGAGGCATTACACCCCTCCTTCCGGACAGCCTGTATCCCGGTTCCCTGCCTGCCAGTTCGCCCTCCCCGAAACCCTCGGGGCGCTATGGGGTCGAGCCCCTCCGCATGGAAAATTCTATCGCGGCCATGCCCGCTATGCGTGTCACGCACACCACGCCAAACGTCAGGTTTACCAGCCGGGACTGAGCCCTCTTTCGAGAGCAGGGTTATATTAGCATCTACAAACTCGAAAAACCCTGCCGCATTTGAGGAGTACCAAGAAAAAGGTCTACACCTTGAATATCAACCTCATCCGAACACCTCCCGCATTCATCCGAACAAGTACGGATGAATGCGGGAATCCGATACCCTGAGGGCCGGATCGGCCGAGCCACTGGGCACAAGCGGGACACGGTCCAGAGGATGCCGGGGCGCGGGGTCCCGTGCGGGGAGATCGCGAGGGAGCCGGGCAGGTCGCCCTCGACGATGAGCGCAGAGATACCGTCGCGCCCACCCACGAAAAGAGGGTTCCCTCGCAGGCGCCGCATCCGCACGCCCCCGCAAAGAAACCCTCGCACTCGCATCTCTACCTGCGAACCCGCACGTGCCCTCGCGCACGCGCCGCGGCAGCCGCTAGTCGCGGTAGAACGAGCCCATGTAGCGGATGTACTCGTCCTCGGTGTGGTTGGCCTTCCAGTCGTGGACGGAGTCCTTGTTGCGCTGGCCGGCGATGACGGAGAGCTCCTTACCCAGCTTCTCAAAGGCCTCGTCGACGCACTCCTCGGGGGTGAGGGCGATCTTCATGACGGCCTCGCCCTGCGGGCCGCCGGGGAGGTTGGACAGCAGGCTGGGGGTTAGGGTGGTGCCGAGGGTGATGACCTCGACGTCGACACCGGTGCCCTCGCACTCGCAGGCCACGGCCTCGGTCATCTTGAGGATGAAGGCCTTGCCCGCGCCGTACTGGCCGTTCCAGGGGCTGGAGCTGATGCCGGTCATCGACGAGACGTTGATCACGGCGCCGCGGTCCTGGGTGGCAAAGATCCGCATGTAGTGGTGGAAGCACTTGAGGAAGGTCACGACGTTGACGTTGATCATGGCCTCGTGCTTCTCCCAGGGGGTGTCCTGGATCTTGCCGAAGCTGTGCAGGCAGGCAACGTAGCTCATGAAGCCCATGTCCAGGCCCTCGGTCGCGGCGAAGACGGTCTCGGCCGCGCCGGGCTGGCTAAAGTCGGCGCGCACGACCTTGGTCTCCACGCCGTAGGTCTCGCGGATCTCGCCGGCGAGCACGTTCAGCTTCTCCTCGCGACGGCCGACCATGACGACATTCATGCCGCCGGCGGCGATCTTCTCGCAGAACGCCTTGCCGACGCCCTCGGTCGCGCCCAGGATCAGGCCCCACTCACCGTACTTCTCCCTCAGGTTCATGCTGCATCCTCTCTCTCGATGCCCATGCGGGCACATCTCCTTTAGCGTGCGGCCGCACAGCCGCACACGGTGCACCATTATGCGCTGAACAAGAGGGGAGCGTGTTCACGACTTTGCGAACGAGCCCGTAACAACGATGAACGGTGTCGGTCTATCACCGCGAAGAAACCCTTGCGGCATCGAGAGAGGAGGTGCTGACAGGTGGAACCAAAAGGTGAACGCCGCCATCTCTAGCTCCACCTTATCGGGTTTCCCGTCGCAAGCGATGCTTCAAAGAGCTTGCGCAGCGAAACGTTGGCGAAGGTCCAGGACCACGCTTTGCTGCTGCCCACTGTGACTCGGCCCTCGGCTCTGCGTAGAACCCGAAGCCGCTTTTGCAGTCGATGCGATTGACCCCGTCGAGGTCGGTGAGGGTGTAGCTTTCGCCCTCTCCATCCTGGCTCGAGCGTCCCTTGCGCTCGAAAGCAAAGTGACTTGACGCGAAGAGCACCTCACCAGCGCCGTTATTTTTTGGCATCTTTGGGGGCTGATGTACACAAATGCGACTCCACGTGCCGACCAGCAACGTCCTCCACATGTCTGGACTCTCTATGCTTGCGCTGGATAGACATCGCAGGAACGGGTATAGTATCGAAAGTTTTGTCGTTAACCAGCGGGGGAGTCCTGTGGGCATCAAAAAGAAGATCAAAAAGGAGCTTATCGGCACTTCCGATTACCCGTCGAATAAGATCTTTACGATCTCCAATTTCATCACCTTTACGCGGCTGATCCTCACCCTGGTATTTCTGTACCTGTTTGTGACGGATAACAACCGCGTCATCGCCATCGTTATCTACGCCGTTGCCGCCTCCACTGACTGGATGGACGGTCAGATCGCCCGCATGACTAAGACAGTCTCATGGCTCGGCAAGGTCATGGATCCCATTTGCGACCGCGCGCTGCTGTTCACCGGCGTACTTGGCCTGGTGGTCCGCGGAGAGCTGCCCATCTGGGTCTGCGTGCTCATTATTGGCCGCGACATCTATCTGGGCATCGGCACGCTTATCGTGCGTCATTATCACCGTCGCCCCATCGATGTCGTCTTTCCCGGAAAGATTGCCACTGCGCTGCTCATGACCGGCTTCTCGCTCATGCTGCTCGGGTTCCCCGTTATTGACGGCCTGCATCTTTTACCTTCAACCCTTACGGCCTTCCCGGGCCTCAACGGAAGCTCGGTGCCCCTCGGCATCTTCTTTGTGTACGGCGGCGTGATCTTCTCCATGCTCACGGCTGTCATCTACTCCATTAAGGGCGGAGCGGCCATTAAACAAGCTCTCACGCATCCCGAGGACGAGGACATCGACTTTCTGAACCCTGAAATCGAAGACTGATTTGTTGGGGTATGATTACGTACGGTTCATTATTTGCGGCACGTCCGCGATAAGTTAGGGGTTGTCATGGACAACATGGTTAACAATATGCCTCAGAATGATAAGACTGCTGACGCTACCTGCGTATTCCGCGTGCCTTCAAGCGACGTCACCGTTCCCGACCTCATGGCCAACGTGCGCATCACCGCCCCCGTTCTGTCCATCGTCAAGGGCCCGCAGACTGGTGCCGCTTTTGAGCTCGAGGACGACGTGACCACCATCGGCCGCGATCCTGCAAACGGCATCTTCCTCAACGACATGACCGTTTCGCGCAGCCATGCGCGCATTATTCGCGAGGGCCTCGGCGCTCGCATCGAGGACCTGGGCTCGCTCAATGGCACCTGGGTCGACGGCGCCATTGTCAACGCAGCCCCGCTGCACGACGGTTCTTCCGTCCAGATCGGTACGTTTACGCTCATCTACCACGAGAGCACGCCGGAGCGCATCGAAACCGGTGAGTAGGGCATGGCCGAACGCAACTATCTGAGTATCGGCCAAGTCGTCAACCTACTTCGAGGCGCATACCCCGATCTTTCGAACTCAAAAATTAGATTTCTAGAGGATGAGGGGCTCATTACCCCTCATCGTACGCCTAAGGGATACCGTCAGTACTCCAAGGAGGACGTTGATCGCTTGGAGGTCATTCTGCACTTGCAGAAAACCCGCTACATGCCGCTCAACGTGATTAAGCAGCGCTTGGAAAACGCCACGGACCTGTCAACGCTCGCCTACGAGGTGGGCTTGCTGTCCGATGTTCCGCTCAAGACGGAGCCCAAGGAGACTAAGCAAAAGCTGCATCCCATCGAGACCATTCCCGATATGCTGGGCGTCGAGATTTCGTTTATCCGCTCGCTCGCCGAGAACGACCTCATTCGCATCATCAAGAGTCCGCAGAATCGTGAGCTCGTCGATGGTCGCGATTTCCCGATCATCCGCTACTGCTCCGAGCTGTCACGCTTCCATATCGAGCCGCGCAACCTGCGTCAGTACGTGTCTTCCGCCAACCGCGAGTCCTCGATGTTTGAGCAGGTGCTCGTGAGCATGCTCGGAATGGATACCTCCGATGACGAGCGCGACGCCAAGCTCGAGCGTGCGTTTAAGAAGCTTCACGACCTGACGGAGGGCGTGCACACCGCACTGCTCAAGAACCGCGTTTTTGAGTCGCTCAACGCCGTGGTCGAGGACGCCGACATCGATGCACTCGATGAGGAAATCACTCGCTCCGAGTCCACCAAGGCCAAAAACGAAGAGACAGTCGCGCCGGCTTCGCACGAGGATTCTCTCGTAAAGCCGCTCAAGGTCGTCGCCCCTTCGCAATCCGGCACCGCCACCGCGGGCATATAACCGCTGCTGAAATTTCGGCAACCCATTGAAAGGTCATGCAATGTACGACTTCGAATCTCAAATCGTCGATATCCCCGACTATCCCGAGCCCGGAGTCATCTTTAAGGACATCACGCCGCTCTTTGGCAATCCCGAGGCGCTCAAAGCCATGACCGATGCCCTCGCCGAGCACTTTGCCGGCATGGGAATCACCAAGGTCGTGGGTCCCGAGGCTCGCGGCTTTATGGTTGGCGTACCGGTGGCTGTAGCCCTTGGCGCCGGCTTTGTTCCCGCACGTAAACCGGGCAAGCTACCGCGCGAGACCGTAAGCCAGAGCTACGAGCTCGAGTACGGCACCGATTCAATTGAGATCCATGCCGACGCTATCAGCTCTAAAGATACCGTGTTGATTCTGGACGACTTGGTCGCGACGGGCGGAACCGTCGAGGCAACAGGTAAACTGGTGCGAGATATGGGCGCAAAGCTTGTCGGTTACGGTTGTATCCTTGAGCTTGCGTTTCTCAACCCGCGCGAGAAGCTCACGCCGTCTAATGACGATGTGGAGCTCTTTAGCCTGGTGACGGTGGACTAGCCGTTACCCTTAGTTACTGGAAAGGAAGCTACATGCGCACAGCAAACACGCACAAAAACATGGCACGCTGCGCTGCTACGGCAACCCTCGCTTGTGTTTTGGGCTTGGGCCTCGCGGCTCCTGCCTACGCCGATACCGCATCCGACCTTGCCGCTGCTCGTACGAAGCTCGAGCAGATCGGTACCCAAACCCAGCAGATTTACGATGAGCTCGCCACGCAGACGCAGGCGCTCGATCAGACTGCCGGCGAGATCACGCAAAAGCAGCAGGAGATCGCCGATGGCCAGGCCAAGCTCTCGACCTATGTCGCCGGCGAGTACAAAACCGGCGGTCTGAGCCTGCTTCAGGTTCTGACGGGCGTCGATGACCTGAGCGATATGCTCAACCGTCTGTTCTACTACGGCAAAGTTTCCGATAAGCAAGCTCAGACCATTCAAGAGGTCAAGGAGCTTAAGCAGCAGCTCACCGATAAGCAGGCCGAGCAGGAAAAGAACGTCGCCGCCACGCAAAAGAAGGTCGACGAGCTTAACGCCCAGCAGGCTGAAGCCCAGAACGTCGTAAACTCCCTGGATTCGCAGCTGCAGGCCGAGCTTGCCGCAGAGGCCGAGGCCAACGCCGCGCTGCAGGCCGGCATCAACGCCAGCACCGCTGAGAAGGCCACGGTGAGCAACGAGACTGCCGGTACGACCGAGAACACCAACAACGGTGGCCAGACCAGCAATAACAACAACCAGGGCGGCAACACTCCGGCTCCTACGCCGGCACCCGCTCCGACGCCGCAGCCCTCCACGCCTGCTCCGGCTCCGACGCCTTCTGCTCCGAGCCAGTCCGTTGACGGCGGTTCTGTTGTCTCGCGTGCATACAGCAAGCTTGGTTGCGCTTATTCCTGGGGCGGAATTGGCCCGAACAGCTTCGACTGCTCTGGTTTTGTTAGCTATTGCCTCACTGGTCGCTATTGCCGCCTGGGCACCACGGGTACCTTTATGGGCTGGACGCGTGTGTCCGACCCGCAGCCCGGTGACGTTGTGGTCAATTCGTACCACACCGGCATTTACATCGGTGGTGGACAGATGATTCATGCTTCCGACTACAACACGGGTGTTATCATCAGCTCCGTTGCCGCCGGCATGAACAATAACTACATCTTCGTGCGTTACTAAGTCATCTTACACAGCGTGTGAATGTGGACCTCGTGGCTTTGAGCCATGGGGTCCATTCTTTTGCCTTTCGTGCAGTCCGCTATCTAGTTTTGAATACTAGATAGCGGCCCAATCGGTCTGCAAGATGGCTATAATTGTATGGGAACAATTAGAAAGGACCCTCTATGAGCTGGGCACTTATCTCCGATTCAAGCTGCAACCTCCGCGATTGGCAACCGACCGCGCCCCATACCACCTTTGCATTTGCGCCCCTCAAAATTCGAGTGGGGGAGCGTGAATTCATCGATGACCTTTCGCTCGATGTTCATGAGCTCAACTGCGCTGTTCAGGCGGAGACGAACGCTTCTTCGAGCGCTTGTCCCAGCGTAGGGGAGTGGGCCGAGCTCTTCAAATTGGCAGACAAGACCATCTGCATGCCGATCTCTGAGGGCGTGTCGGGCAGCTACAACGCGGCAGCCACGGCTCGCGATATGGTTCTTGCCGAGGAGCCCGACCGACAGATTCATCTAGTCAATTCACGCGCAGCTGGCGGCAAAATGGACCTCATTTTTTTACTGTTCGACCGCTATCTTGCAAGCAATCCGGATGTCTCATTCGAGGACGCTTGCGCATACTTCGATAGCCTTGAACAGAACAGCAAAATCCTCTTCAGCTTGTGCAATTACGAAAATCTCGCCAAAGCCGGACGTATCCCTAAGGCAGCCGGCGTCATTGCCAACAAGCTCAATATCCGCATTTTGGGCACGGCGAGTGAGGCCGGTAAAATCGAACTCGTGGGGCACACGCGTGGCGAAAAGAAGATGCTCAACAAGATCATCGACACTATGGAAGCCGAGGGCTTTACGGGCGGTGAGGTCGTCATCGACCATGTGGAGAACGCATCGAGCGCCCAGGCGCTGGCCGATCGCATTATTGAGCATTGGCCCGACTCCAAGACCATCATTATGCCCTGCAATGGCCTGGATTCCTATTACGCCGAGATGCACGGCCTCATCATCGGCTATGGCATGGGCGTAGCTTCGGGCAAATAAAGTCCAACCAGCAAAATACGGTCGGGACAAAGCGACAGATGGCTCTTTGTCCCGACCGTTTTATACGTCGGCTAGCTATTAAACCCGTTGAACTTGAGATAGCTCATCAGGTACGCTTTCGAAACAAAGGATGAAACCGCGCTGCGCACAAGCAGCGACTCACGCGTTACCTGATGCGCCGTATCGGGAACCGGCGTCTGCTCGACAGAAAACGCCGAACGAATCGATGCCTCGAGCTGATCGACCACATAGTCGAAGGCCGTCGGGGCATCGTAGCTCAAACGCTGAATGTTAAAGAGCGCCTGCACCGCAGCAATAGGTAGCACCTGCTTAAAGATGCAGATAGCGATCAGGCGGGCAATCTGCTCGCGACCATACTGCTTTTTGACCGGAGCAGGCACCAGGCCGACCTTCACGTAGTTATTGATCATCGATGGCGTAATGACAGGCTGCTCAACGCAAATAGACAGCGGCTCCATCCACAGCGCAACATACTCAATGACCTGGTCGCGGTAGAGCGTCACATTGGGCAACTGGTCATAGCGCGGCAGACTCAACGTATTGAGTTTGCGCACGATATCGGACTGAATAAATGCATCGGGCAGCACAGTGGGCTGAATATCCTCAGGCTTAATGCTGACCGACGAATCGGACATCGGGATAACGCGTTTGGCGTGGTTCATAAGGATCCTCCGTTCATTAGCTATATTGTATTCTAGGTTATCTAGTTTTGCATACTATATAGCAGGAAAGTAAAAGTGGTTGGACAGCACATTGATGCACCGTCCAACCACTTTGTTTTAAAGATAGCAACCTTACATAAGATATATTATCGTACTTATCCGCGGAGAAACGCGTATGCGCTCGTTGCTGCTATGGCTCCGTCAGAAACGGCGGTCACAACCTGACGTAAGCGCTTGGAACGGATATCGCCAGCAGCAAATAGACCTGGCGTGCGGGTCGCCATGGATTCATCAGTCAAAATGCCGCCATCAGGCGCCAGATCGACAAGATGCTCAACAAGCTCGGTATGGGGTTGCGTCCCGGTAAAGACAAAGATGCCAAACGAGCCAGGCTCAAAGGTCTCGGCATGCGTCTTACCGCTTGCATTGTCCTTGAACGAAATTGTCGTGGGCATCGCTTCACCAGAAAGCTCAACAATACTAGTTTGGTACCTAACTGTAATATTGTCCTTTTCGAGTACTTTCTGAACAACACCATCAGGTGCACGGAACTGATCGCGACGCAAGACGATGGTCACGCTGCTGGCGATTTCTGACAAGAACAGGGCTTCCTCACAGGCAGCATTGCCGCCGCCAATGACAAAAACCTGCTTGCCACGGAAGAACATGCCGTCACACGTCGCGCAATACGAAACGCCACGACCGCGATACGTATCCTCGCCAGCGAAACCAGCAGATCGCGGCGTGGCACCCATGCAAGCGATAACGCTCGAGGCCAGCGTATCGCCCATATCGTGATGCACCGTAAACAGCGCTGCATCGGCATCGTAATCGATGCCCGTAACCATGCTCCATGCGACCTGTGCTCCCAGGCCCTCTGCATGCTGCTGAAAACGCTCGCCGAGTTCGGCGCCGCTCAAGAGCGGAATGCCCGGATAGTTCTCGACTTCATTGGTCGTGGCGATCTGTCCACCCGACATGCCCTGCTCAATCACGGTCGTCGTCAGGTTGGCACGCGCAGCGTAAATGGCGGCAGCATAGCCCGCGGGGCCTCCACCGATAATCGCAACATCAATCGGCTGATCGGTAGTCATGGAATATCCTCTCGTCGAAACGTTGTCGTTCTTTGCGCTCATACCCAAATTTACGTGAACATGACACTCATGCACTACAATGATAAATCGCGTAACAAAGCTGAAGGGGAGTTATCGATGGATCAAACGCAGACGGGCAATAGCGCTCCCCTGCCCATGCAAGCCACTCCCCAACCGGAGCAAATGACCGTTTTACCTGCACAAAAACCCCTGGTAACCATTGTGCACGCATCGGTTGGATCGGGCCACAAAGCCGCCGCCAACGCGATTGCACAAGCATTTGACCTTATCCGCGGCACCAAGGGAATCCCTGAGGATATTGAAATTGAAGTGCTCGATATCCTTGATTTTGGACGTATTAAATTCGACGGCAATAAGACCGCGGCTTCTTTTACGGGAGCCACACGCCCCATTTACGACCTGACCTGGCGATATACGCTTACAGGACATCTGCTCTGGGGCGGCGGCACAGCATGGTCACGAATTATGTTCCCCGCCTTCAACGAATACGTCCGGACCCGCAGGCCCATAGCCGTGGTCGCAACACACATTACGGCGGCCAACGTCGCTGTGGGCGCCCGCGTCATCACGGGTATCGATTACCCGGTCATCTGCGTGCCGACCGATTACGAAGTCGAAGGCTTTTGGCCCCACAAGGACACCGATCTATTCTGTGTAGCCAACGAGTTTATGGCCGAAACGCTGCGCCCGCGCAAGGTTCCCGAGTCAAAGATCCGCATAACGGGCATCCCCATCCGAGCCGGTTTCGATTCAGATTACAAACGCGAAGATGAGCTCAGCAAGTTCAATCTCCCCATAGACAAAACCGTCGTATTGGTGATGGCCGGTGCAAGTTTACCCCAACCGTACGTCCGCTTTCGCGCGGAGATGGACCGCACCCTCCCCTTCCTGCGCAGTTTCGAGGACATGCACTTTATCTTTTTGCCGGGCAAAGACACCGAATATGCCACCCGTCTCAAGACGCTCTTCGACGCCATGAAGCTCGACAACGTCACGGTACTGGACTACGTGGACGACATGGCGGCCCTCATGCACGGCTGCGACCTGGCAATCCTCAAGTCGGGCGGGCTCACCGTCACCGAGTGCCTGTGCGCTCATCTGCCGATGATCCTGCTGGGCAAATCATACGGTCAGGAAAAGGCCAACACCACAATGCTCACCGGCATGGGCGCCAGCATGCATGTCACCACCGCACGAGAACTCATCGTGACGTTGCGCCATCTCCACGATCATCCGGAGTCGCTCAAGGCACTGCTCATCAATGGCGAAGTCCTGCGCCGTCCACGCGCAGCGGAGGACATCGCCATCGCAACCATGGAGCTCGTAGGCAAACCCCAAAAACGTAAACGAGCCTTCTGCCGCTTCTACTGGGGCGAAAAACCAGCGCATATCCGCTAGCGTCTTAGCGTCCGCTGCTCGGCGGGAGCCGCCCATATATCATTCCATGCTCAAACATTCTCGCTGCGCTGCGAAACTGCGCGTGGAACGATATATGGGCGGCTCCCGCCGAGCAGCTACGTTTACTTACTAGCAGCTACTTCGGTATCCCCTCCATTAGAACCTGCAAAGGTAAAACAGGAAAATATAAATACAGTAAGCCGATGCGACAAAGGATCCAACCCTTTGTCGCATCGGCTTATCAAAAAGAATGATTATTATTTTCAAGCGAGTAACCGCCCGCCCGCCTCTCACACATATCGTTCCACGCGCAGTTTCGCAGCGAGCAAAGCGAAGCGAGAATGTTTGAGCATGGAACGATATGTGTGAGAGGCGGGCGGGCGGGATACGAGCGCCCCTAGGCGACACCGCTGGAGCCGAAGCCTCCGTTGCCTCGGTCGGTTTCGTCTAGTTCTTCTACTTCTATGAGGTTGACCGTGGGGACTTCTTGGATGACGAGTTGGGCTATGCGGTCGCCTTTGTTGATTTGGATGTTGTTGGAGGGATCCAGGTTGATGAGGATAACCTTGAGTTCTCCTCGGTAGTGGGCGTCGATGAGACCCGGCGTATTGACTATAGACAGGCCCTGCTTGATGGCCAAGCCGCTGCGGGGCTGGACAAAGCCGGCGTAGCCGTCGGGCAGGGCGATGGCCAACCCAGTAGAGATCAGACGGCGTTCGAAGGGCTTCAGGACGCAGTCCTCGTTGGAGCGAAGATCCAAGCCGGCATCGGTGGGATGGGCGTATTTGGGAAGCACGACAGTGGGATCGAGACGCTTTATGTTGACGGTAATGTTGGACATGGAATCACCTTAGCTTGTCGAGCTCTTGCAGAAACTCATCGACGTCTTTGAAATCGCGGTAGACCGAGGCAAAGCGGATGTACGCCACCTTGTCGATCTTGGCCAAGCGTTTGAGCACCATGTCACCCAACTCATGCGACGTGACGGCCGTCAGCGTGCGAGAGCGCAGCTCGACCTCGATGTCGTCGATAATCTCATTGAGCTTCTTAGTGTCGATATCACGCTTGATGGTGGCGCGCATCAAGCCGACGAGCAGCTTATTGCGATCGAACCGCTGCTTAGTTCCGTCCGACTTAATGACCTCAATTGGGTCTTCGCATCGCTCGAACGTTGTAAAGCGGTAGTTACACGAGCAACATTCGCGACGGCGCTTAATGGTGTTATTTGACTCCTGCATACGGGAATCAACGACGCGGGTATGTGCCTTGCCGCATTTAGGACAGCGCATGGTACCTCCTCTTAAACGATAACAAGGGTACCATGCGCAGCGCGATAATGATTACAAACGAGCAGGAACCTTAAGATGCGCACCGGCGGCGAGCGAACCATGCTCCAGATGATTGACGTTACGGATCATGTCGGAAGTCTCTTGCGTGGAAAGGCCTTCGATTGGATATTCCTCGGCAAGCGACCAAAGAGAATCACCAGGCCGAACGCGAATGGTCTCATAGGTAACGTTGGAAACGGACTCGGCATACGCGGCGTGACGAGCGCTAAAGACCGACGTAGCGAGGACAAAGAAGAGCGTAAGCGCAACGGCAACGGCGACAATCGTCGGAACCTTCAGGGCAACGCGGGCCGGCGCGACTACAGCCTGCTGATTGCGAGCAGGCTTTACAGTCAAAGGTTGAAAGCCGGAGCGGCCACCCTGAACAACCGTAAAAGTGGGTTCTGCAGGCGTCTCGAGCTTAAGGGCGAGGTTTCCCTGGACCATATTCGTTGCGTTCATCATGTTCTCCTCTCGCGTGTTTTGCTGAGAACAGTTTTATCAAGCCGCGCGGACAAAAATGTCTAGCGCGAGAACGAATGTTCGGTTATTATTATCTTCGAACAGTTGTTCCTGTCAAGCAAAATTCGAACATTTGTTTGACATGGGTAGAGAGGATGCCCTGATGGCTCGCAAAATTACCAAGCGTCAGCAGCAAATTTACGACTTCATCAAGGAATATCAGCAGGAGAAGGGTTATCCGCCCAGCGTGCGCGAGATGGCTTCTGCCGTGGGTCTTTCCTCCCCCAGCACCGTGCACGCCCATCTCTCTGCCCTGGAGGCGCGCGGGCTACTCAAGCGCGATGCCACCAAACCGCGCGCCCTGGAACTCTTTAACGAGGACGGTTCCTCGGTCTCAATTTCTAAATCTGACGAGCCCACCGCACCTCGCGGAACGGTCTCGCTACCGCTCGTTGGTCGCGTCGCGGCTGGGATTCCCATTCTGGCCGAGCAGAATATCGAAGACACTTTTACTATCCCGACCGAAATCGCCACTGATCAGGGTTCCTTTATCCTTGAGGTACATGGGAGCTCAATGATCAATGTCGGCATCTTCAATGGCGATTACATCATCGTCCGCGAGCAAAAGAGTGCCATGAACGGCGAAATTGTCGTGGCCATGATTGATGGTTCAGCGACCGTCAAGACGTTCTACAAGGAGCAGGGACGCGTACGCCTGCAGCCTGAGAATGACACAATGGAGCCTATCTATGCAACGAATCCCGTTATCTTGGGCAAAGTCGTCGGCTTGATGCGCCGGTTCTCGTAATGCAAAAACGCATCACCATCTTTGATACCGTCCGCGGGTTTACGATGATTTCAATGGCGGGTTTTCACGCTTGTTACGATCTCGCCTACCTGTACGGCTGGGACATGCCCTGGTTTACACAGACTGTCTTTCAAGACATCTGGCGCGCCAGCATCAGCTGGGTATTCTTGTTTATCGCGGGTTGGATGTGCACTCTTTCGCGCAACAATATCAAACGTGCCGCCAAATACGCCATAGCAACACTCGTCGTCTGGTTGGCAACAACACTTGTCTCAGTCGACGATTCGGTTAATTTTGGCATCATCTACTGCATGGCCGCATGTACCGGCATCGTAGCGTTGACCGATCCCGTCCTTAAGAAGATTTCGGCGAGATGGGGCATGTCCCTATGCCTTGTGTTGTTTGCCCTCACCTGGAGCATCCCCAAAACGATCTACCCTGTCCCCTACCTGGCGTGGCTGGGATTTCCAAGCCCTGGGTTTGTCTCAGGTGATTACTACCCCATCATCCCGTTTATCTTTATGTATCTTGCAGGATACTTCGCCGCACATATAGCGCAGGGAATCGATAAAACCGCCCCAAGCTGGGCCTACGCCAATCCCGTCCCGGCGCTCGCCAGCCTTGGACGTCATGCACTCCCCTTTTATCTGCTGCATCAACCCATCATTCTGGGCATTTTAGAGCTCGTCTACTCGGTGCGATAACGCTCGAGCCGCGGCGCGATACGGGCCGGCAGCTTCGCCACAATGCGAACGCCGTCCTCAAGATATTCCTCATGCAAAAGGGTTCCCTGCTCATGCACCAGCGTGATGAGGGCGCCTTCGCGATACGGGATATCAGCAGAGAGCAACACATCGGTAGCAGCCGCCTCACGAGCAATACGGTCGACGAGATCGTCGAGTCCCTCGCCCGTCTGGGCCGAGAACAGCACGGCCTCGGGATAGCGACGCCGGAAGCTCAGTCGATCAACGCTATCGAGAAGATCGATTTTATTGAACACCGTAAGCGTCAAACGCTCGCCGGCACCGATCTCGTCAAGAACGCGATCGACTGCCTCGAGCTGGCGCTCGTAGTCCTCGTCAGAGGCGTCCACAACTTTAAGGATCAGATCGGCACCAAGAACCTCAGACAGCGTGGACTTAAAGGCATCGACGAGACCATGCGGTAGCTTTTGAATAAAGCCGACGGTATCGGTAATCGTCATGCCGCGACCGCCGGGCAGGCGATACGAACGCGTCGTCGGGTCGAGCGTAGCAAACAGCTTGTCCTGCGAAAGTACCGTAGAGCCGGTCAGGCGATTGAGCAACGTCGATTTACCGGCATTGGTATAACCGGCTAACGCGACGCGAAACGCCGGTGACTCAATGCGGCTCTTGGACTGGACATCGCGACGCTGTTCAACCTGCTTGAGCTCACGACGAAGCGCGGCAATCTTATTGCGAATCAAGCGACGGTCAACCTCGAGCTGGCTTTCACCCTGGCCAAAGCGCGAACCGATGCCGCCGCGCGTCTGCTCCTTGGCAAGATGGCTCCACATGCCACGCAGACGAGGCAACAGATATTGAAGCTGCGCCAGCTGTACCTGTAGGCGTCCCTCACGCGTCTGAGCATGCAGGCCAAAGATATCCAGGATCAGTGCTGTACGATCGATAATCTTTACCGGCTCGCCCACGGCTTTCTCCAAATAGGATTGCTGCGAGGGCGATAAATCGTCGTCGAAGATAACAACATCGACATCCATACGATGCACGAGCCCGCAAAGCTCCTCAACCTTACCGGAACCGATAAACGATTTTGGATACGGCTTAACCAGACGCTGTGACAAACGCGCCACGCACTGGGCGCCAGCCGTATGGGCCAGGCGCTCAAGCTCGTCAAGCGAACGATCGAGCGGCCATGCATTGTCGCGCCACTCAACACCAACTAAAATGGCACGCTCGGGCTCGGGTGCCGTGGGAACAAGGGGGAAACGGGCCATTAGGCAGCCTCAATACGATGCAGGATGTCCTCAACGACCTCATCGATCGTAAACTCGTCCATATCAAACCACACGATACGGTCATCGCGCTTAAACCACGAAAGCTGACGTTTGGCATAGCGACGCGAACGCATCTTGATGAGTTCGCGAGCCTCATCCATAGAAATCACGCCATTGAAAGCATCAATGATCTCTTTATAGCCAATTGCCTGCATCGAAGTCAGGGCATCTCCCAGCCCCTGGTCCATAAGACCGCGAACCTCATCAACAAGACCCTGTTCAAACATCAGATCGACACGCAGGTTAATGCGCTCGTAGAGCACCTCGCGATTACGCGTCAGACCAAACCATAGAGCATGATAATGCTCGCGCGGAACACTAAACTGACTTTTTTGCTGTGCATAGGAGATACCATCATCATGCATCTCGAGCGCACGAATCACACGGCGCACGTTATGGGGATGAATAACAGCAGCCGATTCTGGGTCGCGCTCGGCAAGCAGGGCATGCAGTTCTTCCTCGCCAATACGCTCGGCAAGCTCCTGATAGCCCACACGGCGATCGTCCTCAAGTTCACCCGAGGGAAAGTCCATCTCATCGAGGGCGGCCTTGAGATACAGCCCCGTACCCCCGCAAAACACCGGCAGGCGGCCCTCGCCAAGCAAGCGCTCAACATGCGCGCGAGCGTCAGCCTGATAAAGCGCAGCAGAATATGCCACACCCGGCTCTACAATGTCGACGAGACGCAGCGGCGCCGTACACTCATCGGGCGCCATCTTTGCGGTACCGATATCCATGCCGCGATAGATTTGCATCGCATCGCACGACAGCACTTCGGACGAAAGACGAGCTGCCAAACGATCGGCAACATCGCTCTTACCAACCGCCGTCGGACCGACGATCGCAACGGCGGAAAGACCTGCCCCGGGAGCAACCATTAGCGCGGCTCGCCCACAACGGAGCCAGACAAATACCAGGTCTTGGCAACGTCAACGTCAACATCAACGATCTTGCCAACAAGCTGATCGATGCTGTAACCCTCGGGGATAGGCGCATGAACGGTCTGATTCTTGGGACTCTTGCCCAGCAGGACCGCGTCGTTCTTTTTACTCGTTCCCTCAATGAGCGCCGGCACCACAGTATGAAGCTCACCCTGGTTATACTCGTGTGCCGTGGTCTCGATAACCTTAACCAGGCGGTTGAAACGCTCGAGAATAACCTCATGCGGCGTAGGATCGTCAATCTCTGCAGCCGGGGTACCGGCGCGCTTGGAATAGATGAAGGTATAGGCCTGAGCATAGCGGACCGTCTCGGCAAGTGAGAGCGTCTGCTCAAAGTCTTCTTCAGTCTCGCCCGGGAAGCCAACGATAATGTCGGTCGAGAGCGCGATATCGGGCATGCGATTGCGAATGCGATCGACCAGGCCCAGATAGTCCTCGCGTGTATAACGGCGATTCATCTCTTTGAGGATGCGCGTGGAGCCCGACTGAACGGCCAAGTGAAGCTGCGGCATGACGGCGGGCGTCTCGGCCATAGCGTCGATGGTCTCGGGCAGCAGATCCTTAGGATGAGAAGAGGTAAAGAAGATGCGCTCGACGCCCGTATCGCCCACCGCGCGCAGCAAATCGGCAAAACGCGGTTTGCCAAACAGATCGCGACCATATGAGTTAACGTTTTGACCCAACAGTGTGATCTCGCGCACGCCCTGGCGCACCAGACCGGTCACCTCGTCGACAATCTCCTCGAAGGGGCGGCTCTTTTCGCGACCGCGCACGTACGGCACGATGCAATAGGTACAGAAATTATTGCAGCCCGTCATGATGGGCACCCAGGCGTGATACTGGGTCTCGCGATGCCACGGCATGCTCATGGCATCCGTATCCTCATGCTCATTGGTGCGGATATGACGCTTGCCGTCAAGGAACGCCTCGGCAATGAGCTCGGCCACATGTGCGATGGAATGCGTGCCAAAGATGACATTGACGTTATCGACGTTGGTGAGCAGGCCCTCGCCATCGCGCTGCGCGATACAGCCGCCCACGGCAACCACACGCTTGCCCGAAGGCGAAGGCGGCAGGCTTTTACAGGAATTGCACTGACCGTACAGGCGAGTATCGGCGGCCTCACGCACACAGCATGTCATGAAGACAACGATATCGGCATGCTCGGGATCGAGCGCCATGAGGCAACCATACGAATCGAGCAGACCGCTCACGCGCTCGGAATCGTGCTGATTCATCTGGCAGCCAAAGGTGCGGATAAAGTAGGTTTTACCGGCAAGAATATCGCGTACGGAACGCTGGTCCATGTGCATAAGTCCTAACGATGGAGGGGGGGGCGAATCGAGGCAAGCAGAAGCTATGCCACAGGCTTAACATCATCCATGACGACGTTATCCATAGCAGCTCGATTGATCTGGTGAACGTAAATAGAAAGACGGATGGCCGTGCGCGACTCCCCGTTAATAAGGATGTCGGAGAACACGGGCGCGCAGGAAATATCAAACCCGGTTGGAATCAAAAAACCGCGCGCGATAGCCACGGCCTTTATGGCCTGGTTGACCGCACCGGCGCCGACACACTGAATGTTGACGGGAACACCATCCTTGACCATGCCGGCGATGGCGCCGGCAACGGACGCGGGCGATGATTTGCTTGATACCTTCAGGCAATCCATGAAGAAACTCCTGCGTTTAAAAGTACGTTTTAACTGCAATAACTTTATCGTACCGAGTGGACTCGGTAAAGGCACTATTCCTCTTTGGCAAGATCGAAGGTCACGGTGATTCGATCACGCGAAACGCGAATCTTTGGGTCACCGCAAAGGTTGAGATAGTACCGGGCGGCAAGGTCATTAAAATCGCGCTCCACAGCACGCGAAAACTGTGCCATATCATCCTTGGCAATACGTAGCCCACGACGATCCTTCGCGAGATCGACGGGAGCCGGCGCATGCGAAGACGAATCACGCTCGCGCAGCAGACGCGCGGTCACACCGCGAACGGGCTTAATCTGCCCTGCCAAAATGCGATGAGCCGTGCGCTCGGACATCTCAAGACCCAAACCCGAACAGATACGGATAAAGTCCTCGGCATCAGAGGCAAGGCCTAAACGATCGACAACCGGAAGCTCGCTCTCGTCGTCAATGAACAGGAGACGCGACGTATCGAGCCGACTTGACGCCTGAGCATAAAGGGTCGCGGCAATCTCAGACGGAGAACCAAGATAGACATCGCAACCACGCAACTCCTCGAGCGCAAACTCACAGGCAGCGCGAATAATATTATGCGGACCGCGAGCACAGACATAACGTCCGTCCTCATCCTTGACGGCCTGGGGCCAGCTGGACTGATCGGCGCGCTCACTGAGGCGGTCGGCCGCAACGCTCACCTTAAAGGCTGAACCAAGATCGACACCGGACGTGACCACACGGGCCTCGTCGGTGTTCTGCTTGATCGAAAACAATGCCATGCCACGACCGTGAACGCCCCAACGGTCCATCTTCATGCTCTCGAGCTTGGAGGTAACGCGAGCATCGAAGATTCGCTCTTGCATATCCTGCGGAACACCCGAGCCGTTATCCAGAAAGACAAGCGTGCGGACGCCATCTTCCTTGGTCGTAGCGAGAAAGACCTTGTCGGCGCCGGCATCGCGAGCATTACGGAGCATTTCGATGACGATATCCTCGACATGCTGAATGTCGTGCTTTGCCTGGCGCCGCTCGGCCTCCGAAACGCGGAGGCGGACATACCCCTCGCCAAGGTTCTCCTCGACGCGAAGGTTGCCCTCCCCCGACATCGACGCGATAAATGAGATGAGCTCGTTCGCGTCGCTCATGTTATTTAGCGATATCGACAGCGCGGCTCTCGCGAATCACGACGACGCGCACCTGACCGGGATACTCCATCTCTTCCTCGATCTGATGGGCGATATCGTGAGCCAGAACCGTGGACTGGGCATCGGAAATCTTGTCCGGCTGAACCATGACGTGGACCTCGCGACCAGCCTGCATGGCATAGGTACGCTCGACGCCGTCATGGGAGTTGGCGATCTCCTCGAGCTTCTCAAGACGCTTGATGTAGTTCTCGGCAGACTCGCGACGGGCACCGGGGCGAGAGGCAGAGACAGCATCGGCGGCCTGTACCAGGACATCGAGCACCGTGTTGGGGTCGACATCGGCATGGTGAGCCTCGATAGCGTGGACGATAACGGGCTTCTCGCCATAACGGCGGGCAAGCTCGGCGCCGATGACGGCATGCGGGCCCTCGACGTCGTGGTCGATTGCCTTGCCCAGGTCATGCAGCAGGCCGGCGCGCTTGGCGGTCACAACGTCAAGGCCAAGCTCGGAAGCCATCACGCCGCACAGATCAGAGACCTCGAGAGAGTGCTGAAGCACGTTCTGACCAAACGAGGTACGGTAGCGCAGGGCACCAAGGGTCTTGACGATCTCGGGGTGCAGATCATGGATGCCGGTATCGAAGGCAGCCTGCTCGCCAGCCTCGCGCACGCGCTGCTGAACCAGATCGGCAGCCTTGTGATACATCTCCTCGATGCGGGCAGGGTGAATGCGGCCGTCGGCGATGAGGTTCTCGAGGGCGACACGGGCGGTCTCACGACGGACCGGGTCGAAGCTCGAAAGAACGACGGTCTCGGGCGTGTCATCGATCACGAGATTGACGCCGGAAACCTGCTCGAAGGTCCGGATGTTGCGACCCTCGCGACCGATGATACGGCCCTTGAGGTCATCAGAGGGAATGTGCACGGAGGTAACGGTAACCTCGGCAGTGTGGTCGGCAGCGCAGCGCTGAATCGCCAGGGACAGAATCTCCTGGGCGGTCTTGTGGCACTCAGCGCGAACCTGCTGCTCGGACTCGCGAATAATCGTGGCGGCCTCGTGGGTGACCTCGCCGCGAACCTTATCGAGGAGCTCCTTGTGGGCATCCTCGCGGGTAAGGTCGGCGATACGCTCGAGCTCGGAGGTCTGCTTTGCGCAGAGCTCCTCGAGCTCACGGGAGCGCTTCTCGACCTGACCGGCCTGACTGGACAGCTGATGCTCGCGCTTGTCGAGAGCGTCGTTACGGCGATCGAGGGATTCCTCGCGCTGCATCACGCGGTTCTCGAGCGTACGAATCTCGCTCTTACGCTGCTTGTCCTCGGCCTCGGCGGCCTGCTTGTTCTTGATGATCTCCTCTTTAGCCTCGAGCAGAGCCTCTTTTTTGAGGGTCTCGGCCTGACGCTTTGCATCACCGATCAGGGACTCAGCCTGTGCGTGTGCCGACTGGATCTTTTCGTCGGCCTCGTGAAGACTACCCTGCTTGGCGGTGCGCATGTAGGCAATGGCGGCGATGGCACCCAAAACGATGCCAACGAGCGCTGCAATGATAGGCATGCTCACTCCTTTTTATGGATTCGTTACACAACAAAGCGAACCGTCCTTATGAACGGCTCGCGACATTTGAGTAATATGGGCGCAGCTTATGCGGGTCGGATACAGATAAACATATAAACAAACTCATCACAGATGAGCACATATCACAAAGCAAATGACAGTGTTTATCGTACGTTGAACCACAACAACTGTCAAATAAATGGCCCCAGTACGGCGGCTAAAACGCGGTGAACGGCAGGACCACAAAACGCATACGCCTAAAGCGCACATTCCTCGCATTCGGCATCGAGACGTGCCTTAACGGCATCGGCGGCGATGTAATACGAGAAGCCCTTACCCATCAAAAACCGAACCAGTTTTTCGAATCCGCGCGTCTCTGGAACACGCCGCTTGGCGAGCAGGGCTGACGCACGCACCAAATCGTCTTCGACGGCAAAATAATCCTCGGGATAACCGGGAATGTC
Source organism: Alloprevotella sp. (assembly GCA_963628025.1). GTDB lineage: Bacteria > Actinomycetota > Coriobacteriia > Coriobacteriales > Coriobacteriaceae > Collinsella. The sequence continues at coordinate 107,158 of CAVGCW010000022.1, read as the reverse complement.
ATCGAGCACGACATGACGGCGCTTGAGCTCGGTCTCGATTTTGCGCTGTCCCCAACCGCGCCGCTTGCGCTCCTCGATAAAGTACGAGCAAAAGCGGTTCTCGTCTAAAAAGTGATACTCGGTGGCGCGCTCGACGGCGAAATCGATCGCGGGCTGGTGAAAGCCGTAGCGAGCCAGCTTGTCACGGACCTCACCCGTCGCATGGTCGCGGCGCGATAGCATCTCGGTCACCATGGTAAGCGCACATTTACGCTCGATGAGCTGCACCGCCTCACGAAAGTTATCCCAATCGCATGGCAGATCGGGGCGATTTTTGACATACAGGCGCGCGACCCGCACGGGAATCCAAATGGACCGCTCAAAACCGCCCTCAAGCTCACAATCGATATGTGCGCAAGGCTTTTTGGACGCATACCCGTTCGAGAACGAGGAGGCCGCCTTCTTATCGGGAAAGACGACCGTGGCCTCGGTCACCGTATACGACATGAGCGTAACCGCTACTCGTCGTCATCATCGAGCATAGCGGAACCATCGATGGCGTAAAGCTCATCAAACTCCTCAGGCGCAGGCTGATCGGTCAGCTCGACCTCGGACGGAGCATCGTCATCAAACTCAAGCCCGCAGGCAAGGCGGACCTTATGCTCAATCTCGTCGGCGCAATCGGGATGTTCGCGCAGGAACGCCTTAGCGGCCTCGCGACCGTTGCCGAGCTTGTCCTCGCCATAGGCAAACCAGGAGCCCATCTTCTTGCAGATGCCGCACTCGACAGCCATGTCCAGAATCGAGCCCTCCTTAGAGATGCCCGTACCGTACATGATGTCGAACTCAGCAGAACGGAACGGAGCTGCCACCTTGTTCTTAACGACCTTGGCGCGCACGCGGTTACCGATAACCTCGTCCTTAAGCTTAATGCTGTCGATGCGGCGAATGTCAATACGGACCGAAGAGAAGAACTTAAGGGCGCGACCGCCCGTCGTGGTCTCGGGGTTGCCGAACATGACGCCGATCTTCTCACGCAGCTGGTTAATGAAGATGCACGTCGTGTTGGACTTGGACAGCGAGCCGGCGAGCTTGCGGAGCGCTTGGCTCATCAGGCGAGCCTGAAGACCGACCGTAGTGTCGCCGATTTCTCCCTCGATCTCGGCACGCGGGGTCAGCGCGGCGACGGAGTCAACAACGATGGCATCGATGGCGCCGGAACGCACGAGCATGTCAACAATCTCGAGCGCCTGCTCGCCCGTATCGGGCTGAGAAATGAGCACCTCGTCGATATCCACGCCGATACGCGCGGCATAAGTGGGATCGAGCGCATGCTCGGCATCGATAAATGCCACAACGCCACCCATTGCCTGGGCCTCGGCCAGGATCTCGAGCGAAAGCGTCGTCTTACCGGAGGACTCAGGACCGTAAATCTCGACGATACGGCCACGCGGCACGCCGCCGATACCCAGCGCGGCATCGAGTGCCAGAGCGCCCGTAGGGATGGCCTCGACCTCGAGCTCGGGGCCACCGTCGCCGTACCTCATGATGGAACCCTGGCCGAATTTCTTCTCGATCTCAGCCTTGGTGGTGGCGATCATCTCATCGCGCTCTTTACCCGTCGTGCGAGCATGAACGGTACGTACGGGACCTGAATTCTTGGCCATGAATAGCCCTCCTCTTAACAACCTGCATCGATAATAAACGAACGGCTGTTCGTGGTCAACCGTTCAGATAAATCATATGCAGCCGACCTTTCCAAAACCCAACCAAAAGCCGACCAAACACTGACCAAATGCTTGACCATAAAGGGCCAAATAAGAACAAGGCAGGCAAAAATACACCTATGAACAGCACAAACGCTAAATTCTTCTGAGGTCCCTATCTCCACAATTAAGGGGCCCGGAGGCCCCTTAAAACACGTCTATTCCATAGAATCGAGCACGCAGACAATGCGACCCAGTGCCTCCGTGACCGCATGGGCACGAACACACGAACGGTCGCCCTCATAGTGGCAGCGCACAGAGTCCACGACCGGCACTCCCCCATCGGCGGAACGATGTGCCCACCCAATATAGAAAGTGCCAGCAGGATCGTCCTTAGTACCACCGCCGGGGCCGGCATAACCCGTTGCGCTCACGGCAATATCGCTCTGGTACAGCTCCAGCGAACCCGACGCCATCTCGCGCGCAGTTTGATGCGACACCGCGGTGTAGCGGTCGAGCGTCTCCTGCTCAACACCCAGCACGCGATGCTTAATCTCATCGCAGTAGGTCACCGCACCGCCACGCAGCACGGCCGAGGCGCCCGGGATATCCGCAATCGTCGAGGCGATCATACCCGCCGTCAGCGACTCAGCCGTCGAAACCGTCACACCCCGAGCGCTCGCGCGCTCAACGATATCGCGCGCCAGTTCCTCGTTATGTGCGGAAATCTGCTCAAAAGAGTCCGTCATACCCACCAGGACCTAGACCGAAAAGACGATCTTGCGGCAGTTCCAGAAGTACTGGGCGCCAGAGATAACGGTCAAGACAACGGCAACGGCATACAGGAAGCGCGACACCGAGTAGATGCCGAGCGTCAGCGCCACCGGGCCAAGGTGCAAGCCGGCCATAGCAAAAACGCACAGGTAACCGCAGATGGAGACCATCGTGGTCGCCGTCTTGTACTTGCCGAGCTTATCGGCCGCAACGACCACACCGGCCGCACTCGCGACCATGCGAAGGGCGCTCACCAGAAGCTCACGGAACAGGATAATGAACACGGACCACACGGTCACCGCGCCAAAATCCAAGAACAGCAGCAGGGCCGAGAACACGAGCAGCTTATCGGCGATGGGGTCCAAGAATTTACCGAAGTCGGTGATCTCGTTGCGCGAACGCGCCAGATAACCGTCGACCTTATCGGTGCACGACAGGATCACATACAGAATGAAGGCAGCGGCGGCGAGCGGGCCGTCGAAGGTGCTCCAATCCGTACCGGCAACACTCGTGTGAGACAGCGCCGACACGATCATGAACACCGGAATAAAGACGATACGCACGCACGTCACGATGTTGGCGGGCGTCCAAACACTCGTCAGTTCCTTATTGCTCTCGTTAGCCACGACGCTCTCCTACTCCACAACATGACCGATAAGCTCATAGCAGAAGCTATCGGTAAACTCGACAGTCAGAATATCGCCCACGGACGCCTCGCTGGCGTCCAAGTGGACCGCGCCATCGGAATCGGGCGCCTGGAACCAGGCATGGCCGATCAGCTCGGCGCCGTCCTCGGTTTCTTCGATACCGTCGACGATCACCTGGGCGCGATCGCCCACATGTGCGGCGGTGGCGGCAAAACCGAGCGACTCGGCTAGGTCCATGGCCTCCTGGGCACGCTCAAGCTTAACCTCCTCATCGACCTGACCCTCCATCTTAGCGGCCAGGCTGCCCTCCTCCTGCGAGTATGCAAAGACGCTCGTGTAGTCAAAGCCGACGGTGTCCATAAAGTCGATAAGGTCGCGGAACTCGTCGTCGGTCTCGGTCGGGAAGCCGACCATGGCCGTGGAGCGAATCACGATACCGGGGATGCGCTCGCGAAGGTCGCGGAACAGATCCTCGAGCTCCTGGCGCGAACCGGAACGACGCATGGCCTTGAGGATGCGCGCGTCGCAGTGCTGCACGGGGATATCGATATAGGGCAGTACCTCGGGCGTATCGCGAATGGTCTCAATAAGCTCGTCAGTCATGCCCTCGGGCTGCAGGTAGAGCACGCGGACCCAGACGTTGTGCGGGCGCACGGCCTCGGCGACGGCACACAACAGCTGCGCCAGATTGCGCGGCGAGCCCTCGGTGACGTCCTCGTCAGCAAAGTCGGTGCCCCAAATACCCGTATCCTGGCCGATCAGCACGATCTCGCGCACACCGCCGGCAACCAGGTCGCGCACCTCGGAGATAATGCTCTCGGCATTGCGTGAATGATAGCGACCGCGAATATAGGGGATCATGCAGAAGCTACAAAAACGATTGCAGCCATCGGAAATCTTGACGTAGGCGACAGCGCCCTCGACAGTGCGCTTGACCTGAGGGATATAGGCCGCGATTTCACGCTCGACACCCAGCACGCTATCGATGACCGCCACGATGCCGTCCTCCTCGTCGGCCTTCACAAAGGCAGCGACCTCGGGCAGCTCGTCAGGCAGGTCGTCGCCATAGCGCGACGGCACACAGCCGCACATGACGATGGGGCAAGAACGAACGCCGTCCTGAACCTCGTTGGCGAGCTCGAGCGTGGTCTCGATGCTCTCGGACGTTGCGGAGGCGAGGAACGAGCATGTATTGACGATGGCGATATCGGCATCCTGCGGGTCGAATGCTTCCTCGTAGCCTGCGGCGGTCAAAAGAGAACGCATGCGGTCGGTGTCAACCTCGTTCTTAGCGCACCCGAGGGTGATGTAGAGCACAGAGCCCAACGGTGTATCCATGTTGGAGAGCGGTCCTTTCGAATGATATTAGCGGTAGTTGGTGAACTGCAGCGGCTGACCGTAGTCCTGGTCGCGCAGGAACTGGATCACGGTCTGCAACGCGTCCTTCGAAGCAGAGGAAACACGCAGCTTGTCGGCCTCGATGGTCACCTTGACCTTGAGCTTTTGGTCCTTGATGTCCTTGTTGATCTTCTTGGCGGTCGCCTGGTCGATACCCTCGACGATATGGCCGAGCACGCGCACGGTGCCGCCCGACGCCGCCTGCGGAGCATCCCACGAGACAGCCTTGAGGTCGATGCCGCGCTTGATGAGCTTGGAGCTCAGCACGTCGATAATCTGCTTAGAGACAAAGTCAGCCGGGGCGCTGATCGTAAAGAGCTTGTCGCCCTTCGAAAGCTCGATCGTGGCGCCGGAATCCTTAAGGTCATAGCGCTGGGAAATCTCGCGCGTGGTCTGCTGGAAGGCGTTGTCGACCTCTTGCATGTTGACCTCGGACACGACGTCGAAGCTGGAATCTTTAGCCATGATGTTTCCTTTCGCGTACGAGCGGCTTAGTAGCTATCGTACGAATAGTCGGTAGAATCGGTGGGCGTCTGACCGTCAGTTGAGGTATCGGCGCCATCCGTGGACTGGGCATCGGTACCGTCGGTGGTATCGGTACCATCGGTGGTGTCGGTACCATCAGAACTTTCACCATTCTCGGAATCAGTCGTCTCCTTCTTGGGAACGGTGATCGTCACACGCGCCACGCCGGAGGTCTTGGTATCGTAACGGACCTTTTCGCCGTTCTTGGTAACGGTGACATCGGAAGGCTTGGACGTGGTGATCTCGATCGAGGACTCGGGCGTGTACACCTGCTCAAAGGGGCCAGTCGCTTGGGCGCCATAGACCGACTTGCCGTCGACCTTGACCTCAATCCACGCGGTCTTTCCCTTGGCAACGGAGACTTTGACCTTCGTGACCTCGTTCTCTTCCTTCTTGGCCGTCGTCTTGGTAGCGTCCGAGTCAGTCGACTCATCCGTCGCCTCATCGGTGTCTTCGTCCTCGTCGACCGTTTCGGTCTTCTTAGAAGACTTCTTGGTCGTCGTCTTGGTAGCAGTGGGCGTCTCGGGCGTGGTCTCGGGCGCCGAAGATGCGCAGCCGCGCAGAAGCACCACGATGAGCACGATCAGCAGCAACGCCACGGCACCGATGCCGGCGTAAACGATACGAGGATCTAGACCGTTGTTCTGGGGAGCACGCCCACCGCCGCGTCCACGACTGGAACTGCTGCGGCCGCCTCCCTGAGGCATACGACCACGATTGCTATCGGAACGGCCGCGATAGCCACCCTGGCCCTGAAGGCTGCGCTGACCCGAGCGGGGCGCAAGTTCACCGCGGCCTTGATAGCCACGCTGACCCGAACGCGGAGCCGAAGAGCGCTGGCCATACGGCTGTGATTGAGAGCGAAGACGCGGCGTCACCTGCGTGGTATCGGCATCCGCATAGCCACCGCGAGAGCGTCCCGTAGAGGCACCACGGTAACCGCGATCGGAATAGCCGCCGTCGCCGTAGCCGGCACGAGGGTCACGCGCCACGCCGCGGGCAGCGGGAAGTGCACGGTCCTCGGGCATCGGCGTACTGCGGAACCGGTCACGCTGTGAGCGAATCTCCTCGCCCGAACCCGTCTCGGTAATATAACCGGCCTGCTGAGGACGCTGTCCATAGCGGGTCGAACGACCGCCCTGAACCATCAGGAAGCGCCCGTTATCGACCGAGGAACGCGAATTGACGTAGCCGGCGGCGTCCTGAAAACGACCGCCCCGTTGCGACGTCTCGCGTTCGTATGCCATCAGGTCGTCAAAGTAGGCATTGACGACCTCGCGCGGATTGAGGCCCAAAAAGCGAGCATAGCTCGAAATCATGCCCTGCGCATAGCCGCGCGGCGGCATCGAAGCAAAGTTACCGGTCTCGAAAAACTCGATGATCTGCGGCCTGATTTTGATGGTGTTGGCGACCTGCTGAATGGAAAGGCCCATTCGGCGACGCTGCTCGAGCAGCATGTCACCAAAGCGTGCAGCCATCAGAATCCTCCAAACTCACGATCTTCACGTGCCATCTCGGCGTCGACAGATTCCAGCGCGGCAAGCCCCTCCTCGTCCAACAGGACCTCGCGCGGCTTGGAACCGTCGGGCGGTCCGACGACACCCTTTTCTTCCAGCATGTCCATAATACGCCCGGCACGTGCATAGCCAACCTTCAGACGGCGTTGCAGGCCAGATGTGGAGCCAAGCTGCGATTCCACCACAATATGGGCGGCTTCCCAAATGAGCGGATCATCGTCTTGCGGCTCGGCGACTCCGGTGCGGACAATGCCGCCGCCACCCGCCATGGACATGGAAGCGGGCGCCACGGCAGACAGGATCTCCTCGTGGTAGTCGGGCTCGCTCTGCGACTTGACGAACTCGACGATCTCGTTGATTTCATCATCCGAGACAAAGCAGCCCTGGATACGGCGGGGCTTGCCCCAGTCGACCTTAGAGAACAGCATGTCGCCCAAACCGGTGAGCTTTTCGGCACCCATCTGGTCGATGATGACGCGCGAGTCGATGCCCGTGGCGACGTTAAAGGCGATGCGGTTGGTGATGTTGGCCTTGATGAGGCCCGTCACCACGTTGGAGCTCGGGCGCTGCGTGGCCACGATAAGGTGGATACCGGCGGCACGGCCCAGCTGTGCAATACGCACGATCGAGGCCTCGACATCCTTGCCGGCGACCATCATCAGGTCCGAGAGCTCGTCAATGATGATGACCAGATAGGGCATCTTCTGCGGCGGGTTGTCGTAATGCTCAAACTCGCCGGCGGCCTGCTTTTCGTTGTAGGTCGAGATCTTACGCACGTTGAGACGCTCGAAGACCTTCAGGCGACGCTCCATCTCGGACACGGCCCATTGCAGAGCGCTCGCGGCCTGCTTGGGCTCGGTCACTACAGGCACGTAAAGATGCGGCAGACCGTTATAGCCCGCAAGCTCGACGCGCTTGGGGTCGACCATGATCAGGCGAACGTCCTCGGGAAGGGCGCGCATGAGCAAGGTCGTGATGATGGAGTTGATCATGACCGACTTACCGGAACCCGTGGTACCGGCGATCAGCAGGTGGGGCATCTTGGCAAGGTCGGCGACGACCGGCGTACCCTCGGCATCTCGACCGATGGCGAGCTCGAGCGGACCGCCCTTCACATAGGGAAGCACGTCGCCCAGGTTGACGTTCTGGCGCTTGCGATTGGGGATCTCGATACCCACAAGCGAGGTGCCGGGGATCGGGGCAAAGATACGCACCGACTGGGCAGCAAGCGATAGCGCGATATCGTCCTCGAGGCTCGAAATCTTGCTCACGCGCTCGCCCTCGCCAGGTTGCAGCTTAAAGGTCGTCACCGTGGGGCCGGCGATCCAGCCGACCACGCGGGCACTACGACCAAACTCCAGCAAGGTGGACTGAAGCGACTCGGCAGTCTGTTCCAGCTCCTTGTCAGAAGACGCGGAGGAAGCCGACTGCGGGTTGGCATGCAGAATCTCAAGTGGCGGAAGTTTGAGGCCGTCCTCTTCTTCGCCCTCGTTATCTGCGGCGCCGCCGTCCGCTCCTCCATCGCTAGCCGCAGCCGATTCGACAGCACTCAAGGCAGGCGCATCGGCAACCTTGGGATGCTTCAAGAAGTCGGGGATCTGAGGTGCTGCCGAGACAGGATTCACGGCAAACGGCGGCTCGGACTCGTCGATCTTATCGGGGTCGTCTTCCATCGAAAGCTGACCGGTTACCTGGTCGCGCTTTGCATGGCGACGCGGCAGCAAAGTTGTCTTTGCGGTCTCAATCGGAGCCTCGTCGTCCTCGTCATCGCCCTCGGTGAGCTCAATCTCGCTCTCGGACCAAGACGGGTCGGGCTCACTCGTATTGAGTTTGGGCGCAGCCTTGCCCTTCTTGGCATGGCGGCGCGGCAACAGCGTCGTCTTAGCGCGCTCAGCTTCCACGGCATCGGACACGTCGACAAACGGATCCTCGTCCTCGTCGTCATCGTCCAAAACCGGGTCCACATCGTTGCCCATGACCGTGGTCACGGCAGCATCGGAGCCCTTTTGACGAAGAATGCTCAGGTGAGGACGGGCAACGCCAGGCACCGACAGGGCCTCATCGTCACCCCACGGACTCGCGTTAACATCGGCACGACGGCGCTCGGCAAAATCGGCCGCACGGTCGCGAGCAGAGCGCAAAACGCCGCCCACCGAAAAGCCGATGATGACCAGGCCCACGACGACAAGGCCCAACAGGACCACCATCGCGATAGGCTTACCCAGGGCATTCTGCAGCGCACTCGCAATAAACGCACCAATGTAGCCACCCGAGGCGGACAGATTTTGCGGCGTGAACATAAGGTCGCACGAGTCGCTCGTACCTGGCACCATCAACGAAAGAATGGAGACGACGGCGATAAAGACCACGGCGCCGCCCGCAACAGAGCGCGCGTTGAGCGGCGAGTCCTCGCCTAAAAAGAGCGTGGCGGCAAACAGCAAAATGACGATCGGCAGCACGTAGGCGCCCAGACCAAAGCCCAAGTGGTAGAAACCGGCAACCGCAGCCGTAACGGGCGCAGTCGCCGGCGAAATCACGGCAATAAAGGACGCAATCGCCAAAACGGCAATGACCACGCCGGCGATATCGCGGTTGGCCGAGGGCTCGACCAAGGGCTCGAAATCATCGAACTCGGACTCGTGGCCCTTATTGGCACGCAGATGGGAACCGGCACCCTTAGCAGATGCCGGTTGGTTGTTGGCCTTATTGCCTTTGGCGTTTTGTGCAGATCCGCGCGCCAAACTAAACCTCCATGACGACCGGGATGATCATCGGACGAGTGCGCGTACGGCTCCAGATAAAGTTGGAGAGCGAGTCGCGCACGGCCTTGCGAATGGCATCGGAACCGCTGCTCGTAAAGCTGAACTTGCCCTTCTCGATCGTCTTCATAATGGACGCGGAGGCATCCTCGGAGAACTGGTCGTCGATGGCAAACGAGACGCCGCGGCCCGAGAACTCGATGGCCTCGATCTTCTTGTGCTTGAGCGAGACGATGGCAACAGCGGTAACCATACCGTCGTTGGCGAGCTTCTGACGATCACGCAAGACGATGGGGTCGGTATCGCCGATGCGCAGGCCGTCGACGTAAACGACGCCGGACTCGACGGGCGTACCGCGCTTGACGATACCGCCGCGCATCTCGAGCGTGTCGCCGTTGTCGAGGATAAAGATATGATCGTCATTGAGACCCATCTTGCGGGCCAGCTGGGCATGGGCGCGCAGATGCACGGCTTCACCGTGAACCGGCATAAAGTACGTGGGCTTGGCCATGGCCATCAGGAGCTTGAGCTCCTCCTGGCTACCGTGACCGGAAACGTGAACGAGAGCGCGGTTCTTATCCCACACGTCGCAACCGAGCTTGGCCAGGCTGTTGACGACCTGCTGGACGGCTTTCTCGTTGCCGGGAACAGGAGTTGCCGAGAGGATGACGGTATCGCCCTCGTGGATAGAGAGCGTCTTGTGCTCGCCGTTGGCCATGCGGGACAGGGCCGACAGCGGCTCGCCCTGCGAACCGGTGCACATGACGACGATCTTGTCGTCGGGCAGGTTATCGATATCGAAGGCATCGATGATATCGGCATCGTCGATGTTGAGGTAGCCCAGCTCGCGCGCGACGCGGGTGTTGGTGAGCATGGAGCGACCGGTCACAACGACCTTACGGCCGCACTTGCGGGCGGCATCGCAGATCTGCTGCAGGCGATGAATGTGGCTCGAGAACGACGCGACGAACACGCGACCCGGGGCGTTCTTGATGGCGTGCAGCAGGTTGGGACCAACCTCGGCCTCGGACTTAGTAAAGCCGGGAACCGTGGCGTTGGTGGAGTCGGACAGCAGCAGGTCGATGCCCTGCTTGGCAAAGCGGCTGATAGCGGCATAGTCGGGCGTGACACCATCGATGGGCGTCTGGTCGAGCTTAAAGTCGCCGGTGTGCATAACGGTGCCCTGGTTGGTGCGAATGAACACGCCCAGAGCGCCGGGGATGGAGTGCGTCATCGAGAAGAAGTCGAGCGAGATGCCACCCAAATTGACGTGGCTGCCGCCCTTGACCTCACGGAACTTGGGCGCGCGGATGCGGAACTCAGAAAGCTTGCCCTCGATAAAGCCAAGCGTCAGCTTGCTCGAAAAGATGGGCACCTTGTTGTTGAGGTCCTGCAGCAGGTACGGAAGCGAACCGGTGTGGTCCTCGTGGCCGTGGGTGACGACGATACCGCGGAGCTTCTCCTCGTTCTCCAGAACATAGGTGTAGTCGGGAAGAACCAGGTCGATACCGGGCTGGGAGTCATCCGGGAACATGAGACCGGCATCGACGAGCACCATGTCGTCGCCGCACTCGAAGACCGTCATGTTCTTGCCGATGCCGTCAAGGCCGCCGAGCGGAATGATCTTCAAGGGAGATGATTTTTTAGCTGCCATAGGTTAGTGTGGTTTCCTTTCTTCGAAACGGGTCTGGAACAACCGACGGGGCGCTTCTGGCAAACCGACCGTCGGGAACGTACAAACATGCATCACAGAGTCGATGCAATAACCACAGTATGATACCCATTTGCACAACAACAGACCACCCATGCATCAAAGCCCCATCTGAACTGGTCTATCCCGCCGGTTTCCCGTGGGGCGGGCACTGATGAAGTTTCCTGCTCTACAGTCCTGCTCACGACGGAGGCCACATTAAGTGGCCTCCTGTTCGTGCGGAACTCGCGATAAACTTCATCAGTGCCCGCCCCACGGGAAACCGGCCAAAAAGAGACAGGTTTATTTTGGTCGGTTTTATCTGGGAAGATGCTGCTACGGCTATCTACAGATCTGTAATCTGACTACTGAATAGATTGTCTAACTCAATAGCGAGCGGCACTAACCAGCCCTTTTGCTTGCGCCCGGGAGGGCCGCATATGAAGTTTATCGCGAGTTCCGCACGCAAAGGAAAGCACTTAATGTGCTTTCCGTCTTGCGCAGGACTGTAGAGCAGGAAACTTCATATGCGGCCCTCCCGGGCGCAAGCAAAAGGGCGACCCCGTACGGGGTCGCCCTTGTTGAGCTGCTTATGTTTAGCTGTTACTCGGCGTCGTGGTGACGGCGGGGCTTGCGGCCTCCGTTGTCGCCGGGACGACGCGGACGGTCGCTGCGCTCGGAGCGCTCGCGACGCGGACGCTCACGGCGCTGGAAGTGCTCGCCGTCGCCCTCGGAGGCACCCTCGGCGCGAGCCGGGGCCTCGGGCTTGTCAAGACGATCGAGCGAGATCTTGCCGCGATCGTCGACCTCGATGACGACGACCTTGACCTCGTCGCCGACGTTGAGGACGTCCTCGACCTTCTCCACGCGGCCCTTGGCGACGCGGGAGATGTGCAGCAGGCCGTCCTTACCGGGCAGCAGATTGACGAAGGCGCCGAAGGGCTGGATGGAGACCACGCGACCGGTGTACTCCTCGCCCGGCTCGGGAACCTTGATGATGAGCTTGATGCGCTCGACAGCCTGGTCGACGGACTCGCCGGTGCCGCCGACAAAGACGGTGCCGTCCTCCTGGATGTCGACCGAAGCGCCGGTCTCATCCTGGATACCACGGATGACCTTACCGCCGGAACCGATGACGTCGCGGATCTTGTCGGTCGGAACCTGGATGGAAACGATGCGCGGAGCGGTGCTGCGCGTGGTGTGGCGCGGCTCGGGGATAACATCGAGCATCTTCTGCAGGATGAAGGCGCGACCCTCCTTGGCCTGCTGCAGAGCGCGGGCCAGGATGTCGAAGGTGAGGCCGGTGGCCTTGTTGTCCATCTGCAGGGCGGTGATGCCCTCGGTGGTGCCGGTGACCTTAAAGTCCATGTCGCCCAGGAAGTCCTCGAGACCCTGGATGTCGGACAGAACCACGGTCTTACCCTCCTCCTGGATCAGGCCCATGGCGATACCGGAGACCGGGCGCTTAATGGGCACGCCGCCGTCCATAAGGGCGAGCGTGGAGCCGCAAGTCGAAGCCATCGAAGAGGAGCCGTTGGACTCCATAACCTCGGAGACCACGCGGATGGCGTAGGGGAACTCGTTCTCGTCGGGAAGCACCGGAAGCAGAGCGCGCTCAGCCAGGTTGCCGTGACCGATCTCGCGGCGCTTGGGGCTGCCCATGCGGCCGGTCTCGCCGGTGCAGAACGGCGGGAAGTTGTAGTGGTGCATGTAGCGCTTGCCCTCGGTGGGCTCGATGGTGTCCAAGCGCTGGCCCTCGTTGAGCATGCCGAGCGACAGGACGGAAAGCACCTGGGTCTGGCCACGCTGGAACAGACCGGAGCCGTGAACGAGCGGCAGGTAGTTGTCCTTCACCATGATGGGACGGATCTCGTCGGCGGCACGGCCGTCGACGCGCTCGCCGGTCTCGACGACCATGGTGCGCATGGCCTTCTTCTCGAGCTTCTTGAGCGCCACGGGGATCTCGCGCTCCCAAGCGGCCTGCTCCTCCTCGGTGAACTCGGCGCGGATGGACTCCTTCAGAGCCTCGACCTTACCGATACGGGAGAGCTTGTCGGCGTCGCGAAGGGCGGCAGCCATCTCGTCGTAGTGGGCGAAGATGCGCTCCTGGACCTCCTCGACGGGCTGGTCGAGCGGGTACTCCTTCTTGACGATAGCGCCGTTGACCTGCTCCCACTCGGCGACGAACTCGTCTTGGGCCTGGCAGAAGGCAGCGAGGGCCTCCTGACCAAACTTCATAGCGGCGAGCATGTCGTCCTCGGAAATCTCCTCGGCGCCGGCCTCGACCATCGAGATGAAGTCGGCAGAGCCGCCCAGCTCCAGGTCCAGGTCGGAGTTCTCGCGCTCCTCATAGGTGGGGTTGACGATAAACTCGCCGGTCTCCACGTTGCGGCCGATGCGCACGCAGGCAAGCGGGCCCTCGAAGGGCACGCCGCCGAGCGTCATAGCCAAAGAGGCACCCATGACATTGATGACGTCGAAGGGGTTGACCTGGTCGGCGACGAGCGAGGTGGCGACGATATGCACCTCGTTGCGGAAGCCGTCCGGGAAGCTCGGGCGGATCGGGCGGTCGATCATACGAGCCGTGAGCGTGGCCTTCTCGCTGGGACGGCCCTCGCGCTTGAGGTAGCCACCCGGGATACGGCCGGCAGCGTACATCTTCTCGTTGAAGTCGACAGTCAGCGGGAAGAAGTCGTAATTCTTGCGCTCCTTGGAGACGACCACGGTATCGAGCATCGTGGTGTCACCCTGCTTGACCAGACAAGCGCCGGTGGCCTGCTTGGCAAGCTCGCCGGACTCAAAGGTGTAGGTCTTGCCGTACAGCTCAAAGGTCTTGGATACGAGTGTCATTGTTCTCCTTTACCCCACAGGCCCCTTGCCTGCGGGCTTCTCATGTGACGCGGGCCCCCTGCCCCCGCCACGCTGTAGAGCGTGATTGTTCACGCCCTTACACAAAAAGAGCGCCCCGCTGCGCAGGACGCTCTTAGCATGTACAAATCCTTACTGGATGTTGTCGCGGATGCCCAGAGCCTTGATGAGCTCACGGTACTCGACGATGTCGTTCTTCTTGATGTAGGAGAGAAGACGACGACGACGGCCAACGAGCATGAGCAGGCCACGACGGGTGTGGAAGTCCTTCTGGTGGGACTTCATGTGCTCGGTCAGCTCCTTGATGCGCTCGGACAGGATGGCGACCTGAACCTTGGGGTTACCGGTATCGACCGGGGAGTTACCGAACTGGGCGGTCAGCTCCGCCTTGCGCTCTTTGGAAACAGTCATTGTTTCACCTTTCGTTTCGCGTCGCCCGCGGGCGACTCTATTCGCCTCGGACTGGGAAGCCGCCGGTGGAGCGGGCATCCAAGGTCGAGGTACCAACAAGTCGCTATGATACCACAAGCGGCGCGCGCCTGCGCATCATCACCGACCCAACATGAATTCCATCGCACGGAGCCGCTGGTCGGTGTGCGTGGCGGCCCAAACATGCGAAAGCCCCAGCAAAAAAGCAGCCGTATGCGGATCGATCCGCTCGTCCATAAGGGCATCGAACGTCATGGACATCAGAGCGCGCAGCCATGCGACCTCGCCGGTTGAGACCAACTCGGCACCCGGAACGCTCGACGCGCATGAGCCGCACATGAGGCCACCCGCCTGGGGCGAAAAATACGACAGCATGGGGTCTCCGCACAGTACGCATGCCGAGAAATCGGGTCGATAACCAACGTGCGACAGCAATTTAAAGACAAAGGCCGCCACGAGCAGGTCCATATGCGCCGAGTCGAGCCCGCTGCCGACAAGCGTGAGCGCCCGTTGCGTGATGGCAAAGGTAAATGGATCCTCGGCATCCTCGAACGAGCACACGCGCGCAACCTCGGCAATCGCGCTGGCGGCACAGGTCGTCTCGTAGTCAGGAGCGGCACCGAGCGGCGCCTCCATAAGCTCCGCCTGAGAAACCACGTCGAGCGACCGTCCATGCGCGAGCAGCATATCGACGGTACAGAAAAGCTCGCAGCGTGCGGCCAGGCGCCCGCCAGGCTTACGTGCCCCCTTAGCCACGGCACGCACCTGCCGTCCCCGTTCGTCAAGCATCGTCAAGATCAGGTCGGTTTCCTTGAGCTTCGTCTTGTCGAGGACGAGTACCTTTGTGCGATATGTGCGAGAGCCTGCCATGGACGCCGAGGCTTAATCTTCGGCATTGTAGCCAAAGCGGCGGATCTGCGCCTCGTCATCGCGCCAGCCGGCCTTGACCTTCACGTCGAGCTCCAAAAAGACCTGCGTGCCAAAGATACCCTCAAGGTCACGACGGGCATCGATGCCGATATGCTTGATCATCTCGCCGCCCTTGCCGATGATGATGCCCTTCTGCCCCTCGCGCTCTACGTAAATCGTGGCGTGCACGCGCAGGACCTTCTTAGTCTGCTCGAGCGCGTCACAGATAACGCCCACGGAGTGAGGGATCTCGTCGCGGGTGCGACGCAGGACCTTCTCGCGAACAAACTCGGCCACGAGGGTCTCATCGGAAGCGTCGGTGCCCATGTCCTCGGGGAACCAGCGCGGGCCCTCGGGCAAAAAGTGAGCGACGGTCTCGATGAACGCATCGACGTTGAAGTTCTTGACCGACGACGTCACGATCTCGTCGTCATATTCCATGAGCTCGTGGGCTGCCTTAAGCTGCTCCATGACCTGTGCGGGGTCGGCCTCATCGGCCTTGGTGAGCACCAGGACCTTCTTGGAACGGGCGTTTTTGACGCGCTCGGCAACCCAGGCGTCTCCCCTGCCGATCGGCTTGGTAGCATCGATCAGAAACGCGACGACGTCTACGTCATTGAGCTCAAACAGGGCACTCTTATTAAGCTCGGAGCCCAGGCCGTCCTTGGGCTTGTGGATACCCGGCGTATCAACGAAGACCAGCTGGTAGCCAGGACGGTTGACCACGGCGCGCATACGGCGGCGGGTCGTCTGGGCAACCGGAGAGGTAATGGCGACCTTCTTGCCATAACAGGCGTTGAGCAGCGTGGACTTGCCGGCGTTGGGACGACCGACCAGGGCCACAAAGCCGCTGCGGAAACCAGGTTCCACGTCGCCAAAGCCCGCGAGGCTCTCATCCTCGTCGCAAAGGGCATCGAGTTCCTCGTCGCTCATACCCTCAAACGGGTCGAACTCCTCGACCTCGTCAAACGAATCGGCACCTTCAGCCTCGTCCAGGACCTCGTCATCCAAAACTTCACCGGTAGGCTGCATATTGTCGGACATGGGAATCCCTTTCTAAATAAAGTCGAGCGCGTGAGCAAAGACAAGCAAGCCCACGATCGCGGCGGTAATGGAAAGAACGTATACAGAGGCAGCGGCGATATCCTTCGCGCGCTTGGCCAGCGGATGCAGCTCCTGGGTCGCCAGGTCGACAATCGCCTCCATGGCGGTATTGCACAGTTCGCCGTGAATCACCAGGCCGCAGCAAATAATGACCGTAGCCCACTCGGCAATATCGAGCCCCACGATGCAGCCGGCAATGACGGTGCACACGCCCGCCGCGAGCATGACCTTGATATTGCGCTCGGTCTTGACGGCAGTGACGAAGCCCTCCATCGCGTATGAGAACGACTTTAAAAAGGACGGATGGTCCTTGTTCGATCCGGGAATCATAGACGGCTCCTAGTCGTGGGAATGATTGGTTATGGGGCCGACGTGGACGAGTTTGGGGTCCTCGCCGCGCTCAAGCGCCAAGTCGCGCAGAATGGCATCCTCGCGTGCCTCCATGACCTCGGCCTCATCGTCCTCGATGTGGTCGTAACCCAGCAGGTGCAGCATTCCGTGCACGAGCATCAGTCGGCACTCATCGGCGGGACTGTTGCCAAAGCCGGGGGCCTGGCGGGCAATAACCTGCGGGGCCAGGATAATATCGCCGAGCTCAAGCGTCTCGTCGGCGGGAATGTCCTCGTCAAAGGCCGAGTCGCATTCAAACGAGAGCACGTCGGTGGTGCGATCGATGCCGCGCCACTCGTGGTTGAGCTCGTGCATCTCGTCTTCATCGACATACGAAAGGGAAATCTCAACCTCACGCTCAACACCCTCGGCGGCAAGCACAACTCCGCAGATGTGCTCCACCTCCTGGGCATCGAGCAGCGTATCGAGCTCGGCATCGTTGCTGATCAATACACTCAACGGGACTCCTTTCGATCGTGTGCGCGCTGCTCACGCGCATCGTCGTATGCATCATAGGCCTCAACGATACGGCCCACCAGGGCATGGCGAACCACATCGGCACGCTCCAGGTGAGAAAACGTCACATCGTCGACGCGACCCAAAATCCTTTCGACATCGGCAAGACCGCCGCGGCGACCCACCAGGTCACGCTGGCTCAGGTCGCCGGTAATCACGAACTTGGAATTAAAACCCAGACGCGTCAGGAACATCTTCATCTGCTCAGGCGTTGTGTTTTGTGCCTCATCGAGCACCACAAAGGCATCACTCAGCGTTCGACCGCGCATGTAGGCGAGCGGGGCGATCTCGATCACGCCACGCTCCATAAGCTCATCGGTGCGCTCGCGATCCATCATGTCAAAGAGGACATCATAGAGCGGGCGCATATACGGGTCGATCTTTTCCTCGAGGGTGCCGGGCAAAAAGCCCAGGTTCTCCCCCGCCTCGACAACCGGGCGCGTCAGGATCAGGCGGCCTACCTCATGGCGCTTGAGCGCGGCGACGGCGAGCGCCATGGCCAGATAGGTTTTACCGGTACCGGCGGGACCGAGGCCAAACGTGATGGTAGAAGAGCGGATGGCATCCACATAGCGCTTTTGGCCGAGCGTCTTGGGGCGGATAACGCGACCGCGATACGATAGCAGCACGTCATCGCGCAACGACGAGGCATCATGCTCGCCGTCGCGCAGAACGGCCAGACAGCGCGAGACATCATCGGCAGAAAGCGTGCGCCCGGCAGCGGCCTCACGAAAGGCATGTTCGAAAAAACGCGCGACCAACTCAACCTCGTCCGGATCGCCGCTCACGGCAACGCTGTCACCGCGGGCAACCACATGGGCGCGCACCAAGTTCTCGAGCGCACGAAGGACGCCGTCGCCGGCGCCCAAAACGCGCGAGGGGTCGATACCCTCGGGAACGGTAAGTCTAATCTTCGAGGCTTCCATGAACCTCCCTGCGTGCATGGACCAAGCCGGAATCATCGACTCCGATGATAGCAACATCGAGCAGGCACGGGGCTGTGAGTCCACAGGTATCATCGAGACGGGCATGATGGAACGAGCCGAGCGTCAAATTGTCGCCATACTCGAGCACCGCACGCTCGACCGTACCCACGCGGCGGCGGGCATCGGCGATCGCAAGCTCCTGTGCGGCGGCACGCATGCGACGGCTGCGTTCGGCCATGACCTCAGGGGGTACCTGGTCGGGCATGTCGGCAGCGAGGGTGCCGGGGCGCTTGCTATAGCGGAACACGTGCATGCGCGAAAAGCCCACGCGACGGCACAAC
This sequence comes from Alloprevotella sp., assembly GCA_963628025.1. Lineage (GTDB taxonomy): Bacteria > Actinomycetota > Coriobacteriia > Coriobacteriales > Coriobacteriaceae > Collinsella. The sequence goes on along the minus strand of CAVGCW010000022.1, from coordinate 88,680 downwards.
GCCAGCGACTCCTCGAACTCCTCGTCCGTCTCGCCAGGAAAACCGACGATGACATCGCACGAAAGAGACGCCTGGGGCAAGTTGGTGCGAATCATGCGCACCGTGTCCTCAAAGGCCTCGGCGCTATAGGGACGGCCCATGCGATGCAGCGTCGCCGTGCAGCCAGACTGCACGGGCAGGTGCAAAAACGGCGCGATGCGCTTCGGATAGCGAGCCATCACCTTGAGCAAGCGCTCGGAAATATCCATGGGTTCCACCGAGGAGATGCGCACATGGACGATCTCGGTGCGCTCCATGATGGCCTGGAGCAACTCATCGATCTCAACATGTTCGTCGGTCGCGCTCTTGCCGTCATAGGCGCCCAGATTCACGCCGGTCAGCACGACCTCGGGCACGCCGGCCTCCTGAGCTTCACGCACCTGTTCGAGCACGGACTCGACGGGTACGGAACGCTCGGGGCCGCGGGCCTTCCACACGATGCAATAGGTGCAGCGGTGGTTGCAGCCATCCTGGATCTTCACGCCCAGCCGCGAACGGCCGAGCGCATCGACCACGTCGCCATCGCTGCAGGCGGGCACGCTATCGGATTCGACACCCAGCACCTCGCAGACGCGCACGGCGACGTCAATCTTGGATGGTTCGGCGATCACGCGGTCGGAGAGTTCCAACAGCTCCTCGGGATGCAGGTTGACGACGCAGCCGGTTACGACCACGTAAGGCTCGCCCGGATATGCCAGGGCGTGACGGACGGCCTTACGGGTCTTGGCCTCGGCCTCCCCCGTCACGGCACAGGTATTGATAACGATCAGTTCGGCGTCCCGGGGCTCCACCATCGCAAAGCCCAGGCGCATAAGATCGGCAGTGATACGGTCAGACTCAACCCGGTTGACACGACAACCCAGGTTGACGACGGAAATATGGGGTGCGAGCACACGGGCTCCTTAATCGAGGATGTCGTCGAGGGCGCTCTTGATACGGTCGGTCACCGACTTCTTACCGGATGCGACGTCATCGCCCATCTCGTCGGCAAAGGCGCGAAGCAGCTCGCGCTGCTTGTTGGAGAGATTGGTGGGGACGACAACGCGCAGCTGCACGACCAGACGACCGCGCGAACCGCCACCGCCGATACGCGGCATGCCGTAATTGTTGACGCTCACGGTGTCACCGTACTGCGTGCCGGCGGGAACCGCAACCTTGACGACCTCGTCAGGCATAATGCCCTCGACCTCAATCTCGCAACCGAGCGCGGCCTGCGCAATCGAGATATCGCTCACCAGATACAGGTCATCGCCATTACGCTTAAAACGCTCGTGGTCGGCGACACGCACGTTGACGATCAGGTCGCCTGACGGCTCGCCACGAAGGCCAGCCTCGCCAAAACCACTCACGCGCAGCTGACGACCGGTCGAAACACCGGCGGGAATATCGATGTCAATCTTTTCGTGAGAAGGCGTGCGGCCCTGGCCATCACAGGTCTCGCAGGGATGATCGATGACCGTGCCTTCGCCGTGGCAGTCGGGACAGGGCGAAGAGGACTGAACCTGGCCCAGGAAAGAACGCTGGACCGTCGTCACATAGCCTGTGCCGTGACAGCGGCTGCACTGCTTTTCGGTCGCGCCCTCGGCCTTGCCGGTACCATTACAGTCATCGCAAGGGGCAAGACGGTCGTAGCTAATCGTCTTTTTGCAGCCGAGCGCCGCCTCCTCGAGCGTCACCGAAAGGGAAATGGCCATATCGCGGCCGCGACGACGCTCGCGGCGATTTCGGGCGCCACCGCCGGCACCGCCGCCAAAGAACGACGAGAAGAGGTCGTCCATACCCATGCCGCCAAAGATATCGTTGATATCGACATAGCCAGAACCACCGGGGCCGTCCGCGGTACCGTAACGGTCGTAGTTAGCACGCTTCTGCTCGTCGGAAAGAACGGAATAGGCCTCGTTGAGCTCTTTGAACTTGGCCTCGGCCTCGGGGTCGTCCGAAACATCCGGGTGTACCGTACGGGCTTTCTTTAGAAACGCGCGCTTGATCGTCCGCGCGTCGGCATCCTTGTCAACGCCAAGTACCTCGTAGTAATCCCTATTTTCCGACACGACCGAATCCTTCCAACTTTCATTATTGTCACAGTGCGTCCTATACCCAAGCTGGGCCGGCCGCAAACAGAGGGTTTGATGTTATTGCATCCCGTAGGGCGAAAGCATGGCCTGCTGCGAGCAGCTCGCAAACCAGACCGACACGAGCGCAAACATAAAGCCGTTGGCAAAACCATTGGCAAACTGCATCGCGCCGCGCTTCCACCACAGCAGGCTGCGATGAAGCACGCCGTCCGACAGCACCATGAACAAGCCCATGGCAAACGGAATGAAGCACATCATGGCGAAGGCGGAGAACACGCCCGAGATGGCCGACAGCACCAAAAACGGAGCGATGATGCCCATGAGGTAGAAGCCGGTGCGAGCCTTACCCTCCAGGCGCTCGGCCTCAACGTGCGCACGACCGACCAGATCGCCGCCCGAAGCGCCGTTCGTGCCGGCGTGACCCATGTTGGGGACGCGCACCTCGTCGCCATCATGCGTGCCGGCGGGAAACTCAATCGTCTGCTCGGAGGTCACACGGACACGGCCGCTGCCACCGCAATCGGGGCACGGGTCGGCAACGACCTTGCCGGAACCGCCGCACTCAGGACAAACCGTCTGGAACGTGCCCGCACCAAACAGGAAAGACAGGTCGACATCGATATGGCCGCGACCACCGCAGCTCGGACAGGTGTGGGCATGCTCTGACGAAACGGAGCCCGATCCGCCACAATGTCCGCAGGTGTCAAAGCGGGTGTAGCGAACGGTCTTGTGGGCACCGCCCTTAGCCTCCTTGGCGTCGAGCCTGATATCGACGACCACGTTGGCGCCACTCTCGGGGTTGTAGGCCGCCTGGCCGCGACGGGGCTGGCCCCAGGCGCCCCCGAAGGGGAAACCGCCGTCAAAGGGATTGCCGTAACCGGCGCTGCCGGCATAGCCACCGCCATAGGGCGAAGCCGTCGGTGCACCGGCAAAGGGATTACCCGACCGCATGGCGTCGTAACGCGCACGCTTCTGCTCGTCCGAGAGCACGGCGTAGGCCTCGGAAACCTCTTTAAACTTTTCCTCGGCATCCGGCTCTTTATTGACGTCCGGATGGAGCTTGCGGGCCTTTTGCTGGAAAGCCTTTTGAATATCACGCGAGGTGGCGTCCTTGGAGACGCCCAAAATCTCGTAGTAATCTTTTTCGTTCATCGTCGCCATGCGCGGCAACCTCCTGCTCACAGCAGCGTATATATTGCGGTAATTCTACCCGAGCGGCCTAGGCTAGACCCCAAAACAGCTCGAACAGCATATTTCCATCGAGCCAGCCCAGGTGGGTCGGCGCCAGGCGGGCACAGGTGCGGCCAGCGATGACATCGACGGAGTCGATAGACCCTGCATGGGTATCACCGAGCTCGGGCACCCAAGTGGCGAGCCCAAGCTCAAGAGCGCGGTCACAAGCCGCTGTCAGCTCATCAGCAGGGATGACACGAGCCGCGTGAACCAACAGATTGGACGCGACGCCGCGCGTCATGCGACAAGCGAGCATCAGATCCTCGGCTGCCGCCTCGCGATGCGTCAGGTACTCGACCCCAAACGTCGTCGCGCCATCATCACGTTGCACCAGACGCACGCGGTGCGCATCGCCGCGAGCGGGAACGTCAGGAAACAGCCCGGCCAGGCGATCGAAATCCTCGGCATCGAGCATACCCGCGGCAGAACGACCCAAACCCAAATAGCCCTGACCAGTCCAGTAGGCGATATTATGAGCGCATTCATGCCCATCGGGCGCGTAGCTCGCCACCTCATACGGATGGTAGCCCGCCGAACTCAGCCGCTCGCGCGCAACGTCCATGCATGCGGCTTGGAAATCCTCATCGGGCTCAAGCGACTCATCACGGCACGCCATGCGGTAAAGCGGCGTGCCCTCCTCGAGCGTGAGTGGATAGACCGACACATGGTGCGGGGCCGCCGCAAGCGCGCCATCGAGCGTGTACTGCCAGCTCGCCATAGTCTGTCCGGGAAGCCCACACATAAGGTCGCACGAAACATCGAGCCCAACATCCTTCACCGTCGCGATAGCCTCAAGCGCCCGTTCGGCATCATGGATACGGCCAATGACAGCCAACTCGGTATTGTCCAGCGTCTGCACGCCCAGAGAGATGCGCGTGACACCTGCCTCGTCAAGCGCGGTGGCGAGCCCAGCCGTCAGCGATTCTGGATTGGCTTCACAAGTAAACTCAACGGGCTTGCACCACATGGAGATACGACGGGCAAGTTTCACGAGGCGCTCCCCTGCCAGCGACGGCGTGCCGCCGCCTACGTAGACAGTGCGGATCTGCCTGAGTGCCCCAGCGTTGCCAAAGGCATCGAGCCGCGTATACAGGTGCTCAAAATAGGCATCGAGCGCAGCATCCAGGTCGCACGGGGCCACGCTTTGCGAGTCAAAGTCGCAATAGCGGCATTTTTGAGCGCAAAACGGCACGTGCACATACAGCGCGGTAACGGCCACCGTTAGGCCTCCAGCGGATGAGCGGGCACCGATTCGCCGGCGGCAAGGGCGGCCTCGCAGGCCACCACGTCGCGCTCGATATCATCGACCAGCGCCATAAACTCCTCGTACGTGGAGCAACGCACCACCCGAGCGCGCCAGGCGGCGGCATGGGGCATACCCTTTAAGTACCAGCTTGCATACGTACGGGCGCGCGACATAAGCGGCAGAAGCTCGTGCGTCAACGTCAGGTGCTCACGCAGGGCCTCCAGGCGCTCGACCGAGGAGCGAGAAGGAACCGGCGTGCCATCGAGTGCAAGGGCGCGTGCATCGCCGAACACCCAGGGATTGCCGTAGATACCGCGCGCAATAAACACCGCGCTGGCACCCGAACCGCTCAGATGCTCAGCAGCGTCCTCAGCCGAGAACACATCGCCCGACCCAATCACGGGAATCTCGACGGCTTCGGCAACCTCATCGACGACAGACCAATCGGCCTGGCCCGTATAGAGCTGCGTGGCACAACGACCGTGCACGGCAACCGCAGCGGCGCCCGCCCCTTCGAGCATCTGGGCAAACGTTGCGGCATTGCGGTCCTCGGCATAAAAACCCTTGCGGATCTTCACAGTCACGGGAACATGCGCCGCGCCCACCGCTGCCTCGACAATCTTCTCGGCCAGATCAGGCGTGCGCATAAGCGCCGAGCCCTCGCCCTTGGTAACGACCTTGCGAGCCGGACAGGCCATGTTGATATCAATCAATGACAGGCGATCGCCCACGCGTTCCTCGACGGCAGCGACGGCACTCGCAAACTGATCGGGCTTGGAACCAAAGAGCTGCACGCAAATCTGCTGTTCCTCGTCGGCCGGCAGCACCAGGCGCCACGTCTTGTTGCTGGCATAGGCAAGGCCTGCAACGCTCACCATCTCGCTGTAGGCAAAGTTGGCGCCGCGGCGGCGACACATGATGCGATAGGCGGGGTCGGTTACGCCCGCCATGGGAGCCATAAGGAACGGCTGCTCGGCATAGGCGCCCAGCAGCCGCTTGCTGTATTCAGAAAGCGCCATGGACCTACTCGTCCACCTTGAGAATCGCCATAAAGGCCTCCTGCGGGACCTCGACCGAGCCGATGGCCTTCATGCGCTTCTTGCCCTCTTTCTGCTTCTCGAGCAGCTTGCGCTTTCGCGAGATATCGCCGCCGTAACACTTGGCCAGCACATCCTTACGGCGCGCCTTAACGGTGGAGCGGGCGATGATCTTGTTGCCAATGGCGCCCTGGATAGGCACCTCGAACAGCTGCCGCGGGATGATCTCCTTGAGCTTGTCGCACAGGCCGCGGGCCAGGCCATAAGCCTTATCCTTGTGTACGATAAACGACAGAGCGTCCACCTCGTCGCCCGAAAGCAGGATGTCGAGCTTGACAAGCTCGGAAGGGCGATATTCATTGAACTCATAGTCGAGCGAAGCGTAACCCTTGGTGCGGCTCTTGAGCTGATCGAAGAAGTCCAAGATGAGCTCGGCGAGCGGCATATCAAAGCGCATCTCGACCGATTTGCTCGTCAGGTGGATCATATCGGTCGTGACGCCACGGTGCTCGATAGCGAGCTGCATGACGGCACCCGTATACTCGGGCGGGCAGATGATCTTTGCCTTGAGGTAGGGCTCTTCGATACGCTCGATGCGCGTGGCCTCGGGCAGATCCTGCGGGCTGCGGACATCGATCATCTCGCCGTCAGTCTTGTACACGTGGTAGTCGACCGAGGGGCTCGTGGCGATCAGGTCCAGATTGAACTCGCGCTCCAGGCGCTCCTTGACGACCTCCATGTGCAGCAGGCCCAGGAAGCCCACGCGGAAGCCAAAGCCCAGCGCCACCGATGTCTCAGGCTCCCACACCAACGACGGATCGTTGACGTGCAGCTTATCGAGCGCGTCACGCAGGTTCTCGTAGTCCTTGTTGTCGATGGGGAACAGGCCCGTGTAGACCATGGGCTTGGCCTCGCGGTAGCCCGGCAGCGGCTCGGGGCAGGGGTTCGAAGCCCACGTAAGGGTATCGCCCACGCGCACGGCCTCGGGGTCCTTCAGACCCGTGACCACATAGCCGACCTCGCCGACGGTCAGAGCATCGACCGGCGTCTCGGCAGGGCGCTTGACGCCCACGCCGTCGACCAAGAAGTCGCCCTTGGCCTGCATCATGCGCAGGGTATCGCCCTTTTTGATGGAACCGTCAAAGACGCGCACCGTGGCGACGACGCCGCGGTACTCATCGAAGTACGAATCCAGAATAAGTGCCTTGAGAGGGCCATTTGCATCGCCCTTGGGAGGCGAGATCAAAAAGACGATGGACTCCAGCAGATCGTGAATGCCCTCGCCGGTCTTGCCCGACACGCACACGGCATCGTCGGCGGGAATGGCCAGATCGTCTTCGATCTCGGTCTTGACCTCGTCGGGGTGCGCCGAGGGAAGGTCGATCTTGTTGATGGCCGGAACAATGTCCAAGTTGGCGTTCATGGCGAGCGTCGCGTTGGAAACAGTCTGCGCCTCGACGCCCTGAGTGGCGTCCACGACGAGCACCGCGCCCTCGCAGGCGGCAAGCGAACGCGAGACCTCGTAGGTGAAGTCCACGTGGCCCGGCGTATCAATCAGGTTGAACTGATACGTATCGCCGTCGTCGGCGTCGTAGGACACGCGGACGGCATTGGACTTGATCGTGATGCCGCGCTCGCGCTCGATATCCATCGTGTCAAGCAGCTGCGACTCCATGTCGCGCTCATCGACGGTATGGGTGAGCTCGAGGATGCGGTCACTGATCGTGGACTTGCCATGGTCGATATGCGCAACGATCGAGAAGTTGCGGATGTGGGAAATGTCAATTGAAGTATTCATGCGGACTATCTTACCCGAGCGGTACAAAAAATGGAGCCTGTTCCATAAAACAGGCTCCATTTATGCGCGTAATCTGTGTGGTGTGAAATTTACAACTTAGGCGTTGATGCTGTTCACGAGCTTGGCAAGACCGGACTTGCGGTTGGAAGCCTGGTTCTTGTGGATAACATGCTTGGCGGCAGCCATGTCGAGACGCTTGGTGACGGTCTTGAGGGCAGCCTGGGCCTTCTCGGCGTCGCCCTCGGCGACGGCGGACTGAACGTGCTTGGTCAGCGTCTTGAGCTCGGACTTGACAGCCTTGTTACGCATGCGAGCTGCCTCATTGGTGCGGATACGCTTCTTCTGAGACTTGATGTTTGCCACTTCTGGAGTTCCTTTCGAGTTCCTTGCAAAAAATGTATGACACCTCTGAGACACGGTGAGGTCATGCAAGCGCCTACTATAGCACGCTCCCCCTCAAAGGGATAGAACGAATTTGTCAAATAGGCAGGTATCATCACGATTTTCTCAAGATGTTCGTAATCCAGAGCAAAAGCGCGGTCTGAGAATCGGCCGAACCCTTGAGCGCGAGCTCAACATCGACGGCACCCTCGAGCGCGGCAACGAGCTCGGTCATCGAAAAACGACGCGCCCAGGTAAGGTGATTCTTGACCTGCCAGGCCTGAAGCTTGAGCGTCGCGGCGAGCTCACGCCCCTGCCCGCGCCCATCGAGCGCTTTGGCGACGATCAGCTCACGAATGCGACCGCATAGCAGCGTGTAGGTCCACACGTAGCTCTTGGAGGGCAGAAGCTTAAAGAGTTCGAGCGAACGCCGCATATCGCGAGCCGAGACGGCATTGAGGAAGTCCCAGGGTTGAACCTCGGCCGTGCGCACGATCCAACGCTCCACGTCGGCGAGCTCAATCTGGGGCGCCTCGACCATCTGGGCGAGCTTTGCCAGGTCGTTATCGAGCATGCGCGTGTTTTCGCCCGAACGCGAGACGAGTTCCTCGGCAGCAGCCGTCGAGATGGACTTACCGTGCTGCGTCGCCATCTGCTGAACGCGGCGCGGCAGTTCCCAACGCTTGGTGCCCGAGCAATCGACGATAGCCTTCTTGTCGATCTTGGCGATTGCCTTATACAGGCGCGTATTCTTGGCAAGTGAGTCGGCGATAATGAGACAGACCGTCGTCGGGCTGGGACTTGCGAGGTACTCCACGAGTGGTTCCGAGACCGCCTTGGCAAGCTTGGAGCAGCCGTCTAGGATCACCAGGCGAAACTCGCTACCCATGGGAAAGGTATTGAGTGAGCCGATGATCGACTCGATATCGGGATCTTTCGTCATGTCGCGTTCATCGAGGTTGAACTCAACCATACCCGACTTTTCCAAGCGAGCTTTCATACGCGAGACGGCGTGGTCGCGCTTGACCCCATCGGTACCGACGATCAGATATGCCGGCAGCAGACCGGTTTCGGACATTGCGCTCCCCTCTCGCAGACTCTCGAATTCGTACCGTGCCATTTTAGCCCAGGGGTTGGTCCCGCGCCAACGGCAGCATCACGGTCGCTGGCATCGCATCGCAAAGCCCTTCGCGGTCGGCTTGATGGTGATATCACCGTGTTCGATGGTGCATGCGAATGCACCACCCGCTTTCTTAACGGCATCGATGCAGGCGTCCGACGGATGACCGTAGCGGTTGCCCTCGCCCGCACTCGCGATAGAGAGCTCGGGCTTAAGCGTTTCCAGCAGGTCTAGGTCGACAGAAACCTTTGAGCCGTGATGTCCCAGCTTGAGCACATCGATATCCCCCACCTCCTGTACAAACTCGCGCTCTTGATCGAGCTCGGCATCACCAGTGAGGAGCACGCGCAGGCTCTTGCCTTCCTGAGCGTAGGAGAGCAGCAAAACAAGAGAGTCCTCATTGCCCTCGCCATCCACCGTGTCAAACGGCCACATCACACGAGCCCGAAATGTGCCGATATCGATCGTGTCCCCGCGAGCTACCTGCCGATACGTTACGCCTGGGCGATTTAGGACCTCAGCGGGCGCATCCTCCAGCGCATTACCCGCGACCGCAATTGTTCCAACCGAAAACTGATCGAGCACATCGGGAAGGCCACCCCAATGGTCTTCGTCCCAATGCGTCACGAAGACGGCGTCGATATGGTGCACGTTATTGCGAACCAACGCTGACACCACGCGCTCGTCGAGCCCGCAGTCGACGAGCACCACGGTGCCACCCTGACGAACCAGAATCGCATCGGCCTGCCCCACATCGAGCACCGTTACCGAAGGCGGCGCACATCGATCCCAATAGACATACGGAATACCCGCTGCAACTACCAAACATAGCAACCCCACCGCCATGGGGCGTGCGCAGGGACGTGGCCACCAGACCAAGAGGGCCGCCAGGGCGACCGGTACCACGTATATCCAGACCGTATCGGGCGGCACGCTCACGGACGCGCCCGGAACAGCAGCAAAAAGCTGCTCAAAGAACAGCGCACAGCGAGCGACGATCATGGGCACCACGAGCGCCACGCGACTCAACAGCGGCACAAGCGAGCAGGGAACCAGCACGACCGACGATGCGAGCAGCACGCTTATCACTGGACCGATCACGGCGTTTGCGAGCGGGGCAATGAGCGAAAACGTCCCAAATGTAGGAATGGTAACGGGAAGAGTCGCCAGCTGCGAGCACAGTGTGACGGACAAAATACTGGCAACCCCCGAGGGCACGCCCAGCTCAACCAAGGCGTAGGTGGCGTAGGGGCAAAAACAAAGGATGGCAAATACGCTGGCGCACGAAAGCTGAAAACCCATCTCAAACAATACCGTCGGACGCAGCAACACAAAGATTGCCATGGTCACAAACAGAGCCGAGAGGCCATGCCGACGACGTCCGGCACCGTTGGCGACAAGCGTCGCCGCCACCATACAGCACGCACGCACGGCCGAGGGCGAAGCGCCCGTAAAGACGGCATAGGCAGCAAGGGCCAGCACCAACAGCCCCCGCTGAAGCCCACGAGAGAGGCGCGTCTTTTGCAGGGCGCTCTCAATCACAAACCCCACGACGGCAAGATGGCTGCCCGAGACAGCGATGAGATGCGCCGTTCCCGTCACCGAAAACCAGTCGCCAGCCGGCTGGGCGCGCAGCTCGGCCGAACGACCGCAGACGACACCGGCAATGAGCGAGCGCGCCGGGTCGGTCGCAGGCGCGATGGACGCAAGCAGCCCATTTCGCAGCCGAAGCAGCGGCCCCGGAGAGCCCTCATCGACCGACACAATCCGAACGGCTTTGACCTTACGCACCTCGCCTCGGAGCACGCGCGAGCGCCCATACGCATCGTTCTCAAAGCGCGAAACGCGGCCGATAACACGCACATGAGACCCGGCACCAAGCTCGCGGTCGCACGAGAGACGAACCTCACCCAAGCGTCTGCCGACCACGCATGTTTCGCAGGTGTAGGAATACGTCCCATCGTTTATGGACGGATCACCCTGCACGACAAACTCGAGACTGCTTGCCGCTCGACCGTCGAGCGCCTTCGTGGCACTTAGCGCACACACAGCCCACCACGCCGAAACAATCGAGCCCGCCAGCAAACCGATAGCTGCGGCATATAGCCAACGTTTCCACAGGACAAGTCGCTCACAAGATCGAGCCAGCACCATGCACAGCGACGCCGAAACCGAAATAACTACAAGCGGTCCGACCGCCGATGTCTGCTCCCCCAGTATCGCATCGGCGGCCACGTTGAGCACCAAGACACAGCTAACGCACAGGCCGGCACACAAGGCCATCGTCCATGGCATGAGGGGCCGCGGGGGCATCACATGCTCGCGCCCGAGCGTACTCATACGCAGATGCAATCTTTGATTTTGGCGAGCTTCTTCTCACCGATTCCCGATACGCGCATCAGGTCATCGACTGAGGCAAAAGCACCGTTCTTTGTCCGCTCGTCGATAATCGACTGAGCCATAGAAGGCCCAATGCCCGAAAGCGTCTGCAACTCCGCCGCACTTGCCGTATTGATGTTCACGAGCCCCGACGAAGACCCCGCACCAGGGGTCGTGGCAGCACTACTTTCGGCCCCGCCGACCGCCGCAGCCGCCTGTTGCTCCCCCACCGTCGGCACATAAATCTTTTGACCATCCGTGATCTTGGACGCACGGTTAAGCCCTGTCACATCCGCGTCGGCCGTAAGCCCTCCGGCTGCATCGATCGCTTGGGACACCCGCGCCCCATCTTTGAGCCGGTACACTCCGGGTGACACAACGGCGCCATCGACATCGACATAGACCTCCAATTCGGCAGAAGCTTTGTGCGAAGACCCATCGGACTCACGATCATGCGAATCAACGCCAGAACCCGGCTCCGCCGATGAGCCCGAGCCCCCAGCCCGCTCAAACGACACGCCTCCGGACTCGCCGCCAAAGCTCGTCATCGCAAGCCCGCTCGCCATCGCGATGACGACGAGTATCGCCACCACCACCGCTTTATGCCCGAGCAACTTGCCCGCCCAGCGGTCCATCTTTTTGACCCGTTCGTGTTGCTCGCGCTGCGCCATTGCAAACACCTCCCAACACCATCGTGTCAGGAAAACACAGCAAAACGAACCGCATGGACAAACCAGTTTTGACGGTCAAACCAAATACCGACCAAAACCTTGCGCGAACATGTCCATTTATTCAGGAACACGTCATCGAATGAACATCTTGGCATCATTTTCCCAGATAGCAAAAGACCGACGATACAGGCGCATCGTCGGTCTATGCAGGCAATTACTCGTGATCTTGGTAAATCTCACGCGGAGCAAGCTCCGAATGTTTGCGTTTTAAGGTCTTAGGGGCCTTATACGTGTTGCTGGAGAAGTCGATATACTCGGTCTGCTTAAGCAGGCGCTCGATCATTTCCTCGTGGTCGAACAGCTCCCAGGCCTCGTGCACGGCATCGAGTTTGGCGTGCGTCTCGGGACGACGCGGCATAAACAGCGTGCAGCAGTCGGGCGCCGCCTCGGTGGAAATATCGAACGTGCCGATCTCCTGAGCGCGCGCAATGATCTCCTGCTTGTCGGACCCGATGAGCGGACGGAACACGGGGATCTTCACGGCCTCGTTGACGGCCATGATGTTCTCGAGCGTCTGGGAGGCAACCTGACCGAGCGACTCGCCGGTCACGATGGCCTTGGCGCCCTCGATATGCGCAATGCGCTCGGCAACCGAATACATGATGCGGCGATACATGATCACGCGCAGGTTGCTGGGGCAGGCGACGGAAATCTCACGCTGGCAATCGCCAAACGGTACCACGTACAGGCGGCCGATCTGGACACCCGGCTCAAGCGCACGGATGATGTCCTGCACCAAATACTCGCTCGTATCGGGCGTCTGCGGACGACCGGAGAAATGTACCGGCACGCACACCGCGCCGCGACGCGCGAGCATCCAGGTCGCCACCGGAGAATCGATGCCCGACGACAGAAGCGTCACGACCTTGCCGGCGGAGCCCACCGGCAGACCGCCCACGCCGCGCTCGGAGCGCGCGTACACGTAAACGCTACCCTGGACCACCAGTACGTGCACCATCGCATCGGGGTCGTGCATTTGAACCTTTTTATCGGGGAAGGCCTCACACAGCACCTCGCCCACCTGACGATTGATATCAATCGAGGTGAGCTCATAGTCGGTATTGGAGCGCTTGGCGTGCACCTTAAACGAATCGAAGGGGCCAAACTCGCGCAGCGCCTTGACGGCGGCGGCGCAGTACTCCTGCGGGTCGCGGTTGGTGTGGTACGCCAGGGACACACGGGCAACGCCGGGGACGGTGCGGATGACACGCGCCGCCTCATCGGCCTGATGCTCGTTAAAGGTCACGAGGATATAACCGGAAATTCGAGACACGGCGTTCACGGAAAAGGCGGCCAAAGCCGCCTTAATGTTATCCATGAGGATATGCTCAAAATGTGCGCGGTTCTTGCCCTTCAGTCCAACCTCGTGATAGTGGACCAGGCAGACGCGAGCTGCCATTTAGGCTTCAGCAACCTTATGGCCGAGCGCCTTCTCGTAACGGGCCTCGTCGTAGGAGATATCGCCGTCGACGATCTCGTCCATAGCCATCGAGATGGTGTCGGCGCCGGAGAGCGCGATGGTGATGTCGTCGACATCCTGAACGGCAAGCACGCGGTTATGCTGGCCGCGCAGCATGCTATTGATGTCGCAGGCACGCTTGGAGGCAAGCGAAGCGAGCAGGAAGCGGTTGTGATCGGTCTTCTCCAGAAGATCGTCAATGCAAGGCTTTACAACGGACACGGACCTCAGATCCTTTCATGCATATCGAGAACGCGAACGAGTTCATCGGTCGCGCGGTCGAGATCGTCATTCACCACGACGTCGTCGTAGCGGTCGGCAAGGGCAAGCTCATGGGCGGCGTTTGCCATACGCAGCTCAATCGTCTCGAGCGTCTCGGTACCGCGACCGACCAGACGCTCGCGGAGCACCTCGAGCGAGGGGGGCTTGATAAAGATCAGCACGGCCTCGGGGAAACGCTCCTTGACCTGCAAGGCACCCTGGACATCGATCTCCAAGATGAGAGACGAACCAGAGGCGAGCTTGGACTGGACCTCGCTCACCAACGTGCCGTAGCAGTTACCGTGGACCTCGGCCCACTCAACAAACTCACCGTTTGCCACGCGGCGGTCGAACTCCTCGCGCGTCAGGAAAAAGTAATTGACGCCATCGACCTCGCCTTTGCGTGGGGCTCGCGTGGTAGCCGAAACCGTCAGGCCCAGGTTAGAGCGACGCTCGCGCACACGAGTGACGAGCGTACCCTTCCCTGCGCCTGACGGTCCAGAAATCACAAAGAGCTTGGAATCCTGAGCGCTCACTTATTTGGTCAGCTGCTCGAGGAGCTGCTCGCGCTGACGGACGCCGAGGCCCTGGACGCGACGGGTAGCGGAGATACCAAGCTCCTCCATGATCTTGGCGGCCTTGGCCTTGCCATAACCAGGAAGAGACTCGATGAGGGTGGAAACCTTCATGCGGGAAGCGATGGGGTCATCGGAGTTGAGCACGGACTCGAGGGACTTCTCGCCCTTCTTGATCTGCTCGCGAAGCTCAGCGCGGGCGTGACGTGCGGCAGCAGCCTTCTCAAGAGCCTGCTTACGCTGCTCATCGGTAAGCTGAGGGAGTGCCATTCGTACCTCCAAATAGTTGGGTTATATCTGATTCAATAATTGGCATTTTAGCACGTAGAACGTACAAAATGCCCAATCGCGGCTCCATAGGTTAGACGATACCCGCAAAAAGTGCAATATACTGCGCCCAAAGTAGAGCCCCTGACCTGCGATTCCACACAAAGGATGGGAAAGTTTACGCAGGCACAGGGGCTAATTTGTGCTAATGAGACCCAAAAGTGGTGACTTAGGGGAATCTTTTACGCGACGTTTTCGACCAGCTCGGCGACAATGGCGTCAAAGGCGGCAACCGGATCGTCGGCGCCGGTGATGGGACGGCCCACCACAATGTGGCTCGCACCGCGCTCGATAGCCTGGGAAGGCGTCGCCACGCGGGACTGGTCACCAAGGGCGGCACCCACCGGACGCACACCCGGAGTCACGATCAGGGCATCAGGGCCCAGCAACTCACGCATGTCGTGAGCCTCCATCGGCGAGCACACGATGCCATCGATGCCGTTGGCCTGAGCGAGCTTTGCCAGGCGGGCGGCCTCCTCGGCCACGGGCGACTCGACGCCGATCTCGCTCAAGGCATCCTGGTTCATACTCGTGAGCACGGTGATGGCGACGAGCTTGGCGCGGTCCTCGCGCGCCTCCTCGGCGCCCTCGCGGCAGGCAGCGAGCATGGCGCCCGAACCCAAGCCGTGAACCGAAAGCAGGTCGGCACCGGCAAGCGAGGCCGAACGGGCGGCACCGCGAACCTGATGCGGAATATCATGGAACTTAAGGTCAAGGAAGACCTTAAAGCCCAGGTCCTTAAAGGTCTTGACGATCTCGGGGCCCTCAGCGTAATAGAGCGTCATGCCAACCTTGAGCCAGGCGGCATGGCCCGAAAGCTCGTGGGCAAGCTCGAGCGCACGCTCACGGTCGCAGTCGAGGGCGACGATAACACGGTCGCGGGCATCGGTCTCTAGCATTCGAACGCACCTACCAGTTCGTTGATGTCCTTCACGCCCTGAGACTCGGCCCAGGCCTCGAGCTCGTGCGCGATCTTGAGCGAAGCGCACGGATCGACGAAGTTGGCCATGCCGACCGACACGCAGGTGGCGCCGGCCAGGATAAACTCGGCCGCATCCTCGCCGGTCATGACACCGCCGACACCGTTGATGGGGATATCGACGGCCTGGGCAACCTCCCAGACCATGCGCACGGCGATGTGGTGGCACAGCGGGCCCGAAAGGCCGCCCTTGGGCTTGGCCACGCGGGACTTGCGGGTATGGACGTCGATGGCCATGCCCTGGATGGAGTTGATGACCGAAAGGCCGTCAGCGCCGGCAGCCTCGAGGGCCTTGGCGATCTCGGCGACGTTGACCGGAGCCATCTTTACGAACAGCGGCTTATCGGTCACCTTACGGCAGGCAGCCATAACGGCAGAGGCACCCTCGGGCGAGGAGCCCATGGCGGCACCGCCGGCGGCAATATTGGGGCAGCTGACGTTGATCTCGTAGCCGGCAGCCCAGGGGCAAAGCTCGACATACATCTCGAGCGCGCGGACAAACTCCTCGACGGAGTGACCAGCGACCTGACAGATGACCTGACAACCATCCTTGGAGAGCTGCTCGAGCCACGGACCGGACTCACGGGCAAAGGCAGCCACACCGGGGTTCTGAAGGCCCACGGAGTTGATCATACCGCCGGGAATCTCGGCCATGCGGGGCGCGGGGTTGCCGGGCCAGGGCTCGGCAGCGCAACCCTTTGTGGTGATGGCGCCCAGCTGGGAAACATCAAAGAAGTTCTGGAACTGCCAACCGTAGCCAAAGGTACCGGCTGCGGTGTTGATGGGGTTCTGCATCTTGACGCCGCCGAAATCGACGGCCATGTTCACGGTACCCACTAGAAGACCACCACCTTGGAAGCATCGAACACGGGGCCGCACATGCAAGCGCCCTTCATACCGTCGACCGTCTCGACATTGCAGGTGTTGCAGGCGCCAAAGCCACAGCTCATCATGCGCTCGAGGGACACCTCGCAGTACGCACCGGCCTCGGCGGCAGCGGCGGCGACTTTCTTCATCATGACAGCGGGGCCGCAGCTGGCCACATAGTCGTAGCCGCCCTCTCCGAGCAGCTCGGCTGCCGGGTCGGTGCAAAAACCGTGCGTGCCCAGCGTGCCATCATCGGTGCACACGTTAACCGTGGCGCCCAGCGCGCGGAACTCATCGACACCCACGGCCTTGGAAGCGGTGCCAAAGCCCAGGCAAACGTCGACATCCACGCCCTGCTCGACAAGCTTGCCGGCGAGGCAGAGCACGGGCGGAACGCCGATGCCGCCCGCCACGAGCAGCGCCTTCCTGGTGCCCTCGGGAACAAGCCAGCCGCGGCCGCCAGGGCCCAACAGGTTGGACTTGGAGCCGGGGGCCATCTGCGACAGACGACGGGTGTCCTCGCCCACGACGGCGTACCACAGCTCGACGGTACCGGCCTGGGCGTCGGCGCGATAGAAGCTCAGGGGCACGCGAAGCAGCGAGGACGCATCGCCGGGCACGGCAATGTTCACAAACTGACCGGGCTTGAGCGCACTTGCAAGCTTGGGGGCCGAGATGACGAGCGAGAAGATGCCGTCGGCGATCTCCTGGTTCGAGACGACCTCGAAGTCGTGCATGCGTGCAGTGGAAGGTGTGGGCATAGACGCTCCAATCCCCCATGCGGTTGCATGGTCAAAACGAACAGAAAGCGCGGCACCGCAAGGGCACCGCGCACAAAAGCGATAAGGCTATGCTAGCAGATGCAGCCGTCGGCGAGCGTCTGCTTGCCGCCGACAAACACATCGGTGGCACGACCGGTGAGCGTGCGGCCGGCAAAACCGGAGTTCTCGGCGCGCGACTCGTAACCGTCCTCGCCAACCGTCCAGGTGGCGGACGCGTCGAACACGGTCAGGTCGGCAACGGAGCCCGCCTTGACCTGAACCTGGTCGAGGCCCAGAATCTCACGCGGCTTGATGGCCATGAGCTCGACCATGCGGCCCACGCTCATCTTGCCCGTGTTGACCAGCTCGGTGAGCACGAGCGACAGGGAGGTCTCGAGGCCGATCATGCCAAAGGGCGCAAGCTCGAACTCGCGGGCCTTCTCCCACGGGGTGTGGGGAGCGTGATCGGTGACGATAGCGTCGACGGTACCGTCGATGACGCCCTGACGGATGGCCTCGGCGTCCTCCTCGGTACGCAGCGGCGGATTGACCTTGAGCGAGGTGTTGTAGGTCTCGTCCAGGTCGTTCTCGGTCAGGAACATGTGGTGCGGGGTGGCCTCGCAGGTAACCTGAACGCCAGCGGCCTTACCGGCACGCACGATCTCCAGACCATGGGCGGTGGAGATGTGCTGGATGTGCAGCTTGGCGCCGGTCAGCTTGGCGATCTCGATGTCGCGGGCGATCTGGAGCTCCTCGCCGGCAGCCGGCCAGCCCTCGAGGGCCAGACGGGTCGAGACCTTGCCCTCGTTGATCTGGCCGTGGCCGACCAGGTCCTCGTCCTGGCAGTGGCTCATAAAGACCTTGCCGAACATCTTGCCGTAGTCCATGCAGCGACGGAGCATGCCCGCGCCCTGCACGCCGCGACCGTCATCGGTGAAGGCGACGGCGCCGTGGGCGACCATATCGCCCATCTCGGACATGGCCTCGCCCTTAAGACCGCGGGTCATGGCGCCCGACGGATAGACGCGGCAGTGGCCGACCTCGGCAGCGCGGGACTTGACGAACTCCACGACAGTGCCGTTATCGGTTACGGGATCGGTGTTGGGCATGGCGCACACGCCGGTAAAGCCGCCCTTGGCAGCTGCGCGGGTACCGCTCTCGATGTCCTCTTTGACCTCGTAGCCGGGCTCGCGAAGGTGAACGTGCATATCCACCAGGCCGGGGACGAGGTACTTGCCGGAAAGGTCGCGGACCTCGGCTCCCTCGACGGCGAGATTCTCGCCGACCTCGGCGATCTTGTCGCCGTCAATCAGGACGTCAACGACACCGTCAAGCTCGACGGACGGGTCGACGACGTGGGCATTCTTAAGAAGCAAGGCCATTATCGGCACCTCCAAGCAGCAGATACAGGATAGCCATACGCACGCAGATACCGGCGTAGACCTGCTCCAGGATGACGGAGCGTTGCGGGTGGTCGGCCATATAGGAGTCGAACTCGACGCCGCGGTTGATGGGGCCCGGGTGGCAGATGATCGCGTCGGGCTTCATGAGCTTCTCGCGGTCCTTGGTCAGGCCGAAGAGCTTGTGGTACTCGCGAATGGTCGGGAACGGGGCACCCTCGAGACGCTCCTGCTGCACGCGCAGCATGTAGACGACGTCCAGCTCGGGCAGGACGGAATCGAGGTCGCTCGTCACGTGGTCGCAGCCCAGGACCTCGGGCGCCGGCGGCAGCAGCGTGCCGGGGGCGACGGCGTAGGTCTCGCAGCCCATGATCTTAAGGGCGGGGATCAGCGAGCCGCAAACGCGGGAGTGGGCGATATCGCCGACGACGGCGACCTTCAGACCGTGGAAGTCACCCTTGTGCTCCCAGATGGTGTACAGGTCGAGCAGGGCCTGCGTAGGATGGTTGTGCTTGCCGTCACCGGCGCAGATGACGCTTGCGGGCGAGTTCTGCGTGACGATGTAGGGAGCGCCGGCGTGCTTGTCGCGCACGACAATGCAGTCGATCTTGTAGGCGTTGAGGGTCTCGACGGTATCGACGAGGCTCTCGCCCTTGACCGTGGAGGTCGAGGAGCCGCCAAAGTTAAGGCTATCGGCCGAAAGGCGCTTCTCGGCGAGCTCGAAGGAGCTGCGGGTGCGCGTCGAGGGCTCGTTGAACATGTTGACGATGGTCTTGCCCTTGAGCGTGGGGACCTTCTTGATGGCACGCTCGTTGACCTCGGAGAACGCCTTGGCGGTCTCGAGGATGAGCTTGATGTCCTCTTCGGAGTACTCGGTAATGTCGATCAGGTGCTTATGGTTGAACGCCACGGTACTACTCACCTCCCAGCGGCGCGGAGCCCACGTGGGAACCCGGCGCGACGTCGTTAATCTCGACAGCAGTGTGGCCGTCGACTTCCTTCATATATAGGTGCACGTTCTCCTCATGCGACGAGGGAACGTTCTTGCCGACAAAGTCCGGCGAGATGGGGAGCTCGCGGTGGCCGCGGTCAACGAGGACTGCCAGCTCAATGCGGCTCGGACGGCCCAGGTCCATGACGGCGTCTAGAGCGGCGCGGATGGTACGACCCGTGTACAGGATGTCGTCCACCAAAACGACGCGTTTGCCATCGACGCTGAAGGGAATGTTGGTGGCGTGGATCGCGGGAGCGAAATTGGTAGCGTAGTCATCGCGGTAGAAGCTGATATCGAGGCTGCCGAGCGGAACGTCGACGCCCTCGATCTCCTTGATCTCCTCGGCGAGCTTCTTTGCCAGAAGGTCGCCGCGCGTGACGATGCCGACCAGAGCGAGGTCTTCACAGCCCTCGTTGCGCTCGAGAATCTCGTGCGCGATGCGGGTCATCGCTCGATTGACGGCGGTCTCGTCCATGATGACCGCCTTGGGGGAAGTCGTGCCCATCGATCTCCTTCCTCACATGTCTTGACTGCTGACACAGTCAAAAAAATAGATGCCCGACCGCTTAAAGCGGACCAGACACCCACAGGAAGGGCTGCTCTTTGGCAGCTATGTAATTCCATGTGGGCATCTCGTACCCCTTTAATGGTCAAGAAATAGTGTAGCCAACCTCGAGCTTAATTGCGAGCATAAATACAGAGCAATCCGTAAACGGAGCCCAATGCTCAATAAACCTATATATATTTGTGGGACGAGCTTGAAAACGCACGCACGAGCTGGCATAATCCCCTCTGCTGCACGCAAATCGGATCTACGTCCAGGGCCGTGGCGTGAGCACTATCGCCAAAAGAGGAATATCTCTGTGTAGATTACGCACAGGGAGCTGCTTCTGTGCTATAGTTCAGGCTTGTTTGTTAACGCGACATGTTCGTTTGTCGCCCAAGGAGGGTCAGTTATGTCCAAAGTTTGCGAAGTTTGCGGTAAGCACCCCGTTGCCGGTCGCTCCATCAGCCACTCTCACCGCGTCACCAACCGTAAGTTCCGCCCCAACATCCAGCGCGTCTACGTCGTCGTCGATGGCCACCGTCGCAAGATGAACGTTTGCTCCACCTGCCTCAAGTCCGGCAAGGTTGCGCGCTCCTAAATAAGGTCTTACCAACAAGTACCTCGGACTCTCCGGGTCAAAGACCTCGCGTTCATATAGAACTTACCAAAGGCGCCCTCCCCTACGGAGGGCGCTTTTTTGCACTCATTGGGGACAGACTTACATGAGTGTTTGCACGCATTGGGGACAGACATGGCGCACGCAAGCGGCGCCATGATCAGGTCCTGACCCGCCTCACGCCGCCTCGTTCCAGCCTGTGGTGGCCTTGGTCACGCTTGTGGCGCCAATACCGGTGATGCGGGCAATTTGCTTGACCGTGAGATGTGCCCGCCTAAGCCTCAGCAGACACGCATCACGATCGGGGCGTGGCAGGGCCTTGAGCAGCGCAGGATCTATGCTCGGAAGGACTTCGCGCGCAACGGAAAGAGCATCCTCATCGAGGATCCGTCGGCGTGGAAGAATCTCAACTGACCAGATCCGCCCGGCAACTTCCTTAAGATGCTCACAATAGCGACGAGACCCCCCGACAATATCGAGCATAGGGGCCGCGTCACAGATGTCAAAGGGATCGTAGCCCAGCTGGTATGCCCTAAAGCTTGACCAGCGGTATGCTTCGAGAGAGTCGATCGCACCTTTCACAGGATTGAGATGGATATAATCGAGTAGCTGCACCGCCTGTGTGTCCGACTCAACCGCAACACGCGAATAGCGATTGTCAAACAGATGGCCCGTTCTTCCCGTTTTCCCATTGAAATACTTAGCATACGCCGTCAGTGCGCACTGCATTGCCTTTGAAAGGTTGTCATATGGGTCATCAACCATCAAATGGAAGTGGTTGTCCATAAGGCACCAAGCCAACACTGCCACTTTATGGCGTGCAAACCTGTCCGAGATGTCCGATAAGAAACGATATCGGTCAGAGTCATCTTCAAAAATAATCTGTTTGGAGTTGCCACGGTCAAAGACGTGGTAATAGCCGGTGAGCGAAACGGCGCGGGCGCATCGGGGCATAATCTCTCCTTTCAAAAACTGAACAGGCAACACCTAAAAGGAGAGAAGGAACGCGAAATGCTGAGCCTGTGATCTATTTATATCCAATGAGCGGCAAAAAAAGGCCCAGAACGGCAAAATGGCAAAACGATGTCTGTCCCCAATGAGTGAAAGCACTCATGTAAGCCTGTCCCCAATGAGCGGTCCCCAATGAGCGGGGCGATGCAGCAGGCAGATAGTTTTAGTTAAAACGCTTCAGTTTATTGAAGCGTTTTAGTGTGCCTTTTAAAGGAATCTTACCGTTCGCCGAATAATTTCTTGCTATCATGCAAGGCGTAGGGTAAATCTCCGATCGCAAGGAGACACAAATGGTGAAAAAGTCACCGGAAAACACTACTCCCGCAATTGTGGACAACGTAGAGGCGCTTGAGGCTAAGCTCGCTCAGATGCGAGAGGCCCAGGCGCTTTTTGCTACGTACACGCAGGAGCAGGTCGACAAGATCTTCTATGAGGCCGCCATGGCCGCCAACAAGGCTCGTATCCCGTTGGCGAAGATGGCCATCGAGGAGACCGGCCGCGGCGTTCTTGAGGACAAGGTCATCAAGAACCACTACGCCGCAGAGTACATCTACAACGCTTACAAGAACACCAAGACCTGTGGTGTCCTGGAGCGCGACGAGGCTTACGGCATCACCAAGATCGCCGAGCCCATCGGCATCGTGGGCGCCGTCATCCCGACGACCAACCCCACCTCCACCGCGATCTTCAAGACGCTGATCAGCCTGAAGACCCGCAACGCCATCATCATCTCCCCGCACCCGGCTGCCGCCAAGTGCACCATCGCCGCCGCCAAGCTCGTGCTTGACGCCGCCGTCAAGGCCGGCGCCCCCGAGGGCATCATCGGCTGGGTCGATGTCCCCTCCATCGAGCTGACCAACATGGTCATGCGCGACGTCGACATCATCCTCGCTACCGGTGGCCCGGGCATGGTCAAGGCCGCCTACTCCTCGGGCAAGCCCGCCCTGGGCGTTGGCGCCGGTAACACCCCGGTCGTCATCGACGACACCGCTGACGTGCTGCTCGCCGTCAACTCCATCATCCACTCCAAGACCTTCGACAACGGCATGATTTGCGCTTCCGAGCAGTCCGTGACCGTCATCGACACCATCTATGACCAGGTTAAGGCCGAGTTCCAGAAGCGCGGCTGCTACTTCGTCAAGCAGGGTGCCGAGATGGAGGCCCTGCGTGCCGCCATGTTCAAGAACGGTGCCCTCGATCACCGCATCCCCGGCATGGCTGCCGCCAAGATCGCCGAGCTCGCCGGCATCGAGGTTCCTGCCAAGACCAAGATTCTGATCGCCGAGGTCACCTCCACCGACCCCGCCAAGGAGGAGTTCTCCCACGAGAAGCTCTCCCCGGTCCTGGCCATGTATCACGCCAAGGACTTCCAGGAGGCCGTCGACAAGGCCGAGCACCTGGTGCTCGCCGGTGGCCCGGGCCACACCGCCTCTCTGTACGTGCACCCCGCCCAGGCCGAGAAGATCAGCCTGTTCGAGCACGTCATGAAGGCCTGCCGTATCGTCATCAACACCCCGTCCTCGCACGGCGGCATCGGTGACCTGTACAACTTTGGCATGAAGCCGTCTCTGACCCTGGGCTGCGGCTCCTGGGGCGGCAACTCCGTCTCCGAGAACGTTGGGGTGAAGCACTTGATCAACGTTAAGACTGTGGCCGAGCGCCGTGAGAACATGCTGTGGTTCCGCGCTCCCGAGAAGGTCTACTTCAAGAAGGGTTCCACGCCCGTCGCCCTCGACGAGCTTGGCAACGTCATGGGCAAGAAGCGCGCCTTCATCGTCACCGACCAGTTCCTCTTCAAGAATGGCAACACCCGCGCCATCGAGGCCAAGCTCGACGAGATGGGCATCGCCCACGACTGCTTCTACGACGTCGAGCCCGATCCGTCGCTGCAGTGCGCACGTCGCGGCGCCAAGCAGATGGCTCTCTTTGAGCCGGACGTCATCATCGCCGTCGGCGGTGGCTCCGCTATGGACGCCGGCAAGATCATGTGGATGATGTACGAGCACCCCGAGTGCAAGTTTGAGGACATGGCCATGGACTTCATGGACATCCGCAAGCGTATCTTCACCTTCCCCGAGATGGGCAAGAAGGCCTACTTCGTCGCCGTCCCGACCTCTTCGGGTACCGGCTCCGAGTGCACGCCGTTCGCCATCATCACCGACAAGGAGACCGGCATCAAGTGGCCGCTCGCCGACTACGCGCTGCTCCCCAACATGGCTATCGTCGACGCCGACAACTGCATGACCGCCCCGCGCGGCCTGACCGCTGCCTCCGGCATCGACGTCATGACCCACGCCATCGAGTCCTACGTCTCCATCATGGCTTCCGACTACACCAAGGGCCTCTCCGAGCGCGCTGCTAAGCTCGTCTTCGAGAACCTGCCCTCCAGCTTCACGAACGGCGCCAAGGACCCGCATGCCCGCGAGGAGATGCACAACGCCTCTTGCATGGCCGGTATGGCCTTCGCCAACGCCTTCCTGGGCCTCAACCACTCCATGGCTCACAAGCTCGGCGCTTTCCATCACCTGCCCCACGGCCTCGCAAACGCCGTCATCCTGACCCGCGTCATGCGCTACAACGCCGCCGAGGCTCCCGTCAAGATGGGTACCTTCTCCCAGTATCCTTACCCCAACGCGCTGCACAACTACGCCGAGATGGCCAAGTACTGCGGCATCGAGGGCAAGGACGACAAGGAGGTCTTCGAGAACTTCATCACGAAGCTCGAGGAGCTCAAGGACTTCATCGGCGTCAAGAAGACCATCGCCGAATACGGTGTTGACGAGCAGTACTTCCTCGACACCCTCGACGAAATGACCGAGCAGGCTTTCAACGACCAGTGCACCGGCGCCAACCCGCGCTACCCGCTCATGAGCGAGATCAAGGAGCTCTACCTGGACGCCTACTACGGCCGCGAGCCCCAGGATTACGCCGTCTGCTAGTTTTAGCACGGTTTTTAACGGCGGGGGTGCACGGGTGTTTCACACACCCCCGCCGTCGCTTCTATCGCATCGTTGAAAGGATGCAACCATGCTGCTACCCGATTCCAAGACCGAGCTCGTCCGCCGTGGCAACAAGGTCGTTTACGACCTGGGCGACAAGATTGTCAAGGTCTTTAACGAGACCAAGCCTGTCTCCGACGTGTTCAACGAGGCTTTGAATCTTGCCCGCATCAATGAGTGCGGCATCCGCAGCCCCAAGGCGCTCGAGGTTTCCCAGCTCGAGAACGCCAACGGCTGGGCGCTCGTGACCGAGAAGGTTCCGGGCACCACCCTTGCCGAGAAGATGACTGCCGAGCCCCAGCGCTTTGGTGAGTACCTCGAGATGTTCGTCGACCTCCAGATCGAGATCCACGGCTACACCTCCCCGCTGCTCAACCGTCAGCGCGACAAGTACGCCCGCATGATCGACAGCCTTGATCAGCTCAATGCCACCACGCGCTACAACCTTCAGGAGCGTCTGGACGGCATGACCAAGGAGTTCAAGGTCTGCCACGGCGACTTCAACCCCTCCAACGTCATCGTCGGCGACGACGGCCAGCTCTATGTGTGCGACTGGGCACACGCCACCCAGGGCTCCCCTGCTGCCGACGTTGCCACCACCTACCTGCTCTTTGCCCTCAATAGCAAGGATCAGGCTGAGGCCTACCTGGAGCTCTACTGCGACCGCGCCGACATGCCCATGCAGGTCGTGCGTCAGTGGACGAGCATCGTCGCCGCTTCCGAGCTCGCTCGTAAGCGCAACGTGAACGATGAGTTCCTGAAGAACTGGATCGACGTCGTCGATTATCAGTAATATCTGAGCGATTAATTTCGCATCGGAGGCACAAGGAAAACCCCGTAGCTCGCATGGGCTGTGGGGTTTTCCTTTTAGATATCGAGGATGCCACAAGATAAAAGGACGGCCCCGCATCTCCCCGATCTGGAGAAATGCGGGGCCGTCCCGTATATAGAACTACAAGCGAAATCGTCGATTAACGGCGTGCTGCCTTCACAAGCTCGGCGACCTTGGCGACGACCTCGTCGATCGCCACATCCTCGCGCTCACCCGTGGCACGGTCCTTGAGCTCAACGGTGCCATTCTTAAGGCCACGCTTACCCAGAACGACCTGATACGGGAAGCCCATAAGGTCGTTGTCGGCAAACTTAAAGCCGGGACGCTCGTCGCGGTCGTCGACGACAACCTCGATACCCTCGGCGCACAGGCCATCAACGATCTGCTCGCAGACGGTAGCGCACTCCTCCTTCTTGGGATCGAGCGGAATCACCGCGACCTCATACGGGGCAACGGAGACCGGCCAGACGATACCGTGCTCGTCGTTGTGCTGCTCCACGACGGCAGCGAGCGAGCGGGACACACCAACGCCGTAGCAGCCCATGATGAGCGGCTTCTCCTTGCCGTCCTCGTCCATAAAGGTGGCACCCATGGCCTCGGAATACTTGGTGCCCAGCTGGAAGACCTGAGAGACCTCGATGCCGCGGGCAGCGGAGAGCGGCTTGCCGCAGTGCGGGCAGGGGTCGCCG
This sequence comes from Alloprevotella sp., assembly GCA_963628025.1. Lineage (GTDB taxonomy): Bacteria > Actinomycetota > Coriobacteriia > Coriobacteriales > Coriobacteriaceae > Collinsella. The sequence continues at coordinate 62,324 of CAVGCW010000022.1, read as the reverse complement.
GCGACAACGGTGACCAGATCGGCCCACTCATCGACGGTAAAGTCGCGCTCGGGGCAGGCACCGGTAAAGTGATAATCGACCTCGTTGGCACCGCAGGCCCACTGCTTGGAATCGCGCAGGCTCTCGTCGCACACCAGACGAATACCATCGGGCAGGTTAACCGGTCCGATAAAGCCCTTGTGCAGACCGTTCGCCTGAAGCTCCTCGTCGGTCATCATGCGATAGCCCTTGCCAAAGACGTGCTCGGCCTTGCAATCGTTGAGCTCGTGATCGCCCGGAACAATGGCCACGACCGGCTTGCCCTCGGCGTCGATGAGTGCCAGCGACTTGCGCGTGCCGTTCTCGGGGAACCCAAAGAACTTAGCAACAGCCTCAATGGTGCCCATGCCCGGAGTCTCAACCTTGGTGAGCGTACCGTCACCAGGACCCTCGGTCACGACGACCTTGGTGCTTGCCGCCTCGTCATCGGCAGCAAAGCCGCAATCGTCGCAGTAGACGAGCGAAGCCTCGCCGGCGTCGGCCAAAGCCATGTACTCGACGGAGGTATCGCCACCGATCTCACCGGAGTCGGCAACAACGGGCAGGGCCTTGATATAGCAGCGCTCGCAGATGTTAGCGTAGGCCTGCTTCATCTTGTCATACTCCTCCTGCAGGCTCTCCTGCGTGGCGGAGAAGCTGTAGGCGTCCTTCATGATGAACTCGCGACCGCGCATCAGGCCAAAGCGGGGGCGGAACTCGTCGCGGAACTTGTCCTGAATGTGGTACAGGTTGACGGGCAGCTGCTTGTAGGAGCGCAGCTCGTTGCGCACCAGGGCCGTGACGGTCTCCTCGTGCGTGGGGCCCAGGACGAACTCGCGACCATGACGGTCGTCAAAGCGCACAAGCTCCTTGCCATAGGCGTCGATGCGCCCGGACTCGCGCCACAACTCGGCGTCGACCATGATAGGCATCATAAGCTCCTGGGCGCCGGCAGCGTCCATCTCGTCGCGCACGATATTCTCGATCTTACGGATCGAGCGCCAAGCAAGCGGCAGGTAGGAATACAGGCCGGCGGCCTCCTTGCGGATCATGCCGGCACGGAGCAGCAGGCGGTGACTGGCGAGCTCAGCGTCCGCCGGATCCTCTTTAAGCGTCGGCGCATAGAGCTTAGACATGTACATTGCTCGGGTCATTTATTTCTCCTCAATAAGTTTGTCGACCTCGGCCATCAGCGCGTCGACAATTTGGTCCTCAGCTACTTTACCAATGATCTGGCCATGCGAAAAGAGCAAGGCCTGACCACGTCCGCAAGCAACGCCCAGGTCGGCATCAGAAGCCTCGCCGGGGCCATTAACGGCACATCCCATGATGGCAATCGAAAGCGGCGCGGCATAGTTCTTAAGCCGCTCGGTGACCTCCTCAGCGATGGGAATCAGGTTAACCTGGCAGCGGGCGCACGTGGGGCACGAGACAATCTCGGGACCACGGCGACGCAGGCCCAGCGACTGCAAAATCCCCCAGGCGACCGGCGGCTCCTCAACCGGATCAGCTGTGAGCGACACACGCATGGTGTCGCCAATGCCTTCGGAAAGCAAGATACCCAAGCCTACAGAGCTCTTGATGGTGCCCTGGAGCTTGGTCCCCGCCTCCGTCACGCCCAGGTGAAGCGGAACGTGTGGAATCTCACGCGACAGGGCTCGATAGGTATCGAGCGTCGTTTGCACGCTATGGGCCTTGGCCGAAAGCACAATGTTCTTAAAGCCGCGGTCCTCAAAGTGCTTGACGAAACGCTCGCTCGACATCACGAGCTTTTCGGGCTGCGTGAGGTCGTCGCGCTCGGCGATATCCTGCTCGAGCGAACCGGCATTGACGCCGATACGAATCGCGCACCCAGCGGCGCCCGCGGCATCGATCACGGCATCGACCTTAGCCCAATCGCCGATATTGCCGGGATTGATGCGAAGCTTGGCGGCACCAGCCTCGACGGCGCCGATGGCGAGCTTATGGTTAAAGTGAATATCGGCGACGATCGGCACCGGAGACTCGGCACAGATGATGCGGAAACCCTCAAGCGCGGCCTCGGTGGGCACGCTCACACGCACGATATCGCAGCCAGCCTGCACCAACGCGCACACTTGCGCAAGCGTTGCCTGGGCGTCAGCGGTATCGGTGCAGGTCATGGATTGGACCACCACCGGCGCGCCGCCACCGATCTGCACACCGCCCACATGCACGGGGCGCGTCAACTCGCGAGGCAAAGGATGGGATAAAGACAATCCAAACACTCCCCTACAGGATAAATCGAAGGACGTCGGAACGAAGCATATAGACAAACAGCAGCGCAAAGAGCGCGATGCCCACATAGCTCACAATCGTCTGGACCTTGAGCGGAAGCTCGCGGCCAGCAATCTTTTGAATGATCTCGATGACCAGCTTGCCGCCATCGAGTGGTGGGATGGGCAGCAGGTTCATAAAGCCAAGCGAGAACGAAATGAGGGCGGCAAACGAAAGGAACGTGGCAGGGCCGGCAGCAGCAGCCTGTGAGGACATAACGCTAATGCCCACGATTGAAGAAGACTGATCGAGAATCTCCATCGTATGCTGCGGCTGGAGCAGGCGCATCACGCCCTCCGCTGTCTGCACGACATAGGAGAACGAAAGGCGAGCCGACGTGATGGGGTCTAAACGGACCACCTGCGTAGAGGCATACACACCTAGGCGCTCGTCCTCTTTGAGCGCAACCGAGGTCGAATGCTGCTTGCCGTCGCGCTCATACTCAATGGCGATATCGTCCTTACCGGCGGCCTTGCCGATGGCATCGTAAACGTCCATCCAGGTAGAGCACGATACTCCGTCAACCGAAAGGATCGCGTCGCCGCCCTCGATACCCGCCTTGGCGGCAATAGACCCCTCGTCAACCTGACCGATCACGTTGGTATCCATCGGCACGGTGACACCCGCAATAGAGTAGATGCTCATAAGCAGCAAAAAGCCCGTCAGGATATTGACGAGAATGCCCGCGAGCAGCATAAAGGCGCGCTTGAGAAAACCCTGGCCCAGATAGGTATGCGAACGCTCTCGCGCAAGGAACTCGGCTTCGCCGCACGGCAGCTCCCACACATCGCCCTCGGTAGTCGCATGCTCTCGATCGAAACGGCGGCCGTCAAAGGTGGTGTAACCCGCCGCATCTCGTGGCAGCGTCTGATACTTGGTGGGATAGTAGCTCGGCGAGGGCTTCTCCCCTTCCTCATACCAAGGCGCGATAGAGCCCCAACCCAATAGCAAGGCGCATGCCTCAAGCACAACCTCCTCGGATAGCTCGAGCTCGGCGGCAAGGTCGGCCACGGTCACGCGACCATGACGATAGATAGCCGCGAGCACGCGATCGGCGCACGAGACGTCGGTCGGATCCATACCGCAGATGGCAGCGTAGCCACCCAGCAGCAGCGGGGTCACGCCAAACTTGGTTCCAATGCGACGTGACGTGTAATGGATGTCAAAGCGACACGGCAGGCCCAAAAAGAACTCGGTCACACGGACGCCGCAGGCACGCGCCGCCAAAAAGTGGCCGCCCTCGTGCAAAAACACAAGGACGGAAAGCATCAGCAGGCCCCAAAAGACCGATGAGAGAACGCTCAGAACAGTATCCATAAAACGAAAAAGCAATCCTTATGGGTTAGGAACGGGTTGCGGCGAGCACCTGCGCAGCCTTTTCACGCGCCCATGCATCGATGTCGCGAAGCTGCTCAAACGAATCGACCGCCTGCATATCGTGGGAATCCATGCAGGATTCCACAATGCAATCGATATCGGTAAAGCTGCAGCCATCGTGCAGGAAGGCATCGACGGCGACCTCGTTGGCGGCATTGAGCACGCACGGCATGGTGCCACCCGTCTTGCCGGCACGTTCGGCCAGTGCCAGACAGCGGAAGGTGTCCATGTCGGCAGCATCAAACGTGAGCTGCCCCAGCTCGCGGAAATCGATACGAGGCGCCGGGGTATCCCAACGCTCGGGATACGAGAACGCGAACTGGATGGGAATACGCATGTCGGAAGCACCGAGATGCGCCATCACGGAGCCGTCGGTGAACTCGACCATAGAGTGAATCTTGGACTGACGCTGCACGACCACGTTAATGAAATCGAGGTCGCAGTTAAACAGATGCATGGCCTCAATGCGCTCCAGGCCCTTGTTCATGAGGGTGGCGGAGTCGATGGTGATCTTGGCACCCATGGCCCACGTGGGATGTGCGAGGGCATCGGCACGCGTCACGCGGTCGAGCTCGTCGCGGGTGCGGCCAAAGAACGGACCGCCCGAGCAGGTGAGCCAAATACAATGAGCCTCGCGTGGGTTCTCCCCCAGATAGCACTGGTAGATGGCGGAGTGCTCAGAGTCGACTGGAATAAGCTGGCCCGGTTGCGCCAACGGCATAAGCAAGTCGCCGCCGACGACGAGGGACTCCTTGTTGGCAAGGGCAAGACGCTTATTCGAGGTCAAGGCCGCATGGCTCGCCTCGAGACCGGCGGCGCCCACAATAGCGACGAGCACGCAGTCGACATCGTCGCGACGCGCGAGCTCGCAAACCGCCTGCGCGCCAACGCCGAGCTTCGTTCCCTCGGGCAACTCCTGCAGCACGGCGTCATCGCCATGAGCGACATCGGCCACGGCAACCGCCGGAACCGAGAACTCGCGGGCAGCGGCAACGAGCTCGGAGGTACTGGAGTTAACGGACAGCGCCGTCACCTGCAGGCGATCGGCATGCTGGCGGCACACATCGAGCGCCTGGGTGCCGATAGAGCCCGTACAACCCAGGATGGCAACACGGAGACGTCCATCGAGGCCATACGTCGTCTGGAAGGACATTACAGCACGCCTCCGATCATCAAAAGCAGCTGCGCGGTAATGCAGCCAAAGATAAGCGAATCGCTACGATCGAGCATGCCGCCGTGGCCCGGGATAAGGTTACCGGAATCCTTAACGCCCACACCGCGCTTGATGCGCGACTCGATGAGGTCTCCGATAACGCCCAGGACGGACACGACCACGCCGCACAGAAGTGCATAGGGCAGGCTGAGCTTGTAGAAGTGCGTCGCCCACAGGATGAGCCAAATCAAAACCGAGCCCAGGATGCCGCCGACAAACCCCTCCCAGCTCTTTTTGGGAGAAATCTTGGGAACCATCTTGTGCTTGCCGATACGGCTACCCACGATGTAGGCAAACGAATCGGAGACCCAAAGGGACGCGCAAACGCCCACCGAAAGCAGGGCGCCGGCAAAACCGGGCACGGCATCGCGCAGCAGCACGATAGCCGACAGCATAAAGCCAGTGTAGATGGGACCCATGAGCGTCACGGCCACATCAGAGATGCGGGTACGCGGCGACCAAACATACCAAATGCCCACAGCGAGCATCAGGGCAAAAAGCAGGGCATTCAGCAACATCGAATCGCCCAACGCCGACAGCGGAAAGAGTACGGCGGCAGCGATACCCATGCGCTCGTTAGCCATCTTGCCATCGAGCCTCGTCATACGGAAAAACTCATAGCAGCACAGACCGCTCATGACAGAAACAAAGATGGCCGTGGGCACAATACCCAAAACCAAGCACAAGATAAAGACAACGGCGTAGACGATACCGGCAGCGGCACGGGTAATAAAGCCCGCCAGCCACGAACCGGTGCCGCTCTTCGCTGCAGGCGCCCCCGCAGTGGCAGCTTTGCGCGCAGGCGTCTTGGGAGAAGATGCCTTGGGACGATCGGACACGATTAAGCCTCCTCGGTCTTGCTCAGTCCACCAAACCTACGGTCACGGCCCTGATAGGCCAAAATGGCGTCGACAAGGCCCCAACGATCAAAGTCGGGCCAATAGGTATCGGTGACGTAGAACTCGGAATAAGCCACCTGCCACAGCAGATAGTTCGAAAGGCGCAGCTCACCAGAGGTGCGAATCACAAGCTCAGGATCGGGAAGACCGGCGGTATAAAGGTGAGAAGCCACCATGTCGTCATCAATTGCGGCAGGGTCGATCTTACCGGCGGCAACGTCGAGTGCGATCTGACGGACAGCGCGGGTAATCTCGGCACGCGCGCCGTAGTTGACGGCAAGCGCCAGCGTCATACCGGTGTGATCGGCGCACTCGGCAAGACCGCGTTCAAAAACGTCGCGGGTCTTCTTGGGCAGCGCGGAAATATCACCCAAAAAGACAACGCGCACGTTTTCGCGCTTCAGAAGCGGCAACTCGTCGATGAACGTCTTGGCAAACAGGTGCATCAAGACGTTGACCTCATGCTGCGGGCGGTTCCAGTTTTCGGTAGAAAACGCATAGGCCGAAAGCACGTCGACGCCCAGGCGCACGCAGGCGGTAATGATCTCGCGCAGCGAGACGATACCCGCCTTGTGGCCCTCAGTGCGTGCAAGACCGCGCGACGTGGCCCAACGACCGTTGCCGTCCATGATGCACGAGATATGGTGCGGAATGTTATTGAGGTCAAGGTCGGAAAAACCGACGCCCGCAGGGGCGTCGGCAAAGTACTCGACCAGTTTATGCTCGTCGTATTGCACCTTAGATCTCCATGACCTCGGCTTCTTTTTCCTTCAGAAGCTCCTCGACCTTGGCGACATACTCATCAGTGTGCTTCTGGACCTTGGCCTGCTCGCGACGGACATCGTCCTCGGTGAGCTCCTCGTCGCGCTCGAGCTTGTTGTTGAAGTCGCGACGGATGTTACGGATGGACACCTTGGCCTGCTCGGCGTACTCGCGGCACTCCTTGACGAGCTCGCGACGGCGCTCCTCAGTGGGAGCCGGGAACGGAAGACGAACGACGGTGCCATCGGAGTTGGGGGTAATACCCAGATCGGAAGCGCCGATGGCCTTGACGATAGCATTGATGAGTGCCTTGTCCCACGGCTCGATGAGCAGCATGTGGGCCTCGGGGGTCTTGACGGCGGCAACCTGCGTGACCGGCGTGGGAACACCGTAATAATCGACGGTGATGTCAGACAGAATGTTGGCATTGGCGCGGCCGGTACGAACCTTGGAGAAGTTATGCTTGAGGGACTCGAGCGACTTGTCCATATGGGCGGTGATGTTCTCTGCCATGCTTAATCCTCCTGATAGACGAGCGTGCCGACGGGCTCACCCGAAAGCGCGCGCTTGACGGTGTCCTCGCCATCGATGTTGAGGACCAAAATCGGCATACGGTTATCCTGGCACAGAGCCGTAGCCGTGGAATCCATAACCTGCAGGCCGCGGACGAGAACCTCGTGATAGGTAATCTTGTCAAAACGGACGGCATCGGCGCACTTGACGGGATCCTTGTCGTAGATGCCGTCAACCTTGGTGGCTTTAATCAGAATCTCGGCGCCGATCTCGCACGCACGAAGAGCCGCGGCGGTGTCGGTCGTAAAGTACGGATTGCCCGAACCGGCAGCGAAGATGACGACGTTGCCCTTGGATAGATGGTTGATAGCGCGGCGACGAATATAGGGCTCGCAGATCTCGTTCATCTGGATAGCGCTCATCACGCGGCAGGGAACATCGTTGTGCTCGAAGGCATCCTGCAGGGCGAGCGCGTTCATAACGGTTGCCAACATGCCCATGTAGTCGGCCTGTGCACGCTCCATGCCACCGGCAGCGCCGGCCATGCCGCGGAAAATATTGCCGCCGCCGACAACGACGCCGACCTCATGGCCAACGGCGAGCAGCTCCTTAACCTGCTTGGCAAGATGGTCGGTAACCTTGGGGTCGATGCCATATTGGCCGTCGCCCATCAGTGCTTCGCCGGAAAGCTTAAGAAGCACGCGTTTATATCGGATGTCGGACAAAGCGATCCTCCTTTAATTAGACTCTCAATATGATATCAAAGGCTCTGATAAGAGCCATGAAAAAGCAGGCTGTGAGTAAAACCCACAGCCTGCTCATTACCAGCTACAAGAGCTTATTTACTCGCCACGGACCAGACGGTCAAAGGCAACGACGGTAATGGTGTCGCCGAGCTCCTTGGAGACCTGCTCAGCGTACTTCTTGATGGTGAGGGAGCTGTCCTTGATGAACTCCTGCTCGGTGAGCACGGACTGCTTGTAGAACTTCTCCAGACGGCCGACAGCCATCTTCTCCTGAATAGCCTCGGGCTTGCCGGACTCGGCAGCCTGAGCCATGTAGATCTGCTTCTCGTGCTCGACGGTCTCGGCCGGAACCTGATCGCGGGTAGCGCAGATCGGGGCGACGGCGGCAACCTGAAGGGCAACGTCGTGAGCGAAGGTCTTGAAGGATTCAGCCTGAGCGGTCTCAGCCTTCTCGAAGGCGAACTCGACGAGGACGCCGATCTTACCACCCATGTGGATGTAAGAAGCGAGCGCGCCGTTCTCAGCCTTGCGGGCAGCGAAGCGGGAGATCTTCATGTTCTCACCCATGATGTGAATCATCTCGGTGAGCTCGGAGGAAACGGTCTCCTCGCCCATCGGCTTCTCGAGCAGAGCGTCGACGTCAGCAGGCTCGGTGGTAGCGACAACCTCAGCGACCTTGGAAGCAAAGCCGGTGAACTTGGCGTTAGAGCCAACGAAGTCGGTCTCGCAGGAGAGCTCGAGCAGAGCGCCGGTCTTGCCATCCTCGGAGACGAACGCGGCGACAGCGCCCTCGTTGGTCTCACGGCCAGCCTTCTTGGCAGCCTTGGCAAGGCCGTTCTTACGCAGAACGTCGACAGCGGCGTCCATGTCGCCGTCAGCCTCGACGAGAGCCTTCTTGCACTCCATCATCGGGGAGTCGGTCATCTCGCGGAGCTGCTTGACCATAGCGGCGGTAATCTGGGCCATTGTGGTTCCTTTCAAAGAGATGAAAAAGAATTAACTAAGACTGATTTACTCGGCCTTGGGCTCAGCGGCCATCTCGGCCTCGGAGACCTGCTCCTTGCCGGAGCCAGCGAGGCAGGCGTCAGCCATGAGCTCGCACATAAGGGTGACAGCGGAGATAGCGTCATCGTTGCAGGGGATGCCGTACTCGACCTCGTCGGGATCGGAGTTGGTGTCGATCAGGGCGACGACGGGGATGTTCAGGCGCTGAGCCTCCTTGATGGCGTTCTCCTCGCGCTTGGTGTCGATGACGAAGAGAGCCTGGGGCAGACCCTTCATGTCGCGGGCGCCACCGAGGTTGGTCTGGAGCTTGGTGAGCTCCTTGCCGAGAACAGCCTGCTCCTTCTTGGGCAGAACAGCCATGCGGCCGTCCTCGACCATGGCCTCGAGCTCCTCCATGCGGTTGATGCGGGAGCGGATGGTGACGAAGTTGGTCAGCATACCGCCGAGCCAACGCTGGTTGATGTAAGGCATGTTGGCGCGCTCAGCAGCGTTCTTGACGGCCTCCTGAGCCTGCTTCTTGGTGCCGACGAACAGCACGTTGCCGCCCTTAGCGACGTTCTTGACGAAGGTATAGGCCTGGTCGGCGTCGAGGATGGTCTGCTTGAGGTCGAGGATGTAGATGCCGTTGCGCTCACCAAAGATGAACGGCTTCATCTTGGGGTTCCAGCGACGGGTCTGGTGACCGAAGTGGCAGCCGGCCTCGAGCAGGGTGCGGATATTAATCTTGGTAGCCATGTTAAACCTCCTGTGGTTTGCCTCCGCGCGGGGTCATCCTCCAAAACCAACCCGGACATGTGCTACCAAAGCCCGGGCACCACGGTATGAAGTAGCCGCGCGTGCGTGATAAAAACATGTTGCCGTGAAGCAACCCGATGAATGATAGCAGGAATGCTTCTTCCTGCCAACCCGCAATCAAAACCACACACCTCGGTGCGGCGCGGGACGTCCCAGCCACTATTCGCCGCGGGGATGGGCTTGAGCCACGGCACGCTTGAGCCGATCGGGCGTGAGATGCGTGTAGATTTGCGTCGTGGACAGGCTCGCATGACCCAGCAGCTCTTGAACCGAGCGCAGGTCCGCACCGCCCTCAAGCAAGTCGGTCGCAAAGGTATGGCGCATCGCATGCGGGGCGATGTCGGCCGGAATGCCGGCGAGCGTCGCCAGCGTATGGAACCGCCGCCGGAGCATGGCGGCGCTCATGCGATTGCCACGCGCCGATATAAGCAGCGGATGCGGCCCAGTAGCGAGGTCGCGGCGCTTTGCCTGAGCGAGCAACTCCGGCCTCCCCTCCTCAATATAGAGACGCGTCACATCGAGCGCACGACGATACAGAGGGACGATACGCTCCTTGCTCCCCTTGCCCCAAAGTCGCAGCGTTCGCTCGGACCAAGCGATGGACTCCACATTGAGTGCTGCGAGCTCAGAGATACGAGCACCCGAGGCATAGAGTAGCTCGAGCATCGCCGCATCGCGCAGTCCCGCGGGCGTCGAGGTATCAGGCGTCTTGAGCAGCGCCTCGACCTGCTTGGTCGTAAGGACGCCCGGCAGGTCACGCGGCAGCTTGGGCGATGCGATCGCCGAGACCGCATCGCCCTCGACAATCCCCTCGGCTGCCATCCAGCGATAGAGAGATCGGATAGCCGACAGGTGCGCCGCGAGCGTTCGGGGAGCCACCTGCTCACGCGAAAGCTCAGCAAGATAGCGACGAATGGTGCGCACGTCGGCAGCGAAAGCATCAATATCCTCGCGCTCGCACCAGGCAGCAAAGCGCTCTAGCCTCGAGCCATAGGCCGTCACCGTGTTGGGAGAAAGACCCTCGACGCGTGCGATATAGGCGATAAACGAGTCGACGGTGTCGTACAGGTCAAAGGCTATGACCGGTCGCCTCCAAACAAGTCGGAACGCGTGGCCAAGTAGGCATCGAGGGCCTCGAGCGCACGGTCCGAATAGGCCTGATATCGGTCGCGCTTGCTGCGGCGCTTACCATCCTCGAGTGGCGGCACCAGGCCAAAGTTGACATGCATGGGCTGATAGCCCACGGTGGCAGGATCGGTTGCATAGCCCACGAGCGCGCCCAGGGCGCCCACACGCGGCAACTCGACGACCGCGGCACCGATAGCCTCGGCATAGGTGTTGAGCGCCGCGAGAAGACCTGTCGCCACGGCTTCCATGTACCCCTCGGTGCCGGTGATCTGACCGGCCAGGCGCACGCCGGTACCGGGCACGGCAAAGGTGCCATCGAGCACGTGCGGAGCGTCGACAAAGGTATTGCGATGCATGACACCGTAGCGGAAGAACTCAGCGTTCTCCAGGCCCGGCACCATATGGAAGACGCGCTTCTGCTCGCCAAAGGTCAAGTTGGTCTGGAAGCCCACCAGGTTATAGGCGGTCTTCTCCTTGTTCTCGGCACGCAGCTGTATCGCCGCCCAGGGGCGACGTCCGGTACGCGGGTCGGTGAGGCCAACGGGCTTCATGGCGCCAAAGCGAATGGCGTCCTTGCCAGTGCGCGCAACTTCCTCGGCAGGCTGGCAGGCCTGGAACAGATCGCCGCCCTCAAAGTCTTTGAGCACCACGCGGTCGGCCGTGGTAAGCGCCTCGATAAAGGCCTCGTACTCCTCCTTATTGAGCGGAGCGTTGAGATAGTCGCCGCTCCCCTGCTCCTCATAGCGCGACTGCGAGAACAGCACGTCCATATCGAGCGTGGAGGCATCGACGATCGGCGCCGCAGCATCGAAGAACGCCAAGGCATCACCACCGACGAGCTTCATAACCTCTTCGCTCAGCGCCGGTGAACACAGCGGGCCCGCGGCAATGACCACGTGACCCTCGGGAATCTGCGTGACCTCGCCGTGCACGACCTCGATATTGGGACGGGCGGCAACCTCGGCCTCGACAAGCTCGGAAAACTTGACGCGGTCGACCGCCAAGGCGCCACCGGCGGGAACAGCCGCGCGATGGGCGCAATCGAGCAGGACTGAACCCATGCGCTCAAGCTCGGCCTTCAGCAAACCAGCCGCGGAATCCGGACGGGTCGACTTAAACGAATTGGAGCAGACGAGCTCTGCCAGGTGATCGGTATGGTGGGCCGGGGAGCTCACCTGGGGGCGCATCTCGCACAGCTTTACGGCAAACCCGTGATCTGCCAGCTGGATCGCGCATTCCGAACCCGCCAGACCGCCACCGATAACTGTCACCTGATCGAACTGCATCTGCAAACACCTTTCTAATTGACACGTTTTCCATTGTGACCGAAGGGTGTCTGGGCGTGAAGGGCAAACTTGGAGGGCGCATACCTTCCATCCATCATGCGCTCGATAAGGCCCTCGAGTTCAAGCGAACCCAAGAGTTTGAGTACGCCGACAGCATCGAGCGAGACGAGCGCCGCGATGTCGTCGACCTTGAGCGGAGAGGCGATGAGCGCATGCATCACGGTCTGCTGCGTTGGATCCAGGTCGGCAATGCCGGGAGCATCGGGGCGCGAGTAGCGCAGGGTTCCGTAGATGCGTGAGATAGCCATCTCGATAGATTCCTCGTCGACGATGCAGCAGGCACCGTTCGCAATGAGGTAATTCGTGCCACGCGACTCGGGCGATAGGATCGACCCCGGCACGGCAAGAAGTTCGCGCCCCAAATCCATAGCAGCCTCGGCTGTAGAAAACGTCCCAGAAGGCATACCCGCCTCGGATACAAAGAGGGCTTGCGACAGGGCCGCGATCACGCGATTGCGGCGCGGAAAGGCGAACTTGCGCGGACCCATGCCCCACGGAGAGATCGACACGACCGCGCCACCCGTATCGAGCGTGCGCGTAATAAGCCCCGCGCTCGAACGCGGGTAGACCACGTCGGCACCCGTCCCCAGCACCACGACGTGTTTGCCGCCGGCGTTGACCGCAGCCCAACCCGAGGCCTGGTCACAACCGACCGCGCCGCCCGAAACTACCGTCACTCCCGCCTCAACCGCCACCTTTGCCGCAAGCTCTGCCACGGCAAGACCATACGGCGAGGCCTTGCGCGCGCCGATGATGGAGAGCGCGGGTGTCGAAAGCACCTCGGGATTGCCGCGCACATAGAGCGTCTGGGGTACATCAGAAAGCTCCAAAACGGTCTCGGGATACAACGCATCACCTGGATGCAGCTCGAAGGTCCCCTCGGCCATCATTGGTCCCTCCTTCCCTGGTACATCGCCGCCTCGAGCACGTGGTCCTGCGTCACTTGCTCGCTCTCGGCGACATCTGCGATCGTGCGCGCAATGCGAACCAGGCGCACGATGCCACGCCCTGTGAGATGCGTGCGTTTGGATAGGCCGAGTACGCATTTCTCGGCAGCATCATCGAGCTCAAAGGTCGAAACGACGCCGTCAATGGACCGCGCCTCGTCATCCTCGGCCTCGGCATCCGCATCGTCCATACGGGATTCGCGCCAAGCGCGAAAAGCGCGACCACGCACAACGTAGTCACGTAACTCGGCAGACGACATACCCTCCGCACCCTCGATAATCACTTGGGGGTCGGGACGGGTCACATCGATCATCATGTCGATACGGTCGGCCAAAGGACCGCGCAGTTTAGACCGATAGCGCTCGACCATCGCCGCCGAGCAGCGACACGGTACCTCGCGATCGCCCAAAAAGCCGCAGGGGCAGGGATTGCTCGCAGCCAGCAGCTGAAAGCGCGACGGGAAGGTAAAGGCCCCGTCGACGCGTACGATCCTCACATAGCCGCGCTCTATGGGCTGACGCAGCGTCTGCAGCACGCCAGTGGGAAACTCAGCAAGCTCGTCCAAAAAGAGCGCGCCGCCATGAGCAAGGCTGATCTCACCGGGGTGCACCGGGCGTCCGCCGCCGATAAGGCCTGCGGTCGAAATACTGTGGTGGGGGCTGCGGAAGGGGCGATGCCCCGCAAGCAGTCCATCGATGTTCTCGCCCAAGACCGAATGGATGCACAGCGCCTCTTGCTGATCTTCGAGAGAAAGCTCGGGCAAAATGCCCGTCATGCGCCGCGCAAGCATGGTCTTGCCCGATCCCGGGGACCCAATCATGAGCAAGCCGAGTTCTCCTGCCGCCGCAAGCGCCATGCCGCGTTTAGCGACTTCCTGCCCCAGTACGTCGGCATAGTCGAGCTCGGGCTCAAAGGTCGCCTCGACGCCCTCGGAATCCAGATAGTGCCGAGCCGCCTCGCCCATGCCATGGGCAAGCTGAGACAGATGATCGATAAAGCCGCAATCCACGCCCGCGAGTGGCACATGCTGGTCGGACCTGCCGGCGATAAAAGACAGCCCCATGTCGCGAGCCAATAGCTGAAACGCCACCTCGCCCTTGACAGGAAGCACCGTACCGTCCAAGCCGAGCTCGCCGGCGATAAGGCAGCGATCGAGGTTGTCACGGGGAATCTGCCCATCGGCCGCTAGAACCGCGATGGCGATGGGCAGATCAAAGCCGCTACCGGTCTTGCGAATATCGCCGGGCGCCAGGTTGACCGTAATGCCCGAGCGTGGGATCTCGAACCCGGCGGAGCGCATCGCGCAGCGAATACGACCGCGTGACTCCATCACCTCCATACTCGGAATACCGAGCATCTGAATGCCCGGAACGCCACCGGCAAGCGAGACCTCGACCGTGACGGGAATCGCCTCGACGCCGCGGATGCAGGCCGCGTGAACGGCAAACGTCTCGAACGCCATCACGACACCTGCCAATCGAACGCGTTGTACTGGTGCTCGATCTCGGCGATATGCCCGCCGCGGATGGTGACACCCACGGCATCGAAGCGAATCGCCTTGAGCGGATAATGCTCCATGAGATAGCAACTTGCGATGCGGCGGTAGCGGCGTTGCTTTTGGGCGTCCACGGCCTCCTCCGGAAAGACCCTCGTGCTGCAATCCAGTGCAACGCGTCTGGTCTTGACCTCGGCCATTACCACGACATCGTCGAGCTCATCGAGCAACACCAGATCGGCCTCGCCCTCGGTGCAACGATAGCCCTGCTCCATCAAGGTATAGCCGCGCTCGTTAAAGTAGTCGATGGTGATCAGCTCGCCCAGCATGCCCAGCTCGCGGGGACTGAGTCCCTTGATAAACTCGGGCGTCATCGCCCCGGAGTCGAGCTCGCCGTTTTCCCAACGCTCCTTGAGCTGCTGCGTCTTGCTCTTTTTGCTTGCGGCACTCATGGGGTCTCCTTTCCCGCACACTGCATTGCCCCGATGATGAGGGCACCTTTCATGCGGGTAAGTACCGGAAGCAAACCAAAAGCTGACCAAATGCCGTCAAAAAACGGGCCGTACGCAACAATGGTGTTGCATACGGCCCGCTACCAGCAGGTTTATAAAACCCCCAGAGGTCCCTGTCTCCACAATTGACCTAGAAAAGGCGCTCGGTCTGCAGAAAGTTTCCGCAAAAGCTCACGCGGTGCAGCGGACAAAGTCCATGTTTGCGAATGGCCTCGATATGCTCGGGGCTCGCATAGCCTTTCGATTCGGCCAGATGGTACTCGGGGTACTCGGCGTCGTACTCGACCATCATCTCGTCACGCGTGACCTTCGCCATGATGGACGCCGCGGCGATGCAGGCGATTTTGGCATCGCCCTTCACCACATCGCGCTCGTTGGGAACGGCGCCCAGGGGGTTACCGTCCATAAGCACGCAATCGGGCTGGAGCCCCGTATCGGCCACGGCGCCCGCAACGGCGGTACGGATAGCACGGGCCATGCCCATCTCATCGATATCCTTAGGCGCAATATGGCAAAAACCGATCGCCGTCGCCACCTCGGCAATCTTCACTGAGAGCAACTCGCGGCGCGCAGGCGTGAGCTTTTTGGAATCGTTGATGCCCCAGACGCGCGGCTCCATAGGAAGGCAGACGGCGCATACCGTCAAAGGACCGGCCACCGATCCGCGACCCACCTCGTCGACACCAACGACCACCCCATCGCCGCCAAGCTCATGCATAAGCTCGTACATGCCATTGACGCGCTCGCGCTCGGCAAGTTCCTTGGCATGGCGCTTAAGAGCACGCTCGCGAGCCTTGATCACCTGCTGACGCGGGTCCTCACGATAATGCTCCACGAGGGCGGGGATCTCCTCAAACGTTGCGCTCGCCAGCTCTCCGGCAACCTGCGACGCCGAAACCGAGCTCGTCATATTGGCCATACCAGGCCCTCCTTGCATGCGAATCAGATAAAAAGAAGGGCCACCCGAAGGTGACCCTTGTGTCCAAATGAGTGGACAGACGCTGCGATCTTCTTAGCGCTTCTCGGGGATGCGAGCAGCCTTGCCCACCTTGTCGCGGAGGTAGTACAGCTTGGCGCGACGGACGCGACCATGACGAACGACCTCGAGCTTGGCGATCTTGGGGCTGTGAAGCGGGAAGGTACGCTCAACACCGACACCGAAGGACATCTTGCGGACGGTGAAGGTCTCGCGGGCACCGGCGCCGGCCATGCGGATGACGTCGCCCTGGAAGACCTGGATGCGCTCGCGGTCGCCTTCCTTAATGCGGTAGTGAACCTTGACGTTGTCGGCGACGCGAACCTGAGGAATGTCCTCGCGGATCTGCTGACGCTCGATTGCGCGGATGTAATCCATGTGCAATTCCTTACTCTTCTAGAGGTGCCGTACCACCTTGGCCGGCACGTAGTTGAACAAACGTATTCGAGTATACACGCGCGGGTTTGCGCTGCAAGAACAATTTTTTACGCAGACAAAAAGACAAAACCAGCACATGATAACCGCCCGCCTCACGAAATGAGACGGGCGGCATGAAGGGGGCTACGTTAGACGCCCATGCGTAAAACGTTAGGCGGAACGCTTGGCCTCGAGCTTGGCCTGAGCGGCGGCCAGGCGCGCGAGGGGCACGCGGTAGGGCGAGCAGGACACGTAGTCCACGTCGGCCACGTTAAACAGGCCCTTGATGGACTTGGGGTCGCCGCCGTGCTCGCCGCACACGCCAAAGTGCATGTCGGGGTTGGTGGCGCGACCCTTCTCCACGGCCATGCGCACGAGCTCCAGCACCGCCGCGTCGATGGTCTCGAAGGGGTTGTCCTTCAGAATTTTCTTATGCATGTACAGCGGGATGAACTTGGCCTCGGCATCGTCACGGGAGAAGCCGAAGGTGGTCTGGGTCAGGTCGTTGGTGCCAAAGCAGAAGAAGTCTGCGTGATGGGCGATCTCGTCAGCGACCATGCAGGCGCGCGGCAGCTCGAGCATCGTGCCCACGGGAATATTGAGCTCGACGCCCTCTTCGTCAGAAACCTCGGCGATCACGCGTTCGATAACCTCGCGGGTCTGGACATGCTCGGCCGTGATGGAAACGAGCGGAACCATGATCTCGGGGCGCGGATCGACGCCTTCCTTGATAAGACGGGCAGCAGCCGTGGCAACGGCGCGAACCTGCATGAGCGGCAGATCGCTAAAGACGACGGACAGGCGCACACCGCGTAGGCCGAGCATCGGGTTGGACTCGACCATGCCGTCGATACGACGCAGGCGGGCGCGCAGGACGGCAAGCTCTTTCTCGCTGGCGCCAGCGGCTTCCTTCTTGGTGATGGCGACCTCGAGCTCGCGAGGATTATCCAGGAACTCATGAAGCGGCGGATCGAGCAGGCGGACGACCACATCGCGACCGGACATGGTCTTGAACATCGCCAGGAAGTCCTCGGTCTGAACCTTGAGCAGGTCGGCCAGGGCCTGCTGCTTCACGGCCTCATCGTCAGACAGGATAAAGCTCTGGATGATGTTCTTGCGGTCGCCCAGGAACATGTGCTCGGTGCGGCACAGGCCGATGGCCTCGGCGCCAAACTCGAGGGCGAGCTCGGCATCCTCGGGATTGTCGGCGTTGACACGCACATGGTTGGCATGGCCACAGGTCTCGTCCAGGCGAATCTCGTCGGCCCAGGACAGGATGGTGTCCAGGTCGCCGGTGAGCTCGGCGGAGACTAGGTCAACGGCGCCGTCAACGACGATACCCTGGGTGCCGTCGATGGAGATGACATCGCCCTCGCGCAGCACGCGGTCACTGCTCTCGATACGCACGACCTTCTCAGCAGCGTCGATGTGGAAGCGCTCAACGCCGCAGACGCAGGGCGTACCCATGCCGCGAGCGATAACGGCGGCATGGCTCGTCTTTCCTCCGTGGCTGGTCAGAATGCCCTCGGCGGCAACCATACCCTTCAGGTCGTCGGGGTTGGTCTCCCAACGAACCAGAATGACCTTGTGGCCCTCGTTGGCGCGCGCGACGGCGTCATCACTCGAGAACACAACCTCACCCACGGCGGCACCGGGGCTGGCGTTCAGACCGCTGGCCAGCGCCTCGTACCTCTTGGAAGCGTCAAACTGCGGGTGCAGGAGCTGGTCGAGTTGCGCGGGATCGATACGGCTCACGGCCTCTTCGCGGGTGATCAGGCCTTCCTCGACCATTTCGATGGCGATGCGCAGGGCGGCGGTGGCAGTGCGTTTACCCACGCGGGTCTGGAGCATCCAGAGCTTGCCCTGCTCGATGGTGAACTCGATATCGCACATATCGCGGTAATGGTCCTCCAGCGTCAGGAACACGCGCTCGAGCTCCTCACCTGCAGACTCGAGGCCCGGGGTGGTCTTGAGGTCGGCAATGGGCTCGGTGTTGCGGATGCCGGCGACGACGTCCTCGCCCTGGGCATTAACCAAAAAGTCACCGTAGAACTCTTTGGTGCCGTCGGCCGGATTACGCGTAAAGGCGACGCCCGTCGCAGAGGTCTCGCCCTTGTTGCCAAAGGCCATGGCCTGCACGTTGACGGCGGTGCCGAGCTCGTCGGAAATACCATGCTGCTTGCGGTAGATGCAGGCACGCTCGTTCATCCAGCTGCCAAAGACGGCCTGGATGGCAAGGCGTAGCTGAAGCTCCGGGTCGTGCGGGAAGACGGGCTTGCCGTCAGCGACCTCGAGCTCGGGATACAGGGAGGCATCGACGTTCTCGGAGAAGATGCCCTTAAAGGTCTCGACGAGCTCCTGCAGATCCTCGGCCGAAAGCTCGGAGTCGACGCGGACGCCGGCGACCAGGCGTGCCTGGGTCAGCGCGTTCTCGAACAGGTCGGCGTCAACGCCCATAACGACGTTGGAGAACATCTGAATAAAGCGGCGGTAGCTATCCCAAGCAAAACGCGGATTTTGCGTCTGGGCGATGAGCCCCTGAACGGAGTCGTCGTTGAGGCCTAAGTTGAGGACCGTGTCCATCATGCCGGGCATGGAGAACGGAGCGCCCGAACGAACCGACACGAGCAGCGGATCGGAGGCGTCGCCGAGCTTCTTGCCGCAGCGGGCCTCGAGGTCTGCCTCGGCAGCAACGATCTCATCGAGTGCGCCCTCGGGCCACACGTTGCCGGCACCGGAGTACTCGACGCAAGTCTGGCAGGTAATGGTAAAGCCACCGGGAACCGGCAGGCCGATGCGGCTCATCTCGGCAAGGTTTGCGCCCTTGCCGCCAAGCACGAAGTTCATGGACTTGTCGCCCTCAGTGACACAGGTGCCCTGGGCGTCGGTTCCAAAACGGTAAACCCTCTTGCAATCGCTCACGATACTTCCCCTTCCATGCGCTCTCGCGCACGACCGTGGTAACGAATCGACCCGCCGGATGCGGGCCGTGTGGGTACTATACGGCGGGCATTGAACGGGCTTGCGTAGAGGGCGCGGGGTTTGGTAAACGTGGTAAATGTGACGGTAAACGGTAGGTAAAGGTGGTTACCTTATGAAGATACCAATGCAAGAGAATTGCAGGTCAAATGCAAGTTCTTTGCTAAATCGCTTTACCAATATCGTGCATTATTTTTAGGTAGTCTTTTGAGACGGTGCATTTTTAGCTACCGAAATGAGTTAACTTTGCTGGGCTCGGCGGGCGGTTCGGCCGGCACGGGCTTCTTGGATTTTCTCCAAGTGGCTAATGATCTCGGCAGCGCTTTCCTCGATCGCCTTGCCATCGGTACGCACCACAAAGCAGCCCAGGCGCTTCATGAGGACACGGGCTTCCTCGAGTTCGCTGCGCACACTCTCGGGCTCGGCATAGGAGCCGGCGACGGCACGGGCGTAATCATCGCCCAAGCGGCTATCGCGAATTTCGGAAATCGCATCGACGGTCGAAATCAGGCCAAACAAACGCATTGGGTCGACCTCGTAAATCGACTTGGGCGGCTCCATGCCATGGGCCAAAGGAACATTGGCAACCTTGTAACCCTGATAGGCCAAATACATCGACAGCGGCGTCTTGGACGTGCGGGATACGCCCAGCAGCACGATATCGGCCCCCGAAAGGTCGTCGCAGCCGCGTCCATCATCGTGCTCAACGAAATACTCCATGGCCTCGATACGATGGAAATAGCGGTCATCGGTCCTGTGAATCACGCCCGCAACGCCCTTGGGCGACACACCGATAAGCGACGACAGCACGGCGAGCGTCGGACCGATCAGGTCGACCGAGCGAATATGCAACATACCCAGGTAATCGAGCACGCGGGCGCGAAGCGCTGGATCGACAATGGTGTGAAACACGGCGATATCGCGATGGTCGGCATCGACGCGCGGCCCCACAAATGACTTGACCTGCTCCACGGAGGTCACCTTGGGCAGACGTAGAACGCGAAAAGCCCCTTCATCAAATTGCCCGGACGCCGCAAGCACCACCTCACAAGCGGTATCGCCGAGCGAGTCGGAGATAACGATAACGGTGGGACGAGCGGTGACCGGGCAATCCATGCGGGGCTCCTTTTGCGCTTACGCGCAGGCTGGCTTACTTTTTGCGGGCAAGCTCACCGATGTTGGCAATGCCGGAGAAAACGGCCTCGAAGCGGTTGAGCAGCTTAAGGCGATTATCGCGGAGCTGCTCGTCCTTGTCCATGACCATAACCTCATCGAAGAAACGGTCGATGGGCGCGCGCAGGGCGGCGAGGGCGGCAAATGCGGCCGGGTAGTCCTCGGCAGCAAGGGCGGCATCGACGGCGGTCTGAGCGGCCTCGGAGGCATCGGCAAGCGCGAGCTCGGCCTCGCCCATCAGGCTGCGGTCGTACTCCACGCCCAGCTCGGGCTTGGAGATATGCGCGGCACGGGCATAGGCCGTAGCCAGGTTGTCAAAGGTCTCGGCATCGTTCTTGCGGGCCTCGTCGAGGGCGGCGCAGCGGGCGAAGAAGACGGACGGGGCGATGATGTGCACCGCAGAGACGGCGGCAACGGTATCGGCCGGGATCTTTTCGTCGCGGGCCATGCTCACCAGGCGGCCATGGAAGAAGTCGCGAACCTGCTGAGCGACCTCGGCGGCGTCGAACTCAATGCCCTGCTCGCTATAGAGCTCGAGGGCGAAGTCGATGAGCGACGTGGGGTCGATCGGCAGACGGTCGCGCAGGATGTTGATGATGCCGATAGCGGCACGACGCAGCGCATAGGGGTCGGAGGAGCCGGTCGGAGGCTCGCCGATGGCAAAGATACCGGCGATAGTATCGAGCTTGTCGGCGCAGGCCACGATGCAGCCAGCGGTGCCCTCGGGCAGCTCGTCACCGGCAAAGCGGGGACGATAGTGATCGCGAATGGCGTGGGCGACCTCGTCGTTCTCCCCCATCGCGGTGGCGTAGTAACCGCCCATCACGCCCTGCTGGCTCGTGAACTCAACGACGGCGTTAGACACCAGGTCGGCCTTGCACAGGTGCGCGGCGCGAGCAGCGTCAGCGGCAAGATGGGCGCCCAGATGAGCCTCGCGGGCAATAGCGAGCGCGAGCTGCTCGATGCGCTCGGACTTGGCGAGTACGCTGCCGAGCTTCTCCTGGAAGGCCACCTTGGCCAGGCGCTCACGGAACTCGTCGAGGGAGATCTTCAGGTCCTCCTCATAGAAGAACTTAGCATCGTCCAGACGGGCGCGCACGACGCGCTCGTTGCCGTCGATCACGCGCTCGGCGTTCTCGGGCTTGCTGTTGGAGACGACCACGAACTCACGCGTGAGCTTGCCCTCGCCGTCATAGATCGGGAAGTAGCGCTGGTTGGTAAGCATGGACTCGCAAATGATCTCGTGCGGGACCTTGAGGAACTCCTCATCGAAGGTACCGACGAGCACCGTCGGCCACTCGCAGAGGTTGATGACCTCCTCAAAGACCTTCTTGGGCGTATCGACATGGCAGCCGGGGCGAGCGGCCTCGACCTCGGCGATACCGGCGAGGATGGCCTCACGACGACGCTCGGCAGAAAGCACGCCGGCATCCTCGAGCACCTGCTCGTAGACGGCGGGGCTGGCAACCACATGGTCGCCAGGGCCAAGTACGCGATGACCGCGCGTGGTGTTGCCACTCGTCACGTCAGCAAACGACACGGGCACAACGTCCTCGCCCAGAAGGCAGCAAATCCAGCGGACCGGACGCACGAACGTCGCGTGCTCGTGGCCCCAGCGCTGGGAGCGATAGTTGGGCCACTGCAGGCCGGCAATGGTCTTCTCGCACAGAGCGGTCAGAATCGGCGTAGCCGGTGCGGAGGGAATGTTCTTCTCGGCGAACACATACTCGCGACCGTCGGTGTCCTCGCGACGGACCAGATCATCGGCAGCCACACCGCACTTGCGGGCAAAGCCCTGGGCGGCCTTAGTGGCGTTGCCGTCGGCATCAAAGGCAATGTTTGCCGCGGGACCGCGCTTGACCTCGTGAACCTCATCGGTCGCGGTGGCGACATTAGCCACAAGCGCGGCAAGACGACGCGGGCTCGAGATCACGCGGACCTCGCCGTGGGCCAGACCGGCCTCGTCGAGACCCTTGGCGATCATGGTGCCAAGCTGCTTGACGGCATTGTTCAGCGGTGCGGAGGGCATTTCCTCCGTACCGATCTCAAACAGGAAATCCTTAGCGTCTGCCATGGCTTACGCCACCTCGCCTTCCTGGTCGGCATTCTCGTTGACTCCGGCGACCTCGGCCATGTAGGCCTCGCAGCACGCCTTGGCGACGGCGCGGACGCGCAGGATGTAGTTGGCACGCTCGACCGCGGACAGGGCGCCGCGGGCATCGAGCAGGTTGAAAGCGTGGCTGCACTTCATGACGCAGTCGTACGCCGGCAGCGGCAGCTTGCGCTCCAGGCAGGAATGGCACTCGGCCTCGTAGTCGTCAAACTTCTGACGCATCATCTCGACGTTGGCAACCTCAAAGTTGTAGGCGCTGAACTCGCGCTCGTTCTCCAGGAACACGTCGCCATAGGTCATGGGCGTGCCGTCGGGCAGGTAGCTCCACACCAGGTCGTAGACCGAGTTAACGCCCTGCGCATACATGGCAATGCGCTCTAGGCCATAGGTGATCTCGACGGGTACGGGGTCGACCTCGATGCCGCCTACCTGCTGGAAGTACGTAAACTGCGTGACCTCCATGCCATTGAGCCAGACCTCCCAGCCAAGGCCCCAGGCGCCCAGGGTCGGGCTCTCCCAGTCGTCCTCGACAAAGCGGACGTCATGGTCGTTGGGGTCCAGACCGATAGCGGCAAGAGACCCCAGGTAGAGCTCCTGGGCGTTAACCGGAGAAGGCTTGATGAGCACCTGGAACTGATAGTAGTGCTGCATGCGGTTGGGGTTCTCACCGTAGCGCCCGTCGGCCGGACGGCGGCAGGGCTGCGCATAGCAGGTGCGCCACTCGGCGGGACCGAGCGAGCGCAGCGTGGTCGCGGTATGGAAGGTACCGGCACCGACCTCGGAGTCATAGGGCTGCATAATGACGCAGCCCTGCTCGCCCCAGTACTGCTGGAGGCGCAGGATGATGTCTTGGAAGGAAAGCGATGAAGCGTTCATGCCTCTAATATCCCCTCGTCGAAACGATTACACGGTTAGGTACTGTACTATAGCGGTTTTTAGTCGATAGCGCCGATGCGGTTGAGCGGCCAGTAGCGCACAAGCGCCACAGCGATCAAATCAGAGCGATCGACGGGACCAAAGTAGCGTGAGTCGGCAGAGTTTTCGCGGTTGTCGCCCATCACCCACACGCACCCGTCGGGAACGGTGTAGGGATAGCTTACCTGAGCACCGGGCGCTTGGACCGAAAGTGGCCAGCTCATGCCCGTCGTATAGTCCTCGTCGAGCGCTTGGCCGTCAACGACCACCTTGCCATCCTGCAGGTCGACCGTCTGGCCGGCCGTGGCAATAACACGCTTGACAAGAACATCATGCTCGGAGGTGCCATCGGGGTTGTGAAACACCACGATATCGCCCTGCTTGACGGGCTGACCGAGCTCGAGGCTCACCTTTTGTGCCAGGATCTGGTCGCCAATCTCGATCGTGGACTCCATGGAGCCGGTGGGCACCACAAAGGGCTCGACCACAAACGAGCGAATCAAGAAGGTGGCGACCAATGCGATCGCGATGACCGCGATCCACTCAAAAGCGCCCCTCAACGCGGAATGCTGCGTAGGAACCATACTCACTCCTCGCTCTGCGAATACGAAGCGTCAAGAATCTCCTGCGCGTACGCACGCTCTTGGGGCGCAAGCCGTGCCGTCTCGATCAGGTCGGGACGCCAGCGGCAGGTGCGCTCGATGGCATTCTTGCGACGCCAGGCATCGACCTTGGCGTGATCGCCGCTCACAAGCACCGGAGGCACGCCCTCGCCGTTGAACTCGGCAGGACGGGTGTACTGCGCGTACTCGAGCAGGCCTCCATCCTCGGCGGTCGAGAACGACTCGTCCACGTTGCTCATCTCGTCGCCCAGGGCGCCGGGAATCAGGCGTACGACGGCATCGGCAACGACCATAGCGGGAAGTTCGCCACCCGTAAGCACGTAGTCGCCGATCGACAGACGCTCATCGGCATACGCATACGCACGCTCGTCGACGCCCTCGTAGCGGCTGCACACAAACAGCAGGCGCTCACTTTTGAGCAGGCGCTCGGCCACATGCTGCGTAAAGGGCTCGCCACAGGGGGTGAAGAACACAACCGTGGGCTTGGGACCCTCTGCGCTAATGGCCTCGATGGCCTCTGCGATAGGCTCGACCTTCATGAGCATGCCCTGCCCGCCGCCGTACGGCTCGTCATCGACGGTACGATGGCGGTCGTGCGTCCAGTCGCGCAGGTTATACGCCTTAAAATCAAAAAGGCCGGCCTTGCGGGCGCGGCCCAAGATCGATGTGGACATGACGGGCTCAAACATCTCGGGAAAGACCGAAAGGGTCTCGATCAGCATGTTGTCCTCCCTACTTGTCCATATCGATCAGGCCGTCCATAACGTGGACGGAAATTGTTCCTGTGTCGGGAAGATCGAGCACGACCTGCTCGATCACGGGAATCAGTACCTCGCCGTACCGATCACCCTCGACAACCCAAACATCGTTAGCGGGCGTCGACATGATCTCGACAATCGTGCCGAGCGAACCGAAGCGCTCGTCGACCACCTCGCGACCCATCAGGTCGGTATAGGCAGCGTCGAGCGAATCGAGCTCAAAGTCGTCACGATTTGCCAACACGTAGCATCCCGTGATGCCCTCGGCGGCCGTCAAGTCGTCAATGCCCTCAAACGAGACCAGATCGCCATCGCCCGTATCGGTGACGGACACGACCGTGCAAAAGCGGTCGCGCTTGAGCGCCGGCGGCATCAGGGCGACGCGCATACCCGGCTCTAATACAGAAGGAAGCCCCCGCAGCGGCTGCGCGAGGACCTCCCCCTTCCTTCCGTGCGGCTTGACCACACGGGCGATGTTTTTGTACTGGGACCTCAAGGTCCTAGCCCAGAACCTCTACCTCGACAGCAGTGTCGAGGCGAGCGGCCAGTGCACGGGCGAGCGTGCGAATGGCCTTGATGGTACGGCCACGACGGCCGATGACCTTAGCGACGTCATCCTCGGCGACCGAAACCTCAATCGTAGAGGCGTCGTCACCATCGATGACCTCAAGGCTCACGGAATCCGGGTCGTCGACGATCTGAACAACGAGATATTCGACGAGATCGGCGATGCGATCTGAGAGCATTGCCTCACCCTCGAGCTGTGCAGCGTCAACCTCAGGCACGATTTACTCCTCGGCGCCCTCAGCGGCCTCAGCGGCAGCCTTAGCGGCCTCGGCCTCTTTGGCGAGCTGCTTCTTGGACTTCTTGACGACGGTCTCGGTCTTCTCGCCCTCGTTGGCGGCCTTGACCAGAGCGGCGACGGCGTCGGTGAGCTGAGCGCCCTTGGACTGCCAGTCGGCGATCTTCTCGAGGTCGAGGTTGATGGTCTTGGGGGCGGTCATCGGGTTGTAGCGGCCAACCTCCTCGATGATACGACCGTCACGCGGGGCGCGGGAATCGGCGACGACGACACGGTAGTACGGACGCTTCTTAGCGCCGTGACGAGCAAGGCGAATCTTGACTGCCAAAGGAAACTCCTCCAACCAAGCAGCTTTAGGCTGCAACTACAAACAAACAGTTGAACATAATACGCCATCGACGCGGGCAGGTGAAGTCCGTGAGACCAACTTCTTCGGTGTAGTCGAGGGCAAATCCATATCTTAGACAAGAATTCGGGATTTGCAAGCACATACACGCACCCCACATGAGCTGCGCGGTATACTCATGACATGGAAAGACGCGAACATACATACGGTTATGAGGATGCCATGGGCGTCACGCCGCCTCCCTGGACGGGTCCGGCGGTGGGCCTGATGGACCTTGATGCGTTTTTTGCGAGCGTGGAAATGCTCGATCATCCCGAATGGCGCGGAAAACCGCTCATCGTGGGCGGAGACGCCGATTCGCGTGGCGTCGTGTCCACGTGTTCATATGAGGCACGTCGCTTCGGCGTGCACTCTGCCATGGCCTCGGCCGAGGCGCGGCGCTTGTGCCCGCAAGCCATTTGGACGCATGGGCATTTTGATCGCTATCGTGAGGTCAGCGCGCAGGTCATGGCGATTCTTGCCGAGGAGACGCCGCGCGTGGAGCGCGTATCCATCGACGAAGCCTTTATCGATATCACACCGGGTCGCTTTGCGCCCGAAGACCCGCTGCTGGTTGCGCAGCGTATAAGCGACCGCGTGGCAGGGCTGGGAGTGACCTGTTCCATTGGCGTGGGCTGCAACAAGACGGTCGCAAAGATCGCAAGCGAGCGGGATAAGCCGTTTGGGCTGACCATCGTGCGCCCCGGAACCGAGCAGCGCTTTTTGGCCGCGTTGCCGGTATCTGCCATGAGCGGCATCGGGCGCTCGGCCGAGGAGCGACTGCGCCGCATGCGCATCTACACCCTCGGCGAGCTATCACGTGCACCGGAATCCACCTTGGCCTCTATTTTTGGCGTCAACGGCGAACGCATGCGCCAGCGTGCGCTGGGACTCGAAATCTCCGAAGTCACGAGCCTCGATGAAGAGCGCGAGGTCAAGTCGGTCAGCAATGAACGCACCTTTGCTAAAGATTTAACTGAGCGTGGGGATATTGAGGCGGCGATTGCGCTGTTGGGAGAGTCAGTGGGACGCCGCCTGCGCCGCCAGGGGCTGACGGGTGCCACGGTAACGCTCAAGCTTAAGTATTCGTATGGCAGCGGGCGTACGGCACAGCGCCGGCTGCCTCATCCGACCGACGATGAGAACATCTTCGTGGCGGTTGCACTCGAACTGCTCGACAACATCTGGCAGGATGGCATGCATGTTCGCTTAGCGGGCATCGGCATGAGCGACTTCGACCACCAAGGCGGCATCCAGACTGACCTGTTCTGCGAGATCGATGACCGCGGAGCCCAATCCAGCGACCGCCGCGACCTCTCCGTCGCCATCGACGCCGTCCGAGACAAATTCGGCGACACCGCCCTTTCCTTCGGCCGCCAATCCCGCTTCAACGATTAACCGCCTTTGGGCAAAAAGAAAGCCGGGCAGGTGCGGAAAACCGCAACTGCCCGGCGATATGCGTGAGGGTAGCTAACCCCGTCTCAAATGAGCTACTAGAGGAGGTTGAGGGGGAGCTGGGGGGCGTCTCCCCAGAGTTTCTCGAGGCGGTAGAAGTCGCGGGCTTCGGGAGTGAAGACGTGGACGACAACCGAACCATAGTCCATGAGCATCCAGGTCTTCTGCTCGCGACCCTCAATGGAGAACGGGTGCTCGCCGCAAGCCTCGGCGACCTTCTCCTCGATCTCGTCGACGATAGAATCGACCTGGCGGTTGTTGGTACCGGTGGCAAGCACAAAGTAGTCGCATACGTCGGAAAGCTCGGTCAGGTCGAGCACCTGAACGTCCTCGCCCTTCTTGTCGTAGGCGGCCTGCGCGGCGGCGCGGGCGACATCCTCGGCGGCGACACCGCTCGCAGACAGCGAGGCGGCAGTGCGGTCGGACGTGGCGACGAAGCTCTTGTGCTCCACACCTTCAAGAATCTGCTCGTCGGTCATGGTCTCGTCGGCCATGGAATACCTCTTTCTAGACAGCCCGAGCTAGCGCAGCTGGGCGTAATGGTTGTAAATCGAAATAGCCGTGGGATAAAGATAGCGCCCGGACTTGATCACATAGACCAAACCCTGCGCAAAACAGGAGAAGAACAACTCGTCGAGCGTCGACTCCCCCACCATCTTGCGCAGTGCATGGGCATAGTCGCC
Source organism: Alloprevotella sp. (assembly GCA_963628025.1). Lineage (GTDB taxonomy): Bacteria > Actinomycetota > Coriobacteriia > Coriobacteriales > Coriobacteriaceae > Collinsella. The sequence continues at coordinate 33,993 of CAVGCW010000022.1, read as the reverse complement.
GTGGCGGTTGGGCTCGATGGCATCAGCCACAAAGACCACCATATCGAGCGGCGTCATATCGCAGGCACCCACGGTGTGACGGTCGACAGCCTGAAAGACCGCCGGCGACAGCTCGGGAAAAAGCTGCGGAAGCTCATAGGCGGCAACAGGGCCATGCAAAAGCGGCGTCGCGGCAGAAGGAGAGCCGGCAATCTTAATGCCGTAATGCAGAGCGCGCGTGACCAGCTCGTCATCGGAAAGCACCTTGTCCCAGTCGTGGATCAAGCCGGCGGCAGCGGCATCAAAGCGGTCGACGCCGTAGACCTCGGCCAGATGAAGTGCGGTCTCGGCAACACCCAGCGAATGCACATAGCGCTTGCGCTTATCCTTCATGCGAACATCGAGCAGCTCTTGAATGCGCTTGAGCAGCGCGCGCTCATCGCCCTCAAACTGATCCTCTACCGACAACGTAGACCCCCATCACTCAAAATCTTCTTGGCCCAAATCGGCATATAGCCTGCGCTTGCGAATGTAGCCGAGCACGGACTCGCTCGTAAGATAGCGCACGCTCATGCCGCGGGCAACTCGCTTACGAATGTTCGTCGAGCTGATCGCCAGCGCCGGAATCTGAATATAGCGCACGTCGAACGGCAGCCCCGACTCTTTGATTCGGGCACGCGCCGTATCGATATCAAAGCCCGGTCGCGTCGCCGCAATAAAGGTAGCAAGCTCAGCGATTCGTTCGGCATCATGCCAGGTCACGATATCGATAATCGCGTCGGCGCCCGTAATAAAGTAAAGCTTTACCTGCGGCGGGTAAAAGTCGCGAAGGGCATGAAGCGTATCGGCCGTATAGGTTACGCCCGGGCGGTCGATCTCGAACCGGCTCGCCAAAAAGGCCGGGTTCGCGGCGGTGGCGAGGACCGTCATGGCATAACGGTCCTCGGCAGGCGTCACCGGCTTGTCAAGCTTAAAGGCGGGAGACCCTGCCGGCATAAAGAGCACAGCGTCCAAGTCGAGCGACTCGCGCGCCTGCTCGGCAGTCACCAGATGCCCGTAATGGATGGGATCAAAGGTGCCACCCATAATGCCGAGCCTAAACTCCTGCCCGTCCTCTAGAGGAAGCTCGGGCAGACCGATTCCACCGCGCAGCGACATGGCTTACTCGCCCTCCGAGGTCTCGGCATCGCCCGCGGCATCCGCCGCATCGACAACCTCGACGCCTTCATCCGCAGCATCGGCCACGTCAATGACTTCAACGGCAACGTCCTCGCCAGCATCCTCGAGCTCCTCGTACTCCGAGAAGTCCTCAGCGCCCTCAAAGTCAAAGGCGCGCTGGCAAATGCGGACCTCGTCGCCCGCACGGCAACCGGCCTTCTCGAGCGCGTCGTCAACACCCATACGCGCAAACTTATGCTGCAGGTAAATGACGGCTTCCTCGTTTTCCCAGTCGGTCTGGATGACCATGCGCTCGATGGCACGACCGACCACGCGGAAGGCACCGGGCTCTTCCTGGACAATGCGGAAACGCTTCTCACGCTGCAGGCGGCGGCGCTCCCACTCATCGTCGCGCAGGTCGACCGGTTCATCGGAGACCGCCAGCTCGGCGCGGAGCTTGGCCACCTGCTCACCTACGGCAAGCATCAACGTATTGAGACCGGCGCCCGTCACGGCAGACACGGCAAAGAACATATGTCCATCGTCGAGCGCTGCGCGCTTAAGGTCGGCAATCTTGTCGGCCGTACCCGGCGCATCGCACTTGTTGGCGACGACGATCTGCGGACGCTCCGAAAGCTCGGCACCATACTGCTCGAGCTCGCGGTTGATGATTCGATAATCCTCGACCGGATCGCGATCCTCAAAACCACCCGTCATGTCGACGACGTGCATGATCAGGGCCGTACGCTCAATGTGGCGCAGGAACTGATGACCCAGGCCCTTGCCCTCGCTCGCGCCCTCGATAAGACCGGGGACGTCGGCAACGACGTAAGAATATTCGCCGGCACGCACCATGCCGAGGTTCGGCACGAGCGTGGTAAACGGGTAGTCGGCAATCTTGGGGCGGGCGGCACTCATGCGCGCAATGAGCGATGACTTACCCACCGAGGGAAAGCCCACGAGCGCGGCATCGGCCATAAGTTTCATCTCGAGCTCGATCCAGTGCTCCTCGGCCGGCTCGCCTAGCTGGGCAAAGGCCGGAGCGCGGCGCACCGACGTCACAAAGTGCGTGTTGCCCAGACCGCCGGCACCGCCGGGCGCCACGACGACGCGCTCGCCGTCGTGCACAAGGTCGGCAATCTCAAACATCGGGGTCTGTGTCTCGGGGTCGAGCTCGCGCACCACGGTACCCATAGGGACCTTGAGAATCAGGTCCTCGCCGCTCTTACCGTTACGACGGGCACCCTGCCCGTGCGTGCCACGCTCGGCGCGGAAGTGATGCTTAAAGCGGTAATCGATCAGCGAAGACAGCTGAGCATCGGCCTGGATGACGACATTGCCGCCACGACCGCCGTCGCCGCCATCGGGGCCGCCCTTGGGGACAAATGCCTCGCGCCTAAACGACATGCATCCGGCTCCGCCGTCGCCGCCGCAAACGTTAATGCGGCTGATATCGGTGAACTGTGACAACAGAATCGCCTCCTACAAAAAAGAGGGAGACCCTTGAATCCTAAAACTCAAGTGCCTCCCACATATGTGCTCTATGAAGGGTGAATTACGCGTTCGCGAGCGGGCGTACGCTGACCCTGTGCTTGATACCCTTGTGGAACTCAACGGTACCGTCGACCAGCGCGAACAGCGTGTCGTCCTTGCCACGGCCAACGTTCTCACCCGGGTGGATGTGCGTGCCGTGCTGACGGACGAGAATCGTGCCCGTGGTTACCGTCTGGCCGGCATAGCGCTTCGTGCCAAGGCGCTGACCGCGGGAGTCACGGCCATTACGGGAGGAACCGAGTCCTTTTTTGTGTGCCATTGTGTATACCTACTCTTTCGTTACGAGTGTAATCTACTCGGCGACGGGAGCCTCGGCAACAGCCTCGGCCTCTGCCTTGACAGCCTTCTTGGCGCGGGACGTAGCCTGGACCTTCACGATCTTCAGCTTGGTGAGCTGCTGACGGTGACCCTTCAGACGACGATAACGCTTACGCTTGTGGAACTTGAAGACCAGCTGCTTCTCGCCCTTGAACTGCTCAACGATCTGAGCGGTAACCTTGGCCTTGGCCAGCTTGTCGGGATCAGTGACGATCTTCTTACCATCGTTGAGGAAGATAACCGGCAGGGTGACCTTGTCGCCCTCATTGCCCTCGATCTTCTCGACGGTGATGACATCGTCGGTGGCGACCTTGTACTGCTTGCCGCCCGTGTTAACGATTGCGTACATGTTTACTTGCCCTTCATGCATCAGTTAGTGCAACAGCCGAATATAGTAGCAGGCGAAAATACCCCCGTCAACGAGTATGTGGAGCAAATCCACAAGTTCGCACAGGTATGGGGCTGACGAGTCGGCCCTCGTCGTCCTCGCATGCTTGATTCTGACGCTCGACATCGTAGGAGCAGATGGTCACGAGGTCTTGCATACCGGTGGAAACAATAGGTGCATCCACGCCCGGGGTCAAGCCCTGCAACAAAACATCAGCAGCGGAAAGCAAAATTTCCGGACGCATGGAGCCCTCGTTGTCGGCATGGGTGTCGAGCATGAGCACCAAATGGTCCGGGCGCTCCCCCGCCGTGAGCTCATAGCCCACGAGCGTGTGATCCAAATCCAATCGCTTGCTCTTTTTTCCGCGCGCGTAGTCGATGCCATGGTCCGCGCGCAGCGTGTCGATCGCACGACGCACCTCCTCGGCGCTTACGGGCGCCTCGGGATCTAAGTGCAGGTCGATGCGATACGACAGGCGCGTGAGCTGCGCCGTCAACGCCGGCGTGCGCACGTCGATGTACGCCGCCTCAATGGGCGCCAGATCGGCCGGAGACGCCGCAGCCAGGCGCCCAAACGCCTCGTCGAGCGCCACGAACTCGGTCATAAACAGGTCATACCACTCGCAGGTCGACGACGTACCCACCGGTAGCGCCGAAGAGAAGCCCACGCGCATGTGCGGAGAGAAGCCCTGAGTGACGGCATAGGGAAGTCCCGCACGGCGCACGATGCGCTCAATGGTATGGATTACTTCGAGATGGCCCAGGTACTTAAGGCGATCGCGCTTGCCATAGCGAACACGAAGTCTAAAGAGCGAGGGGTTGTCGGTCAGGCGCTCACTCATGCGCGATCACCCATCAATACATTCTTGGCGTGGAGCGTGGGGCAGATCCCGCAGCCGGTGCACGACGTGCGGGTGCAGTCGGGAGTCGTGACGCCCTCGAGCGAGCGACGGTACTCGCGCTCGAGGAAGCCGCGCGTGCAGCCGGGGCTCACGTGCTCCCACGGCAGGCGCCAGTCCAACTCGTAGGGCAGGTGCACGAGCTCATTGAGGTCGATGCCGTTTTTGGCAGCAGCCTCCTTCCAGTTATCGAGCGAGAAATGCTCTACCCAGGCGTCAAAGCGAGAGCCCGAGCGCCAAGCATCGATGATGACGGGCGTCATGTCACGACCGGCGCGGGACAGCGCGGCCTCGATGAGCGAGGTCTCGGCATCGTGGTAATGCACGCGGACGGCACGGTTGCGAACGCTCGTGACAAGCAGCTTCTGGCGACGCTTGACGTCGTCGTAGTCGAGCTGCGGGCACCACTGGAACGGCGTGGCAGCCTTGGGGATAAAGACCGAAACCGAAATGGACACCGAGATCGAGCCGCGACGAGCCTTGGGTACCACGGAACGACCGAGCTCCAGCACGTGATCGGCCAGATTGGCGATGGCCACGATGTCCTCGTCGCGCTCGCCGGGAAGGCCCATCATAAAGTAGAGCTTCATTCGGTTCCAGCCGGCCTCGAAGGCCGCCTTGGCCGCACGGTCCAGGTCCTCCTCGGTCACGTTCTTGTTAATGATGTCGCGCATGCGCTGGCTGCCGGCCTCGGGCGCGAACGTCAGGCCGCCCTTCTTTTCGCCGGCGACCGACTCGGCCATATCCACGCCAAACGAATCCAGGCGCTGCGACGGAATAGACACGCGAATACCCGTATCCTCCAGGCGACGGTTGAGCCTGCCGAGCACGTCGCGAATGCAGGAGTGGTCGGTCGTGGAGAGCGAGGTCAGAGACACCTCGTCATAGCCGGTCTTTTCCAGACCCTGAATCACCGACGAGACGATCTGGTCGGCCGAGCGCTCGCGCACCGGGCGATACGTCATGCCGGCCTGACAAAAACGACAGCCGCGGGCGCAGCCGCGCAGGATCTCGATAGACAGGCGATCGTGAACCAGCTGCGCGTAGGGCACGCATGACTGTGACAGCGGATTCGTGGCGCCGAAATCCTCGACGACGCGCTTGTAGACCACGGTCGGCGCATCCTTGCCCTCACGTGGCACGGTGTAGCCATGCGGCGAGCAGGGCTCGTCATGACGGACCTCATAGAGCGACGGCACGTAGTTGCCGGCAATGGATGCAAGCTGCTCAACAATCTGTACGCGCGGGACTCCTTCATCGCGCAGGCGGCGATGCAGCTGGCAGGTCTCGAGCAGCGACTCCTCGCCCTCGCCGATGAGGATGGCATCGAAGAAGGCCGCGTACGGCTCGGGGTTGTACACCGAGGGACCGCCAGCGATGATGATGGGGTCGTCTTCGCCTCGGTCGGCCGCTAACAGCGGAATGCCAGCGAGGTCGAGTGCCTCGAGGAAGTTCGTCACCGCCATCTCGTGCGGCACATGCAGGCCGACGATATCAAACGAAGCGACGGGCGCAGCACCCTCGAGCGAGAGCAGCGGAATGCCTGCCTCGCGCATGGCGTCGCCCATGTCGGGCCACGGCACATAGCCGCGCTCGCAGGAGATGCCCTCGGCCTGGTTAAGAATGTTGTAGAGGATGGCGATACCCTGGTTGGGCAGACCGACCTCGTATACGTCCGGATAGATCAGACAACAACGGTAATCGGCATCGGCCTTGGAAAGCGTGCCCCACTCGTGATCGATATAGCGGCTCGGTTTCTCGACCTTGGCGAGCAGCGGCTCAATTAAATGAAAACAGTCTTGGTATGCAACGCGCAACGGAAAACCCCTAAGCAGCGAGATCGGATGCGTCTTGGTAGGACGCCATAGGACGGGTAGCGCCCGCGACCGTGGTCACCAGATCGCGAACGAGGGAGAACGTGGCAGTGACCGCCTCGTTGGCACGGCTGTAGTCGACATCGCGCTCGTAGAGCGAAACAAGCGCACGGCCCATGCCGTAGGTGCCCGCGGCAGCAGTGAGCGCCTTGACGGCAAACCCAATATGCGGCGTCTGTTTGACGAGCGCGCGGGTGACCGCGCGGATCACAAGACCGCCGGCAAGCACGCCCACGACCTCGTAGCCGCGCTCAGGCTTAATGCCGCGTCCAAAGACGGCAGCGAGCTCAAAGAGCATGCCCACCTGCGCCAGCGCCATAACGGGATAATCGGCGCCTGGCAAAAACACCAGTGCACCGGTCGCCATATTGGTGAGCGCGCACGAGGTGATGATACGATTGGCCGCCGCGATGCGCATGAAGGCAAAGTTCGCCGCAAAAGCCGTTTCCTTGTCGGTGCGGTCGAGAATCCAGCGGGCAAGCGTCTCGAGCAGATACGTCTTATCGGTTGCCGCTACCACGCCGAGCATGGGCGTGGACTCCTCGATAAACGGCACCTCCACAGCAGACTCGGCAAGCACGCACACGGGCGCGCCGGCGATCACGAGCTCCTGCACGGCACTCTCCAAGCGGTCGGAACCACACGAGAGCACCAGCACCACATCGGTATCGGTCTTTGGAGCAATTCGCTCCTCCCCCAGACGCTCGACGCGCACAATGCCCGAGGTCGTCTGCGGCACAAAGGCGTCACGCACCGTCTCGGCCAGAAAGCGCGAGGCGGACGAATCCAGATAGACCGAGACGCGCACCGGCGTATCGGAATCCTTCTTAACGGACGCGCCCATCTTAAAAGCGCGGGTCAGCTTATCTACGGGAATTTTCATAGCAAACCCCTCCAGCGGTTACGCGGCGCCCGAACGATGCCGCCATATGGATTGTACGATACCCACCGTCAGCAGCTGAATCATCATCGAAGACGAACCGAAGCTAATAAACGGTAGCGGAATACCGGTAATCGGCATCATGCCGATGCACATGCCGATGTTTTCGAAGGTCTGGAACGCCCACATGCCAACGATGCCCACACACGAAAGACGCAAAAACAGCGACTCACACTTAAAGGCGACGCGAATCGTCGAAAAGATCAGCAGCACGTAGAGGCACAGGAGCAAAAAGGAACCACAAAAGCCAAAGGTCTCGGACAGAAAGGCGAAGACGAAGTCGGTGTGGAACTCAGGCAGAAAGCCGCCGGCTGACTGCGTCGCATGGCCCAAACCCTTACCAAAGAAGCCGCCCGAGCCAACGGCGATAAGTGACTGCTGCAGGTTGTAGGCATCGTCCGAATCGGCATTATCGGGGTCGATAAAGACCGTCAGACGGTTCATCTGATACTGCTTGATGAGCACATCGTGGCCGAGCAACGAATCAAAGACCGAATCGAGCGCCAGGACGAGGGCCACCAGGCCCACGAGCAGGGCCAGGGTCGACAGCACCCATTCGCGGCGTGCACCGCTCATACAAATGACGATGGCGCCCGAAACAAGCACGACCAGGCCCGAGCCCAGGTCGCCCATGGCAACGACGGCCAAAAACGGAATGGACAGCATGCCGCAGAGCTTGACGTAGTCGCGAACGGTATCGATGCGACCGTTATACTGCGAGCCAAGCGTAGCAATAAAGAAGATGGTGATGAGCTTGGCAAGCTCAACCGGCTGAAATGTCAAGCCGATACCGGGAATCTTGATCCAGCCCGTCATGCCCAGACCGCCCGTATAGGACAGACCCGGAATCTTGGGCGAGAAGATCACGATCAGGTCGATGACGAGCAACGCCGTCGAGAAATTGGAAATACCGCGCAGGTCGGTACGCCAGACCAGCACCGCCAGCACCGCTCCGATGCCAATTCCCAGCAGATGGCGTGAAAACGAGGCATCGGCCTTAAACTGCGAAGCCGACCAGATAATGATGGCACCGTAGGCGACGAGCGCCACAGTAGCCACGAGCACACCGATATGCACCTTTTGGCGAAACGTGCCGCGCGAGGCCGAAAGTTGCTTGTTGACACGGTCCAGGCTGCTGCGAGAGCCGGTCTTGGTTGAACGGAACAGATCCGCCGGAGAAAAATCCATCGCAACCTCCTATCGAACCGAAGAATCGCCCGAGGCCGAAGAGGTATCGGGCTCGTCATAAATCACGCCGAGCACGTCGCGCACGACATGCATCGCGGTATCTGAGCCGCCGCCGCCCTGCTCCAGGACAGTAGCGATGACATACTTGGGATCATCGGCCGGTGCATAGGCGCAGAACCACGCGTATTCGTCCTCGCCACTTTTCTCGCCCGTGCCCGACTTGCCGTATACCTGCGGCGTCAGGGTGCCAAAGTGCGCCGCCAGGGACGTCGATGCCGTGTAAATCACGTCGTGCATGCCGTTGCGAACTAGAGCCAAATCCGAATCGCTGTTGATCTTGGCCTCCAGGCGCTTCTTCTTGCCCTTGCCATTGTACTTATAGGCATCGCCGTCGCCATCGCGCGACACGGCAGATAAAAACACGTGAGGCACGTACTGTTTACCGCCGTTGGCAAGACCCATATAGGCGCACGCCATCTGCAGGGGCGTCACCAGGATGTCGCCCTGGCCGATAGCAATGTTGGTCATATCGCCGGCATTCCACTTGCGGTCCTCGGCAGATGCGTCGGTGAAGTACGACTCTTTCCACTCGGCATCGGGAATACGACCCGCGCCCTCACTCGGCAGATCGATACCGCAGGTCTTGCCTAGACCCCAGCGACGAAAGACCTCCTGTAGGCCCTCGGGATGTTGCTCGTCATAGAAGAACGCCTTGCCCATGTCGTAGAAGACGGGGTCGCACGAGTTGGCGATACCCGACTGCAGCGTCATGGTGCCGTGGCCGGAATGCAGCCAGCAGTACTTGCCCCACGACTTGCCCAGACCAGTCCAATAACCCGTGCAGTTGGTCGTCTGCCCCGACGTGTAGGTTCCAAACTCAAGACCGGCCAGCGCCGAGAGCGGCTTGATGGTCGAGGCCGACATATACTGTCCGCTAATGGCGCGGTTGAGCAGCGGGTGCGAACCCTTGTCATCATTGAGCTCGGTCCACACGTCATTTGAGACGCCGCCGATAAAGACGGACGGATCGAACTTGGGCTCGCTCGCCATGCCCAGAATCTCGCCATTGTTGGGATCGAGACACACCACGGCGCCGTTGCCGGCATTGCTGTAGCCAGTGGTCTTGGCAAGCTCGATAGCGCTCGCCAGTGCCGTCTCACAGGCCTGTTGGATCTTAAGGTCGAGCGTGAGCTTAATGTCGGAGCCGGCCTTCGCGGGCACGGCGCCGGCCTGACCGGTTACATTGCCCGAGGCATCGACCTTGACGGTCTGCTCGCCACGAATGCCCTGCAGCAGGTTTTCGTAGTAGCTCTCAACGCCCGCCTGGCCCACGATATCGCCCGACTGGTACGTAATCTTGCCAGCAGAAGCATCATCATCGCCAGAGGTTTTCTTATTCTGGGCCTCGAGCTGCTCGGAGGTAATGGTGCCGGTATAGCCCAAAATATGGCATGCCGTCTCGCCATATGGATACTGGCGCTCGGTACGCTCGGCAATCTTGACGCCCGGGAACTCGCCGGCATGCTCCTGAATATAGGCAACCGTGGAGCGACGGACGTCCGTCGCGATAGTATGCAGGCTCTGAGCGCCCTCTGTATTGTCCTGAATATTGCGAAGGACCGCCACGTAAGGCATTCCAAGCACGTTGGCAAGATGGCGAACCAGAACCTCATCCTCGGCAAGGTCGCGGTAGGCCACGACAGCAAGTGAAGGACGGTTCTGGACAAGTGCCACGCCATTGCGGTCGAGGATGCGGCCGCGCACAGCGGGTGTGGTAACGGTGCGAGTCTGATTACTATTGGCCTGCTTCTCGTAATAGTCCGACGAGACCATCTGCATGCCCCACAGCTTGACGGCGAGCGCCGCAAACATCGCGCCCACACCCGTGGTGAGGATGGAAAAGCGGCCCTTAAAGGCGGTCGCCGCGGTATTGCCCTCGCCCTCGGTGGCGCGCGGGGCCGTTCCATGCTGCGTATCGTAGGTGAAACGGGAATCGCCACGACGCATGATGACCAGCGCGACCACGATGGCCACAACCAGCACGATACCGGCGATAATAACCGTCAACTGGGAAGACATCTACGGGCCTCCCCTATTTGAGCTTGCGGGTCTTGGGCTTAAAGCGCATACCCGTCTGGCGTCCGCCACGTGCGGAGAATCCATAGCCGGACTGCGGCACGACGCCGGACATCAAAAACGGAATGGCAATCAGACCCGTCAGGATCGAGGACGGCAGCGCATGGCCGAAGATCGCCACGACAAAGCTCGTCTCCAAACCCATAAACAGCAAGATGATGCTGTAGATCACATTAATGACGAGCGCGAAGGCGCCCACAGTGACGCCGCGTGCACTCGGGGCACCGCCCGTCTGACCGACGGCGCTGTGCACCAGGGCAAAAGAACCCACGGTCAGCAGGAGCGACATAACGCCCACCGGCACGGCAGCGGACAGGTCATAAAACAAGCCGCTGCAAAAACCGCACACGACGGCACGGGTCGGGTCGCCCGAGAACACGCTTAGGCACACCAGGATAATCATGAAGTTGACGCGACCGCCCGCAATGGAGATCTGCGGTGCCAGGCCTGCCTGCAGCAGCACGCACACGATGGCGGCGATCACAAACGTACGGGAGCTCATCCCCTGCTCGTGTAGATCCATGGACATGCCCCCTATTCGCTCGAGCCGGAATCGGTCGTCTCGGACGTGTCGGAACTGTCATCCGAACTCTCGTCCTTCGTCTTGGTCGCAGCATCGCGCGACGTTCCCTGCGGCGCGCTATTAGCGGTGCTCACGTCCTCATCCGAGGCCGACTGTTCGTCGGTCAGCGAGGTAATGACCAGCACTTCCTCGTTGTTCTCGGCCGTGGTCTGAGCGCGCACCACAATGGTGTAGTACACATCGTTTGCCGATTTCTCAACCGACGAGACGGTGCCAAGCGGTAGACCCTTGGGGAACACGCCACCGATGCCCGAGGTCACGATGATGTCGCCAACCTTAACATCGGAGTCGACGCTCACGTACTCAAGACGCAGCGTGCCGTCAGCCTGACCCTGCAGCATGCCCTGGGCGCGCGTGTCCTGCACCATGGCGGACACACCCGAGTTCTCGTCGCCAATCAGGCGCACGGTCGACGTTTTGGCCGATACCTCGATAATCTGGCCGATAACACCGGCAGAACTCGTCACGGGCATGTTGATGGTAAGGCCGTCGGCAGAGCCCTTGTCGATGGTAACGGTCGAGGTCCAGGCATCGCCGGAGGCACCAACGATACGAGCTGCGGTCGATTTGAGGTTGTAGGTCGATTGCAGCCCGACCAGGCCCTCCAGGCGCTCGGCAGTCTTTTGAGCCTCGGAGAGTTCGGCGACCTTAGAGGTCAGTTCCTCGTTTTGCTTCTTAAGCTCGTCAAGCGTGTCCTGCGACGCCGTAAGGTTAGAGAACACGTTGCCAATCGCATTGAAGGGAGCCGCCACAGCCGAGCCCACAAAGCGCACCGGCGAGGTAATCGTCGTTACGCCCGAACGCACGGCATGAATCGGTCCTGCCTCGCCCTCGCGGATGTAAAACGTGAGCAGCAACACCGAAATCAGGCTGAAAACAATCAACGGGCGCATACCCGTTGATTGTCGCTTGGTATTCAGATTTGTGGAGAAACCCGAAGATCGTGCCAAATGGAATCCACCTTTTGGAAATTAAGCATTGGTCTGGACGAAGCCGCCATCAAACGCATTGGCCTCGAGCACGCGGGCACAGCCGTTAACGACGTTATCGAGCGCCGTGGGGCTGACGTTGACCGAAACGCCGGTCTCATCGCGCAGGCGCACGTCGAGACCGCGCAGCAGCGCGCCGCCACCGGTCAGCAATATGCCATAGTACATAAGGTCCGAGGCAAGATCGGGCGGCGTGGCATCGAGTGCGTCCTTGACGGCCTTGGCCATCTCGTCGAGCGGCTTGTTGAGTGCGCGACGAATCTCCTCGCTCTCGATGCGTACGGTCTTGGGCAGACCGGTGATCACGTCGCGGCCGTTGACCTCGACGTCGAGCTCGTCCTTGAGCGGCACGGCGGAACCGACCTTGATCTTGATGTCCTCTGCCGTACGCTCGCCGATGGCCAGGTTGTAGGCATCTCGAACGTGCGTGAGGATAGCCTGATCGAACTCGTCGCCGGCAATACGGATGGACTGCGAGACGACGATGCCGCCCATAGCGATAACAGCGACCTCGGTGGTACCGCCGCCGATGTCGATGACCATGGAGCCGGTGGGTTCCTCGACGGGCAGATCGGCGCCGATAGCGGCAGCCATGGGCTCTTCGATCAGGTAGGCCTGGCGAGCGCCAGCCTGGATCGTGGCCTCAAATACGGCACGCTTCTCGACCGACGTGACGCCGGAGGGAACGCAGACGACAACGCGCGGACGCGGGGTCCACGGATAGCGCTTCTCGGACGCCTTGTCGATAAAGTAGCGAAGCATGGCCTCGGTAACATCGAAGTCGGCGATGACGCCGTCCTTCAGGGGACGAACGGCCACGATGTTGCCGGGCGTACGGCCGAGCATGCGCTTTGCCTCGATACCGACCGCCAGGATGCGCTCGTCGTTCTTGTCGATGGCGACAACAGAGGGCTCGCGAATGACGATGCCCTTGCCGCGCACGGAGACAAGCGTATTTGCGGTGCCGAGGTCGATGGCAAGATCGCCCGCATAGCTACCGAAGAACATATCCATCAAAGAAAACAACGCAACTCCTGATGTGTTGGATGATTGCTGGAAAACTACTAGCTCATCATACTAGCGCAAGCCCGGCACCTCACTTGCGGTGAAGCGCCGGGCAAAGCTAAATCTCATAAGGTCACTACTGGTTGTCAGCAGCCGAGAAATCCATATCGAGCGAGGAAACGGCCCAGCCGATATGGTTATCGGAGCGCACGAATTTGACGGTGTACTCCTGCTCGCCGCCCTTGGACAGCGAAGCCTTAACCTTGGCGGTCGTCTCGGTCATGGACTGATCCATGCCCTCGACAGACACGGTGGCACCCTGCGGAATCGAGGAGATGATCATCGACTTGGCGTCCTCGGACAGGCTCGAGGCCAGGCAAGACTCGGCCTTTGCGGTGTCACCGTCGCCGGCAGCCTGGAAGAGATCGGTAACGACAGACTCCTGGGACGGGAAGCCAAAGCCGCGCGTGTAGGCAAAGCCCAGACCGCCCGCAGCAATCAAAATGAGCAGAAGCAGCACGATGAAGACTTTGAGACCCGTGTGGCGATGACGACGACGGACCTTGGCCTGCTTACGATCCTGACGGTCCTGCTGAACCATCTCGGACTCGGACAGCGTAAAGAAGCCGGTATCCGAGGGATCGGGCATAAACTGGCCGGTCGCGCCCGTAGGATCGAGCGGATCGACGGCAGGAGCGTCCATCGCGGGCGCCGGAGCCGTGGCCATAGCCGTCTGGGCAGACAGCGCGGCAAGCGAATCGTGCACGCGGGCAAGCTCATCGGCCTGCTCGGAGGTGAGCTGGTAGATGCCATCGGCAGTAGCGGCGTTAAAGGCGTCGAGTGCGTCGGAGGGACGGCCGGCGGCAGAAAGCGCCTGACCCATGCCGGCGTTGAGCGCACGCGTGTCGTCGCGGGGGCCGGCAAAGTCGATAGCCGTGCGGTAGGTCTCCACGGCATCCGCCGGACGGCCGAGCTTAATGAAGCAACGACCGAGCTCGCCGAGTGCGGCGGCAGGAGCCGGATTAGCGCCGTCGATGGCAGCCTGACGGAAGGCAGTACCCGCGCTGGCATAGTCGCCCGACTGGAACAGCGCGTTACCCAGGCCCAGATAGGCCTTGAACGGCGTGGCATAGGAAGCGTCCTGCGTAGCGGCAGAAAACGCCTGGGCGGCCGTCGTGTAGTCGCCCACGGCGGCGAGTGCCTTGCCGCGGTTGGTGAGCAGCGCGCCGCGCTTGCCATAGGTGCCGTCGTTGAGGGCGGCGGCATAGGCCTCGGCGGCCTCGGCATACATGCCCAGGTGCATCAAGGCGTTACCACGAAGGTGATCGGCCTCGCCCATAATCTCATCGGGAGTTTTTGCCGCCCCAAGCATCTGGGCTGCAGCGGAAAAATCACCCGCGCGGTAAGCGGCGCGGCCCTGCTGGATCAGCTGGCTATTCAAGGAAGTCCCCTTTACTCGTGAACGATCTCGACATGGACGATCTCGTCGCCGGCACGCAGCTGCGAAATCACATCGAGACCCTCGACCGTGGTACCAAAGACGGTGTAACCGGAATCGAGGTTATGCTGGGCGCCCAGGCAGAAGTAGAACTGCGAACCCGCGGAATCGGGGTCCATGGAGCGTGCCATGGCAAGGGCGCCATCGACATGGCTGTTACGCGGATTGGTGGCAAACTCGCCCTTGATGCAGTAGCCGGGGCCACCGGTACCGGGCATGCCGTCGGGGCCCTCAAGGCCGGCAGCGACGTCGGCGCCGGACATGTCGCGGGTATTGGGGTCGCCACCCTGAATGACAAAGCCGGGCACATAGCGATGGAACTTAAGGCCATCATAGAAACCCATCGTGGAAAGCTCGCAGAAGTTCGCGACATGAATGGGAGCGCCCTCGCCGTCAAACTTGACCTTGATGGTACCCTTCGACGTCTCGATAACGGCGCACTCGTCGCCGGCAAGCTGATACTCGGGCGTGTAGAGCTCTTTCTTAAAACCAAACATGTGGTTCCTTCCTCGTGCGTTTAAAGCATATTTGTACGAATTGTAGCAATAAGCATGCGCTTACATCAATTGCGCACGTAGGTTATGCCGACTATGGCGAACTAATTTTAGGAACGCTGCTGCGGCTTCCAGGAGCCCACGTTGGCGTCGTACTGGTTCAGCGCGCTGTTGCCGCCCTGCGCGATGGGCGCCAGGATCTCGCTTTGGTGGGAACTCATCGACTCGCCATCGGGAATGGCCAGCGAGATATCCCAGCTCTGGCAGATCACGTCGACACGCTCGTACATCCACTCGGCAAGCTGCTTTAAGTGGGCGATGTCGTCCGCATAGACCGTATCGTCCTGATACTTAAGGTTGTTGAGCTCATCTTGCGTCTTTTTGATCTGGTCGCGCAGGGCGTAGGCACTCTGCGACAGCTCCTGACGGGTGGACAGCGGCGTTCGGAGATAACCGTTGTTAAAGGAATCGATGACCTCGCCGATCTGGTCCTCGTCGCCGTAGGACACGATGGTCTGATACAGACCGTCGAGCCTGGTATAGAGCTGATCATCGGTCAGCACGGTTTCTTCCTGGACCACCTCGGCAGAATCGTCCTGCTTGGTATCGTCCTCAGTCGCCTCGCCCTTTTGGCGCGTGGGGAAGGTCGTCTGCGCGGCCTGGCCAAACTGGTCATAGAAGCCGGGCATGACACCCATGGGATCGGTCGTCACGAACCAATAGGCACCGCCGCACACGACGGCAAGGACCGCGATGATAATGAGCGGCTTGGGGATATGGCGCTTGTGCTTGTGATAGGCGTCCTCGTCGGGATGCACCTTGCGCTTAGGTTTTTGGGCTTCGTCATGCAGGGAAACGGGCGTGGGAATATCGACCTTGGGGATACCGAAATCCTTATCGAAAGCCGGCAGCACGCAGGTCTCATTGGGGTCGGCGGCGTCCGAAAGCACCGCAGCGGCAGAGGCCGGCGCATGAGGCACCTCGGTATCGATCTGCTCTTGCGTTAGGCGCGGAAAGCCCGCCGTGCGGCCCGCTGCCAGGTCGGATGCGGCCGCGTCCTCGGAGAGGATACCTGGAGCGGGGCGTCCGCATTTGGGGCACGTACGATCATGCGGAGAAAGACGGGCACCGCAGCCCTCACAGAACACGAACTCGGTGTGCTCGGGACCGTCGCCCGGACCCACATAGGCGTTGCAATAGGGGCAGAACGAGGCGCCGTCCTCGATAGTCTTAAGGCAATGCGGGCAGATCACGGCATCCTCTTTTCGAAGCAATTCAAACAATCGAGGTTAGAGCATAACATCGCCACGGCCCCACAGGAGCAAGGCACCAATTCAACATCGCCAGGGCGCGTAGTTACTTCTTCTTTTTGCTTGGCATCGAGACTTTGATGCCTTGGGCGGACTTGGTCACGCGAGAGCGTTTGGGTCCGGTACTCTTCCTTTTCTTGGGCTGGGCCTGGGCCACGCCCTCGAGTGCACGGGCCTCGGCCTCGCGAGCGGTGCGATCTTCGCGGCGCTGCGCCATGTCGGCGGCGACGCGCTTGGCAAAACGCTCGGCCGTCGAACCCGTCGAGCTCACCTTGCCGCCACCGCGACCCAGGTGGACGCGCACACCACGGCCAAAACCAGTTGCGGCATGACGACGACGCGGCTTGAGCGAATCCATCATCGTGGCGAGCTTAAAAAACACCGAGCAGGTAAAGACCACGATGACAGCCAAGATAACCATCTGACCCATCGACAGGTTGGCAATAGACAGCAGCTCCGGGAATCCGATAACGCCCACCAAGATGCCGGCGACTACAAACACAAAGAGCATCACACGTAAGGGCGTGAGAGGCTGCGAGATGCGCCAAATCAGGCTGACGCTCGCCGCGCACGACGTAAGCAGACACATCGTAGACAGCGTGAGCTGGCTAAAGCCAAACACGCGCGCCACAAAGATATCGAGTGCCGCAGCCAAAATGACCGCAATCGACGCCGGCAGTGCACGCTTGAGCACGTTGGTCAAAAACGCACCCTTCACGCGAGCATTGTTGGGCTCCAGGCCCAACACAAAGCCCGGCGCGCCGATGCAGAAGAAGTTAATGAGCGTCATCTGGATGGGCTCGAAGGGGTACGGCGGCAGCGCGATGCACAGCGCCGCCAGGCCCATCGAGAACAGCGTCTTGGTCAGGAACAGCGAGGCCGAACGCTGCAGGTTGTTGATGGAGCGACGGCCCTCGGCCACCACGGCGGGCATCGAGGCAAAATCGTTGTCGACGAGTACGATCTCGGCCACGTTGCGCGCGGCATCGGAGCCGGCCGCCATGGCCACGGAGCAGTCGGCCTCCTTGAGCGCCAGCACGTCGTTGACGCCGTCGCCCGTCATGGCCACGGTGTGCTCGCGGCGCTTGAGCGCCTGCACGAGCTCGCGCTTCTGCTGCGGGGTCACACGACCAAAGACATGGTAGCGGTCCACTGCGGCATCGAGCTTGGCCGGCGTATCGAGCGTCGTGGCGTCCACATAAGCGTCCGCCCCCGGCACGCCCACCACGCGCGCGATCGACGACACCGTACGCGGGTCGTCGCCACTGATCACGTTGAGGGTCACGCCCTGCTCGTTAAAGTAGCCGATGGTCTCGGCCGCCGAGGTACGAATCTCGTCGCGGATGGTCACAAAGCCCACGGGCTCGGCCTCGCCCACCATATCGCCATCGGGCGTAAAGCCGTCAACGCGCGCCACCACGAGCACGCGGCAGGTATCGGCAAGCTCAGCGACACGGTTCTCGACCTGCGAAAACACACGATCAGAGAGCACAAACTGCGCCGCACCCATCACATAGGAGCCCTGCGCAAACGACGCGCCGCTCCACTTTTTGGAGGACGAGAACGGAATGACCGACAGCGGCTCAGACACCTCGACCGGACGATCGGCGTAATAGTTGAGCAGCGCCTGGCAGGTCTCGTTGGCATCGGCCGAAGTCGCACGCGCCACGTTAGCCAGCGCAAAATCGAGCACCGTGGTATCGACGGGAACAGCTGCCTCATCCGAGCCGGCGCCTAGGCTCACGCCCTCAACCGGCAGCGGATACGTGCCCTCGACCTCCATGCGGCCCGACGTGATGGTGCCCGTCTTGTCCAGGCACAGCACGTCGACGCGAGCGAGCGTCTCGATGCAGTAAAGCTGCTGCGCGAGCACCTTGCGGCGGGCCAGGCGCACCGTGGCGATGGCGAGCACCGACGAGGTCAGCAGTACCAGGCCTTGCGGGATCATGCCCAGCAGGGCGCCCACCGTGGACAGCAGCGCCGACGAAGGCACATGACCAGCTAACAGCTCGGAGAAGCACCACGAAAGCGCGCTATCGCCCGGGGTACCCGCGGCATCCCACAGCTCGCTCACACTCGAGGCAAACAACGCCAAACCGAGCGGGATCATGATGATGCTCGCAAAGCGCACGATGGCGTTAAGCGCGTTCATGATCTCGGAATTGACCTTTTTGACGTACTTGGCCTCGTTATTAATTTTGGCCACGTAGTTGTCGGCGCCGACATGAATCACGCGGGCGCGCAGCAGGCCCGAGTCGATAAAGCTGCCGCTCATGAGCTCGGAACCAGGCTGCTTCTTAATAAGGTCGCTCTCGCCCGTCAGCAAGCTCTCGTTCACGAGCGCCTCGCCCGAAACCACCACGGCGTCAGCGGGAATCTGGTCGCCGCGCCCCAGGCGAATGATGTCGTCGAGCACGATCTGGTCCAGGTCGAGCTCCACCTCGGCACCGTCGCGCACCGCGATGGCCTTCTTGGAGGTCAGCAGCGTGAGCTTATCGACCATCTTCTTGGAACGCATGGACTGAATGACGCCAATGGCGGTATTGAGGAACACCACGAACAGGAACGTCAGATTCTTAAACGAACCGGTCAAAATGACCAGGAACGCCAAGATCACGTTGATCAAATTGAACAGCGTGCAGAGGTTCTCGATGATGAGCTCTTTGACCGACTTGGTCTTGAGCTCCATGTTGCGGTTGATCTTACCGGCGGCGATGCGCTCCTCGACCTCGGCGGTCGAGAGTCCGCGCTCGATATCCGTTGCTGCCATACCACGTCCCATCACGTTGCGTCGGTATAAGAAAAACCGCCCGGACCATGCGAGGTTCGGACGGTCTTACGTTCGATGGTGCCCCATGTTGGATTCGAACCAACGGCCTTCTGCTCCGGAGGCAGACGCTCTAATCCCCTGAGCTAATAGGGCCAACGTTTGGCATTATACCCAAGTGCACCACGGGCTATCAAAATAAAAGAAAAAGCTTTGCAATTCCGAGGAAGACGCGGTGCAACGGCCCACTTTAGAAGGCAAAAGCGAGCCAGATAGTATAAACTCTCATGCACCATATATACACGGCTCGCGATGCGGGCCGTTTTTGCAAAAGTTATCCATCGAGGTGAGAGGCACACCATGATTGCAATTTTAAAGCAGAGCGCCAGCGACGAGGCCGTCAGCCATATCGTCAGCTGGATTGAGAAAAAGGGTCTGAAGACCGATGTCTCGCGCGGCGAGAACGAGACGATCATCGGCCTGGTGGGCGATACGACCAAGATCGACCCGTTCCTGCTCGAGTCCATGGATGTCGTCGAGCGCGTACAGCGCGTCTCCGAGCCGTTCAAGCGCGCCAACCGCAAGTTCCACCCCGAGGACTCCGTCATCGACTGCGGCCACGGCGTCAAGATCGGCGGCGATCAGTTCCAGGTCATCGCCGGCCCGTGCTCAGTCGAGGGCGAGAACCTCATCCGCATCGCCCGCCGCGTGAAGGCCGCCGGCGCCACGATGCTGCGCGGCGGTGCCTACAAGCCCCGCACCTCTCCCTACGCCTACCAGGGCATGGGCCCCGCCGGCCTCGACCTGCTGTGCGAGGCGTCTGCCGAGCTCGATATGCCGATCGTCACCGAAATCATGGACCCACGCGACGTGCAGGTCTTCCTGGACAAGAAGATTGACGTCATGCAGATCGGCGCCCGCAACGCCCAGAACTTCCCCCTGCTCAAGGAGGTCGGCAAGACCCAGACTCCGATCTTGCTTAAGCGCGGCATGTCCGGCACGATCGACGAGCTGCTTATGGCAGCCGAGTACATCATGAGCGAGGGCAACGACAACGTCATCCTGTGCGAGCGCGGCATCCGCACCTTCGAGACCCGCACCCGCAACACCTTCGACCTCAACGCCGTGCCGGTGCTGCACCACCTGTCGCACCTGCCCGTCGTCGCCGACCCCAGCCACGCCACCGGCTACACCCGCTACGTTGAGCCCATGGCGCTCGCCGCGACCGCCTGCGGTGCCAACGGCCTGGAGATCGAGGTCCACGACGAGCCGAGCCGCGCCTGGTCCGACGGCGCCCAGGCCCTCACCCCCGATCAGTTCGACGACACCATGCGCCGCATCCGAGCCATCCGCGAGGTCGTCTGCCAAGAGACCGTTCAGGAGTAGGCCATGGGTACGGTGAGAAACGCGCGCGTTAACCAGGGCGGCCCCAAGTGCGCCGGCATCGTCGGCCTGGGCCTCATCGGCGGCAGCTTTGCGCGCGGCTATGCGCAGGCGGGCGTCCGCGTGCTGGCCTGGGACCCCGACGATGACGTCATGACGGCCGCCAGCATGGGTACCGTCGCCGGCGAGCTCAACGACGAGACGCTCGGCGAGTGCGACATCATCGTCCTGGCTTGCTACCCCGAAGCCTGCATCGAGTGGCTCGAGGCGCATGCCCAGGCACTCGCCGACGCCACCGACACCGAGGCTATCATGGGCCCCGTGGTGATCGACACGGTGGGCGTCAAGGGCATCGTGTGCGAGCGCGCCTTTGAGCTTGCCCGCGAGCACGGCTTTTACTTTGTGGGCGCGCACCCCATGGCGGGCACGCAGTACTCGGGCTATGCGCACTCCCGCGCGGACCTGTTCCAGGGTGCGCCACTCGTGCTCGTGCCGCCCGCGGTGGACGATGCGCTCAAGCTGGAGCTTTTGGGCCAGGTACGCGAGATGGTGCGCCCCTTGGGCTTTGGCAAGTTCAGCGTGACCAGCGCCGCAGAGCACGACCGCGTCATCGCCTTCACGAGCCAGCTTGCGCACGTGGTATCCAACGCCTACGTCAAAAGCCCCACTGCCCAGGTCCACCACGGCTTTTCGGCCGGCAGCTACCGCGATCTCACCCGCGTGGCGCACCTCAACCCGCAAATGTGGTCCGAGCTCATGATCGACGACGCCGACGCGCTTGCCTTCGAGATCGACCATCTGATCGACTCGCTTGGCACCTACAGCCGCGCCCTTAAGGACCGCGACCAGCGCTATCTGGAGAATCTCCTTGCCGAGGGCGACCGCATTAAGCGCGCACTCGACGACGAGGCCTCCCACTAGACCACCTATCACGCCAGGTCGAAAGGACCGAAGCTTATGGCGATTACCATCGATATCGACACTGCACGCCCCTACCGGGTGCATGTTGGCACGTTTTTGCTGGAGCAGGCGGGACCGCTCGTGCGCGCCACTGCCGGCGGCACCAAGGCCGTCATCGTGACGGACACCAACGTGGGCCCGCTCTACCAGATGCCCGTTAAGCAGAGCCTGGAGGCGTCAGGCTACGAAGTGAGCATCTGCACCTTCGAGGCCGGCGAGGCCCATAAGCGCGCCGAAACCTATGTTGCCATTTTGGAGTTTGTGGCCGAACACGAGCTTTCGCGCTCCGATGTGATCGTGGCACTCGGCGGCGGCGTCGTGGGCGACGTGGCGGGCTTTGTGGCCGCCACCTACATGCGCGGCTGCAAGTTTGTGCAGATCCCGACGAGCCTGCTCGCTATGGTGGATTCGTCGGTGGGCGGCAAGACCGCCATCGACCTGGCTGCCGGCAAGAACTTGGCCGGCGCCTTTTGGCAGCCGAGCGTGGTTATCGCCGACGTGGGGTGCCTAGCCACCCTCACGCCCGAGCAGTTCGCCGACGGCTGCGGCGAGGTCATCAAGCACGCCGTGATCGCCGACCCGGAGCTTTTCGCCGAGCTGGAGAAGACCCCGCTCACGCTGGAGCTGCTCAACCGCGATGTGGCCCGCGTAGCGCTCATCATCGCCCGCAATATCGACATCAAGCGCGCCGTGGTCGTTGCCGACGAGCGCGAGACCAACCAGCGCAAGCTCCTCAACTTTGGACACAGCGCCGGACACGCCGTCGAGGCCTGCGAGCACTTTGAGCTCGGACACGGCAACTGCGTGTCGATCGGCATGGGCATCATCACGCGCGCCGCGGCTCTGCACGGCATTTGCGATGCTGCACTGCCCGGTCGTATCGAGGAGCTCTGCGCCCGCCATGGCCTCAAGACCCGCTGCGACCTAGATGCCGATGCCGTTTTTGCCGAGGCGCTCCACGACAAGAAGCGCGCGGGCGACACCATCGACCTGGTGATTCCGCACGGCATCGGCCGCTGCAGCATCGACCGCACGCCGCTTTCCACTTTCCATGAACTCATTGCCGAGGGCCTCGGCCAGAAGGGAGACGCATTCGCATGCTAGCCCGCATCACCCCGTCCCCGCTTAAGGGCACCGTTCCCGCCATCGCGTCCAAGTCGATGGCGCATCGCCTGATCATCTGCGCCGCGCTTGCCAACGGCGAGACGCACGTTACCTGCAACACCACCTGCGCCGACATCGAGGCTACGGTGCGTTGCCTTACGGCACTGGGCGCTCGCATCGAGACCGTCGAGGATGGCTTCCAGGTCCATCCCACTATGAAGAGTATTGAGTTTGGCCTGCTCAAGGCACTTGCCGGCGGAACGCTTGACTGCGGCGAAAGCGGCTCCACGCTCCGCTTTATGTTGCCCGTCGCCTGCGCGCTGGGCGCAGAAGCAACTTTTGTGGGCCAGGGACGCCTGGGCGCCCGCCCGCTCTCCCCGCTCTCCGATGAGATCATTGCCGCCGGCTGCGACCTGCAGGGTCTGGGCGGTTTTCCGCTCAAGACGAGCGGCCGCATGCGCCCGGGCACCTTTGTGCTGCCGGGCAACGTAAGCTCGCAGTACATCTCGGGCCTGCTGCTGGCAGCCCCGTTGCTCGCCCAGCCCTCCTGCGTGCAGGTGACCGGCCTCATTGAGAGCCGCCCCTACATCAACCTGACGATCCAGGCCATGAAAGCCTTTGGCGTCGAAGTCAACGTCGAGCGTATTCCCGCCAGGGACGGCCAGCCCGAGATCACGAACTTCCGCGTGAGCAGCGGCTCGTACCGCACGCCCGGCAACGTGGCCGTCGAGGGTGACTGGTCCAACGCTGCCTTTTGGCTGTGTGCCGGCGCCATCGGCACCGACCCCATCACCGTCGAGGGCGTGTCGCTGAGCTCCGCACAGGGCGACCGCAACGTGCTTGCCGCGCTTTCGCGCTTTGGCGCCCGCATCGTGCGCTCCACCAACGCCGCCACCGTGCAGTCCGACAAGCTCGCCGGCTTTGAGATGAGCGCCCACGACATTCCCGACCTGGTGCCCGTTATCTCGGCCGTGGCCTCGCTGGCACAGGGCCGCACCTTTATCCGCGATTGCGCCCGTCTGCGCATCAAGGAATCCGACCGCCTGGTCACCACCACCCGCGAGCTCACCGCGCTGGGCGCGCAGGTGCGTATTGCCGGCGACGACCTCATCATCAAGGGTGTCGATGCCTTCACCGGCGGTGAGGTCGATTCGCACAACGACCACCGCATCGCCATGATGGCCGCCATCGCCGCGAGCCGCGCCACCGGCGAGGTCGTGATCCACGGCGCCGAGGCCGTCAACAAGTCCTATCCCGATTTCTTCGACCACTACCGCCTGCTGGGCGGCAAGGTCACGCTCGAGGAGGAATAGCATGTCCTCGACCTTTGGCAACGTCTTGCACTTAAGCATCTTCGGCCAGTCGCACTCCCCCGCTATCGGCTGCTCGCTCGATGGCATCCCGGCGGGCATCGCCGTGGACCAGGAGGAGCTGCAGGCCTTCCTCGACCGTCGCGCCCCCGGACGCGACGAGACCGCGACCAAACGACGCGAGGCTGACGCAGCCCACATCATCGCCGGTGTTGTCGATGGACATACCACCGGCGCGCCCATTGCCGCAATTATCGAGAACACCAACACACGCTCCAATGATTACTCCGAGCTGCGCCGCAAGCCCCGTCCCGGACATGCGGACTTCCCTGCGCGTTTGAAGTACCACAACATGCACGACGTCGCGGGCGGTGGGCACTTCTCCGGCCGCCTAACGGCACCCTTGTGCATCGCCGGCGGCATTGCGCTGCAGGCACTTGAGGCCCGCGGCATTCAGGTCATGGCGCACGTCGCGCAGATCGGCGGCATCTCCGACCTGCCGATGGACGACATGGTCTATCGCGACGCCGACCGCAAAGCAATCCTTACGAACGATCTGCCGTGCATTGACGCCGCCGCAGCCGGCCGCATGCGCGAGGAGATTCTGGCCGCGCGCGACGAGCTCGACAGCGTCGGCGGCATCGTGGAGTGCGGCATTTACGGGCTTCCCGCGGGCATCGGCGACCCCATGTTCGACGGCATCGAGAATCGCATCGCGCAGATCGCCTTTGGCATTCCCGCCGTAAAGGGTGTGGAGTTTGGCATGGGCTTTGCCGTGGCCGCCATGCGCGGCAGCGAGAACAACGATCCGTATCGCATCGATGCAGAGTCGGGCGAGATCGAGGTTGAATCCAACAACGCCGGCGGCATCCTGGGCGGTATTTCGACCGGCGCGCCCGTCATGTGGCGTATGGCCGTAAAGCCGACGCCCTCCATTGGCCGCGAGCAGCAGACCGTAGACATGGACGCTATGGAAAATGCCGAGCTCTCGGTCCACGGCCGTCACGATCCCTGCATCGTCCCTCGAGCCGTCCCCGTTGCCGAAGCAGCCGCGGCGCTCGCGATTTGGGACGCCCTCCTCGAGGACGCCGCCCAGCGCTAACCCGCCCACCCCGGGCAATGATTCACGAAAGGGGTCCCGATGGACCTTGCTGACATTCGCCAGACCATCGATGGCATCGATACCACGCTCCTCAACAGTTTTGTCGAACGCATGGACATTGCCACCGAGGTCGCCAAATCAAAAATCGAGATGGGCAAGGCCGTCTTCGACCCCGCCCGCGAGCGCTCAAAGCTCAACAACCTTGCCGGCCGCGCGCCCGAGCGCTACGAGGCGCAGACCATCACGCTGTTCCGCCTCCTCATGAGCATGAGCAAGGCCGAGCAGCAGCGCTATATCAACGAGCTCAAGGGCATCACGGTCTCGCAAAAGGCCCACGCCACTGCCGAGGCCTTCAACGCACCCTTCCCCCAGGCTGCCAGCGTCGCCTGCCAGGGCGTTGAGGGCGCCTACAGTCAGATCGCCGCATGCAAGCTCTTCGACGTACCCGATATCGCGTTCTTCGACACCTTCGAAGGTGTCATGCGCGCTGTGCGTGACGGCTTCTGCGAGTTTGGCGTACTGCCCATCGAAAACTCCACCGCCGGCTCGGTCAACGCGGTCTACGACCTGCTCGCGCAGTTCGACTTCCACATCGTGCGCTCGCTGCGCCTCAAGATCGACCACAACCTGCTCGTCAAGCCCGGCACCAAGCTGCAGGATATTCGTGAGGTCTATAGCCACGGTCAGGCCATCGCGCAATGCGGCGGCTTTATCGAGGCGCACGATCTGCACGCCACCAAGTATCCCAACACAGCCATGTCGGCCGAGATGGTCGCCAAATCCGAGCGAGGCGACGTCGCCGCCATCGCCTCGCGCAGTTGCGCGGCGCTCTACGGTCTGGAGGTGCTGGAGCCCAATATCCAGGACTCGGACAACAACTACACGCGCTTCGTCGTCATCAGCCGCGAGCCGCGCGTATATCCCGGTGCCAACCGCACCTCGCTTATGATCACCACGGCTAACGAGCCCGGCGCCCTTTATCGCGTGCTCGAGCGCTTCTATGCGCTCAATATCAACCTCATCAAGCTCGAGAGCCGCCCCATCCCCGGGCACGACTTTGAGTTTATGTTCTACTTCGATCTGGACTGTCCCTTTGGCAGCAAGGCGCTCGACGACCTGCTCGACTCGATTGACGACGTGTGCGAGAGCTTCACCTACTTTGGCAGCTACACGGAGGTGCTCTAGATGACTGACGTCGCCACAACCCGTCCCTACGGCGTACTGGGCCGTGTGCTGGGCCACAGCTACACCCCGACCATCTACAAGGAGCTCGCGGGGCTTGAGTACGTGCGTTTTGAGCGCGAGCCCGAAGACCTCGCGGCCTTTATGACGGGCGACGAGTGGGAGGGCACCAACGTGACCATCCCCTACAAGCGCGCCGTCATGGAATACCTGGACGAGCTGAGCCCGCTGGCCGAGCGCATGGGCAACGTAAACACGATCACGCGTCTGCCCGATGGCCGCCTGCGCGGCGACAATACCGACTACTTCGGTTTCCAGTGCCTGGTCGAGGAGCTGGGTGTGGAGATTGCCGGCAAGAAGGTCCTCGTGCTCGGAGCCACCGGCGGCGCCGGCACCACGGCAAGTATGGTGCTGGGCGACCTGGGCGCGATCGTGGTTCCCGCGGGACGCGCGAGCGAGGTCAACTACGGCAACATCGCACAGCAGTCCGACGCCGCGCTGCTCGTCAACTGCACGCCTGCCGGTATGTTCCCCCACTGCCCCGACGCGCCTTGCACACTCGAGGGCCTCGACGCACTCGAGGGCGTCATCGATATCGTCTACAACCCCGCCCGAACGGGACTCATGATCGAGGCCGAGCGTCGCGGCATCCCCTGCATCGGCGGCCTGCTCATGCTTGTGGCCCAGGCGGCGCAAGCCGTCGAGCGCTATACCGGCCAGGTCACCCCGCGCGAGCGCATCCTGGACGTGACGGAGCGTCTATCTCACCGCGAGCAGAACATCGCCCTGATCGGCATGCCGGGCTCGGGCAAAACCCGCGTGGGCGAGCAGATCGCCCAGCTCACCGGCCGCGAGCACATCGACCTGGACCGTGCGCTCGAGGAGCGTCTGGGCATGCCTTGCGCCGACTTTATCGTCGGGCGCGGCGAGCCGGCCTTCCGCGAGCAGGAGACAGCGGCTCTGGCCGACATCTCCAAGCGCAGCGGCCTGGTGCTTTCCACCGGCGGCGGCGTCGTCACGCGAGACGAGAACTACCCGCTGCTGCACCAGAACAGCCAGATTGTGATGCTCAACCGTAAGCTCGATGAGCTCGCCCACAAGGGCCGCCCCATCACCGCCCGCGACGGTATCGACAAGCTGGCCGAGCGGCGCATGCCGCGCTACCGCGCCTGGGCCGACTACATCATCGTCTCGCGCGACTGCGCGGCCAACACCGCCCGAGCCCTCCTCGACACCCTCTAAACCACCACAAGGGGGACAGGCACCTTTGTGGTGGTTTTACACTCCGCTGCACCGCTGCACCGCCCGCCCAACCAAAAAGGAAGCAACCATGAAAGCTCTCGTCATCAACGGCCCTAACCTCAACATGCTCGGCATTCGCGAGCCGGGCATCTACGGCAGCGACAACTACGATCGCTTGGTCCAGATCTGCAAGGAGGCCGGCGCCGCACAGGGCTTCGACGAGGTCGAGGTCTTCCAGTCCAACCACGAGGGCAGCATCGTCGACAAGATCCAGGAGGCATACGGCAAGGTCGACGGCATCGTCATCAACCCGGCGGCTTACACGCACACGAGCGTGGCGATCCTGGACGCCCTCAAGGCTGTCGCCATCCCCGCCGTCGAGGTCCACATCAGTGCCGTCGAGACGCGCGAGGACTTCCGACAGGTAAGCTACGCCCGCCTGGCCTGCTTTGCCACCATCACCGGTGAGGGCCTGAAGGGCTACGCTCACGCGCTGGAGCTGCTGAGGGAGCATCTCGAAAAGTAGCCTCGCGAGCAAATCCATCAACGCGATTCACACGCTAATAATGCCAGCGCCGGCAGCAGCGACCTCGCTGCTGCCGGCATTTTATTACTGGCATATAATCGTTGCAGTCACACAACGTCTGGAGACCCACATGCTGAGCATTCACCTGGGAGATTACCCCGGTTCCATCTACGATACCGAAACCTATTTTAGGAACTCATACTTGGACTCATGGTTCGAAGATCCTATGGCCGCACAGATTATTAAAAGCGTGGACGGATCAGAGCTCATCGGTCCCCACAACATCGTAAGCAAGCAGCTGGGCTCAATCACTCCACTCGAACTGTCCGGCGGCGTTAAGACGCTGCTGCTGGTACGCAATATCCCAAACATGGTGTTCAACGCATCCACCTGCGGAGACAATTGTGCCCGCTGGCTGCTCAAAATTGGCAAAGAACAGGATGTGCTGGTAACCCTTTACCACATCATGAAGTTCCCCTGGAAGCGTTTTGAGATTCGCATCGATAACGACGGCCGCATCGTCAGGAACATGCAGGAGTTTGTCGGTGCCACGAATGACTTTTTGGATGTTGATGAGTAATGAAGGGAACGCATACCGTTGTCGTAGAGCGTGCAAAGGTCAAATACACACTCACGTTTAAGCGCAATATTTCCTTTATACGCGGCAACAGCGGCACGGGCAAAACGACGCTCATCTCGATGATTCGCGACTACAACGACCGAGGACCGGAAAGCGGCGTTACGCTCAGCTGCAACGTGCCTTGCGAAACGCTTTCCGGCAGACGCTGGGAGCGCGAGCTGTCGATCATCGAAGATTCAATTGTCTTTCTAGATGAGGGCAACGAGTTTATCTACTCAAAGGACTTCGCCAAAGCCGTCAACGGATCATCCAACTATTATGTTCTGATATCTCGTCGCGATGCCAACGAGCTCCCCTACAGCGTTGATGAGATCCTGAAGTTAGTCAACACGACAAGTAAAACAATCAATGGCCGCAAGAGCGACAGACGCTTCTACTCGGTGACCAAGCCGCTATATGACCACACGGCAAGTATGCTGTATCAGGATCTAAATGTTGGATTCGAGGTACCCGACGCCGTAGTTGTCGAAGATAGCAAATCTGGCTATCAATTCTACAACGCTCTTTGCAACCGGCTCGGGATCCCCTGCTATACCGCCACCGGCGTAGCAAATCTAAAGCGGACAATTCACGAATGCCCCGAGCAAAACGTTCTTGCCATTGGAGACGGCGCAGCGTTTGGTCCCTACATCGAAAAGGTGCTCGGACAGCGCGTTTACAAGAACGTTCGCTTGTTCCTCCCGGAATCATTTGAGTGGACACTTCTGCAATCTGGCCTCATTCCCAGTAACGACATTCCAAAAATCCTCAAGGATCCTTCGAGCTATATCGAAAGCCGCAAGTACCTAAGTTGGGAGCGATTCTTCACCGACGTATTGATCAAGTACTCGACAGACACTCGCTACGCCTACAGAAAGGCAAAGCTCAATGAGCAGTACCTGAGGCCGCAGGCATTGAATGCAGTTGCAAACGTCTTGCCCGGGTGCCTGAAGGCAGACTAGATACAGCGGGGAGGGCCAAGTTGGTCCTCCCCGTTTTTGTTACGCCTTCTTGATCACGTACGCCAACCCTATGTCGCACCCGCAGCGCACAATCGACGCAAAGAGCCATGGTACTGGCAGCGTTAAAAGCAACGACATCGCCTGCCAAGGGATAAACCAGTCAACCGCATGAAAGGCAAAGACGGCAAGGCTTGCCTGTCCGCAGAACGCTCGCACCACCGCTTCGGCCTAAACGTATACCCGGCAAGAATAAAGAACACCGGCATGTGAAACGAGAAGATCGCGTGCCTCAAGGGAGAGGGATTTGGGACGGTGTGCCCCACAATGACCAGAATAATTGCAATCCCTTTTGCAATATCGATCCAGTCGAGCCTTTTGCTTCTCATGGCGAACCCTTCAAAACCGCAGCACACAAAATGAAAAAAGCCCAGACCACCAAGCGGTCTGGGCTTAATAAACGATGGTGCTCCATGGCGGATTCGAACCGTCGACCTTGGGATTAGAAGTCCCCTGCTCTATCCAACTGAGCTAATGGAGCAAATAACCGCACGCCCAAGCAAGCGTAAGCCTGTCAGGCGCAAGTAATTATAACCTAGTTGAACTGCTCGCGGTACGCCTTGCAGACCTCATCGACCGGGCCGTCCATGCGAAGGTCACCCTTCTCAATCCAAACTGCACGCTGGCAGATGCGCTCAACCTGCTCCATGGAGTGCGAAACGAACAGAACCGTCACGTCACCGCTCTGGATAAAGTGCTGAATGCGGGCCTCACACTTCTGCTGGAAGAACACATCACCGACGGACAGCGTCTCATCAACGATCAGAATATCGGGCTCAGTAATCGTCGCGATTGCAAAGGCGATACGCGCCACCATGCCCGAGGAGAAGTTCTTAAGCGGCATATCGACAAAGTTCTGCAGCTCTGCGAATTCGATAATGCCGTCAAAGTTTGCGTCGATGAACTCCTTGGTATAGCCGAGCAGGGCGCCGTTCAGATAGATGTTCTCGCGGGCGGTCAGCTCGGGGTCAAAGCCGGCACCAAGCTCAATCAGCGGCGCGATGTTACCGTGCACCTTAACGCTGCCCTCGCTAGGCTCAAGCACACCGGCGATGATCTTGAGCATCGTGGACTTGCCGGAGCCATTGGTACCAACCAGACCGACAACCTCGCCGCGATGAATATCGAACGAGATATGCTTGAGCGCCCTAAACTCCTCAAAGAACAACTCGTGCTTGGCAAGCTTGATGAAGTACTCCTTGAGGTTGGTCAGCGACTCGGACGCCATGTTAAAGATCATGGTGACGTCGTCGACCTCGACAGCCAGAGGCTGCTCGCTGTAATCAACAACAGATTCAGTCATCACAGCACTCCTTAGATGTAGAGGATGAACTTGCGCTCGGACTTATGGAACACGGTATAGCCAATAACAAGCGCAAGAACCGCCCAAGCAACGCACATACCAAACGTCATAAGCGAGGGCGTAGTCTGGAACAGGAAGATATCGCGCATAAACTGCAGGTAGTTATACATGGGGTTCGCATAGACCAGAATGCGCACGAGATGCGGCATTTGCGCAACGAAGTCGGTCGTCCAGAAAATAGGCGTGATGTAAGTCCACGCCGTAATGACGACGCTCCACAGATGCATGACATCGCGGAAGAAGACCGTGAGGGCGGAGAGCATCATGCCCAGGCCCATGCAGAAGCACATAAGCAGCAGTAGGCAGACCGGCAGCAGAATCAGGTGCCAAGAAGGCATAACGTGGAACCACAGCATAACGATGGCAACGGCGACCAGCGAGAAGGCAAAGTTGACCAGCGAGAAGAGCACCTTCTGTACTGGGAAGACCCAGCGGTGCACCTTAACCTTCTTGAGCAGCGGGGCAGCACCCACGATCGACGTCAGGGCCTGGTTCGTGGACTCGGACATGACGGCAAAGGTGACGTTACCCACGATCAAGTACAGCGGGTACATCTCGGGCGTCATTGAGCCATTGCGGCCCTGGCCAAAAATCGTCGAGAACACGATGGCCATGACGATCATCATCAGCAGCGGGTTGAGCACCGACCATGCGACGCCCAGAACGCTACGGCGATACTTGATCTTAAAATCCTTGGTAACCAGCTGACGAAGGATAAACGCGTCCTTCTCAAATTCGTTCTTAGCAAACGTCGCAGGCAGACTGCGAGTTTCTTGTTGCTTTGTCTGATCCGACACGGATGCAACTCCTTTACTCGTAATCGTTGACAAACGAACAGTATAGACCCGACGGCCATGCAAACGATTCACGCAACAAAACTGGAGAACTAACCCACATCTTAGGATGCCAGGCCCAAACGGCTATACTTTCTAGGATTGAATGTATAAGGAGCATTAAGTGAATTCTGAATCCATCGCCGTCATCATCCCTTGCTACAACGAAGCGCTCACGATCGGCAAAGTCATCGATGACTTTCACCGCGAGCTTCCGCAGGCGACGGTCTATGTCTATGACAACAACTCGTCGGACGATACCTCACGCATTGCCACCGAGCACGGCGCCACAGTCCGCTTTGAGCCCCGTCAGGGAAAGGGCAACGTGTGCCGCCAGATGTTTCGCGATATCGACGCCGATTGCTACCTGATGGTCGACGGAGACGACACCTACCCCGCCGAGGCGGCCAAGGCCCTCTGCGAGCCCATCCTTAACGGCACGGCCGACATGACCGTAGGCGATCGCCTTTCCAACGGCACCTACGCCGAGGAGAACAAGCGTGCCTTCCACGGCTTTGGCAATAATCTGGTCCGCGCCATGATCAAGTGGATCTATGGCTACAGCTTCGATGATGTCATGACCGGCTACCGCGCCATGAGCCGTCCGTTCGTTAAAACCTTCCCTGTGCTTTCCGAGGGCTTCCAGATCGAAACCGAGCTCTCGATCCACGCCGTCGACCACCGCTGGCGCATCAAAGACGTGCCCATCGAGTACCGCGACCGTCCGGAAGGCTCCGAGTCCAAGCTCAATACCGTGAGCGACGGCATTAAAGTCGTTGCGATGATCGGCACGCTGTTCAAGGACTACCGCCCGCTGAAGTTCTTCAGCCTCGTCGCGCTTCTATTCGCGATTATCGGCCTGGTTTTGGGCATTCCTATCTTTGTTGAGTACTTTCAGACCGGCCTGGTCCCGCGTTTCCCCACTGCCATGCTTGCTGCATCGTTTATGTTCCTCTGTGGTCTGAGCCTTGCAACCGGATTCATCCTGGATTCTGTGGCAAAGGTCGAAAAAAAGCAGTGGGAGGTCAACGTGTACAGCAAATACGCCTACGATGACCAGCCCGGCAAGTCCGCCACCGAGACAAGCGAGAGGTAGATCTTCCGCAGAATACTATTGGCACCACTGCGCAGATAGCCACCAACAAGAAAAGCCACCGTTAACAAGCGGCGGCTTTTGCTCTCGAAAAGTTAATAGCGGCTAGAGCGTCTTGAGGTACTCCCCCAGCTCTTCCTCCCAGTCGGGCATGTGGAACCCGACCGACTCGAGCTTGGACAGGTCGAGCGCGGAGTGGACCGGGCGCGGGGCGACGGGGCCGGCGGCGCTCGCGTAGTAGTCGGCAGTCGATACCGGCACGACCCTGTCGCCGTTGCCGTTGGCGGCCTCGAAGACGGCGCGGGCGATGTCGGCCCAGGACTTGACGGCGCCGGAACCGGTGCAGTCGTAGGTGCCGTAGGGGGCGCGGCTCCCCAGCACGTGGAAGATTGCCTGCGCCATGTCGCGCGTGAAGGTCAGGCGTCCCAGCTGGTCGTCCACGACGGTGACCTGCTCCAACTTGTCCTCCGGGTCGGCGACGCGGTCGGAGAGCGCCCTCATGGTCTTGACGAAGTTGTGCCCCTCGCCGATGACCCAGGAGCTGCGCATGATGTAGTGGCGCGGGCACCCGGCCACGGCGATGTCGCCGGCGGCCTTGGTCTGGCCGTAGACGGACAGCGGGCTGAGGGGCTCCTCCTCGTCGTGCACCTCGGCGGTGCCGTCGAAGACGTAGTCGGAGGACACGTGGACGAGCGTGATCCCGTGCCCGGCGCAGGTGCGCGCGAGCAGGGCGGGGCCGGTCGCGTTGGCCTTCCAGGCGGCCGCGCGGCCCTCGGGGGTCTCGGCCCTGTCCACGGCGGTGTAGGCGCCGCAGTTGATCACGGTGCCGTAGAGCGACCAGTCGTACTTGGAGTAGGCCGCCGGGTCGGACATGTCGAAGGTGTCGATGTCGCAGAAGTCGAAGTCCTTGGCGACGCCGCGCTCCTCCGCCAGCGCGCGCACCGCGCGGCCCAGCTGGCCGTTGCAGCCGGTGACGAGCGTCCTCTTGGGCGCCATGGGGACGACGTCCTTGAGCATCGGGTGGTTGAGGTCGGCCTCGGAGACGGTGGCCCGGTCCAGCGGGATGGGCCACTGGATGTTAAGCTCCGGGTCGGCGAGGTTCACGAAGGTGTAGGTCCTCTTGAGCTCCAGCGACCAGTGGGCGTCCACCAGGTAGGTGTAGGCGGTGCCGTCCTCCA